>NZ_JBJZOO010000011.1:0-125975 GCF_047200775.1 Nocardia spongicola | reverse complement strand
TGACCTTGCCGGAGCTGCCGGGTGGCGGTATCGGTGAGATTCCGCTGACTCCGATCCTGCGGCAGATCCTCGCAGGCGGCTCCACCTACCAGCGGTTCTCCCAGACCATGGCGCTGCGGTTGCCGGAGAACATCGACCGGGAAACCCTGGTCGCCACGATCGCGGCGGTATTCGGCCACCACGACGTGCTCCGTTCGCGCCTGCGCCGCACCGATACCGATTGGGCATTCGAGGCGCTGCCGCAGGCCGCGGTCGACGTCGATGCCCTGGTGCATCGGGTCGAATTGGCTGCCGACGTCGACGACGCGGAGCTGGCCGAGACCGCTACCGCGGCACTGGATGCGGCGCTGGGCCGACTCGATCCGGCGAATACCGTTATGGCGCAGTTCGTCTGGTTCGCCTTCGGCGCGGCACAGGCGAACCAGGAAACGGCAGCCGCAGCGGAGCGCAGCGGCCCGCGGCGCGATGTGCTGTTGATCGTCGCGCACCACTTCGTGGTCGATGGTGTGTCCTGGCGCATCCTGATCCCGGATTTCGCGCTCGCCTGGTCGCAGCTGGTCGCCGCGCAGCCGGTGGCATTGCCTGCCGGTGGCACCTCGATGCGGCGCTGGGCGCACAGCCTGGTCGAGGCGGCGCACGCCCCGCAACGGGTGGCGGAACTGCCGTTCTGGCAGCAGGTTCTGGACACACCGGACCCGCTGCTCGGCGCACGGGCATTCGATCCGGCGGTCGATACCTTCGCGACCGTCGAACGAGTCGAGGTCACGGTGCCCGCCGAGGTCACCGACGCGGTGCTCACCGCCGTCCCCGCGCGCTACCGCGGCGGGGTGAACGACGGTTTGCTGTCCGCGCTGGCGCTGGCGGTTGTCCGCTGGCGTGGCGAAGGTTCGCTGCCAGGCAAGCAGGCCGCAGCGCACAGCACCGCGGATGGTCAGCGTGCGGTGCTGGTCAAGCTGGAGGGCCACGGTCGTGAAGAAGACGTGGTACCCGGCGCGGATCTGTCGCGCACCGTTGGCTGGTTCACCACCGCTTATCCGGTTCGGCTGGAGCTGGCCGATGTCGATCTGGCCGACGCCTTCGCAGGCGGCACCGCACTGGGCGAGATCGTGAAAGAGGTCAAGGAACAGCTGCTCGCGATACCCGATAAGGGCCTCGGATACGGACTGCTGCGGCAGCTGAACCAGGAAACCGCGGCGATCCTCGCCGATTCGGGTGCGGATGCCCCCCAGATCAGCTTCAACTACCTGGGCCGGGTATCGGCAGGAGAAATTCCCGAGCAGCTCGCCGAGATCGGCTGGGTACCGGTGGCCGACCTCGGCACACTGGATGTCGATCTCGACCTCGATATGCCCGCCAACGCGGCGATCGACATCAACGCGATCGTCACAGAGGGGGCCGAAGGGCCACAGCTCGGCGCGTCGTTCGCCTTCCCGACCGGTCTGCTGATCAAAGAACAGGTCAAGGAGTTCGCCGATCTCTGGGTCGAGGCGCTCACCGCGCTTGCCGCGCATGTGCGACGGCAGGATGCCGGTGGCCTCACCCCATCGGATCTGCCGTTGGTCCAGGTGCGTCAGCGCGATATCACGCAGTGGGAACGCGATTATCCGGCACTCGCCGAGGTATGGCCGCTCTCGCCGCTGCAGTCGGGTCTGCTGTTCCACGCGTTGCTGACCCAGTCGACCGTGGATGTGTACACCATGCAGGCCGTGGTGGATCTCGGTGGCACGGTGGACGCGGTGCGACTGCGGGAAGCGGCGCAGGGCATCCTCGACCGGTACCCGAACCTGCGCACCGCGTTCGTCGCCGACTCCGAGGGACATGCCGTGCAGGTAGTGCTGGATCGGGTCGATGTGCCGTGGCGCGAAGTCGATCTCACCGATCTGCCCGCCGAGCAGCGGAACGAGGAACTGCGCAGGCAGGTCGCGGCCGATCAGGCGACACACTTCGATATGGCCACCCCGCCGTTGCTGCGGTTCACGCTGTTCCGCAGCGACGCCACGCAGTGGCATCTGGCCATCACCACCCACCACATCCTGCTGGACGGTTGGTCGATGCCGTTGCTCATGCGGGACCTGCTGGTGCTGTATGCGGTCCGCGGTGACCAGACCGCGCTACCGCGGGTGACCTCCTACCGGAATTTCCTCGGCTGGCTGGCCGGACACGACCGGGATGCTTCGCTGCGGGCGTGGTCGGCCGCGCTGGACGGGGTCACCGAACCCACGCAGCTGGCTCCGCAGCCACGGACCGCGGAGAACTACGAGATCGGCAAGCTGGTCGTCGAGATCGATGCCGACCGCACCAGGCGGCTCACCAAGCATGCCGCCGAGCTCGGTGTCACGGTGAACACGATGGTGCAGGCGGCCTGGGGCATCCTGCTCGGCAGGCTCACCGGCCGTGGCGATGTGGTGTTCGGGGCGACGGTGTCCGGCCGTCCGGCCGAGCTGCCCGGTGTCGAGTCGATGGTGGGTCTGTTCATCAACACGCTGCCGGTCCGGTTGCGGCTCGATGACCGCGAAACCGTCGGCACGTTGCTGCAACGGCTGCAGAGCGACCAGGCGGGCTTGCTGGAGCATCACTATGTCGGGCTCACCGATATCCAGCGGGCGTGGCAATCGCATGCCGGAGGCGGGCGCTCCACCGGCGCTGTGCCGCTGTTCGACACCTTGCTGGTGTTCGAGTCGTATCCGATCGACAAGGAAGCGATTTCGGCAGCCAGCTCGATCGATGGCATGTCGGTGACCGGTGTCGGCGTCAACGATGCAACGCATTACCCGATGACGCTGCTGGTGGTCGCGGAGTCGAGGATCGAGCTCACCCTGAAGTATCTGGCCAGCCGGTTCACCGCGGAAGAAGTGGAGACTCTCGCGCGGCGATTGGTCCGGGTGCTGGAGGCGCTGTACGGCGATCCTGAGGTCTCGGTCGGGGAGATCGACATCATGGATACCGAGGAACGGGCTCGGCTGCTGGCCGAATCCGGGGTCGCGGCACCGGCTTCTGTATCGGAGCAGGTCGGCCGGGTAGGCGCGAGGACGGTAGCCAAGGTGCTCGCCGAGGTCGTCGAGGAAGATCCGGAAGCGCTCGCACTGCTGGTAGGCGATGAGGAGATCGCCTACCACGTGCTGGATCGGCGTTCCGCGCAGCTGGCCAGGCTGCTGATCGAACGAGGGGCAGGCCCAGGCGATATCGTCGCGGTCGCGCTCGCCCGCTCGGTGGACCAGGTCGTCGCGGTGTGGGCGGTGCAGAAGGCCGGTGCGGCGTGCCTGTTCGCTGAGGGTCTCACGGCGGATGAGCTATCCGCCGCGGGTGCCGCGTACGGGATCACGCTCGACCCGAGAGCCGACGGCGGGATCCACTGGGTGGCGCTCGGCGATCCGCAGGTGGAGCAGGACCTGGCCGCGGCACCGGCGCATCCGGTGTCCTACGCCGATCGGGTACGCCCGCTCGGTGCCGAGCACCCGGCGTTTGTCGTCGTCGCGGCGGACGAGGTCGTTGTGCTCTCCCAGACCGAGGCGCTCGACCAGTCCGAACGGGTATGCGAGGAGTACGAGATCGACTACGAGTCGACCACGTTCACCACCGCTATTTCCGGCCGTGCGGCCCTGCTGGAGTTCTTGGCCGCGGCCACTACCGGCGCTGTCTCGGTCCTGCCGAGCGACGATCTCGGCAGTGATCTGACCGATGGCGAGGTGACCCACTGGTTCGTCGCGCCAGGCGATTCGACTGATGCGGCCGGCGACGAGATCACGATCGTCATCGCGGAGTAGCCGTACCAGAACCGCCGGTCGAGGGCATGATCATCGCCCTTCGGCCGGCGGGATCTCCTCGGGAGCCGGTGCAGACGCAGGATTATCTCGGTGGTGCAGGCCGTGTGGCCGGAAAAGGACGGTGGCGTCGACCTGAGCTGACTGATCCGAGTGGGGGCAGTGTGACATGCGGAGACCTGCCCGGGCGGGTCGATTCCGGAGTTATGCCGCCCGCTCTCTGGGCGTAGGGGGCGGAATGAGTTTCCTCCAGAATTCGTGGCGCACCGCATCCCATAGCTTCGTCAGTCCCGGAAAGAGTTCTCGCGCCTGTGCGAGATCTGGGTAGTTCCCGGGACCGAAGGACGCTATGGGCGAAGTGTCGGATTTATTGTCCACGGTGACAATTGTGATCAGATGATGACGGTCCACGTGCCACGTTGCGCGCAGTCCATCGACTTCCGTCTGATGCGTATCATCCATTGTCGGCACTCCGTCGTAGTATCTCCACCTCGGGCAGGTTGCGGTCGTGCTCCAGCGGCCGCATTCGGTTATCTGTCATCGTCTCGTCGTGTGGTACACCGCCGTCGCGGCTATCTCCTCGCGGATACTCTTCCGGGCTGATCGGGGTCTTCGACCCGAAGAGTTCCTGATCGAGTTGATACGCGGCGGCGCAGTGCCTGGAGACCAACTTCTTCCGTCTTTTGAACATAAGACATCAGATTTCATAGTTCAAGAATTTCCTCCGTAATTGTTTCGTTAAAGTTCGTCGGCCCAGGAGGTGGTGCTGTGACGGTGGCTCCGCGAGGACCGGGAAAAGTTGCCAGTATCTGATACCGGTCGCGCTACAGGTATTGTTCATATAACTTCACAGTTCATAGTTATTAGTTGAATTCTTGATCGGTCGGAATTGGCGGCCCCATTGTCGAGGAGTCGTTGTGTCTCAGCAGAAGAGAGTCGGATTGACCGCACTCGGTGCGGTGCTGTCTCCGTTGGAGGGCAGTGGTCCGAGGACCGAGGCCGTGGTGCAGAGGCTGTCCGCGGCGATCAGTCTCGGCGTAATGGTCGACGGTCAACAGTTGCCGAGTGAGACGGTTCTCGCTGATCAGTTGGGGGTATCGACGATGACCCTGCGAGAAGCGCTGGCTGTGCTCCGACAGCAAGGAATCGTGCACACCAAGCGTGGACGTGGGGGTGGCAGCTTTATCCATGGTTCGGCGGGAGTGCTGGAGGACACCTCGCTGACGCGGTTGCAGCGGATGAGTATCCGGGAGCTGCGCGATCTGGGGGACGAGCATTTCGCCATCACCGGGACGGCTGTTGTTTTCGCGACACGGCGTGGGTTGCCGGAGGATATGGAACGGCTTCGTGGCCTGATCGATCGGCTGCGGGAGAGTGTCGACCGCGTCTCGGCGCGTCGGATCGACAGCCGCTTCTATATCGAGATGGCGGTGTGCGCCCAGTCGACCCGATTGACTCGTGCCGAAGTCGGTTTGCAGGTCGAACTTTCCGACCTGCTCTGGCTGCCACAGCTGGCCCTGGTCCCGGCATATGAAGCGGTCGCTCATCATGACCTGATGGACGCGATCGAAGGGGAAGATGATGCCAGGGCGCGGGAGCTGGCACAATCACATATAGAGGCACGTATCCGCCGCCTTGTCGCCCTACGTTTGGAGCTCCGCGATCGTTGAGGGACACCGATGACTTTGCCGCCCCGGTGACAATCGGGGCGCTCACCGCTGCGGTCACCGAGCTGGTCGACGAGGTCTACTCGTCGCTGGCCGAGATCGGAGCCGCGTTGACGATTCTCTGGGATCGGCTTACCGAGCGGCTGGGGTCTGCTCCAGGGGCGAGCGACGTGGCGCCGCTGCGCGAAACCATTGCCGATGAGCTCGCGCGGCACGAAAAGCTGTTCAACGGTGCTGGCGTCGTGTTGGCCGATAGTGTGCTCGAGGATCGTCCCAGGCACGTGGAATGGTGGCTTCCTGATGTCAAGGGCGGGTTGCGACGCCTGCTGCTGGAGTTGAATCCCGACAGTGAGTATTTCTACGACTACACCGGTATGGACTGGTTCGTGGTCCCTCGTGATCAGGGCCGCCGATGGGTGCACGGGCCGTATCTCGATTACGCGTGTACCGATGAGTACGTCTGTACGTTCGCGATACCGGTCACGTCCGGATCGGGAACTTTTCTCGGTGTCGCCGGTGCCGATGTGCCGGTCACCGCGATCGAGGCGGCGTTGCTTCCCTGTTTCCAGGCATTCGATCAGCGGGTAGTGCTTGTCAACAGTGAGGGCCGGGTGATCATAGGGACCGACCCCGAGTTCACTACCGGATCCAAGACCAGCCGGATGGACCGATCTGTTGTGGCAGTACCGCTGGAGGCGGTGCCATGGTCGTTGTATCCGCTCGGCTCGGCCAGTCCTGCGCGGTGATCAGGACACCGGGCCGGAGGACTTCGACTCCGTTCGATTCTTTTCCGCCGGTGCCGCTTTGGGCGGTTCCCGTGTTCGGCGTTCCTGTACACGGTCTTGCGCATCCTCGGCTGGTTCGGTGACCTCGACGTGATCCGTGCCAAGGCGGTCGCGCTTCTGGATGGCTTGGTGTGATCGGCCACGCACTCGCGGGCGGCACCCGGATAACGCGCAGGTATGCCTCACCGGGCAGGCGGTGCGATCTGCCAATGTTCCTGCAACGCGCTCGCGATCTGCGGAAGTACGGTCACCGGAATCCGTTTGTTGCGCAGCATCGCCCGGATCTCCGTAACTTGATCGCGTTTGCGTAGGTCATAGGCGCCTGAGACCGGCCGGACCACCGGCGGTATAGACAGCAGGATCAGTTCGCCGTGTGTTTCATCGCTACTGCAAAGATCCAGGGCCAGCGCCCAGCGGGCGTGTTCGTCGAGGGTGAAGCGGCCTGCCACCACGCGATCCCATGGGATGCTGTCGCCCGCCCACGGCGTACGCCGATAGATGGCCTGGTCGGTGAGTATCACCGCGTCCCTGGTGAACAGCGCGACCGACACCGCGACGCCGACTACCGAGCCGGCCAGCAATCCGGTGAATACCCGGTTCACCCCGAATGCTGCGACGAATGCGGCGCAGATCGTCACGGTCGTCAGGATGCCGAGCGCACTGTAGAGCGTCGCCCGCGGTGTCGGCACTACGCCCGCCCGCACCGTTGTCATCTCGTCTACCTGTCTCTGGTGCCTACGCCGAGCACGTTACCGTCCTCGGCGTAGGCACCTGTGGCGTTTCTCCCCGGTAGTCGCGTTGGGTGCGACGTACCCGGATCACACCGTCAGTGCTACCGCGGCTTCCGCCGTGTACATCAGGAAGGTCAGACTCTGCTGGAAGTAGAGCTGGACCGAGGTGTCGTCGTGCGACAGGTAACCGATGGACAGGTCCTGGCCGATCTGCAGATCGAAGTCGCCACCGCGGGTGGTGAGCACAATCGCGCCGGTGATGGCAGGCGCCCAGATGATCTCGCCCTCCGGGATCAGGCGTTCGATGTGGGTGCGGATCGGGTGGCCGTGATCGGAGGTCTCGCTGACCGCGGTGTACTGGTCGGCGCTGAGCAACACCGAATAGGGGCCGTCGACACCTGCCAGCCGTAAGGCGCTCAAGGCCTGGGCAATCGCCTCAGGGACCTGCCGTGGGTCGCTGGGCAGCGTGATCGCCGTATTGGATGAGCCGTCTCGAATACCGGTGATGTGCGCGGCGGGGTATCCCTCGAAGATCGCCCGGTCTTCGGCGAAGGCGATCTTCTTCGCGGCGTCCTTCACCGGATCGAGATCCGAATCCTGGGCGCCGCGCTCGACATTGTCCAGTTCCTCACGGGAGAGCGTGAACGGTACCCGCAGCTCGACCAGTGGCGCGACTATTCGTCGACGTGCGAGCACACCCGAATCAGGTGCGTCGATCGGTGTGGTGTGTCCGGTGCCGACCGCGGAATAGTCGGTGCCGTGCGGGCCGGACAGGTCGACGACACGGCGACCGGCGATATGCCGTTTGAAGGTGCGTGTTGCCTCCTCTTCGATGGCCGCCCAGGCCGCGGAGGTGATCGGCGCCAGTTCGCGATGGAGGTTGTTCATAACCGGGTGCTCCTTTTCAACGTGCCGATGCCGAGTGCGCCGTCACCGGAAAGCGTGGCGGTGCCGGACGGATCCGGCGAACCGACGTTATCGGTGTCGAGAGATACTGCGGATGCCGCGGTATCCCACGGCGCCGCAGGAAGATCGTCGAGGAAATCGACGGTCGGGGTGAAGAACGAGGTGCCGGTGACAGCGACGGAGAAATCCAGGATGCGGTCGTAGGCAGCCTGATCGGTGCCGAGGAACATGCGAGTGAGCATGCGCTCGGTGACACTCGGGGTAGCGGCGTAAGCGATGTAATAGGTGCCGAACTCGCCATCGCGCACGCTGCCGAACGGCATATTGGCCCGCAGGATCTGGCGCTCGGTACCGTCCGGATCGATAAGCGTATTCACCGCCACATGCGAATCGGCCGGCTTATCCGAGTCGGAGAGTTCGAAGTCGTCCAGTTTGGTGCGGCCGATCACCCGCTCCTGCTCCTCGACCGGCAGTGCTCGCCAATCCGCCAGCGGATGGGTGTATTTCTGCACGATCACGTAGCTGCCGCCGGCGAATTGCGGGTCATCGGCGCCGACCAGTGCGGCGGTGCTCGCTGCCCTGCCTTCGGGATTCTCGGTGCCGTCTACGAAACCGAGCAGATCGCGTTGCTCGAAATAACGGAACCCGACCGTCTCGTCCACGATCGTCGCCGCGCCGGTGAGTCGCTCAGCGATAGCCATGGCCAGTTCGAAGCAGGCATCCGCCGCATAGGCCTTGATATGGAACAACAGATCGCCAGGTGTCGCAGGCGCAGTGTGGCGTTCGCCGACGAAGCCGGGGAACTCGTGCAACTCAGCGGGTTTCGGCCCGGCGAAGAGCCGATCCCATGCGGCGGAACCGATCGAGGTGATACAGCTGAGTTCGGCACCGGGCAGTCGGAAGCCCACCGAGCGACGTATACCGTTGATATCGGCGAGCAGATCACGCACCGCCGCTTCGCCACCTTCGTCGATCGTGGCGACCAGGAAGATCGCGGCAGGCGTGAGCGGTTCGAGAATCGGTTGTGGCTCACCCATGATCGACACACTAGTGCCATCACCGGATGCGCACTGGGCTGGCCCGGCCGTATGGCTACTATCCGGTTACTTCTCGTATCCCGCTTCCGGTCAGTACTTGGCCACGGTCAGCAGGAACGCGACATCATCGACCGCTTTGACACTGTGGCGGGCTCTCGGTACTACGAGCAGGTCGCCTGTCGACCCCTTCCATTCGTTCACGCCACTGATCAGCACCAGGGTGCCGCTGAGTACCAGCACGGTGGCCTCACCCGCATTATCGTGTTCGGCGAGACTTTGTCCGGCAGTCAGAGCGACCACTGTCTGCCGCAGGGCATAGGCATGACCGCCGTAGATGGTTTGTGAACTACGCCCGCTCGTCGCGGTGGCGGCCAGTTTCAGCTGTTGGCGCGCGACCGCAGTCAGCGATTTCTTGTCCATGGGAGACCGCCTTTCGCAGATCACCGCAGCCTGTGCCGACCTGATGACGAGGCACACAGCGGCGTGGCCGAAAGCCCGGCCGCCGTGTGGCGACGAGCATGCCCGAGACTGCCGCGGCACGCGGTCGTACTCGACCAGCCCGGTCCAGCGTCGCAATCCGCAGTCGGCGCGGTGCTGCACGACCTTACCTTTGCGCTAAGTCTACGCGGCAGGCGATCGAATCAGCATCGGTGCACAAGGACGATATTCTCGGCCGCGCGTACCGGACCGGTCGATCCGGCACAGTGCGGCGAACCACATCGGCCGAATCCGGCGACAGTACCGAAGCGGAATGCTCAGTAGGCGAGGGCGCATCCGTCTTTGCGTGGGTCCGAACCCGCGTGCAGCACCCCGTTGTCACGGTCCATCAGGATGGCTTGGCCGCCCCCGTGCGGTATTCGCGCTCGCTCGACCCGGTGCCCCAGATCGCGCAGACCCACCAGTACCTCTTCGCGGATACCGTGCTCGGCTTCGAAACGGCCCGAGATGTGGAAGCCGCGTGCGCAGTCGAGGGCTTCCTGTACGTTCATCCCGAAATCGAGGATATTGGTCAGTACATGGACCTGGCCCACCGGTTGGAACGCACCGCCCATGACACCGTAGGACAGCCACGGTGCGCCGTCCTTGCGCGCCATGGCCGGGATGATGGTGTGCAGCGGTCGCTTGAATGGTTCGACGCAGTTCCGGTGGCCGGGCTCGACCTTGAAGCCGCAGCCGCGATTGTGCAGCAGCACGCCGGTCGCCGCGCTGCACAAGGCGGTCCCGTACGGCCAGAACAGCGAGTTGATGAAGGAACACGCGTTACCCTCGGCATCGACCACGGTCAGATACACCGTGTCGCGATCGGTTGTACCGCGCACCGGATGTGGCGCACGCATCGCCTTCGTCATTTCGATGCGGGATCGTAGTTCGTCGGCGAAGCCCATCGACAGGAGTTTCCGGATCGGCACCTCGCTGAAGGTCGGATCGGCGACGAACGTATCGCGGGCGTGAAAGGCCAAGCGCGTGGCCTCGGCCTCTAGATGGAATCGTTCCACCCCGACGGGATCGTATCCGGCCAGGTCGAACCCGCTCAGAATGTTGAGCATCAACAGGGTGACGACACCGGCGCTGCTCGGCGGGATCTCCAGCAGCTCGATCCCCTGATAGGTGGATGAGATCGGATCCACCCAGAGGGCTTCCTGGGTGGCGAAATCCTCCAGCGTATGGGTGCCTCCCATGGCGCGTAGATAATCGACGATGTCTTCGGCTACCCAACCGGTATAGAAGCCGTCGCGGCCCTTGCTCGCGATCTCGCGAAGTACCTTCGCGTGTTCGGGTTGCTGGAAAACCTCTCCGTATCGAGGTGCCGTGCCTCCGGTCAACCACATACGGGCAGCGTTCGGATCGCGCTGCAGCGCAGCTGTATTGCAGCGCCAGTCGAAGGCGACGCGCTCGGTGACAGGGAAGCCGTGTTCGGCGTATTCGATGGCTGGTCGCAGCAGTTCGCCCAGCGGCATGGTGCCGAAACGTTTGTTCAGTTTGCTCCAGGAATCGACCGCCCCCGGAATGGTGACGGCATGGGGTGAGGTGCGCGCGATCTTTTTGATGCCTTGCCGTAGCAGGAAGTCTGCGTCGAGGCCGCTCGGCGCACGCCCCGAGCCGTTCAGACCGTAGACCTTGCCACCTTCGGCGGTGCCGGTTCCGGTTGGCGCGTAGAGAACGAAGTTGTCGCCGCCGATACCGGTGGAACCCGGCTCGACCACGCATTGCACCGCGCATGCGGCGATCGCGGCGTCGGCGGCGTTGCCGCCACGGCCGAGTATGTCGATGGCGGTGCGGGTGGCGAGGCTGTGCGATGTGGCGGCGGCACCATGGCGGCCGAGCACCACCGAACGACCAGGCAGGTGGAAGTCACGCATGATCTGTTCGGGTTCCGGTGCGCATCCTCCGATGCCTGCTATCGGACACCGGCCCTGAGCTCCTCGCCGGTAGGCGAATCACGCGCGGCCGTAATGCCGGACCCGGAAGCGCAGTCCCGTACTCGACGTGCGCCAAGGCTCCGGGGTGTCGGATTGCCATTCCGGTCCGATCGGCGGCGCGAAGGCATCGCCTTCGATCGTGGCATCGATCTCGGTGACGCACAGCTCGGTCGCGAAATTCAGCGCGGTGCGATAGATCTGGCCGCCACCGGCCACCCAGACGGTATCGGGTGCGCACCGGTCGAGCGCCTCTGGCACCGAACCGACGCGTTCGGCTCCTTCAGCCGACCAGTCGGGTTGTCTGGTCACCACGATATTGCGGCGACCGGGCAATGGCCGGGATCCGGGCGGTATCGAATCCCAGGTTCTTCTGCCCATCACCACGGGATGACCTGAGGTGACGTTCTTGAAGTGCGCCATATCCTCGGGTATCCGCCAGGGGATGGCATTATGCGACCCGATCACTCCGTCCAGGGTCTGTGCCCAGATAAGTCCTATGGTGCGGCTCATACCGCCACCGGCGCCTTGATAGCGGGGTGGTGCCGGTAGCCGACCACTTCGATGTCCTGGTAGCGGTAGTCGAACAGGGTCGGCGCGGGATGCAGGCGCAGCGTCGGGAACGGGTAGGGCTCGCGGGTCAGCTGCTCGGTGACCTGGTCGAGGTGGTTGTCGTAGATATGGCAGTCGCCGCCGGTCCAGATGAAATCGCCGGGGGTGAGCCCGGTCTGCTGGGCGACCATCCTGGTCAGCAGCGCATAGCTGGCGATATTGAACGGCACACCGAGGAACAGATCGGCACTGCGCTGGTAGAGCTGACAGGACAAGGTGCCATCGGCGACATAGAACTGGAAGAACGCGTGGCAGGGGGCCAGCGCCATTTTGTCCAGCTCGGCCACATTCCAGGCCGATACGATCATGCGGCGGGAATCCGGATCGGTGCGTAGTGTCTGCAAGACCTGGCCGATCTGGTCGATATGGGTACCGTCCGGCGCGGGCCACGACCGCCACTGCACGCCGTAGACCGGGCCGAGCTCGCCATCGGTATCGGCCCATTCGTCCCAGATGGAGACACCGTGCTCGTGGAGCCAGCCGATATTGGAATCACCGCGTAGAAACCACAGCAACTCGTAGACGATCGACTTCAGATGGACCTTTTTGGTGGTGATCAGTGGGAAGCCCGCCGAAAGGTCATAGCGCAACTGATGACCGAAGATGCTCCGCGTCCCGGTCCCGGTGCGATCGGCCTTGTGCGTGCCGGACGCCAGTACCAGCCGCAGCAGGTCCTCGTACTGGGTATCGGGTGAGCAAGCCGTTTCGCGCGCGTCATGGGCCACGCCTGGCCACTCTAGTCGTGCGCGGGCCTGGCAAGCTCGGCCCCATGCGCAAGCTCTATGTCATCGGGATAGGTGCCGGTGATCCCGACCAGATCACCGTGCAGGCGGTCAAGGCGATGCGGCAGGTGGACACGTTCTTCGTCATCGGCAAGGGTGAGGCGACCAGGGAGCTGCTCGATGTGCGGACCGCGATCCTGGACACGCATCTGGACCGGCCGTATCGGGTGGTGCCGATCGCCGACCCCCCGCGTGATCGGACACCCGCTGCTTATCTGGATGTTGTCGAGGATTGGCACGATCGCAGGTCGGCATTGCTGGAATCGGCCTTCGCCGAGGTCGACGGGGTCGGTGGCATTCTGGTCTGGGGTGACCCCGCGCTGTACGACAGCACGCTGCGGATGATCGAGCGGGTGCTCGACCGCGGTGTGGTGCGCTTCGACCACGAGGTGATTCCTGGCATCACCAGTGCGCAGGCCTTGGCCGCACGGCATCGCATCGTGCTGCACGGTATCGGGGAACCGGTACGGATCACCACCGGCCGTCGTTTGCGCGAGGAGGGGCTCGGTGCCGAGAACGCGCTGGTGATGCTGGACGGCGACTGTTCGTTCCGTACGTTGTCCGATGCCGATGTACATATCTGGTGGGGCGCCTACCTCGGCATGCCGGATGAGACCCTGATCGAGGGCCCGTTGCCCGTGGTGTGTGATGAGATCGTCCGCCGCCGCGCCGAGCTACGGGCGCGTAAGGGTTGGATTATGGATATCTATCTGCTGCGCCGCGGTGCATGAGCGATCCGGGGCCGGGACGAACCGTCGGCGGACCGGGGCTCGGTTCGCCCCGGCCCGCCGACGGTGACCGAACCCGGTTCGCCGAGATCTTGCGCGGCCATGCGCGCGGTGCTCGCGGACCGGCGGCTGTCCCGCTGTGCGGAACCGCCGTGGCTATCCGGCGAATGTGGGCACTCGTACGTCCTGCCAGGCAAGTCTTTTCGCTTGGTCGGGATCATGTTCCATGCGGGTGGGGGAATCGATGATCAAGGTGGACCTTCTGGCCTCGGTATAGGCGGGCCAGGATGGTAGCGGGGCGCCGGTGCGGGCGAAGGCGAGCCAATTGTCCTGGAACTGGTCGGTCACCGCGCGCAGCCCCTGCCTGCCACCCGCCGCGGTGAGGGCCCGGCCGAACGGGGAGTTGCCGACGCCGAAAACCGGGATGAGGTCGGTCGCGTGGGTGGCGCCGAGTCCGGCCAGGGACAATGCTCGTGGGGCGAAGTCGTAGCGGTAGGCGTAGGTCGGCGCATATCGGCTGTGGCCTTCCATAATGCTCAGCGAAGGCCGCCAGAAGACGAAGTCGCCGCCGGCGAGGATCGCGGCTTTCGCGTCGGGATAGCCGGGATAGGCCGCGGCAATGCGCGATTCGGCGGCCGCGCCGGAGCGAGTGAGCGCGGCGCGGAGCCGATCCGGTGTGGTGGGAAGCCTACCGGGGGCGAATTTGGCGAACAGTGCGCCTTCCTCCAGGTTCGTGCCGATGATCAGCGGTACCCGGTGTGCTGAGCCCTCGAGGATCGCGTCGATAGGAGCGCGAGGCAGGAACTCGCCGTCGGTGACCGGACAGGCGGGGAATACCCCCGGTTGCTCGCGCCCTACCTGGCTGAGGGTGTGATCGACCGCGCGGCGGATGTCGTTGGCAGGCGCGGTGCACAGGGCGGCGTTGGCAGTGTCCGGTGTGGCGCCGAGCGCCGCGACGCAGCGGCGAGCGAAGGCGTATGCCTCCTCTTTGGTAATCGCCCAGTCCGCGGGCGGGCTCTGCGAGATGGCCCGGCGGAACAGACCTTTCGCAGCTGGAGTCGCCATCAGGCTGAGCACGGCGTGTGCCCCGGCAGACTCGCCGAAGATCGTCACATTGTCCGGGTCGCCGCCGAAGGCCGCGATATTGGTTCGCACCCACTGCAGTGCGGCAACCTGGTCGCGCAGGCCCAGATTGGAGTCGAATGGGCGGTCCGGCGTGCCGAACTCGCTGAAATCGACATAGCCGAAGGTGCCGAGCCGGTAATTCAGTGACACCACGACCACATCGCCGCGCTCCGCCAGCCGCGTGCCCGAATACAGGGGCAGCGCGGAGGTACCGATGAGGTAGCCGCCCCCGTGGATGAAGACAAGTACCGGTCGCGGGCTCCTGGCAGGCAGCGCAGGGGCGGTGATATTCAGTGTCAGCGCGTCTTCGCTGGTCGGCTGGTAGGCGCGCGGCCCGATTCGCGCTCCGGCTCGGTGCTGCATCGCGGCGGAGGTGAACTTCGTAGCATCCAGGACACCAGACCACGGCCGGACCGGCTGCGGAGCGCGGAATCGTAATTCTCCCACCGGAGGAGCTGCGTAGGGAATGGACCGCCAGCGAAGTACGCGGCGGCCACGGTGACCGCGGACGATTCCGTCGGCGGTCGTGATTTCCGTTGTTGCCACCATCTGCCGATGGTATAGGAGTCCGCTCGGATCAGGCAGGGACAGGTGAGCTGTCGCACTACTGAGAATTGTCACATCGCTGAGAGCTTCCGCACCCATGAGAGCTGTTGCACAGCAATGAACGCGCTGGAATTCGGCACTACGCGCCGAAAGCAGTGTGGTTGATCGGAAACGTGGGGGACAGCTGCGGCACTGGGGGATATGTCCGGGCGTCAGCGGCACACCGGGCAGTGCGATGTCCCGGTGGCCGTCAGAGCGCGACCGAGGTTATCGGCCGGGCCTACTGCAGATAGCCCTCGACCTGCGCGACGGAATTGGTCTGGACTCCATCCGGAGATTCGCCCAGGTCGATACCCGCCCTGCGATGCCGGAGCAGATCCCACGCCTGATCCAGTAGTACCTCGAGTTCGGCCAAGCGCCTGCGCTCGGTCTTCGGGTCCAGCTCACCCCGAGTGGCCTGCGAGCGCAGCTGATGCTCCTGGTCGACCAGATCCTTGATGCGCGCCAAGATGTCTTGTTCGCTCATGCTGTGTCCTTTCCCGCATGAGCGGGGCCCTACGTGGTTACGCTGCGCTGCCGCCTTCGGGCCTGACCGCTCATGCGGACTATGCTACGGGCCTGAGAGGCTCTCGGCGGCGAGTGGAACCGCGGTGACCAGGTCCGACCAGGGCAGCGCGGTGTATCCGAGTGCGATCCCGAAGTGCTCGCGCTCCGGTCGGCGATAATGCCTGGCCAAGCCGTCGAGTGCCACACCACGTTCCTGTCCGGCCGCGAGTGCGTGCCGTTCGGTCTCGGCCGAGTCCACCGGGACCACGATATGCGAGCCAGCGTCGTCGCCGCGCACGTCGAGGCCGCGGCGGCGCAGCTCGCTGACGGCCAGCGCTCGACGTGACGGCAGGGTGCGGCGCAATCGGCGCAGGTGCCTGGCCAGATCGCCATGTACGGCGAAGGCCACCAGTACCCGCTGGCCTGCCGGGCTTGGACTGGTACCGGTGCGCTGCCGATGCGTGAGTACTGCCTCGGCGATCTCCGGTGCGGCGAGCAGCCAGCCGACGCCAAGGCTCGGCGACAGGATTTTGCTCGTCGTGCCCAGGTGGATGACGACATCAGGTGCCATGGTGGCGAGCAATGGCAGCGGCGCGGTGCTATAGCGCAGTTCACCGTCGTAGTCGTCTTCGATGACGACGATCCCGGATCGTCGTGCGTGCTCGATCAGTTCGACCCTGCGTACCGCTGGCATCCGTGCGCCGAGCGGAAACTGATGTGCGGGAGTGCAATAGACCGCGTCGATCCCCGGCGGGAGCAGATCGGTACGCAGTCCGTGCGCATCTACCGGGACCGGGACCACCTCGATTCCGGCTGCTTCGAAGGCCGAGGCGGCCCGCTGGTAACCGGGGTCCTCGATAGCGACGGTGGCACCGGGATGTAGCACGGCCGCGGCCAGTTCGGCTACGGCGGAACTGGTTCCCCCGGTGGCGAGTAATACGCTGCCCGCGCTCATGGTGATCCCGCGGTGGCGGAGCAGATGCTCCATGACCACTGTGCGGAATTCCGGTTCCCCGGCGTGATTCTTGCGCACCAGCGGTGCAGGGTCGGCGGCAGCTCGCCACGCGCGGCGCCATGCGGCCGGATCGATGGCCTGGGTGCACGGGGCGCCGGGAGTGAGATCGTAGAGCCGCGGGTCGGCCGCCGCGGCGGAGAACGCGGCGGTATGTACGGGCGGGGTGGCCGGGGCGGTGGTCAGGTAGGTACCGGAGCCACGTTTACCGCTGATCCAGCCTTCGGCGTGTAGTTGATCGTAGGCCGCGACCACCACGGTACGGCTCACCCCGAGCTGAATGGAAAGTGCGCGAGTGGCGGGCAGCCGGTCGCCGCTACGTAGCGCCCCGGTGGTCGCGGCATGGCGCAGCTGGTCGGCGATCTGTGCCGCGAGCGGGTCCGGTGAATCGCGATCCAGGATGAGGGGAAGCTCGTCCAGCACGGGAGCCTCCTCGAAGTGGACTACTGAAACTCAGTTGAATTGGCACTGTGATGATGCCATCCGCGGCCCGATCCTGGGTATATGCCCGAACCAGTCAGTTCACGGACCCCGCTTTCCCCGACGCCGCGCAGCACTCCGACCCGATTGCGGGAGCGTGCGCGCACCGACCGCGCCGATCTGGATGCGGTGCTCGACGCCGCGCTGATCTGCCATCTCGGTGTGCTGCTCGACGGTACGCCGGTGGTATTGCCGACTGTGTACGGGCGGGACGGCGATACGCTCTACATTCACGGATCGACCGGCGCGGGGAACCTGCGTGCCGCGATCGGCAGTGCTGTCTCGGTGGCGGTGACGCTGGTCGACGGTGTGGTGTACGCCCGTTCGGCGATGCACTTCTCCATGAACTACCGCAGTGCGGTTGTGCTGGGCCGTGCGGTGGAGGTGACCGGCCGTGCCGAGCGTGAGCACGGGCTGCGCGTGATCGTCGAGCACACGGCTCCCGGCTCCTGGTCTCGGGTGCGACACCCGAACCGGAAAGAGCTCGCCGCTACGGTAGTGCTCGCCATCGATCTCACCGAGGCATCGGTGAAGATCCGCACCGGTGGCCCCAGAGACGATGAGGCCGATATCGAAACGGGTGGCGTGTGGGCCGGGGTGCTCCCGGTGCGTCAGGTGTGGGATGCGCCGATAGATTCCGGCGACCTCACTCCAGGGATCGCTGTCCCCGCCGATGTGCTTCAGCGCATCGCATCAGGACGAGTCGAGGCGCGCTGATCATCGTGGACTCGATATCGCGGGGTGGCCTGCTTTCTTTCGTAATGCCGGTGTTGTGGTCGGGTGGTGGTCAGAATACGAATTGGTCGCCGTAGCCGGTTGTCTGCGCGCTGCCGTTGACGCTGTCGGCGAGGACGGTGACGAATGGCATGGCCGTGGCCGGTGCGAGGCATCCGCTGATATTCAGCGGGGTGTTGGTGTGCGTGAAGGTGTATGGGAAGCTCGCGTCCCGGTCCAGCACAGACGTGCTGATCACCGCCGCGACCACACTACCTGGGTCCAGACTCATCAGCAGCTGGCCGCCGAGGCCGGATACGACGCCGAATTCGGTCCCCGCGCCGAGAGTGATCCCGCCGATGTTGATTCCGAAGGAAGGCTTGTCCCAGGGCATATGCGGCTTCATCATGTCCCAGGGCATATGGGGTTGCATCATGTCCCAGGGCATATGGGGTTGCATCATGCCCCAGGGCATGTCGTGCTCTTTCTCCTCTTTCTCCGGTATTTCGGGTTCTTCCAGCACCAGGTCGAGACCGAAGTCGGTGCCGAAGCCCGCTTCGACACCGACTTCGGGGATGAGGCCGATCGAGATGCCGTCGGCGACGCTCACGGCGCACCCGATCAGATATCCGGCGACGATCCGCCCGTGCCGCAGCGGTGAGGTTCGGTCGAGTCCGACCGAGTAGTTTCCGGAGAGCTTGACCGAGTGTACGAAGGGGATCCCGGTGGCGGTGTCTCCGCCTGCCGGTGTGACGGTATTGGAATCCACGGACGCGATCAGACGGAGGCCGCCGGAGCGCACTTCCCCTGGCGCGGCGGCGGCCGGTGTGTCGACCGCGGCGATGGCGCCGGTCATGGCCAGTATCACCGCGGTGATCATGGCCAGGGTATGGGAATGTCTGCGGTTCATCGTGCTCCCGTCGGGTTGATCATTGGAACAGAACGTCACAACGGAACTTCGCAAAAGAACTTCTATCGCGGCGATCACCGTGGTCCCGCATGACATTCCGAGGGCAGGAAGTCGCAGGCCGATGCGTCTTCAGAATACGAATTGGTCGCCGTAGCCTGTCGTTTGCACACTGCTGTTGATACCGTCGGCACGGACGGTGACGAATGGCATAGCCGTAGCCGGAGAAAGGCATCCGCTGATATTCAGCGGGGTGTTGTTGTGCGCGAAAGTATAGGGGAATTCTGATTCCGAATCGAGTTCGGCCGCGCCGACTACGACTGCGGTCACATTACCCGGCGCCAGGAACATCGCGAACTGGCCTGCGAGGCCGACCCCCATGAAGACCTGGGGAGAAAAGCCGACGGTGATACTGGGTGGTGCGTCTATTGCCAGATTGAGCGCGACAAAGGGGGCGAATCCGACACCGAAATTGACCTGCGGGACGATACCGATCGTGATGCCGTCGGCGACGTTCACAGCGCACCCGATCAGATATCCGGCGATGATCTGTCCGTGTCGCAGCGGTGAGGTCCCGTCGAAGGTGACCGAGTAGTTTCCGGCGACTTTGACTGTGTGCGCGAAGGGGATCCCGGTGGCGGTGTCTCCGCCTGCCGGTGTGACGGTATTGGAATCCACGGACGCGATCAGATGGAGGCCGCCGGAGCGCACTTCCCCTGGCGCGGCGGCGGCCGGTGTGTCGACCGCGGCGATGGCGCCGGTCATGGCCAGTATCACCGCGGTGATCATGGCCAGGGTATGGGAATGTCTGCGGTTCATCGTGCTCCCGTCGAGTGGATCATCAGAAACTGAACGTCACAACGGAACTTGACAACGGAACTACTGCTATCTCGGCGATTGCCGTGACTTCGTACGGCGGTCCGCGGGCCGAATGCTACCGGTCGTCGCGGCAGGGTTGTGGTATGGCCGCACCCGCGAGTCTGCCGGTGGGGGCGGGGTATCGCGTTGATTCGGTGCCGAACTCATGAGCGCGGCCTCGCTGACGTGATGCGTTCCGGCCGGAACTACGCATACAGTACGGCGGTCGTGCGCGGCGATCTCACCACGCGCGAGCGGGCAGGCCGGTAGCCATCGCCGTGCGCACGGCCAGTTCGCGGAGCGCGGCAGCGGACGCTACCCGTGCTGGATCCGAGCTCACCAGGCTCAGTACGTAGTCGTCTCCGATCCGGCACAGATAGCCTGAAAGCCTGGTGCGTGGCAACTGTGCGGCGGAAAGGCCGGGATGGATGGCGCGGGCGGCGATACCGGTGCAGCGGTGTGGACCGAGAGTACGCACCGAGGCGGGCAGCGTTCCGATATTGGAACACAGAATATCCCGTTCGCCCGCCCCCTTGGACAGGGCGTACGCCCAGCGGTCCGGGATCAGCTGGAGCAGTTCTTCGGGCATACCACCCGGCGCGGATATGCGGCGCGCGTAGGCCGAGCGGGCAAGGGCGCGGATCGATGCGGGCGTGTCGGCCCTGCTGATCGCGAGCTGTGTCATGGCGATGTCGTTATCGATCCTCGGTTCTTCGCGGGTGTCGATCGGTAGGCTCGCCTCGATGGTCTCGCCGGGGAACCCGCTGTGCCACAGTACGGTTGCGACGAGCTGGATGAACAAGCTGTTGACGGTGCCGCGGTGTCGCGCGGCAGCGCGCTCCCACTCCGGAGCGCAACATTGCAGGATCGCGCTGTGTGTCGGTGCCGAGCCGGTGGCCGTCGGCTCTTGTGCGCGGGACGCTGCGGCCGGCAGCGAGGGTATCCCCTGTCGCAGCGCCGCGGCGGTACCGCGCAGCACGGTCATCCACTGGCGTCGTGCGTCGGACCAATCCGATTCTCGCGCAGTGTGGTTCGGCCGTTTCCCCGCTGTACCGGATAGTGCGTCGTCCACTGCGAGGATCAGCGCGCGGCCATCGGCCAGCGCATGGGAGCAGGTGAGTGAAATGACCGAACCGCCGTCGTCGAGCATCGCGGTCGAAAGCCGCCATCCGGGGCCGTATTCCGGATCGAGTGCCTCGCCCTGGGTATCGGCCCAGTCGAGTAGCTCGGCGACTGGCAGGACACTCGTGGCGTGGGCGACAGGGTACGCGCGGATGTTCGGTTGCCAGGCTCGTCGCGCCCCGGGTACGCGTGGCGGTACTACCCTGCGTCCAAGGGGGCCGCGACGCAGAGCATCGTGCACCCGGGTCAGCAGCGCTGGGTCGACTCGGTCGGTTGTCCGCCACAGGCCCTGCAGTGCGATCGGGGTGCCGAGCCCACGGTGGGTGCGCAGAAAGATCTCGTCGAGGACATTCAGGCGGGCCATCGGGTTCAGGCGCGTTCGCCGTGCCTGCCCGCACCTGCCGTGAAGCGCGCCGCGCCTGCCAGCGCACCGTCGGCCAGTGCCGTCAGACCGTGTCGCAACTCGTTGCGCAGCGCGGACTCCTCGCTCATCCCATCCTGTTCCAATAGCGACATCCGGTCCGAGCGCAGGCAGGTCTGTGGCAGCGCGGCCAGTTCCGCGGCGAGTTCCTCCGCGGCCGCGCGGGCCTCGCCGGTAGGCACAACGCGATTGACCAACCCCATCTGCAACGCTTCATCGGCGCCGACCGCGCGCCCGGTGAGCACCAGGTCCATCGCGCGGCCGGTACCGACGATACGCGGTAGCCGGATGGTGCCGCCGTCGATCAGCGGGACGCCCCAGCGGCGGCAGAACACTCCGAAGGTGCTGTCGTGCTCGGCCACCCGCAGGTCGCACCATAGTGCGAGTTCGAGTCCGCCTGCCACCGCGAAGCCGGAGACCGCGGCGATCACCGGTTTGGACAGCCGCATCCGAGTCGGTCCCATCGGCCCGTCGCCATCCTCGGTGACCTGGTTGGCGTGCTCGGTGCCGAGCGCTTTCAAGTCGGCACCCGCGCAGAACGTGCCACCATCGCCCCATAAGACGGCGACCGCCGCATCGGGGTCGGCATCGAAGGCGCGGAAGGCATCGGCCAGCGCGGCGGCGGTCGGCCCGTCGACAGCGTTGCGTGCTTCGGGGCGGTGCAGGATCACAGTGGTCACCGGACCATTGCGCTCGATCAATACGCTCACCTGCTCGACCATACGACGAGTGATGCCCTTGTGTGAAGAAATGAATTTATGATTCACTTCTTGTGTGGCTTACCGCAGAACCGCCGCTGTGCAGGCCCGTCTGGACGCACAGGCGGAGCTGATCGTGCAGGCTGCGACCGCAGTGCTTTCTCGGGGCGGGTACGCCGCGCTTTCCATGGCCGCGGTCGCGGCCGAGGCCGGTGTGGCCACAGGGACCGTCTACAAGAACTTCGAGGGCAAGGCCGATCTGGTACGCGCGGTCTTCCGGACGGTGGTTGCCCGTGAGGTCGCCGCGGTCGCGGCGGCCGGTGCGAACGGAACGGTGCTCGAACGGGTGACCGCGGCGGTGGAGACCTTCGCGAGTCGTGCGCTGAAGAATCCGAACCTGGCCTATGTGCTGCTCGCCGAACCTGTCGACGCCGCTGTCGACAGTGAACGGCTACACTTCCGGCGCGCATTCGCCGAGAAGTTCGAAATAGCTGTGGCGGAGGGGGTTTCGCGGGGTGAACTACCGCCACAGGAACCGAGGATCAGCGCCGCAGCCTTGGTCGGCGCGATCGGCGAGGTGCTGGTCGGCCCGCTCGCCGAAGCCCTGCACGGGGACTGTGTCGTCCCTCAGCTCATCGCTTTCTCGATACGCGCGCTAGGTGTGCGTGACGACCCGGGTGCCGACCGTGCTCGGCTGGAATCAGGAGTGTCAGATGCAGACGCATGAAGTCTTCAACCAGGTGCCGGGCATCGTGCCTTTCGATGCGGCGCGCCATCCGTCGCTGATCGAGGGTCTGCACCGGGAAGGCGCCGGCTGGGCCGAACCCGAGGTGCGGGAACTCGGCGCGCTCGCAGGCGGTGCCGAGGCGCAGGAATGGGGCAGGCTGGCCAACGAGTACCCACCGGTGCTGCGCACCCATGATCGCTATGGCCACCGTATCGACGAGGTCGAGTTCCATCCGCATTGGCACGATCTGATGCGCGTCGCGGTCGAGTACGGTCTGCACGGCTCACCATGGCTGGACGAGCGCCGGGGTGCGCATGTGGCGCGCGCGGCGAAGTTCTATACCTGGGGTGCGGCCGAGGCGGGGCATATGTGCCCGATCTCGATGACGTACGCGGTGGTGCCCGCGTTGCGGCACAATCGCGAGCTGGCGGCGAAGTACGAACCACTACTCGGCTCCCGCAGCTATGAATTCGGCCTACGCGAGCCGTCCACCAAGGCCGGGCTCATCGCGGGCATGTCGATGACCGAGAAGCAGGGTGGCTCGGATGTCCGCGCCAACACCACCACCGCGACACCGCAGCCGGACGGTTCGTACCGGATCGTCGGGCACAAGTGGTTCACTTCCGCCCCCATGTCGGATATGTTCCTCACGCTGGCCCAGGCGCCGGGCGGGCTGTCCTGTTTCCTGTTGCCACGGGTGTTACCGGACGACACGCGCAATCCGATCCGGATCCAACGCCTCAAAGAGAAGCTGGGCAACAAGTCCAATGCCTCTTCGGAGATCGAGTACGAGAACGCCATCGGCTGGTTGGTCGGCGCGGAAGGCGCCGGGGTCAAGACCATTATCGAAATGGTGAATATGACCAGGCTGGACTGTGTGATCGGCTCGGCAACCGGTATGCGGTCGAGCACGGTCTACGCGGTGCACCACGCCAGGCATCGGGAAGCCTTCGGCGCCAAGCTGATCGATCAGCCCGCTATGCGCAATGTGCTGGCCGATCTGGTGATCGAATCCGAGGCGGCGACCACGGTGATGATGCGCCTTGCCGGGGCCACCGACCGGGCGACCTCGGACCCAGCCGAGGCGGCACTGCGGCGCATTGCCTTGGCGGTCACCAAGTACTGGGTGTGCAAACGGGCGCCCGCGCATGCGGCCGAGGCGCTGGAATGCCTCGGCGGTAACGGGTATGCCGAGGAATCGGGTATGCCCCGGCTGTATCGGGAGGCGCCGCTGATGTCCATCTGGGAGGGGTCTGGCAATGTCGCGGCACTGGATGCGTTGCGTGCTATGGGGCGCCAGCCGGAGACCGTCGAGGCGTACTTCAATGAGGTGACTCTGGCGAAGGGCGCGAATCCCCGGCTCGACGACGCGATCGCGAGGGTCGGCAAGGAACTGTCGGATCTCGCCGATATCGAATACCGCGCACGGCGCGTTGTCGAGCTGATGGCGCTGGTGCTGCAGGGTGCGCAGCTGGTGCGCCACGGCCACGCCGCCGTCGCCGACGCCTTCTGTGCCACTCGGCTCGGCGACGACTGGGGTATCGCGTTCGGCACCCTGCCGACCGGGGTCGACACCGGCGCCGTCATCGAGCGCGCCTTCGTCTGATATCTGCCGTCCGCCGCCTGTTACCTCTGACGGATGATCCACCCGTGGGAGGTAACAGGGGCTTCGGCGTCGAGGCGAGCGAAATCCGGGCAACCAAGCCGTCATCGAGGTGGCGTGCCCTGCGCTGTGGGACGGTTGGTTCAGCGCGCGGCCGCGATGACGGCGGCGAGGCCGTTGCGGCCCATCAGGGCGGCGGTGTCGGTTACCCGCTCACCGTTCACGGTTACGGTCGGGGTGGAGTGCACGCCGCTGTTCAGTACCTCGTCGGTCTTCGTGCGCAGATAGGCGTCGTACCGGCGTTCGGTGATGCATTCGGCCACTGCGGGATCGGTGTAGCCCGCGGATTCGGCGATATCGATCAGTGCGCTGTCGGGCAGGCCACTGCCGCCCTCGCTCGGCTGGAGGGTGAACATATCCGAGAGCCAGGTCTGGTAATTGTCCACGCCGGAGTTCGCGACGCAGAACGACGCGTTACCGGCGCGGGAGGAGTACTCGGTGGTGCTCATGCGGTCGAGGAAGGTGATGACGCTGTACTCCACTGCGGCGGTGTCGTTGTCGACGGATTCCTCCAGCACCTCGCCGTTGGCCTGCTCGAAGGCTTTGCAGGCGGGGCATTGCAGGTCCATGACCACGCGGACGGTGACTTGCGCGTCCGGTGAGCCGACCAGGACCGAGCCGTCGGCCGAGACGTTCGCGGGGATGGAGCTATTGTTGGCCACTGTCGCGACACCGGGGATCTTATCGGCCACCGCGGGGCGGGCCAACAATCCGATGCCCGCTGCTGCGGCGACCACGAGCAGCACCAGAAACGGAGTCAGGATGACGAACAGTCGTCTGTTCGGGGCCTGATGCGGGGATGGCTGCTGGTAGCTCGGATAGTTGCTCAAATCAGATGCTTTCCGCTCGTCCGATAGTTCGTGCCAGCCTAGTGCGCGCTTCGCGACCAGCGCGACCGCGCACAGCTGTGGCCATCGAACAGCGCCTGGGTGGGTTCGCCCACCGGAAGGCGGCTCGGATATGAAACTTCTCGCTAACGGTAGTTCCGTTGTCGGGCGCGGCGATGCGTGATTGCGGTGTCGGACAGCGCCGGAGTCGCACGCCTGGTCGTAGTCGATGTGCCCGGCGTTTCGTGTCCCGGCCGACTGTGTCGGTTTCGTCCAAGACACCGGCGGCGGCGGTTTCTAGGCTGATCACCGGCACGCTCGAGTGCTTGACAACTAGGAGGAACTGATGACACGCGAACTCGTCTACACCGGCTTCATGTCGCTGGACGGCGTCGTGGACTCGCCGGGCGGCAAGGTCGAGGGGCATCGCAGCGGTGGCTGGGTGATGGACACCGAGTTCGTGCCCGAGGCGTACTCGCTCAAGAGCGAGGAACTCGCCGATACCTCCGCGTTGATGTTCGGCCGCCGCAGCTACGAGGCGTTCGCCCCGATCTGGCGCGATTCCGTGGATCACGCCGCGTACAAGGACCTGCCCAAATACGTCGTCTCCGCGAGCTTGGCCGACGATGCGCTGATCGACGGGTGGGGGCCGATCACGATCCTGCGCTCGGCGGACGACATCGCGGAGCTCAAGCAGACCGAAGGCGGCGCGATCTACATCCACGGCAGTGCCGAATTGGCCAGGTGCCTGTCGGATGCCGATCTGATCGACCGCTACAACCTGCTCGTCTTCCCGGTACTGCTCGGTGCGGGTAAGAGCCTGTTCAGCCGCGCGGACCGCGATAAGCAGACATTGCGCGTACGGGATTCGGCGACCTACTCCAACGGCGTGACCAAACTCGTATATGACGTGGTGCGCTGATCGAGATCGAGCGCAATCGCGTCATCGGTCCGGGTCCGCAGTTGCTGAGCTGTCCGCCCGACATACCGGCGCAGCGCGCGGGCGAGATGCGGCTCGTCGTAATACCCGAGCTTGTCGACGACATCGCCGGGCGTATCACCCGAGCTCAGCAGGCGGGCGGCGGTGCGGGCGCGCCTGATCTGCCGGACGGCGCCCTGCGTGAGTCCCGTCGCCGCCCGGAAACGGCGCTCTAACGTCCGCTCGGTCACCTCCGGCGGCATCCCCTGTAGCGCCGCCGCGACTAAAGGGTCGCGGACCACGACTCCATCCCGGACGAGCCGGTCGACGAGCGCCTCGGCATCCTCGGGCCGAGGTATCTCCCGATGGGCGCCGTCGAGCCAGAAGGTCCGGCTGGTCACATCGGGCAGCACGATCCCGCCGTCCACCACGGTCGACGGGGCTGTCGCCCGCAGGGCGGTCCCGACCGCGAAATGGATACCGACGAAACTCGCGCTCTCGGGCACCGGCGCGGTGCCGGTGCGGCTCTCCGGGCCGGTGATCGCCGCATACCGGCGCCCTGCCTGTTCCCAGAACACCAGTCCCCACGTCTCGGAGGCGACCGAGGTCATCTCCGAGACGTACTCGCTGCGGCAGGTCCACACGGATTCGACCCACGGCGAATCGGA
Source organism: Nocardia spongicola (assembly GCF_047200775.1). NCBI lineage: Bacteria > Bacillati > Actinomycetota > Actinomycetes > Mycobacteriales > Nocardiaceae > Nocardia > Nocardia spongicola. The sequence continues at coordinate 99,316 of NZ_JBJZOO010000011.1, read as the reverse complement.
CTCACGCGTTCCGAACAGTAATCCCACCCTCGAAATCCTAGACAGAACCGCGTTTACCGGAGGATGGTCGCGAACTCGGGCATCATGGCCTCACCAGGTCTGTCCAGAGCGATCCAGCAGCTGCGGACACAGGCGGGCCGAGGTCAACGATGGGCGCGGTACCAGCGGATCAGCGCATCGGTTGACGAATCGTCCTGCGCATCGGGCTCTTCCTCGGCGGTGAGCAGCGGGGCGAGGGCAAGCGCCTGCTGCTTGCCGAGCTCAACCCCCCACTGGTCGAAACTGTCGATGCCCCAGATGGTTCCTTCGACGAAGACCTGATGTTCGTAGAGGGCGATGAGCTGGCCGAGCACCGACGGGGTGAGCTGTGGCGCCAGGATGGTGGTGGACGGACGGTTGCCCGGCATCACCTTGTGCGGTACCAGCGCGTGATCGGAGTTCTCCGTGGCGTCAGCGTGCATTTCGGCGCTGATCTCCTCGGCGGTTTTACCGAAGGCGAGCACTTTGGTCTGCGCGAACAGATTGCTCATCAGGATGTCGTGCATGCTGCCGGTGCCATCGCTGGTCGGCAGATCATCGGTGGGGCGGGCGAATCCGATGAAATCGGCGGGAACCAACCGCGTTCCCTGGTGCAGCAGCTGGTAGAAGGCGTGCTGGCCGTTGGTGCCTGGCTCGCCCCAGAAGATCTCGCCGGTGGAAGTGGTGACCGGCGTGCCATCCGCGCGTACCGACTTGCCGTTGGACTCCATGGTCAGTTGTTGCAGGTATGCCGGGAAACGGGCCAGATCGTTCGAATACGGCAGCACCGCACGTGATTGCGCGTCGAAGAAATTCGAGTACCAGACGCCGAGCAGGCCGAGCAGCACCGGCGCGTTCTGCTCCAGTGGAGCGGTGGCGAAATGCCGGTCCACGGCGTGCATTCCGGCGAGGAACTCCGCGAATCGCTCCTTACCGATGGTAACCATCACCGAAAGCCCGATCGCCGAGTCCACCGAGTAGCGGCCGCCGACCCAGTCCCAGAAACCGAACATATTGTCGGTGTCGATACCGAATTGCGCTACCCGCTCGGTATTGGTGGAGACCGCGACGAAGTGCTTGGCGACGGCGTCCGCGCCGAGCGCGTCGACCAGCCAGCGCCGGGCCGCGGTCGCGTTGGTCAGCGTCTCCAGCGTGGAGAAGGTCTTGGAGGCCACGATGAACAACGTGGTAGCCGGATCGAGCCCGGTCAGCTTCGCGACCAGGTCCGCGGGATCGACGTTCGAGACGAACCGCGCGTCGATGGCCGCGGCGTCTGTTCCCGCCGCACCTCCCGCATAGTGCCGCAGTGCCTGATGCACCATCGCCGGTCCGAGGTCCGATCCACCGATGCCGATATTGACCACTGTCGTGATCCGCTCGCCGGTCGCGCCGCGCCACTGCCCGGAGCGCAGTGCGTCGGCGAACGCACCCATCCGCTCGAGCACCGCGTGTACCTCGGCGCCCGCGTCGACCCCGTCGATGCTCATCGACTCACTCTTGGGCAGCCGCAACGCGATATGGCCGACCGCGCGGTCCTCCGAGGTGTTGATGTGCTCGCCGCGGTACATCGCGTCCCGGCGTCCCGGCACATCGGCCTCGCGCGCCAATTCCACGAGCAGGTGCAGGGTTTCCCTGGTCACCCGATGCTTGCTGTAATCGATGCGCAGGTCTGCCACCTGGACGGTCAGTTCGCTGCCCCGGTTCGGATCGTCGGCGAAGAACTCTCTGAGGTGTCGCCCGGCGATAGCGCTGTGATGCTCGCGTAGTTTCCGCCATGCCGCCGTCGCGGTGATATCGCTGCTCACGTTCGCCGAGAGTACAAGCAGGCGCGGCGTGGTGCACGGGAACATCTGTGGCGCGTCGGGTGTCTCGGTATCGTCACCGAATCGAAATTCGACTGTGCCGCATCGGGAATTACCGATCACATCCCAGGTGATGCCGCACTTCTCACGGTCTCCCTTTCGCGTTGTCCCGGCAGGCGCGGTGCGGCAGCAGTGCCTTCGGTTGCTCCGCGTCTGGTGTGTCGGCCATGTGTTCGGGATGTGCGTTACCGCACGACTTAGGCTGGCCGCATGGTGTCCGAACGCGAAGTTATCGAAGCCGTACCGAAGCGACTGTGGATCGGCGGCCCCGTCGATGCCACCGGCGGGGGTACGTTCCCGGTGCACAATCCGGCGACAGGGGAGGTGCTGACACACGTCGCGGACGCGACGCCGGACGACGCGATGCGCGCGCTCGACGCCGCTGTCGCAGTACAAGCGGAATGGGCGGCTACGCCTGCGCGAGCACGGGGGGAGATCCTGCGGAAGGTGTTCGAGCAGATCACTGCTCGCGCGGAGGAATTCGCGCTGTTGATGACGCTGGAGATGGGCAAGGCGCTGCCGGAGAGCCGCAATGAGGTGCGCTACGGCGCCGAGTTCTTCCGGTGGTTCAGCGAGGAGGCCGTGCGGGTGCACGGACGCTACCTACAGGCGCCGTCCGGCACGGGTCGGATCATGGTGCACAAGCAACCGGTCGGCCCCTGCCTTGCGATCACGCCGTGGAACTTCCCGCTGGCGATGGGCACGCGCAAAATCGGCCCCGCGCTGGCCGCGGGCTGCACGATGATCGTCAAGCCCGCTTCCGCTACGCCACTGACCATGTTGCTGCTGGCCGAGCTGTGCAGTGCGGCCGGCCTCCCCGATGGTGTGCTTTCGGTGCTCACCTCCAGCCGGTCCAGCGCGGTGACCCAACCGCTGCTCGACGATGCCCGGCTGCGCAAGCTGACGTTCACCGGTTCCACCGAGGTCGGCAAGACGTTGGTGGAGAAGTCCGCGCATCGGTTGCTGCGTACCTCGATGGAACTCGGCGGAAACGCGCCGTTCGTGGTGTTCGACGACGCTGATGTGGACGCGGCGGTGCAGGGTGCGATGGCGGCGAAGCTGCGCAATGGCGGCGAGGCGTGCACCGCGGCCAATCGCTTCCACGTGCAGAACGGTGTCCGCGAGGAATTCACTGCCAAACTGGTCGAGGCGATGACACATGGTGCCCGGCTCGGGCCGGGGACCGATCCGGACACGACGCTCGGTCCACTGATCAACGAGGACCAGCTGCAGACCGTCGGGGAATTGGTCGACGACGCCGTCGCGGCAGGCGCCACGGTGCTGCTCGGCGGTAAGGCGCAGCCGGGACCAGGCTGGTTCTACCCGGCCACCATCCTCGGTGACGTTCCGTCACAGGCCAGGATTCTGCGTGAGGAGGTATTCGGCCCGGTGGCGCCGATCATCGGTTTCGAGACCGAGCAAGAGGGACTCGATGCCGCGAACGATACCGAATTCGGCCTGGTCAGCTACGTCTACACGCGCGATCTCGACCGCGCCCTCCGGATTGCGGAAGGGCTGGAATCGGGCATGGTCGGCGTCAACCGCGGAGTTATCTCCGACCCAGCGGCTCCCTTCGGTGGTGTCAAACAGTCCGGCTTCGGCCGTGAGGGTGGAACCGAGGGGATCGAGGAATACTTGTCGACCAAGTACATCGCTCTCACCTGAACGAGCTGCCCGGATGCCCGCGGGCATCCGGGCAGCTCGGGGGATGATCAGTGGCCGAGGCGGCCGCGGCCGAGGCGCAGCAGCAGCATGGCGAGGGTGTGGCCCTCCTGCCCGAGTTCGCTGAACCGCTCGAGCACTTTCATTTCGCGGCTGTGCACCAGGCGGGGCCCGCCCGACGCCATCCGGGTCCGGCCGATGATCCTGGAGATCTCTGTCCGGCGTTTGATCGCGGCCAGGATCTCCGCATCGAGCTGGTCGATTTCCTTGCGGAGTTTGTCGATCTCGGCCTCGGTCTGCGGCAACGCGGAATCGGACCCGGTCGTCGTGGCAGGGGTGCTCATCATTAATCTCCTCGCGTCAGAACATCGATCGGGCCCGTGCGCTCGGCCCCGGTACCGACCGGTTCTTTCACCGTGAAACAGACCTGGAGGGGCCTCGTATCGTCCCCCCAGAAAAGGTGCTCAGGTACCGGCCCCGCGATAGCGGCATCTGTCCTGGCGCAGGCGCGGGGGTATCGCTGGAGCGCTGAGCATGCCGTTAGTCTGCCATGGGCCGGAAAGTATGCAAAACGATTGCATTTGTAAATACTATGTCGTCCCACTCGACTCCCCACCCGCGGGAGTTCATCCGCTGTTGGAGTGCCCGGTACCGAACCGATATCACCGTGATCAGGGTTTGACCATGATCAAGGACTTCAACAATGTCGGTGCCCGCCGGTAGCGTGGGTGGACGATGGACATCACGGTGGTTCCCGATACGAAGGCCGATCAGGTCCTGCGGCCTGCTCCGGCAGCGAAATCGCAGGCCGTCGGCGGAGAAGCCGTGCAGCGGCATGCCGCTGCACCGGAGGCGGATGCCGAGCGATTGCTCACCGGTCTGAACCCGCAGCAGCGCGCGGCAGTCGTGCATACGGGATCGCCTCTGCTGATCGTGGCAGGCGCCGGATCAGGGAAGACCGCCGTGCTCACTCGCCGCATCGCCTACCTGCTCGCCGCCCGCGGGGTGACTCCTGGCCAAGTGCTCGCCATCACCTTCACCAATAAAGCCGCCGCGGAGATGTGGGAACGGGTGACCGGACTCGTCGGCCCGCGCGGGGGCGCTATGTGGGTGTCCACCTTCCACTCCAGCTGTGTCCGGATACTGCGGACGCAGGCCGCGCTGCTGCCGGGACGCAATTCGAATTTCACGATCTACGATGCCGACGATTCGCGGCGCCTGCTCACCATGATCAGCCGCGATCTGGGCATCGACACCAAGAAGTATTCGGCGCGCTTGTTGGCGACCGCGATCTCGAATCTGAAGAACGAACTCATCGATCCGGCCGGAGCCGTGGCGGACGCCGAAGCGGACGATGCCGAACTACCCGGCCTGGTTGCCAAGGTCTATACCGAGTATCAGCACCGGTTGCGCACGGCGAACGCGATGGACTTCGACGATCTGATCGGCGAGACGGTGGCGCTGCTGCGTAACCACCCGCAGGTCGCCGAGTACTATCGGCGCCGTTTCCGGCATGTGCTGGTGGATGAGTACCAGGACACCAACCACGCACAGTACGTTTTGGTGCGCGAGCTGGTCGGTCATCACCTGGACGACGCGGGTGCCGAGGGGCGGGTGCCGCCGAGCGAACTGTGTGTGGTCGGCGACGCGGATCAGTCCATCTACGCTTTCCGCGGTGCCACTATTCGTAATATCGAAGAGTTCGAGCGCGATTTTCCCGAGGCGGAGACCATTCTGCTGGAGCAGAACTATCGTTCCACCCAGCACATCCTCACCGCCGCCAACGCGGTGATCTCGCGCAACGAGAACCGGCGCGAGAAGAAGCTCTGGACGGATTCGGGCGCGGGTGACCTGATTACCGGTTACGTCGCCGACAATGAGCACGATGAGGCGTCGTTCGTGGCGCGCGAGATCGATCGACTTGTCGATCAGGGCGAGGTCGGTTACCGCGATGTCGCGGTGTTCTATCGCACCAACAACAACTCCAGGGCGCTGGAAGAGATCTTCATCCGGATGGGCTTGCCCTACAAGGTGGTCGGTGGGGTCCGCTTCTACGAGCGCAAAGAGGTCCGCGACATCGTCGCCTACCTGCGAGTACTGGAGAACTCCGACGATGCGGTGAGCTTGCGCCGAATCCTGAATACACCGCGTCGCGGAATCGGCGATCGGGCCGAAGCGTGCGTCGCGGTACACGCCGAACAGCAGGGCATCGGTTTCGCCGCCGCATTGCGGGCTGCTGCCGAGGGCAAAGTGGCGCTGCTGAACACCCGCGCGCAGCGGGCCATCGCGGGCTTCCTCGACCTGCTCGATGAGATCCGGGCGGCAGGGGAACGCCAGGAGGGGGATTTCCCGGATGTGGGCAACATTGTCGACGCGGTGCTGGAGCGTACCGGCTACCGTGCCGAGCTGGCGGCATCCGATGATCCGCAGGATGGCGCCCGGCTGGACAACCTCAACGAATTGGTCAGTGTTGCCAGAGAATTCAGTTCCGAGGCGTACAACAACATAGCGGCGGCTCGGGACGAAGGCTTGCTGCCGGAGACAGGCGAAGGGGAGCCGGAGCCCGGTTCGCTCGCCGCATTCCTCGAACGAGTCTCGTTGGTGGCCGATACCGACCAGATCCCGGATGAAGGCTCCGGCGTCGTCACGATGATGACGCTGCACACAGCCAAAGGCCTCGAGTTCCCGGTGGTGTTCGTCACCGGTTGGGAGGATGGGCAGTTCCCGCATATGCGGGCACTGGGTGATCCGGCCGAATTGGCCGAGGAACGCCGCCTCGCCTATGTCGGCATCACCAGAGCACGGCGGCGGCTGTATGTCACGCGTGCGATGGTGCGTTCCGGTTGGGGGCAGCCGGTTTCCAATCCGGAATCACGTTTCTTGCAGGAGATTCCGGGACATCTCATCGACTGGCGACGACTGGAGCCGGTCGAGCAGATCGCAACCGGGGGGAGCCGCCGCCGCGGTGGTGATCATGATGGGTTGGCGCGGGATTGGACGCGGGGTGACGGTTGGCCCTCGACACGCCCCGGCCTGCGTGATGGTGGGTCGCGTAGGCCGACGTCCGCCGGGGCGACCCGCAACAATACGAATGTGGTGTTCGCCGTGGGCGATCGGGTCAGTGACGACAAATACGGTCTCGGTCGCGTGATCGCCGCCGAGGGTTTCGGACCGCTGGCCACTGTGACCATCGACTTCGGTACCGCGGGTAAGATCCGGCTGATCCCGCAGTACAGCCGAACCCTGGTCAAGCTCTGAGCGCGTCGGCTACCGCGAGGACCAGTCGGCCGGTATCACAGAGTCTTTCGGCCCTGGTGCCTTTCGGCCCTGATCATGGTCGTGCCACATCGGTAGGGTCCGTGGTATGAACACGGTCGCGCAACACGTCGTATGGTTTCTTCCCCTGCTATGGCTCGGTATGGTGCTGGCCATCTCCTTCGTGGAAGCGCCGCTGAAGTTTCGCGCGCCAGGGATCACCGTGCCGCTCGGTCTCGGTATCGGCCGCTTGGTGTTCCGGGCGTTGAACAGCATCGAGGCTGTGCTCGCCGTATTGCTGGTGCTCGCGGCATCGATCGTGATACCGGATACGGCAGTCTGGCTGTGGCTCGGCGCAGCGGTGATGCTGCTCGCTGTGCAGATTCTGGTGGTGCGTCCGCCCTTGACCCGCCGATCGGACCGGGTCCTTGCTGGTGAGGACCTGCCGCGCTCACACGCCCACTACTGGTACATCGGTTTGGAAGTCGTCAAGGTCGTCGCGCTATTAGGCCTTGCTATCGCCGCGGCACCGTAGGGGTGTGTGCGCAGCAGGGGTGCCCGTGTTCAGTCACGTCCTGAATTGAGGCTGATGCCACGGGTGGCCAGCCAAGGAACCGGGTCGACCTTATTGGTGCCGTTCAGCCAGACCTCGAAGTGGCAGTGCGGTCCTGTGGAGAATCCGCGGTTACCCATGGTGGCGATCTGGTCACCGGCCAGAACTCGCTGTCCCTGAGACACCGTAGCGGTATCGATGTGGCCGTAGACGGTAACGGTGCCGTCATCGTGCAGCAGCCGGACCCACATGCCGAAGCCCCCGGCGGGACCGGCTTCGAGCACAGTGCCGTCGGCGACAGCGTAGATCGGGGTGCCGACCGGGCCTGCGATGTCGATGCCGAGGTGCTGTACTCCCCAGCGGGCGCCGTATCCGGAGGTGAAGGTGCCCGAGGTGAACCTGGTGAACAGCGGGCGGAGCTTCGCGGCCTCCTGAGCGGCGAGGTCTTCGGCGTACTTCTGGCCCTTCTGCAGAATGTCGTTGAATTGGTCGAGATCGGCTGATGCCGAAACATTCAGCATCTGCGGTGATTCCGGGGAGGGATCAGGGTCGGATACGTTCATCGCCTGCGCGGCGATCTCATGGATCTGCCCAGCGGCTTCGTAGTCGATGGACTTCGAGGACTGTTCGGGTGAGGCGAAGGTGGCCTGCCCGGCGGCGACGACCGCGCCTGCTGCGACCGCGGCGACCGCGGCGCGACCTTTGAGGGCAGCGGGTGGCGCGGGTACTCGGTGTGCCCCGCTTCGTCTACCCGCCGCACGGCGAGGGGGAATCACGGTCGGTGTGGCCGGAATGCCGGACTCCTGATCGGCGGTCCCCGGCTCGGTGCCCCAAGGCGATTCGTAGCCAGGCTCGGCTATCTCCCGCTCGTTCGACCAGGCATCGGCAGGCGCCCAGGATTCCTGGTCGTTCCATGCGGCGCCGGAGTCCCACGCATCGCCGTCGGACCAGGAGTTCTCCTGCGCCCAATCGGGCTGGGCCCATACGCTGTCGGCGGCCGGATCGGCCATGAACGTGTCGTCGGCGCCCCAGGAGGCGTTGTCGACCGGTTGTTCGTAGCTACAGGCGGGCTGGTCGTAGCCATAGGCCGCCGGTTGTTCGTAGCCATGGGTCGGTTGGTCGTAGGCGTAGTCCGCGGCCGGAGTATCCGCAGCGTAATCCGGTCCGCTGTCCGCGTAGTCGCTGTGGGAGCCGTAGCTGCCGTACGAGTCGTAGCTATCGGGTATCACCGAGCTGTGCCTGGAATTGCGTGGCCGGTCGACAGTGGGGTCGAGGGGCCTGCCGCCTACGGCGAACGGCTCATCGTCCGGCCGGTATCTGTGTTTCGACCGGGTCCGCTCGCCGGAAACGGATGAGGAGCTGTGGTTCATCGGCGGTGCCGCATCGTGCCGCGAAGGAAGCCCGGCTGTCGCTCAGCCGGCGATGCCGATCGGTGAGATGCCGAGCGATGGGATGCGGAGCGGCTCTCCGTCCGCGGAGCGTTGTGCTGCGTCAAGCTTGCCGTCCTCCTGCCGTGCTTTCGTGACCGTGCTGTGACATCAACCGGGAATGACGGTAACGAAACGATTGCGTGCTCACAAGCGGTGTGCACATTCCACAACAAACATGTGAGATTGATCACTAAATACTCCGGAATAGCTCACCGCGAATCGGGCATAGCAGAGAGGCTCTTCGACGACAAGTTGTAGTAGTTCCTGGCTCGGCTCCGGGGTCGATGGCCCCCACCTGGCGCGGTGCGGGCACCCTACTCGCCAGTAGCGTTGGCCAGCGCTTTTGTCCCTCCCGGCGCCATCGCGTGACCTGCGCCACTTAGGATGTATGTGGCCGATTGGCCGTCCATGTGACTGGTTAGAGTCCGACCCGACCCGCTTCCGACGTCGGGCCGCCAACAAAGACGTTGTCATCACAACGCAGACGAGACGGTGAGTACATGGATCTCTTCGAATATCAGGCGAAGGAGCTCTTCGTTAAGCACGGAGTGCCTTCGTCCGAGGGCCGCGTTACGGATACAGCCGAGGACGCCCGCGCCATCGCGGCGGAAATCGGTAAGCCGGTGATGGTCAAGGCCCAGGTGAAAACGGGTGGCCGCGGTAAAGCCGGCGGCGTCAAATACGCCGCGGACACGGATGACGCGTTCACTCACGCACAGAACATTCTCGGCCTGGACATCAAGGGCCACATCGTCAAGAAGCTCCTTGTCGCCGAGGCCAAGGATATCGCGGAGGAGTACTACATCTCCTTCCTGCTCGACCGGGCCAACCGGACCTATCTGGCCATGTGTTCGGTCGAGGGCGGTATGGAGATCGAAGAGGTCGCCGCGACCAAACCGGAGCGGTTGGCCAAAGTCCCCGTCGACGCGGTCGAGGGCGTCGACCTGGCATTCGCGCGATCGATTGCCGAACAAGGCCATCTGCCCGCCGAGGTGCTCGACGCCGCGGCCGTGACCATCCAGAAACTGTGGGAGGTGTTCGTCTCCGAGGACGCCACCCTGGTCGAGGTCAATCCGCTGGTGCGTACGCCGCAGGATGAGATCCTCGCGCTCGACGGCAAGGTCACGCTGGACGAGAACGCCGAATTCCGCCACGAAGACCACGCGGCGTACGCGGACAAAGACGCGACCGACCCACTCGAGGTCAAGGCCAAGGAGAACGATCTCAACTACGTCAAGCTCGACGGCGCGGTCGGTATCATCGGCAATGGCGCGGGTCTGGTCATGTCGACCCTGGACGTGGTCGCCTACGCGGGTGAGCGCCACGGCGGTGTGAAGCCTGCCAACTTCTTGGATATCGGCGGTGGCGCCTCGGCCGAGGTGATGGCCGCCGGGCTCGATGTCATCCTGAACGACGAGCAGGTCAAGAGCGTGTTCGTCAATGTGTTCGGTGGGATCACTGCCTGCGACGCGGTCGCCAACGGCATCGTGAAGGCGCTGGAGATCCTGGGTGACAGCGCCGACAAGCCGCTGGTGGTCCGCCTCGACGGCAACCGGGTGGACGAGGGCCGCAAGATCCTCGTCGATGCCGCGCACCCGCTGGTGACGCTGGCACAGACAATGGACGAAGGCGCCGATAAGGCCGCCGAACTGGCAGCCGCCCGATAACGACGGCCGAGTAAGGACGAAAAGTAATGTCTATCTTCCTGAACAAGGATTCCAAGGTCATCGTCCAAGGCATCACCGGCGGTGAGGGCACCAAGCACACCGCGCTGATGCTGAAGGCGGGCACCCAGGTCGTCGGCGGTGTGAACGCGCGCAAGGCGGGCACCACGGTCAGCCATCTCGACAAGGATGGCAACGCGATCGAGCTGCCGGTGTTCGGCACTGTCGCCGAGGCCATGAAGGAGACCGGCGCCGATGTCTCCATCGTTTTCGTGCCGCCGAAGGCTGCCAAGAGCGCCATCCTCGAAGCCATCGACGCGGAGATCCCGCTGCTGGTGGTCATCACCGAGGGCATCCCGGTACAGGACACCGCCTACGCATGGGCCTACAACGTGGACAAGGGCACCAAGACTCGGATCATCGGTCCCAACTGCCCCGGCATCATCACTCCTGGTGAGTCGCTGGTCGGCATCACCCCGGCCGATATCACCGGCAAGGGTCCGATCGGCCTGGTCTCCAAGTCCGGCACACTGACCTACCAGATGATGTACGAGCTGCGTGATTTCGGCTTCTCGACCTCCATCGGTATCGGTGGCGACCCGGTCATCGGCACCACCCATATCGATGCCATCGAGGCGTTCGAGCAGGACCCGGAGACCTCGCTGATCGTGATGATCGGTGAGATCGGCGGTGATGCCGAGGAGCGGGCCGCGGCCTATATCAAGGCCAATGTCACCAAGCCGGTGGTCGGCTACGTGGCCGGTTTCACCGCTCCGGAGGGCAAGACGATGGGCCACGCGGGTGCCATCGTGTCCGGCTCGTCGGGCACCGCCCAGGCAAAGAAGGACGCGCTGGAGGCCGCGGGCGTTAAGGTCGGCAAGACGCCGTCCGAGACCGCCGCATTGGCTCGCGAGATCTTGGAGAAGGCCAGCATCAGCGCCTGACCCTGGTATCGGCTCGAAGGCCGCCTCCGGATCCGGAGGCGGCCTTCGCTGTGTGTGACGGAGTATGTATGGACGGCCGCGTGCCGGCCCGGTAATTGTTGTTTCCTGACCGCGTAGTTATGTCGTTATGTGCTTGTCCTGCTCGAGCAGGTGTGTCCGACCTGCCTGAATGCGGGCGAGTTCACCCGCGCCTGCCGGTAGTGCGGGGTGTGACCTGCCCGGGGAAGTGCAGTAGCGTCAGAAGTAATCCAGCCGCGTGAATGAAGACGACTCGATTAGGAGACGACGACATGTCTTACCCGACCGGGGGCTCCGGGTACAACACACCCTCACCCGCAACACCATCCAGCCACGACCCGGCCTCGGGTGGCACCAGTTCAGGTTCGAGCGATGCCGGTTCCGATGCCAAAGGTCTGCCGTTCTTCCTGGTGGTGGGTGTGGCAGCACTCGGCGTGATCAACTTTGTGCTCGGCTTCCTGCCGTTCCTCGGCGCCAAGCCGATCGATTTCGGCGGTACTCAGGTCACTGCGCCGGAATCAGCCAATCTGTTCGAAGTGGGCTCCGGCTCGGCGTTGCTCGGCCTGTTGCTACTCGGCGGTCTGCTCGCAGGCCTGTCGCTGTTGCCGAAGCAGAGCTGGACCGGTGCGGCCGCCGCGGCCTCAGCCGCGGGTTTCTTCGCACTGCTGTTCCAGTCGTTCAGCTTCGGTGAAGGCACCGAACTGAAGGCCGGTGCGTTCGTCCTGCTCGTGCTCGCGTTCGTGCAGGCCGCGCTCGCGATCACCGCGGTGCTGTTCGAGGTAGGCATCCTGAAGGCCCCTGCGGCCCGCCCGGCCACCGCGTCGAGTGGCTTCGGCCAGGGTGGCTACGGGCAGCAGCCTTTCGGGCAGGGGCAGCAGCCTTTCGCGCAGCGACAGCAGGGCCAGCCCGGTTATGGGCAGGGACAGCCGAGCTACGGACAGCCCGGTTACGGACAGTCCGCCCCGGCGCAGTTCCAGGGGCAGCCTTCGCCGTACGGCCAGGGCCAGCCGAGTTACGGGCAGGGCCAGCCGGCTTACGGGCAGGGGCAGCCCTATGCCCAGCAGCAGCCTGCCTATGGGCAGGGTCAGCCGACCACGGCCTACGGTGCGCCCCAGCAGAATTCGCCCTACGGCGCGCAGGCGCATACGGATGAGAGCATGAACCAGCCTTTCGGTGGGCAGTCGTCCGGCGCGCAGTCGCCGTATGGTTCGCCGGGATTCGGGCAGCAGCAGACTCCGCCGAGCCAGCAGAACAGACCGTTCGAGGGTGAGCAGAGTGGCGATTCGTCCGATGCCACCCAGGCATTCCGCTCTTCGGAAGACAACAAGTAAGACCAGTGGCAGCTCTCCCCGGCGCTGCGGCGCGCCTGCCCCGTTCGCGCCGGGCCTGCTGCCACCCTGACAAGCCATGAGCTCCCCGAGAAATGCCTTGGCGCGCCGGACCGATGGTGCCCGCGCGCCGCAGCCGCACCCCCACGAGGTGAGCTTTCTGTCGCTGTCCCCGGAACGGGCCAGGGTCCTCGTCTCGGTCGCGAGCCGCCCTGCCCTGTTCGGGCTGACCGCTATCATCGTCCTCGCGTTCGGCACGTTGCTGACTTCGGGCGGCGATCTGGAGAACGCTTCGGGTGTTATCGCCGCCGGGTGGCTGGGTACGCACCAGGTCCCGTTGGTCATCGGCAGTACCCGGCTCGGGCTGCTTCCGCTGTTGCCGACCGTATTACTGGTCTGGCTGGCCGGCCGCGAATGCGCGCGGGCCGTGCCGCCACATCACACCAGAGCGGATCTCGGCTGGATCCTCGGCGCCGCGATAGGTGGTCCGCTGGTGGTGACCTCGATCTGCCTCGCGGTCATCGCGGATGCCTCGGCTGCCCTCGCTCTGCGTCCGCCGAATACGCTCGCGGCATTCGCGTGGGTCGTCGGATTGTATGCGCTCGCTGCCATCGGAGGTATCGCGAGCCGGACCCGCGGGCAGCTGTTCGTATTGCTGCGCTTGCCCGACTGGGCTATCTCCGGACTCTACGGTGCGAGCAGGTCCGTGCTGCGCCTGCTCGGCTGCGCCGCTGTGGTAGCCCTGGTATCGCTGCTCGCGCACGGTGCACGGGTCATCGATACCTATCAATCGGCGGGCGACGCCGTGGATGTGCTCGGCTTGACTCTGCTCTCGTTGGTCTATCTGCCGAATCTGGTGGTCCACGCTGTCGGCGTGCTGGTCGGCTCCAGTGCCCATATCGGTGATGCGTCTTTCGGGGTGTTCGCCGTGATCGATGGCCCGATTCCGGCGGTGCCGCTGCTTGCCGCGGCGCCGGTCGGTCCGGCAGCGGGATGGTGGCCGGTGTTGTTGGTCCTCCCCGCGGCTGTCGGTGTGCTCGGCGGGCTGGATTGTGCCCGTACCTCCACTGATCGGATCACCGCGCCGTTGGCCACGGTGACCTCGGCGGCATCGGCGGCACTCATGCTGGCGGTGGCAGGCTCGATCGCAGGGGGTGAGCTTGGCACGTTCGGCAGGGTCGGACTCGAGCCACCGATCTTCGCGCTGATCACCTTCGGCTGGCTCGCGATATCCGGTTGCGTGGGTTTGGCGTTCGCGCGGTGGTTCCTCGTTCCGGTCGGCTCGTTACCAGCGAGCTACCGCGATCCTTATGGTGAGTACGGCACCGACGCGGACCAGCGCTATACCGGGTACTACGCGGAAGATGAATACGAATACCACGACGGTCAGTTGAATCCGGACTACGGCGACTACCGCGGGCGAGAACTCGACGCCGAATTCGTCGATGAGCCCGCTGTCATCGGGATCGGCTCCGGCTACGACGCTACGCCGGACATCGTCGATGCCGAGGTGGTGGAGGCGGACCTGCCGGACAGTGACCGGATGGACGGTCGTTAGGCTCTAACCCGGCGGTGCCGCATCCGTCCGCCATACGAACGATCGCAGGAGTAGAGCGCTGACGTCACCGCACGCCCCGTGGAAGCCGGCCTCGGCGCCGACCACCGTCGTTGTGCTGGCCTCTGGTACCGGCTCGCTACTGCGCGCATTGCTGGAGGCCGCCGCTGTACCCGGCTACCCGGCGAAGATCATCGCTGTGGGCGTCGACCGCAGCTGCGCCGCAACCGACCACGCGGACACTGTGGGTGTGCCGCATTTCCTGGTGCGGTTGCAGGACTATTCCGATCGTGCCGCGTGGGATGCCGCGCTCACCGACGCTGTCGCGACCTACAACCCGGATCTCGTGGTATCGGCGGGGTTCATGAAGCTGCTCGGCCCCGCTTTCCTGCGCAGATTCGGTGGCCGGATCATCAATACGCATCCAGCGTTGCTGCCCGCGTTTCCCGGTGCGCACGGAGTCCGTGACGCGCTTTCCTATGGGGTGCGGGTAACCGGCTGCACAGTGCATCTGGTCGACGCGGGTGTGGATACCGGGCCGATTCTCGCGCAGGAAGCGGTCAGGGTGTTACCCGGTGATGATGAGGACACCCTGCATGAGCGCATCAAGGTGGTCGAGCGGCGGTTGCTGGCGGAGGTTGTCGCCGCCGTCGCGACACGAGGCATTGTCTCCGATGGACGAAAGGCAGTTATCCCAGATGAGCGAGTTCTCCGGTGAGTGAACGCACACCGATCAGCAGGGCGCTGGTGAGCGTCTACGACAAGACCGGCCTCATCGAGCTCGCGACCGGTCTGCATGCCGCGGGTATCGAACTGGTCTCGACCGGGTCCACCGCAGGCAGGATCGCCGACGCGGGTATTCCGGTGACCAAGATCGAGGATCTCACCGGATTTCCGGAGGCCCTCGACGGCCGGGTCAAGACATTGCACCCGCGGGTGCACGCGGGTATTTTGGCCGATTCGCGTAAGCAGGAGCATATCGACCAGCTGGTCGAACTCGGTGTCGAAGCGTTCCAATTGGTGGTGGTGAACCTTTACCCCTTCACACAGACCGTGGCAAGCGGGGCGAGCCAGGACGAGTGTGTAGAGCAGATCGATATCGGCGGGCCATCCATGGTGCGTGCCGCGGCGAAGAACCATCCCTCGGTGGCGGTAGTGGTCGACAGCGGCGACTACGACGGGGTGCTGGCTGCGGTGAAGTCGGGTGGTTTCACGTTGGCCGAACGAACGGCTTTGGCAGCCAAGGCTTTCCAGCACACCGCGAGTTATGACGTCGCAGTGGCCGGTTGGATGACCACCGTGCTTGCCGCCGAGGGGGCGGCAGGCGATACGGCGACGCGGTTGCCCGAATGGCTCGGTGGGACGTGGGAACGGTCGGCGGTGCTGCGCTATGGGGAGAATCCGCATCAGGCTGCCGCGCTGTACACCGATGGCAGTGGCGTTCCAGGACTGGCGCAGGCGCGGCAGGTGCACGGCAAGGAGATGTCGTACAACAACTATGTCGATGCCGATGCCGCATGGCGCGCGGCATTCGACCACGAGGCTCCGGCGGTCGCGATCATCAAACATGCGAACCCCTGCGGTATCGCGCTCGGCGCTGATATCGCCGACGCGCATCGTAAGGCGCACGCATGCGATCCGGTCAGCGCGTTCGGCGGGGTGATCGCCGCGAACCGTGAGGTCACCCTGGAAATGGCCGAGCAGGTCGCCGAGGTCTTCACCGAAGTGATCGTCGCGCCGTCCTATGCCGACGGTGCGGTAGAAGTCTTGCAGCGCAAGAAGAACGTGCGCATCCTCATCGCCACGCCGCCGCAGCGCGCGGGTGCCGAACTGCGTCCGATCAGTGGCGGTGTTCTGCTGCAGCAGCGCGATGTGCTCGATGCCGAGGGCGATGATCCGGCCGCCTGGACTCTGGTCGCGGGTGCGCCAGCGGATGAACAGACCATTACCGACCTGGCGTTCGCATGGCGTGCCTGCCGTGCGGTGAAGTCGAATGCGATCCTGCTCGCGCAGGATGGGGCTGCGGTCGGCGTCGGCATGGGGCAGGTCAACCGGGTGGATGCGGTCGGTCTCGCGGTCCAGCGGGCCGGTGACCGGGCCAAGGGCGCGGTGGCCGCTTCCGATGCCTATTTCCCGTTCCCGGACGGACCGCAGACGCTGATCCAAGCCGGTGTCCGTGCGATCGTCCAGCCCGGTGGCTCGGTACGCGACCAGGAAACCATTGATCTCGCCCGTGAGGCAGGCGTGACCGTCTACCTCACGGGCGCCCGCCATTTCGCTCACTGAGACAGACGACGTTCGGTTGCCGTCGCGCCGGGCCGCTGGTCCGGCGCGACGTGTGTGCCATGCCGTCCGGCCGGGCGGCTGGACGAACCAAGCGGTCTACACCGCGCTGAGTACCGTTCGGCTGCCCAGCGGTGCTTTCAACGGTACTTCCAGGGTGCCGTAGACCGCGACCATCGTGCACATTCGGCCTGCCGCATCGGCGCGCCTGCCCGAGCGCAGCTCGACCGTGACGGTGGTGGTGGTTTCGGTGACTGTGGCATCGACCCCGTAACACTCCGGTGTACCGGTTTGGAAGTTCACCGCTATCTTGTCGCCAGGCAACCGGGTCCACGATTGGAACGGGATCGGGCGGGCGCCCACGATGGTCGGGTCGGCAGTGAACTGGTTGCCCCTGTTTCCATTCGGATCTTCGGTCGGCGTATCCGGCTCCGTAGTCGAGGTAGTCGAGCTCGCGGTACTTTGCTGCGCCTCACTCGAATTCGTGCCACCCGTGTTCGAGTCGCCACAGCCGGTGGCGGTGAGGCAGACAAGTACCGCGGCCATAGCGGTGGTGATGTATCCGGCCCGGATCCGATGCATATCGTCACCCTAGCCGGGGTGGCTGTCCGGGTGATCGACCGGAGCCGACGACCACCCGGTCCAGTAGGCCTGCCGCGCTGTCTACCGGCTGGTGAACGGCAGCAACGCCATCTCACGAGCGTTCTTCACCGCGACAGCGACCTGTCGTTGCTGCTGTGGGGTGAGACCGGTAACCCGGCGGCTGCGAATCTTGCCGCGGTCGGAGATGAATGTGCGAAGCAGGTTCACATCTTTGTAGTCGACTGTCTCGATGCCCGCGGCGATGAGCGGATTCTTCTTCGGACGGCGGGCCTGCTCGGCGCGAACCTTCTTCGAGGGTGCTCGCTTGACTGCCATATGACGAGTTCCTTATCACGAGATCAGTGGTTGTCTACCAGCTAGATGTGTGTATACCGGACCTTCGCCCGGGTGGACCATCTCGCGCATACGCACACAGGTCCGAACTTCCTCAGCTGACGGCGCGATCGTCCGTCGGTGGCATCCCGATTACGCCATCGTACCGGACCACGATAACCAGGTTCGCTGTCTTGCGCTCGGGCGGAGAAGTGGATCGGTGACTGCCTCGCCGATCCACCCGTTGTGCCCGCCGTTGTGCGCTAATCTCCTCCGGCGCTCTGCGCGAAAGAGGTGACCAATACCGGGTCCAGCGTGACGCGTGACCGTGTTTCGGCTGAAAACGGCTGCATTCGTATGAGGTTGTCGGTACCCTCACCCACGAGGGCGGGTTCTTCTTGGACCTAGGAGAACCCGCTCATCGCCACTCTTGCGAGCTATGGGCATTCGGCCCGTTTCGTTGTTCATTCCGGTCATGTCCTGGCAAGCGGGGAAAGAAATCCGGCCACAGGGGCTCCAGTCGGGCCAACTGCGTACCCACCAGGGCGACGGGACCGGTGAGCAGAGACAGCGGCCACGGCAAGTCCGGCCGATCCCACCGTCGCACCTGTTCGACGAGCTCGGCCACAGTCGCTTCCAATTCACTGATCTCGGTGCGTAATTCAGCGATATGTATGCGTAACTCGGTGGATCGGTTGTCCACCTCGCCGAGTTGTGCGAGTGCCGCGGCCAGCGCGTCGACCAGGGTTCGGTGCCTGCCATCGGAGGTGGTCCCGAGTTGCGGCCACCCGGCCTGGCTCGGCCCACGCAACTGAACCTGGATATCGCGCAGTACCGCCTCGTGTTCCTGGATCACATCCGGATCCTCCTGTCCGATGAAATCCCACTGGCCGAAATCGGTCGGTTCGGCCTCGTGCACAGCACAGAGCACGCCGTCGACAGTCATTTGGCGGTGGGTCTGATGGATGGCGCGTCTGCTCTCCACGGTGTTGCCGGACCATGCGTCGGTCTGCCATGCCCATGCCGCGTATCCCGCGTCCAGTGCGCGGCTGATCGGCCAATATCCGCCATAGATGCCGACGTTCGCGCGCCCGAGCACGGTCGCCGCACCGGCCAGATAGGCATTGATACGCGGTTGGTCCTGCGGTGTGACATCGAAGTCGGCGGAGAAATAGATCGGACGATCCGCACGGCCACCGCAGTCGAGCACCTGCGCGAGGCCCGCGCGCGCATCCATAACGCCTGCCGGATAGCCCTCCAGCATCCGAGCGGCCGTGATCTCCCAGTTCGACACGATCGAGATATCGTGTGTGCGCAAGTCATCGGCCTCGGCCGGAGTGAGTAGCTTGCCGGGAAGGCGCGGCCCCCCATCGGCGAGATACCGTACGACGAAGTCGAACCCCGCCGCGCGTATCGCCGCACCCCCCGGGCGTCCAGCGGTGTACTCCAGACCGAAACGCATGGCTTCCACTGTAAGTCGGCGGGGTCAGTGTGCGTGGGGCATCGCGGGGAATCCGCTTCGGGCAGTGGTATCGCGCAGCGGAGAATCGGCAACGGAGGCCGGGCCGGATAGCCGCGGAGAAAACAGACCACCGCAGCGCGATCGATGAGTGTTGGCGCGGATCAGCGAGCAGGTTCCAAGGTGGGCTGATGTGGTACAGGCAGGGCCGTTTCAGCCCTGCGGTCCGGCGCGATCAGCACCGCCGAGATCGGCACCGCAAGGGAGAGCAATCCGATGATGAACATCGGGAACACGAAGTCGAACAACTTCGTGCCCTCCGGCACTCCCGATCCGGGAATCACATCGAAATGCAGTGCGGCCAGCGCGGTGTAGTACGTCGCGGTCACGCCGATGCCGAATAACAGTGCTGCCGCGGCCTGGGCCAGCGGGAAGCTCCCCATATAGAATAACCACAGTGTCGCCATCGCCGTGAGCACCCCGATGGCGACGGAGACAATGACCAGCCAGACAGATACTTCGACCGATCCCTGGATCATGATCGATCCGATACCCAGGTAGTTCGTGAGGCCGAGGCCGAGGCCGAGGATCAGCCCGCCGGAAAGCAGCAGCGGCAGTTGCGGGGTGCGTCCGACGACCAGCAGCGCCGCGAAGACCGTCACGATCGCCACTGCCAAGGCCGCGGTCAGCTTGCCGGAGTCGTAGTACATCACACTGCCAGGCACTTTGAGCCCGAGCATGGCCACCGCTGTGGCCAGCCATGCCCCGACACCACCGAGTGACATCGCCGCCGTGGCCAGCCATACGAGCCGGAACTTGACCGAGCGCGCCCCATGCCTGATACAGGCGAGACCGATCGTCGCGCCGAGCACCGAGATCCCCAGAGACAGCGGGACCAGCCAATAGCCGAGGGCGAACTGGTCGACGGTAGTCCCGGTTCCCGTACCCGAGGCCAGCATCGTGACCTCATGCATGCCGGAGGGTTCCTTCCAGTTCGCTCGCTTTCAGCTGGTTGATCGCGTATTCGGTGACCGCGGCCAGTGCTTGGCGCACCTCTACCGCATTGCGCGCGTCGATATCCACGATCGGTACGCCCTCGCGAACCGACAGCGCTTCGCGCAGCTCGGCGATGGGAAAGCGTGGCGCATCGGGGAAACGGTTCACCGCGATCAAGAACGGGAGCTTGCGCGCCTCGAAGAAGTCGACCGCGGCGAAACTGTCTTCCAGTCGCCGGGTATCGATCAGCACTACGGCACCGATCGCGCCGCGGATCAGATCGTCCCACATGAACCAGAACCGTCGCTGTCCCGGCGTACCGAAAAGATAGAGCACCAGATCACCCGGCAGGATGATCCGGCCGAAATCCATCGCGACGGTAGTGGTTTCCTTCTCCGGCGTTTCGGCGAGATCGTCGATGCCATCGGAGAAACGAGTCACCATCGCTTCGGTACGCAGCGGAACGATTTCGGATACCGCACCGACGAACGTTGTCTTGCCCGCGCCGAAGCCGCCTGCGACCACGATCTTCGTCGAGGCCATCCGGTTTTCGAAGCCGTCGGCTCCCGGGGGGGCACCCGGCATAGTATTCCCGCTCGGCCCGAGATCTCTACTGGGCCCCAGATTCCTAAAGGGCGCGGAGTCCACGCAATGTCCTCTCCATCAGCGAACGTCGCTCGTCATAGCTTGCCTCTTCGGTCAGGGTCGAATGCACGCGCATGGTGCCGTCGACGACGAGATCGCCGATCACTACCCGGACCAAACCGAGTGGCCGGTCCACATGTGCCGCGATTTCCGCGACCGACAGCCGGTGCGTGCCGAGCCGGAGTATCTCGGTGCGGATATCACCTGACGGCCAGTCGAGATGGGCAGTGTACGACAAAGTTTCGATTACCGCCTCTAATGGGAGGTCGATCGCGGGCTCGGTACGCCCCGAGGTAAGGGCATAGGGCCGCACACGTGTCGTCGGCCGCGGTCCATGGCCGTGTGGGGTGGACATCGCACACTCAGACGGCGGTACGTGCGGTGGCGGTGACCACCGAGCCCACCCGATCGACCAGCAGCGCCATCTCGTAGCCGATGCGGCCGATATCATGCGACTTGTTCGCCAGCACAGCCAGATGCGAGCCGTTGCCCACGCTCATCACCAGCAGATAGCCGCGCTGCATTTCGACGATCGACTGCATCACTTTGCCGCCGTCGAACAGGGAGGCCGCGCCCATGGAAAGGCTGGCGAGTCCCGCGGTGACAGCGGAGAGCTGCTCGGCGCGGTCGCTGGGCAGGTGCGGGCTGGTGGCCTGTAACAAGCCGTCTGCCGATACCAGCACGGCGTGGGACACCCCGGGCACATCTCGGGTGAAGCGGGCAACCAGCCAGTTCAGATTCTCGTCTGTGGTGGCGTTGTTCGCGTTGGTCATACAAGCCCTCCCTCATTGTGCTGCGCATCGGCCCGTCCACTGCGGACCCCACTGAGATGTCTGGTCAAGTTGGTGCGAATTTCCTTGGGATCACGAGCTCCGGCATCCCCGGCCTGGTTGAGGCCGCCTGGCACCAGTTGGGCGCCCGGCCTTCGGATCGGCAGTCCGCCTGAGGTGCGTGCGGTTGTCGTCGGGCGGCTGGCATCCTCAGCAGCAAGCCATCCCGCGTCCCCTGGTGATGACCACGCGTTATCTGTCGACTGCGCGGTCGCCGGCTCTACCAGCCACTCGGAAACCATGCGTTGATAGATCGGGGTGGGGGTAGCGCCAGAGCCCGGTGGTGTCGCGCCGGACTCGGGCTGGGTGGTGCCCGAGCCCGGCTGTGTCGCGGTCGAATCGGTTGTCGTCGGTTGCGCTGCCGTCTTCGATGGCATCTCGGTGGATCCGGCGGCAGGCTTACGGATCGGGAGACCGGACTGGGCAGTGGTCCTTGTGATGGGTGGTTCCGCTGCTACGGGGAGTTCCGTCGCCGTGGTCGGGTCGGGATCCGACGTGTCGTCCTGGATCTCGGTCCACAAATCGATGCGTGCCGGGCCAGGTGTTTCGGTGCCGGATCGCTCGGGTCCGGCAGGCATCGGCGGACCGAATGGGCCGGATGCGGTGCGGTCGGACTCCATCCGGTCGGTGCCCCCGGACCATGGCTGGGTGGGCGGCTGATCTTTCGGGGGGAGTATCCGGCCCGCTCCAGCCGGTAGTGCGGGCTGGTCGGCGGTATCCACGCTGCGCACGGCCGGTCGTCGCTGGGGCAGCCCGGAACTTGTTACGCCGAAACGGTCGGTGTCGTGCTGGGGCGGTTTCGGCAGCGGCACCAGGTTCTGTGGCGGCGTATCGGTGGCAGGTGCGGCGAATCCGAGCGCATGCTCGCCGGTGCGGTCGAGCGGTTTGTCCGCTGGGTCGATGGTGTTCATCGGCGGTGCGACCAGAGCGCCGGGTAGATGCACGCTGGCGGTGATACCGGGCTGTTGTGCCATTGTGGAGGTACGGCGCAGGCTTACGGTCATGGCGTGGCGCTTGGCCAGCCTACCGATGACGAACAAACCCATGCGGCGTGCCGTCTCGACGGTGACCTCACCACCGGATGCGAGCCGGTCATTGGTCATCTGCAGGTCTTCCTGAGACATGCCGAGACCGCGGTCGGTGATTTCGATCAGATAGCCACCGTCCACCGCGCGCGATACCGTCACGGTGACCGGCGTAGTCGGTGGGGAGTAGCGCAGCGCGTTGTCGATCAGTTCGGCGAGCAGGTGCTCGATGTCGACTGCGGGCTCACCGGCGACGATGCCCTCGGGCACCGTGCCGATCTCGACTCTCTGATAGTCCTCCACCTGCGAGACCGCGCTCCAGAGCATATCCGACAGCGGTACCGGGTGCAGCTGGCCGCGGCGTAGCGCGGTGCCCGCGAGCACGAGCAGATTGTCGCCGTTGCGACGCATACGGGTGGCCAGGTGATCGAGACGGAAAAGGGTCTGTAGCCGGTCGGCGTTGTCCTCGTCGTGCTCCAGCTCCTCGATCAGCGTCAGCTGCTGCTCGACCAGCGATTGGCTGCGGCGGGAGAGGGTTTCGAACATGTTCCCGATCTGCAAGCGCAGGCGGGCTTGATCGGCGGCGAGATTGAGCGCCTGCTCGTGGATCTCATCGACGGCGCGGGCCAGCTGGCCGACCTCATCGGAGGTGTGCACCGCGACTGGAGTGATGCTCGGGGTGGTGCCGCCCGCGCGTACCACGGCGAGCTCATCGGGCAGCTTGACATGTGCTACTTCCAGCGCGTCGCGCCGTAGACGGCGGATCGGGACGACCAGGGTGCGCGCAACCGACAAGGCCAATGCCAGGCCGGCGAGCAGCATGCCGATGACGACTGTCGTCTCGCGTAGCGCGCCGGTCTGCGCTTCGGTGGTCCGCTCGGCGAGCGCGCTGTCGATGGTGTCGATCAGATGCGCGGTGGTCTTCCGGTAGGTCTCCGAGCTGATCAACAGCGAATCGAGCACAGCGGGGTCGGTCGCCGGATCGGCGATGTTCTGGCTGAAGACGTTCATTCGAGTCTGTACCGCGTCCAACAGCCCACTCATGCTGCCCGCGGAATCCGGCAGGATCTGCGCGTACTGGTAGATCATCGTGGTTTCGGCGCCTGCGGCGATCAGCACGCGAGGGCGGATGCTCGGGTTACGGCTCGCGTCCGGCGAGCCGATCAGCATGCGTTGCTGCGTGAGTACGCGTCGAGCGGTCTCCACCGAGGCCAGCTGCAGAAAGTACCGCTGGATGATCAGGTCGTCCACGGAAGGCGACAGCGCGAGCGCGTTGCCGATGCGCACCATGATCTCGTCGGTCTGCTCATTGATCATCGCGGGCGAGCCGTTGCGCAAACTGTTGCGCAACGTGGTGCCGGTCGCAATGGCTGAGGTGAGCTCGGAGGTGACCCGGCCGCTGGTCTTCGTGGTCTGCATCGCGGTTTCCAGCTCGGCCAGGGCTTGGTCGAACGTGGTCAGCGCGGCATCAGTCTGTGGGTCGGCGGTGTTACCCCAGGTCGAGATCGCGGTGACACCGAGTTGTTCGGTGGCCGAACCGAACTTGATGATCGGCCGGATGATGACCGCTTGTTCGGTGGCCGCGTCCAACTGCGTCAGAATCCGCAGTTCGTTGTTGATGCGGAGTACGGCGAACACCGTGGCCAGGAGCACCGGAAGCACGAGCACCACGCCGACCTTGCGGGTGACCGACCAGTTCAACAGGCTGAATCGCCAGGACCGCGGTGCAGCTTCCATCCGCTTCTGTCGCCTCCGCTTCACCAGTGACCTCGGCTGCACGTGGCTGTTCAGTATTGATTCAACCCGCAAACTCGAGGTCTTCTTTTTACCGCACGGAACATACCGTGCAGCGTGAGCATCGGCAATCCGGGGTACTTGATCTGCAATTGTCGAATACAGTTGTAGAGAACGTGTTTCGCGGCGAAATATGTTATAGGCGCCTCGGCTTATCAGCGACACTCCTGGAGCGGCTGCCTGCCGTTCGGGCTCGCGGGGCGGCGGCATGGGAATCGCTGTTCGCGAACTCGTCGCGGCGTGTCGGGGCGGGTCTCTCAGTTACCTCTCAGTCGGCACCGTCAAACTGGTGATATGCGCATTCTGGTGGTCGACGACGATCGGGCAGTCCGGGAATCGCTGCGCCGATCACTCACCTTCAACGGCTACGCTGTCGAACTCGCGGTAGACGGAATGGATGCGCTGGAGAAGGCGACTGCGCAGCGACCGGATGCGCTCGTGCTGGACGTGATGATGCCGAGGCTGGATGGGCTGGAGGTATGCAGGCGGCTCCGTAGTACCGGTGACGATTTGCCAATTCTGGTTCTGACGGCGCGCGATTCGGTCTCCGAGCGCGTCGCCGGGCTCGACGCCGGGGCCGATGACTACTTGCCGAAGCCTTTCGCGCTGGAGGAATTATTGGCGCGGCTGCGTGCCCTGCTCCGGCGTACCACCGCTGATCCGGCCGAGGCGTCGGAGACGATGAAGTTCGCCGATCTTTCGCTGGACCCGGTGACGCGCGAGGTATCCCGCGGTGCTCGCCAGATCAGCCTCACCCGCACCGAGTTCTCACTGCTGGAGATGCTCATGGCGAACCCGCGCCGAGTACTGACCCGCAGTCGAATTCTCGAGGAGGTCTGGGGCTACGATTTCCCGACTTCGGGAAACGCGCTGGAGGTCTATATCGGTTATCTGCGCCGCAAGACCGAGGCCGAGAGTGAGCCTCGGCTGATCCACACTGTGCGCGGCGTCGGCTATGTACTGCGTGAGACACCTCCGTAGGCGGGAGTTCATGGCACGGACAGTTCCCAAACGACCGACTATCGCCGCGCTCGGCCAGCGGCCGCTGGAATCGGCGGATATGCGGATGCCGGAGCCAGTGGACATCCGGCCACCTATGCCGTTGACCCGCTCGGTGTCGTTGCGCTGGCGGGTGACGCTCTTGGCCGCCTCCGTGGTGGCGATCGCGGTGGCTTTCACCTCGATCGCGGCCTACGCGCTGGTCGCACGCGCGTTATACGCCGATGTAGACGCTCAGCTGCGCAATCGGGCTGCCGCCGTGATCGCCAGCAATCCGTATGGGTTCAACAACCTCAATCTGATGGTCGCCACCGCCTTCTACGATGACACCGGTATCGGACTGATCTATTCCGACCTCCAGCGTTACCGGCCCCCGCAATCGACAGAACCGCCGATCGGTGCCGAGGAACTCGCCGTCGCGAAAGGGCAGCGAAGTTCTTCGTTGCGCACCGTGAGTAATCAACGAGTGCTGGCCATCCACACGACCTCGGGCACCACACTGGTCATTTCGCAACGGCTGGACCGGACGAGGGAGGTGCTGGATCGGCTCGCCTGGTTGTTGTTCGTTGTCGGCGGTTGCGGTGTCGTGCTGGCCGCCGCCGCGGGCACAACGGTCGGCCGGACCGGTCTGCGGCCCATCGCGCGGCTCACCGCGGCTACCGAGCGAATCGCCCGTACCGACGATCTGACGCCGATCCCGGTGACCGGCGACGACGAACTGGCAAGGCTGACGGAGAGTTTCAACACGATGTTGCGAGCCCTTGCCGAGTCCCGCGATCGACAGCGCAGGCTCGTCGCCGACGCCGGTCACGAATTGCGTACGCCACTGACGTCCTTACGGACCAATATGGAGTTGCTCATCGCCTCGAGCAGGCCGGGCGCACCCCACATACCGGATGAGGATATGGCCGGGCTGCGCGCGGATGTCGTGGCCCAGATCGAAGAGTTGTCGACGCTGGTGGGCGATCTGGTCGATCTCGCGCGGGAAGACGCCCCGGAAACCGTCTACGAACGGGTTGATCTCGGCGAGGTGGTGGAACGTGCTCTCGAGCGGGCCAGGCGCCGCAGGACCGGCATCGAGTTCGTCGCCGATCTACGTCCATGGTTCGTCTACGGACATGAGGCTGGACTGGAGCGCGCGGTGTTGAACGTGCTCGATAACGCGGCCAAGTGGAGCCCGAGCGGGGCCCAGGTCCGTATCGTCATGCGGGAGAGCGGTTCGGGTCTGCTCGAGTTGTCCATCGACGACGCGGGGCCCGGCATCCCCATCGCCGAGCGGGAGCTGGTGTTCGAGCGGTTCTACCGGATCACCTCATCGCGCTCCATGCCGGGTTCCGGTCTCGGCCTGGCGATTGTGAAGCAGGTGGTGACGAAGCACGGCGGCACCATCGCTATCGATACATCGGAACGTGGTGGCACCGTGGTCCGCATCGTGCTGCCCGGTGAGGCCGGGTCACCCGCGCCCGACTGAGGCGATACCGGGTGCGAGGAGGGTGTTACGGCAGAACGATTCGGCATCGCAGGGAATAGACATCGTACGGAATAGGCGTTGTATGGATATAGACGCTGTGCGGAATATTCATCGGCAGTGCGATATTGACGGATCATGTTCCGATCGACTTACCGCGAGACCAGGGGTACCAGGTCACGAGTTGGTTTCGTACTCGCAGGCTGCCGCGCAGGTCTCGGAAAACTGAAAGCACGATCTCAGTCCGCTCTCAGTCGCCCTTGCCAAGCTGGTCGGCACGTGAGCAGAAACGAGGAGTCCATGACCGAGGATTCGAAGGATCACCGGGAGCCCGGGCCGCAGGGCGGCGGAACGGACCACCAGGCGACCGCGCCGATCCACGGCGGCCTATCCGCGCCGGGGAATGCGCCTGACCACGGTTACGACACCCATGAGCATCCGGGATATCCGACCGCGCAGTATCCGGCGCAGTCTGCCCCTGCCGCTCCGTTCTCGGGTTATCCAGGGGCATCCGGCCGGCCACAGGGTATCCCCCCTACACCGCATGCCCCTACACACAGTGTCGACTACGGCGTGCCTGCGGCATCGGCGAAGCGTCCACTCCGTACCGGCTTTATCGCAGGCGCGCTCGCGCTCGCACTGGTCAGTGGTGGTGTCGGTGGCGTGGTAGGCGCGCTGGTCGCCCGTACCGATGACGGCCGGGCCCCGATCACCAACGCATTGGAGGCGCCGAAGCCCAATGTCAGCAACGCCACCAACGCTCCGGCCGGATCCACCCAGGCGGTCGCGCAGAAGGTGTTGCCGAGCGTTGTCATGATCAAGGTGGCCAGCACCAGGGCCGAAGGGGAGGGATCCGGGGTGATCCTGTCCTCCGATGGCCTCATCCTGACCAACAATCACGTGGCCTCTGGCGGTGGGCCGAACGCGCAGATGGAGGTCATGTTCTCCGATGGCAGCAGTGCACCGGCGAAACTGGTCGGGGCCGATCCGGTATCCGATCTGGCGGTCATCCAGGCCTCTGGTAAGAGCGGTC
Organism: Nocardia spongicola; assembly: GCF_047200775.1. Classification (NCBI taxonomy): domain Bacteria; kingdom Bacillati; phylum Actinomycetota; class Actinomycetes; order Mycobacteriales; family Nocardiaceae; genus Nocardia; species Nocardia spongicola. Next base: position 71,580 of record NZ_JBJZOO010000011.1, on the reverse strand, counting down.
TGACTCCGATCGAGCTGGGGACCTCGGCGAATCTGCAGGTTGGCGAGCCGGTTGTCGCGATCGGCTCACCGCTCGGCCTGGCAGGCACGGTCACCACGGGCATTGTGTCGGCATTGAACCGGCCGGTTGTGACCTCAGGTGATGGAAGCGAAGCGAGTTTCGCGGCCAACCCGGTGATCGACGCGATCCAGACCGATGCCGCGATCAACCCGGGTAACTCGGGTGGTGCGCTTGTGAACGGCCGTGGGCAGCTGATCGGCATCAACACCGCTATCGCGACACTAGGACCTACCGAGATAACCGGTGGCCAGACCGGTTCGATCGGCCTCGGGTTCGCTATCCCGGTGGATCAGGCGCGTCGTGTCGCCGACGAACTCATCAAGACCGGGAAAGCCACCTACGCGCAGATCGGCGTCACTGTGCCGCGTCAGCAGGACCCGGCACAGCAGATTTCCGGTGCGATGGTCCGCGATGTCCTGGCAGACGGTCCGGCTGCCCGCGCGGGCATCCCACCGGGAGCCATCGTGACCAAGCTCGACGACCGACCGATCGATTCCGGGAACGCGCTGGTCGCCGCAGTCCGTTCGCATCAGCCAGGAGACAAAGTGAAAGTTACTTACACCGATGAACGAGGCAACAACCCGAGGACCGTCGAAGTGACTCTTACCGGCGCGCCCGCGGAGGGTGGTCGATGATGCGGGTAACGCCGGGCAGATGGTCTCCGCTGATCGATATCAACGCCGACGTTCTCGGTGTGGCCGCCGAATTGATCGATGCAGGCGCTACGGTGAGCACTATGGAAATCGATGCTCCTGTGGCGGGGCGTGCTCTGGTGGTGGTGGTCGATGATCGAACAGCGCATGGAGGTGTTGACTCACTCGGCCCACTGGTCACCGAACTGCTCACCGAGGCGGGTTTCCTCGTGGACGCGTCGGTGTCGGTGCAGGCCGATGAGGTGGAGATCCGCAATGCGCTCAATACCGCGGTGATCGGGGGGGTCGATCTGGTGATCTCGGTCGGCGGCACGGGGATGTCTCCACGTGATGTCACGCCGGAAGCCACCGCCCAAGTGCTCGATCGTGAATTGCCTGGAATCAGTGAGGCGTTACGTTCCTCCGGTCGGGTGGCAGGCTCGCTGGACGCAGTGCTGTCTCGCGGAGTGGCCGGTGTCTCCGGCAGTACCCTTGTGGTGAATCTGCCCGGCACCAGGTCCGCGGTCAGGGACGGTATGGCGACACTCGGCCCGCTTGCCAGCCGGGTGATCGGTGAACTCTCCGGATCGGTCGAATAATCACCTCGCGTACTCCACCGGAAATCCCTCGCCCGGCGAATCGCCGGGCGAGGGATGCCGCGCGTCTGGCGGCGATCTTCGGCGATGCTCTGCCCGAAACCACCAGCGATGAGCGCGATGAGCGCGATGGCGATCGGTCTACGGAGGACTGGTTGCGTGCCCAGGTTCCCCCGCACCACCGCTGAGGATTCCGTTATCTACGGAGTAACTACGTAGTCGTGCCCGATGGCGCCGCGACCGTCCCGTGATTTTTCCGTTCGAAAGTTATTCGGACGATATCTTTTACGGCTCTTTCCCGTATGTGATCGCCAGTGCCTTCCGTGTCCGTCTCCGGATCGCACCCGCTTCCCGGCTGTAGCTATCCGGCATTTATGCACGTCAAGACATATCCGAATCTACGCAATTGTGATTTACATCACCGGAAACTTTATGAAACATTGCGTTGCCTGTCTCGTTACCAAGTGTTTAATCTCCATACTGAGCCACTAGCAATGGACCCTCCCGGACCCTAGGTGTCGGCCCCCACGAACTGCTCGACCCGCTCGGCGGAACCCGGCTCAGTCCCGTTGGTCGGTAAGCAAGTTGCGCTGAAATAACAGTAGGTTACGCAACGGCAACAAATGGGCGACACACTGAGCTGGGCCTGAGAGGACCGCTGTGCAACCTCGATGGTCGAGGTTGACTGTTTGAACCTGATGAGGGGAAGTATGAGCGAGAACCGCACCAATGGTCCGCGCCGCGGTGCCCGCGTCGCGGGCGTCGGCGCTGCCGCAGCCGTGGCCATGGGTCTGCTTTCGACCGGCGCCGCCAATGCCGATACCTTCGTGCCGTTGCCGGACGGCGAGAAGCTGGGCCCTGGCGTGACGATCACCCGGACCGGAGAGCACGCCCTGATTTCGCCGTCGATGGCCGCCAACGGCGCCGGGCGCGTCGTCTGGGTCTCTGGCACTGCCACTGCCGATGTCACCGTCACTCCGGAGGGCAAGGTCGGTCCGACCAACGGCCCGACCGGAAACCCGGGCACCAACAACTCCTCGACGCACGGTGCGTCGCAGGTGAATACCGGCTACATTGTCGGCTGCCAGGTCAGCATCGCCGATGACGCGATCTCCGCGGGCGTGTCCGGCGGTATCGACCTCAAGGGCGTCAGTGCCGGTGGCTCGATCGGCCTGAACCTCGGCCCAGGCGAAGTCAAGTTCGTGCAGGTCAATTACAAGGACATCCTGAAGCCGGGTGTCTACTCGATCGAATACAAGGACATCGAGATCGCGATCCAGGGTTGCGCGGGTTACGCCCAGGCGCGGTCCTACACGGTTGTCGAGATCATCGGCGATCACTACTCCAAGACCACCCTCTACGGGATGCCGTTCAGCATCGGCTGACGTCTGTCGAATCCACTGAAACATCCTCCTGCTGAAGCGAACTCAACCCTCGAGGGATATCAATCATGATCAACCGTAAGAACGTGGCGCGGATGGCCGGTGCCGGTGCCGCCGCCACCATCGCTATGGGCCTGTTCTCCACAGGTGCGGCGAACGCCGACACCTTCGTTCCGCTGCCGGGCGGTGAGATCACCCAGACGCTGTCGGACGGCACTGTGGTGACGGTCCGTCTGGTCGGTGAGTCGGCCAATATCAACCCGTCCATGGGCGCGACCCCGGTACACCGCAACGCGTGGGTGTCCGGTAGCGCGCAGGTCGAGCTGTCCGGTGCGGCAGGCGGCAAGATCTACCCCGGTTATGTCGTCGGCTGCCAGGTGAACATCTCCGGTGGAGCTGTTAACGGTGGCGTCAGCGGCGGCGTCGAATGGGCGACGGACAAGGATGGAAACCGGGCAGGTAGTCTCGGCGCCAATTCCGGTGGCAATCTGTCGCTGGGCCCGGGGCAGGCGCAGTCGTTCAATATTCTCGATCGCGAGAGTGCCGATGACTTCGGTAGTGAATCGCATTCGGGCCGTAACAAGTTCAAGGGCACCAGCGGTTCGGTGACCTGGGCTGATCAGACCATCAGCCTGTCGGGCTGTGGTGGTTACGCGCAGGCGCGGGCGTTCGTCAACGTCGAGGTCGAGACCGACAACGTCATTTCCACGGTGACCCTGTGGGGTCAGCCGTTCAGCCTGGGCTGAGCACCGAAGATCAATCAGTACAATGCGAACGGGTTCGTCGGCATGCCGACGAACCCGTTCGCATTGTGGCGTCGGGGCTGCCGGATCGTGCGAATGTTCCACGGTCCGCGGCGGATCAATGGAAGACCACAGTCAACGCGGTGCGCAGCGACGCAGCGGCTACGGCCACAGCGTGATCGGCGTCCATGGCCAGCAGGACCACGCGCTCCGTGGCGCCTCGTCGGTCCGTTTTGCCTGAGACCAGGATGACGGCGGCATCTGTGGCCACGGTGCGAGCCGGCTGGGAGGTGGGTTCGTGCGAGTCCTCGGCGGCGATCACATCGATGCGGTCGCCTGCGCGCAAAATATCGGTGACCGCGGTGTCGGCGAGACGGATGGGTACGATCCTGGCTTCGGTGGTGCCGGTTGCCGCCGCGGCCAGTCTGGCACCGACGACGCGTAAATCGGTGAATACTTCGCCCTGACGCATAGCACCGGCCAATGCCGCGCCGATAAGAGCGGCGGAATCGGTACTCGCGCCCTCGGGTACTGTGCGCGCCTCATGTGGTACCGCACGCAGGTCGTCCGCTTCGAGGAGCTTTCCCGGTGCCAGATCCCGGCTCGCGACGAGTACTGTTGCCCGCTCGGTGGTCGGGTCGCCGCGCCAGAGGAGAAAAGCCGCCGATGCGGCGAGGGCGGCAGCGAGCAGTCGTCGGGCGAGTACCGCATCGGCCCAGGGCGGACGGCGCCATTCGGACGGATTCCAGCTATTCCGGCCCAGCTCGATGCGTGCGCGAGTCATGGCCGGATCCTATGGCGGAATTCCCTCGCGCATGGGCGGGCCGCAGGGGTCTGTGGATAGCGGTACGGGTTGTGTACAACCCGTGAATCAGCTGGCTACGGCAGTGCTGGTGGACGCGGCGGAACCGCTGGAGGAGCCGGAGCTCGCGGAGCCGGAGTCGGAGGAGCTCGAACCGCTGTCGGATGTGGCACCGCTGTCGGATTTGGCGGGCTCGCTCGCGGTGGCGGAGCTACCACGGCTGTCGGTGCGGTAGAAGCCGCTGCCCTTGAACACGATGCCGACCGAGTTGAACAGCTTGCGTAGCTTTCCCGAGCATTCCGAGCAGACGCTCAGGGCTTCGTCGGTGAAGGACTGAACGATGTCGAAGCGGTTGCCACACTGGGTGCACGCATACGAATAAGTTGGCACAGGATCCTCCGCAGTTTTCGTCGGTCTAGCACTCTACAGCCGACAGTGCCAACACCGCCAATCGGCATTTCATTCCGTGGCGCGATCGACACCGAGCCGGTGCAGGCCCGCGTGGGGGGTCAGTGCCCAGCCCATGCGGATATCGTGCGGTTGCTCGGGCAGGTGGCCGACCAGTTCGTCGTCCCGGACCACGGCGATCAGTCGCGCGTCGGGGTGAGCACCCGGCAGCGTCCGGTCGTAGTAGCCGGCGCCACGGCCGAGACGCACCCCGCGCCGATCCACCGCGAGGGCGGGTACCAGGATCAGCTCGGCCTCGGCGACCGCCTCAGGCGACAGCACCGGGCCGATGGGTTCCAGCAGTCCGTAGCGGGCGCGGCGAAGCGCACTCGGTCCAGTGTACTCGGCCCAGTTCAGCGGCCCTGGTTTCCCGGTGATCGGCAGGAGGACCCGCGCTCCGCCGGAGCGTAGCGCGTCCAGCATCGCTGTCGATCCGGGTTCCCCACCGACCGGCACATACGCGCAGACCCATCCCGTTGCGCCGAGCGTGCCTGCTGTCGCGGCCAAAGCGGTTGCCTCGCGCTCCAGTTCGGGGGCGCTCAACGCAGCTCGCCGGGCCGATAGTTCGACGCGCAATGTGTGTTTAGCGCGCTCGCCGGGCATTTCCACAGTAAGCACCATAGGCTCACCCTGGTAGCGAGTCGGTATGACGCCGAACCAGCGGCAGGATGGACGGATAGGGTATACCCATGACAGCGAAGGCCGGACAGCCCGATGACACGACGGCGGTGTCGTGCTTCCGCACGGCCGTGGTGCCGGCGGCAGGGTTGGGAACACGGTTTCTGCCCGCGACCAAGACGGTGCCCAAAGAGCTCCTCCCTGTGGTGGATACTCCCGGCATCGAACTGGTCGCCAGCGAGGCGGCAGGCTCCGGTGCGGAGCGCTTGGTGATCGTCACATCCCCTGGCAAGGATGGCGTCGTCGCGCATTTCGTCGAGGATCTGGTGCTGGAGAGCACGCTCGCCGAGCGCGGGAAGTACCAATTGCTGGAGAAGGTGCGCAAGGCGCCGGGATTACTCGATGTCACTTCGGTGGTACAAGAGGAGCCACTCGGGCTCGGCCACGCGGTCGCGCAGGCCGAGCGAGTCCTCGACGACGACGAGGATGCCATCGCGGTGCTGCTGCCGGACGATCTGGTACTGCCCTACGGAGTGCTCGATGTGATGAGCCGGGTGCGCCGCAAACGCGGCGGATCGGTGCTGTGCGCCATCGATGTACCGAAGGAACAGGTCAGCGCCTACGGCGTATTCGATGTGGCGCGGGTGCCGGATGCGGTGAACCCGAATGTTTTGCGTGTCAAGGGGATGGTGGAGAAGCCAACGCTCGCCGAGGCGCCGTCGACCTTCGCCGCCGCGGGCCGGTACTTGCTCGACCGCGCCATCTTCGACGCGCTGCGCCGGATCGAACCTGGCACCGGCGGCGAATTGCAGCTCACCGATGCCATCGCGCTGTTGATCGACGAGGGACACCCGGTGCATGTGGTGGTGCATCGTGGGTCGCGGCACGATCTTGGTAACCCGGGCGGCTATCTGCGTGCCGCAGTCGATTTCGCATTGGAACGAGAGGAATACGGCCCCGCCTTGCGCGAGTGGCTGAACCACCGGCTCGGTCCGGATTGGGATCCGCGGCTGGCTCGAGGAGACTGAGGGCTCGGTCGAGTTTCGCCAGGAATGAACCCTCGGGTACGAATGATGGTTCATCGTGGTGCGCACGCATCGACGTGCGCCGCGGTGGGTTCGCGCGCACGCGAATGGAATGCCCGCGAATGGGAATGGAGTGCGAAGAGATCAGGAAGGGCTGGATGCGCTCGGTTGAGGATCAGCAGATCAAGGTAACCGCGGCGGCGGTCGCGCCGCGGCCGGTCCGGGTCGCGATTTCCGAGGCCCAGGGCTTGCTGTGCGCCGAAGACGTGGTTACCGAGCGGTCGCTGCCAGGTTTCGACCAGGCCGCGATCGACGGCTACGCGGTGCGCAGTGTCGATGTCGCTTCCGCGGGTGCCGAGATTCGCGATGAGGCAGGTGATCTCGTCGACCTGACCCTGCCTGTGGTCGGCGAGGTGATCGCCGGGTCGCGCCAGCCCATTCGGTTGCAGCCGCGGCAGACCGTCCGTGTGGATACCGGTGCGCCGATGCCGACACTTGCCGATGCGGTGCTGCCAGTGGATTTCACCGATGGCGGGCGAGCAAGGATCAAGGTGTACGAGGCGGTGCGCTCCGGTGATTATGTCCGGCGCGTCGGCGACGATGTACAACCAGGCGATGTGGCGGTGCGTGCGGGAACCATCATCGGTGCCGCCCAAGTCGGCCTGCTGGCCGCGGTCGGGCAGGACAAGGTCCTGGTGCACCCCCGTCCGAGGCTCTCGGTGATCTCGGTGGGCGGTGAGCTGATCGATATCGATCGCACGCCGGGCCCAGGGCAGGTCTATGACGTGAACTCCTACGCGCTGGCCGCGGCCGCGCGGGACGCGGGCGCGGATGTGAACCGGGTCGGTATCGTCAGCTCCGATCCGCGTCAGTTACGTGATGTGGTCGAGGGGCAGTTGGTGCGCTCCGAAGTAGTCGTTATCGCGGGCGCGGTCGGCGGTTGGGCTTCTGATCAGATCAGGGAGACCCTGGAGGGTCTCGGCGAGCTCGAAATCACCCGGGTGGCCATGCATCCGGGCTCGGTACAGGGCTTCGGCAAGCTCGGCCGCGACGAGGTGCCGACTTTTCTGTTGCCATCCAATCCGGTCGGAGCGTTGGTGACCTTCGAAGTGATGGTGCGCCCACTGATCCGGATCGCGCTTGGGCGCAGACATCCCATGCGCCGGATCGTCCGAGCCCGCACCATCACGCCGATCAGTTCTGTGGCCGGGCGTAAAGGGTACTTACGCGCGCAACTCATGCGGGATGAGACCACGGGCGACTATCTGGTTCAGCCCCTTGGCGGTACGAACTCGTCCTCGTATCTGCTCGCCACACTCGCCGAGGCGAACAGCCTGATTATGATCGACCCTGATGACACCGAAATCCGCACCGGTGATGAGGTTCAGGTCGCTTTCCTCGCGCAACGCGGCTGAAACATGGATGCGATGAATGTCTTCCGGGTGGCGCAACACCCGGGGTGGCCGGTGCGGCTCGGTCCGGTCCTGGTACCGGCGGGACAGGTGACATTGCGGCCGGTTCGGTTGCGTGACGCTGCGGCGTGGAGCCGGATCAGGTTGCGGGACAGGGCGCATCTGGAGCCGTGGGAACCTACCGGCCGTGGGGCATGGGAGGCGCGTAACCACGCGTCCAATTGGCCCTCGTTGTGGTCGAGCCTGAAGACCGAAGCGCGCCGCGGCGCGATGATCCCGCTGGTGATCGAGGTGGATGGCGCCTTCAGCGGGCAGTTGACCATCGGCAATATCGTGCGCGGCGCACTGCGTTCGGCTTGGATCGGCTACTGGGTGGCCAAGGATCTCGGCGGGCGGGGCGTCGCGACCGCGGCGTTGGCTCTCGGGCTGGACCACTGCTTCGGGCCGGTGGGGCTGCACCGAGTCGAGGCGACGGTACGACCGGAGAATCTGGCCAGCCAGGCAGTGCTGCGCAATGTCGGCTTCCGGGAGGAGGGGCTGCTGCGGCGCTATCTCGATGTGGACGGTGCTTGGCGGGATCACCTGCTGGTCGGCATGACCGTAGAGGATCTGCCGGAACCGGTGGTGGACCGGCTGGTGCGAGAGGGGCGCGTCACCTTGATGTGAATGACTGCGATGTACACGGTCTCTGCGCGGTACCGCATGGCCGCTGCGTATGGCGCGGTGGTGGAAATGTGACGGGTGTGGCGGATGTGTCCGGCGCGCCTGCCGGAACTTGGTACTACCCAGAATTAGCCTACGGACATCGATGGTGCACAGGTGCCATCGACAGGGAGCCTGCGAGGCGACCGGTGTCCACGCCACCGCGTCGGACGGCGGCCGGACGAGTACGGGGCGGGTAATGCCCCACTCGCAGGCCGAACCGGCGACTACCAGGCGGGGACGGAGGTACTGACGCGATGCCGAATTCGGTTCTGTGGATCGGCTTTGTCGTGTTCTGGATCTTCTTCCTTGTCCCGATTCTCGCCGACCGCCACCCGAGGATTCGCCGGATCACCGACGCCGCGTTGGCGACCAGGGTCCTCTATCGCGGTGACGGAACGAAGCGTTCGCGGAAAGGTCCGGCTGCCGGACACGACACCGACCCGAACTGGCGGCCCCGCCGCGTACCGAGAAAGTATCCCCCCAGCGATGATGCGGAGGACCGGATGACAACACCGGCCGACGAGCCCGTCACCGAGATCGACGAGGAAAACCCGGCCGATCCCATCGAAGCCACGGCATCCGGCATCGCTGACGCCGTACCGGACGACCCTGGGGCATCCGGCACCGGCCGTGCCACCGCTGCGCCGGATGACGGCGAATCGGAAGGCGATATCGCGGTCGCCGAATCCGCCACGAAAACCGCTGCGGCGGCCGATGATGACGACGTGGGCGTATACCACCCGGAACCAGTCGCGGCCAGAATTCCGCCCGCGCGCTCCACTGTGCCCGCCTACGCGGTGTCCGAGGAAGATTACGACGCCTATCCAGCGGAGCCGGAGTTCATTCCTACCCGGCGTGGCCGTGGTGGCTTCGACCCTGAAGCCGACGCCATCGCCCGCGCGGCCCGCTATACCTTCCGGCAACGCGCAGTCCTCGGTTTGCTACTCACCGCACTATGCTGCGGCATCCTGGCTTTCCTGCTCACTCCGATCCTGTGGTGGGCCGCTGGGTTCACCACTGTGACATTGGTTACCTATCTGGCTTACTTGCGTAGGCAAGTGCGGATGGAGGAGGAGATCCGCCGCAGGCGCACCGCCCGCCTCGCTCGTGGCAGGCAGTACCGCGGAGCGGACTCGTACGGGCGTCGCGGCGGACACGAGTTCGACGCTATGGATCACGACACCGCTCGCACTCTGCATCGCCGTTCGGAGCTCGTCGAACCGGACGACGAAGACCCGGTATTCGACCACCTCGACCCCTTCGATCCCGCCGCCGCACGTGCCTTGCGCACACGCACAGGCAGGGACATCCGCCGAGCGGCTGGTGCGTGATGATCACTATCAACGCAGGTCAAGCCGTCGATTCGGCGACAGGGGGGATGGCCTGATACAGTGTCACAGCGCGGTTCCCCAGGGAATCGCACGGGGCTATAGCGCAGTTGGTAGCGCGTCTCGTTCGCATCGAGAAGGTCAGGGGTTCGATTCCCCTTAGCTCCACCAGATCGTTCCTATTCGAGCCCGCTCTGGCGAGTCCGTAGTTCAGGGCTTCGAGTAATCTCAACAGTCCACCACCACATTTCTGGTGGTGGACTTTATCCATATGACATGGGTCGGTGCCCCGGCAGTGTAGGGATCGTGCTCGGCCACCTGGTCCCTGGCATGGCATCGGCAGAGCAGTGTTCATCGATCGGGGTATGTAGATCCTGTTGTTGCAGGCGGGGTCATGTTCCTGATTGTCAGGTTTGGTTCGTTACCCGATCGCATTATCATGCGGAAATATAAAGAAAGTGTGAAGGTTGATCCTATCCGGTGATTCCTCGATGCCGATGGCGTCACCCAACTCTTGCGAATTCATCGCGATATGTAGATATAGAGCTGATTACCGTTCCGATGGATACCGTCATAGAGGACCGTGGGCTGCATCCGCCGAGTGTGGCGTCGATTGCCGATCTTGTCGAAAATGATACGGGATATCTCGGCAACGAGAGTATAGCCTCGGTGCGTACACTCTCAGGTATCGAGAGTGTGGCCTCGGTACGTGCAATATCGGATATGATGGACCTGATTCGCCTGCAGCTACCGGATCCGCGTTATAAGTAAACTGTTGGAAGGTTTTCCGAGGAAGTGTGCATCTATGGATGCCTATATCACGGCAACTGGACGTTTTCTGCCAGGTGAGCCCATTACCAACGATGAGATCGACGATTACATCGGCAAGGTCGGTCGGGCTTCGTCCATTCTGAAGGATCAGGTCCTGCAGAACTGTGGGATAAAGACCAGGTACTACGCCATAGACAAGCACCAGCAGACGGTCTATTCGAACACGGCCATGGCTGCTCGCGCGGTTCGGGACGCGGTGGAGCGGGCTGGTCTGCAGCCGGAGCAGGTGGAGATGCTCGCTGCGGCGACTACTATGCCCGATCTGATGCTGCCGGGTCATGCCAGCATGGTGCACGGCGAACTCGGGTACCCGCCTATGGAGATCGTTACGACGCATGGTGTCTGCAGCTCGGGGATGATGGCGTTGAAGAATGCCTATCTCCAGGTAAAAGCCGGGGAGAAGTCGACGGCAGTGTCGGTGGCCAGTGAGCTGGTCTCGCGTGGTATGAAACACACGCGTTACAAGGATATGAGGACAGTTGTCGAGCAGGGATCGCTGCCCATGGAAACAGCTTTCCTGCGATATATGCTGTCGGATGGCGCGGGTGCTGTGGTGGTGTCGAACACGCCTGCCTCCGATCGGTTGAGTTTACGCATCGATTGGATATCGCTGACGTCGTATGCGAATACCGAGAAAGCATGTATGTATCTCGGTAGTAAAGATAACACGTGCGAGAAGACTTCGGGCGATTACCCGAACGCCTTCGCGGCTGTGGCCGATGGTGCGGTGGCGCTCCGGCAGGAACTATCCCTGCTACCTCATTTGGTTCGGGTCGGTTTGGATGAGTTCGAGCGACTTTCCCGTGAGGGAAAGTTCGACATCGACACCCTGTCATGGATGCCCGCACATTATTCGAGCGAGGGAATGAGAGTGATGATCGCCGACGAAATCAAGCGCCGGGGTATTCCCATCAGAAATCCCGAGAGGTGGTTCAGCAATCTCACCCGGGTGGGAAATCTCGGCAGTGCCAGCATGTTCGTCATTCTCGATGAAATGCTTCGGGAAAATTATATCCGAGCCGGTGAAAAGTTGTTGTGTATGGTTCCGGAATCGGGTCGTTTCGCCATCTCGTACATGCATTTGACAGCGGTCCCGGGTATCGGGCAGCAGGAGAATGTCGGATAGTGAGCGAATCGACTCCCCCGCACCGGGTGGCGGATCAGGCAGCGGGCGAGAATATTTGTACCGCAGTGGTATTCGAGTACAGCCAGACAGGTCAGCTGACCGAATCGGTCGATGCGCTGGTAGCGCCCTTGATCACATCCGGATGGCGAGTGCGCCGGATAGCGGTCGAGCCGGTGCGGCCGTTTCCGTTTCCCTGGCCGGTTCCGCGTTTTTTCGGTGTATTCCCCGCTTGCGTGGACGAGGACGCGACTGTGGATCTGGCTACTCCGGTCAGCGAATTACACTCGAAGCCTGGGGAGTTGGTGATACTCGCCTATCAGGTGTGGTACTTGGCGCCATCGCTGCCGATCCGGACGTTACTGAACCGGCATCGGGATATCTTCGCTGAGCGTGAGGTCCTGACTCTGGTCGTGTGCCGGGACAAGTGGTACTCGGCGGCGGTAGAGGTGCATCGGCGTCTCACCGAGATGGGCGCTCGCATTGCGGGGGCGGTCGCGGCCATCGACACGCGGGCGCATGCACTCACTCTTGTCAGCACGCTGCGGTGGCTGCTGTTCGGCAAACGTGACGGGAGCTGGTTCGGGCGTGCCGGTGTGGGGCCAGAAGAATTGAGCAGGCTCGCCGAGCTCGGCGAGCGTATCGCCGAGCAGAAGTCTGCCGATGAGATCGCTGCGGTCCTGCGTGATAACGACTCCGCCCCCGTCATGCCCGTATTGGCTGCTGCTGATCTGATGGCGGGGAAAATGTTTCGGCGGTGGGGTGGCGGGATCAGGCGTGCATCGCTGATCGGAGCCCCTGCCCGGGTCGCGATGCTCATGGCGTTCGTTATCTGGCTCGGTATCGCGATCATCGCCGGGTTGCCTGTGCTTGCACTGGCCAGGCTGATCGGCGGAGAACGCTTCGACCGGGCGGTGCGGGCACGGGTCGCCGTGGCGCTGGGACAGACGAGCGTGATCGGGGCACGCACATGACACCGCGCTCGCCAGATCAGCGCGCATCTTGCCGGCTCCAGCCGGGGCCTCCGTCAGCCGCGCAGTCACGTCACGTACTCGATGAATGGCCGAACGGATCTGGCGGATGCTGCTTTCGCGCACCAAGGCTTCGTTCCCCGGCCAGATAAGCGTGGATCCTCTTACGGTCATGCCGGGTATGGCGAGCGATCTTCGAGATCGCCCGGCCTCGCTTACGCAGTGCCGCGTTTTCCCTATCTTCCTCCCACGCCGATATGAGAAGGCGGGCTTCCTTTCATGGCGGGTTCGGCCGTGATGTCGCCGTCGGCCGCATAGCGTTCAGGGAAGGATGTCGTCAGGAACCATTCGGTCGCGAGCTGTACGTGGCGGCATGATTTCCGGTGGGTGGTGTGGCTTCGAAGGCGCGGATCGCGGTAGGAGCCTTGGAGCTGGAACGGCGGTGTGGTGCGGGTAGCGTCCGCGGTAGCGGCTGAGGCGATGTAGGCGCGGTTGGCGGCCATCACCACGTCTCGGGCCCGCAGCAGGATGCGCAGTACCGAGGTGATGTCGGGCAGTACATCGCCGAGGTTCCAGACGTCGGCGCGGTTGGCGAGCATATCAAGGATGCGCAAGCGCATACCCTGCTCGGTGTAGGGGTTGCCTGCCATTCTGAAAACGACACGGTCGCCGCAACCTCTTAATCGAGAGTGTTGAGACGACCGTATGAACCCGCCAAAGGTCGGAGGGTGTTTCGTATTCGGGTAATAGCTATCCGGCGTTGTGGACCTGCATATGGATCTCGGTGACGAGCCGCCACAGTTCCTCCGGAGTCACCTCACCCGGCCGATACTGGATCGCGATGTACATGGCGTCCGCAGTCAAAGCCCACTTGTCGAGATCATCTGTCGTCGTGGTGATGAACGCATGCTCACCGTAACGGCTGCGGCGATCTGCGGGAGCAGGCTCATAGTGGAAGAACGGTTCCGGATACAGATCGGCTTCCTCGGTGACTTCACGTTCACTGACCGGCTCGTTCCGGGTACTGACCAAAATGCTCCCGCGTACATCTACTGATTCCGGTGACGGACAATACAACACACAGAAGAACCTTTCGGGTTCGTTCTCGTCGACCACCTTTGGAAAGAGTCCCTCGAACGCCGTGGGCAGTGCGTCATCGAGCGCTCCGGGACGATGTAGGGCGGTCAGGTTCGCATCGTGACCGTCTGTGGGGTGAGCTGGTGACACCGGGGTCCTCCTGGTTGCTCGAGGGGCGGTCGGTTCCCGGCCACGGCCGGCGACGGCGAGTGACATGGTGGCACACATACGCACAGTGATCGTCGTTCGGGGCGAACATCATCCGACGCAGCGGTGCGCTGCGGAGGTCGGGTACGCGGTGATGATGTCGCCGTTGGAGTCCTTGACGATTACATTGTTCCAGAAGTATTTTCCTGTAATTTCGCCGTTTCGCTTGTCATACATCCAGATCTTGCGGGCAAAGCAAGTCTTGCCGTCCTGCTTCGACGTGGCTTCCGGATGCCGCAAGGCGGCCTCGATCGAGTAGTCCATCAGGTTCATCCACCGATCACCGGTTATCAGAGCCTTGTTCGACCAGTCGTCCATATGGCGACCCTTGATGTGCTCGAATCCATACTCACGATTTCCGCACACCATGAACGCACGCCTCCCGCCTTGAACGTCGTAGGTTCTGATGTGCTTGCGTTCGTCTGACATCCCACACGGGCGATACGGCGGAGTCCCGGGGCTGTGCCGCAGGATGTTCGAGTCTTGGCGTAGCTGATCAAGGGCTGTGCTTATCCGATCCGGCACCTGCGAGGCCGCTGCGGTTGTTGCGTTGCCAACACTCATGATCACGAAAGTGAGCATCACCACTACGAACCTGATCCCCCTTCCAGCACGCGAACCCAGCAACTTGCTATCCTCGAGTGCGATCCTGTTCATCGGTTATACCTTTCGTTGGGCAATGCCGAGTTGTTTTGCCTCCAATAGGTTTTGACGCAGTAGATGGCGTCACGGTTCCTGCGTTTTCGGAGAATCTTTGAAACACGACCGGTAGTCGAGCAGGACACAGGCGGCTACCGGTACTACCCTTCTGTTTGCTGTTGGCCTGCTGGTCGATGCATTCGGGGATGACCACTACGATTAGTTCGCCGCCCCGCAGCCGCAGCACCTGGATACCGTCGAAACGGGCCTTGTGGGACACCACGGTCGCCGAGATGCCGGCCGGGATCTATGCGCTCGACGGCAAGGGCCGACGCAAGCCGGATGGATGTCGTCAGGAACCATTCGGTCGCGAGCTGTACGTGGCGGCATGATTTCCGGTGGGTGGTGTGGCTTCGAAGGCGCGGATGGCGGCTTCGATGGCGCCGATGCGGTCGGCAAGCAGGCCGAGTCCGCCGACGGCGCGAGTCATCGGGTCGTCGGTGTTTCCGCCGAGGGCTTGTTCGCGCAGGTAGGCGGCTTTGACCTCGTTCCATCGGGTGGCCTGGGTGGGGGATAGGCGACCACGTAGTTCTGCTAGCTGGAGCAGATTGGCTTCGGCGTTCGCCGCGAGGGTTTGCGCTTCGGCGGCGTAGTGGTCGTCGATGAGGGTTTCCAGTTCGTCGTTGTTCATGACGGGGACGATGCGTGCGGCGATCGCGTTCATATCGCGGTAGGAGCCTTGGAGCTGGAACGGCGGTGTGGTGCGGGTAGCGTCCGCGGTGGCGGCTGAGGCGATGTAGGCGCGGTTGGCGGCCATCACCACGTCTCGGGCCCGCAGTAGGATGCGCAGTACCGAGGTGATGTCGGACAGTTCGGCGGGGGTGTACGGGTGGGTGAGCTGATCGGGGCGCGTGGTGTCGTCGCCGCGGGCGAGGCGAACGAGTAGTTCGAGGTCGCCGCGGTCGCGTGAGGACAAAGGTGCGAGAACAGGGTTGGTGGTGAGCGCGTTCTCCAGGTAGCTGAGGGCGAACAGATCCTCCCGCCCGGACAGTACATCGCCGAGGTTCCAGACGTCGGCGCGGTTGGCGAGCATATCGGGGATGCGGAAGCGCATACCCTGCTCGGTGTAGGGGTTGCCTGCCATGCAGACCGCGAAGCGTTTGCCACGCAGATCGTAGGTGCGGGTGCGGCCTTCCCATACGCCTTCCATCCGGCGCTGGGCATCGCACAGGGAGATGAACTTCTGCAGCAGTTCCGGTGAGGTGTGTTGGATGTCATCCAGGTAGAGCAGCACGTTGTTGCCGAGTTCGAGTGCGAAGTCGATTTTCTCGACTTCTTGGCGTGCGGTGGCGTTCGGCGCCTCGTCGGGGTCGACCGAGCGCACCATATGACCCAGCGCGGGCCCGTTCACCTTGACGAAGATCATGCCGAGCCGGGCGGCGACGTATTCCATGATTGTGGTCTTCCCGTAACCGGGCGGTGAGATCAGCAAGAGCAGCCCGGACTGGTCGGCGCGCTCGGCCGTCCCGAGTTGCTTGGCGAGGTTGTCTCCGATCAGCGGCAGGTACACCTCGTCGAGCAGGCGGTTGCGGACGAATCCGCTCATCACGTCGGGCCGGTACTCTTCGAGGCGAAGGCGGTTGCGTTCGGCGGTGATCAGCTCATTGCGTCTGCTCTGGTAGGCCCGGAATCCGGGAACGCGTTCGGTGTGGAACCGGTGTGCGCGGGTCATGAGCTCATCGAGCCGGAAACTCATCGTGCGGTGCGCGATACGAGGATGATCGCCGAGCAGGCCGGGCACTGTCGCGGTGAGCTCGGCCGCATGGTCGTAGCGGGTGAGCTCGGCGCCGCACAGTTCGATCGCGACCGCTTCGGCCACATGGGCAGCCAGATCGGCGTCGGCGCTGTGCTCGGTGAAAGCGGTGAGCCACGCGGTCACGAGTTGGCGGCGCAGTGGCAGATCGCCGCCGAGAGCCCGCAGGTCCTGCGCGAAATCGACGCCCGGTGCGTGCCGGCTTTTTGCCAGATGCCGGTGGAATCCGTCGATGAGGTCGCGAGCCGCTTCCGCGGTGACGAACCCGTCGGGTCCTGCGGCGATTTCCTCGAACAGGTACTCGCCCGCCAACTGCGGAGCTACGTCGTCGAGTCCGAGCCGATCGGAGAATTCCGCTATCGCGATGGCGAGTTCCTCGCGCACCGAGGCATGCAGAGTGGTGTCGGCGAAGATCGTCGCGGCGCGGGCCATCGAGGTGATCCGGGTCGTCCACCGCTGCCGAGTCGCGGTGTCGTTCGGCTGCCAATCGGCTGCGCCGAAGGACCACCACAGCTGGGCCGCGGCCCGGTCGATCGGACGGTAACGCAGCAGGCCCGCGTCGGCGTGCAGGCGCAGCATCGCTGCCAGGATCGCGGTGGCGTCGTGGTCGTGCACGCCCATCTGGTAGCTCTCGTCATAGCGTTGTTCGGCGGCATCGCGTATCAGTGCGTGCAGTGCGTCGTCGGTGGCGGCCGCCTGATGGAGAGTATCCACGGCGCCGCGTGTCTGTGCATCGCCAAGGATCGCGGTCGCAAGGTACTCGCCCCGATACATCTGCGTGGTCTCCGAGACCAGCAGCTGTGGCCAGTAGGGTGCGGTGTCGGCGAAATCGTCGTCGGGCAATGCCGCACGGTAATCGGTTCCGGTGATGACGTAGACCATCGACCCTTCGTGCGGGACCAGCGCCAGTTCCGGCTCATGGGTGGTGACCGCGAAACGATGGTTGCCGAGGCGGATGGTCGCGCCACCGTCGGTGAACAGGTCGATCCGATCGCGTAGCGCGCGAGCGGCTTCCTGCCGCAGGGCGGTGCGGCGATTGTCGAGTTCTTCGGCGCGGACCACATCGCCTGCCCCGCGCAGTTCGGTCACGGTGTCGCGCAGCCTGGCCACCATCGGGTCCACAGCGAAGTAGGTGTTCACCTCATCGAGGGACGACAGCGCGGCGCAGCGGCGTTCGATGCTCGAAAGCATGCGCTGTGCCGATTCGAAGAGCCGGCCCGCGCGCCGGGTACGTTCATCGAGCAGTGTCTGTTTACGTGCCGCGAACGCCTCGTAGATATCCTCGCGTTCGGTATCGAGTCGTGCGGCGAAGTCGTCGAATGCGCCGAATCGCGCCTCGAGGTCTTCCACTCGAACCAGCAGTTTCGCGAGGTGGTCATCGCAGCTGTCCGGTGTGTCGATGGCCGCGAGCGCGCCTGTTACCGCCTGACCGAGCAGCGCGAACTCCGCGGTGAATTCCGCTCTGCCTTCGGCGGCGGCGAGTTCGCCGCGACGTGCGTCCAGTGTCGCGCGGGCACGATTGACCGCGGCCAGCACGGCGCCGGTGTGTTCGAGGATCCGGGTACGCACGGTCGCGTCCACGATATCGAGGTCGGTGACAACGCCGATCACGGTCTGCAACCGTTCGGTCCGCTCGCTCAACGCGCGTTGGATCGGTTCGGCCTCGGCGACGGTGCCGATCGCCTCGGCTCGATCGGTCTCGGCGGCGATGGCGTCGCGGTAGTCGTCGAAGACCGCTTCCTCGCTGAGGAACTCGATGGCTCGACGGCCGGTGTCGGTGAGTGCGGTAGATACCGACGCGGCGAGTTCGTCGAGCCTGGCGGGATCGACGTAGCGCATCTCGCGCAGCGTGTCGAGATGACCTCTGGCGTGCCGGAGCTCGGTGAGCCGCCGGACCCAGTCGTCGGCGGTGGTGTCGTCGGCGGCGCGCGCGGTGCGGATCAGGCTCGCGATGTGCTCGGCCGCCGTCTCGACCGCGGTAGCCGCCTGGTCGGTGAGTGCGGCGACCTTCTCGTACTCGGTCGATACCTGTTCGGCTGTGCTGCGCAGCGCCAGCAGGGGCTCGGCGATGCCACCGAGCTCACTGTCGTGAAGCCAGTGGTTGTGGTCCACGGTACGGACGCAGGCGGCGATGATCGCTTCGAATACCGCGGTGGCGGGGGCCATGTCCTCGACCATGCGCGCCACCGTCAGGCAGTCGGCGATGCCGCGCACCAGATCGGCGTTGCCGATGCGGGCGAGTGCGCCGGTGCCTTCCGGTTGGGCGGCGGCGTGAGCGTCGGAGGCGAACGGGGTCTGCCACACCTGCATGGGGTGTACGCGGGTCGGTTCGTCCGATACGGCGCGGAAGACGATCATGGTGCCGTCATCGAACAGCGAATATCCGTGGCAGCTGATCGGAGCGGCGACCTGCTTGCGGATGACGTTGTACGGCAACAGCAGCGTGCGCCCCTCGGCGCGGGCGTGGAAGACGTACAGCACGTCCTCGCCGTTGGCGGCGCGTACCGTGCGTTCGTACTCGAGGTCGGTGACCGGTGCGTCGAAGGTCTTGTGGACTCCGGTGTCGAGGTAGTAGCCGCCGGGGAAGATGATGCCTTGGTCGTCGGGGAGCAGCCGGCAGGAAAGGCCGATGGCGTCGAGCCGCACCACGGTCTTCGTTCGGGTATTGAAAACCAGGTGCCGCCATGTTGTTTCGTTGTAGGGACGGATGCGAAGCAGGATCAGCGCGCCGACCTCGGCATAGTGGACGTCGGCGTCGGCCAGGCTCTGCAGCGGTTCGTCGACCGGCTCACTGTATATTCCCGCGCCGGTCTCGGTGTTGTTCTCGACCTTGATGGTGAGGGTCCCGCCGAGGGTCTCGACGAAGACCTCACCGAGGATCGACAGGTGCGGACACCGACCGGAGACCTGGTCGTCGCGGGTGCTCTCGGTCCAGGTGAACTCGTGTGGCGTCGGGAAGACGTGATCGCGTTCGCCGCGGTTGTCGCGGTAGGCGACGGTGCCGGATACCTCGGTCCGCCAGCACAGCACCTTGATGTCGTCGGTGCGTTGCCCGGTCTGAAAGACCGCGAGCAGCCTGCCCTCCAGCGTGCGTAGTTGCAGCAGCTGTGTCTGGCTGTAGTACCGGTACAGATCGGCGAAGTCCCGGTGGAACCGCGGATCGTCGAGTACGCCGGTCGGCTCGGCATCGCTGAAGCCGAGCCCGGTCTCGTCCCGGTGGAACCGGTGGACGGCGAACACATCACCGACCTCTGTTTGCGGTTTCATCCCGATGAAGACGTTGTAACCGAACATCATGCGCCCATCGGGCAGCGCGACGATATCGCGTGGCACGCAGTTGTGCTCGGTACGAATCCGTTCGGTGCCGAGCAGCGCGAACTCCGAGCCGCCGAATTCCTCGACACGGCGTTGGTTGAGTTGTTCGCAGCGTCGCGCCAAATCGGCCGACTGCTCGCGCAGACGGGCTCGCAGCACATCGTAGGTGCCGCCGTCGATGGCGGCACCTACGGCCGGGGTGGTTGCGGCCACCCCGGCCGATTCGTTGTGGTGCTGCGGCTGCGGCGCGCTCATTTCCCGAGGGTGACGTCGCCGGTGGCGCCATCACCCGCGCTGTCGGGAACCGAACCGTTGCGGGCCAGCAGTGAGCCGGCCATCGCCGTCGCCATGGTGCCGGTTTCGGACTGCAGCAACCGGTCCAGGCTCTTGCCGAGCCCGATGGACCCGACCAGCCGGTCCAGGAACATCGACTCGCCGCCGACGATGTCGATATCGGCGTTCTCCAATCCGGTGGCGAGCACCTTGGCCTGGGCTTCGGCGACCTCGCGGTGCGCGTGCAGCTTGGCCAGTTCCACGTCCTTCTCCAGTTCCAGGCGCAGCCGGTATTCCTCGTGCTCGCGGGTCGCGTCATCGAGGGCCGCCATCGCTTCGGCCTTCTCCTTGAGGCCTTCGGCTTCGCCTTTGAGCTTTTCGCGCAGCCCCTCGGCTTCGGCGAGGTTCTTCTCCCGCAGTGCTGCGGCCTCGGCGCGGCCGACCTTCTCGATGGCGTCGGCTTCGTGCGCGCGCACCTTGGCCTGTCCGAGCCCGTAGGCCGCGGACTCGGCCTGTGATGCCTCTGCGAGCCGGATCTTGGCCCGTGCCTGTAGTTCCGCGGCCTGTTCCTCGGCCTCGGCCAGCGTGAGTGCCTCCTTGGCCTTGAACTTCGCCGACGCCTCCGCGGCCTCGGCGGCCTTGATGTCCTTGACCAGATGCTCCTGCGCATCGGCTTCGGCGCGGATGATGATGGCCTGGCGCTCGCGTTCGGCGGCCTCTACCGCGCGCAACCGGTTGATCTGCTCCTCCTGCTCGGCGACGGTCTTGTCCACCGCGACCCGTTCGCGCACCACTTCCGATACCGTGCGGCGTTCGGTCTCCAGTTCACGCTCATTGGCGATCTGGGCCAGTGACACCGCGCGATCGCGGTCGGTGACCTCGAGCAGCCGGTCCTTCTCGATGCGTTCGGATTCGATCGCGATGACCCGTTCGCGGTTCTTCTCCGCGACCGCGATCTCACGGTTCTTGTTCTGTTCCTGGATGCCGAGCGCTTCCTCGGTGCGCAGGAACGCGTTCTGCGCCTTCAGCCGCTCTTCGGCCTGCACCCGCTGGATCTCGGCTTCTTCACGGGCGCGCAGAGTTTCGACCTCGCGACGTTGCCGGTTCTCCGCATCCGCCTGCTGCCGTTCCAACTCGAGTACCGCCTCGCGGGCCTCGACGTTCTGCCGGGTGATCTCCTTCTCCTCTTGGCGGCGGAACTCGTTGGTGCGCACGTGTTCGATCGCGGTCAGCTCGGTGATCTTTCGAATGCCTTGTGCGTCGAGGATGTTCTGGCTGTCCAACTGCATCATCGGGGTCTGTTCGAGGTAGTCGATCGCGGCGTCCTCCAGGCTGTAGCCGTTGAGGTCGGTACCGATCACGGCGATGATGCGATCACGGAACTCGTTGCGCTTGGTGTAGAGATCGACGAAGTCCAGATGCTTGCCAACGGTCTTGAGCGCCTCGGAGAATTTCGCATTGAACAACTCTTGTAGCGTCGCCTGGTCGCTGGCTCTGTCGGTGCCGATCGCCTGGGCCACCTTGATCACATCCTCGACCGTCTTGTTGACCCGGACGAAGAAGGTGATGCGGATATCGGCTCGAATGTTGTCGCGGCAGATCAGCCCGTCCCGGCCGACCCTGGCGATCTCGATCGTCTTGACCGAGATATCCATGAACTCGGCCTTGTGCAGGACCGGCAGCACCACTGCGCCGGTGAAGGTGACATCCACCTTCCGCATCTTCGAAATGATCAGCGCACGCCCCTGGCTGACCTTCTTGAACAGGCTGCTCACCAGAAGCATCCCGGCGAGCGTTACGAGCAGGGTCAGCGCGAGCAGCACGCCGAACCCGATTGCGATGGTCGACATCAGTCCCCCTCTGTCGCAGCCACCGAGAACGTCCCGGTGGTCTGGTTGTAGTCATAGACAAGTGCTGGATCCCCCTGGGAAAGGGGAACGGTCGAGGCATGCCGTCGGCTCTGCCTGACCTGGATGACGGCCGACGAACCGTCGGCGGAGATGAGCTCGGCTTGACCGAATTCCGAATCGACGTGGCTGGTGCGGATCACGCATACGCGGCCGAGGAAATCTTGTTGCGAGGGCGGAGCCGAGCCGCGCAACAATCGCCGCAGCGGGAGGACGATGGCGCGTGTTCCGGCGACAGCCATAACCACCGCAACGACCAACACCGCGAAACCCACTGCTGCTGCGGCTATTCCGCCGATACCGGCCGCGTGTATCGCCGCCGTTCCGGCCAGGCTCGTGAACCACGATATCGAGACCGATCCGGTGATCGTCACCGTCACGGGTACGCCGGAGCCGAGGAACTCGAAAACTCTTGCAGGCCAGACTATTTTGATTCCATCGAGCAGATCGAGATCTGCGGCGCCAACCAGAACGAGTAGCCAGTACCCGAGTACGACCACTAACGCAAAGGTGAACAGCGCGGTAGGAAAGGCGAATGCGGCGGCGAGGAACTCACCCATGACGCGGCGAGATCGCTAGCAGCACCCCTGAATCAGGATGCGCGCGAACCTCACCGCATTGACCGAACCACCGAATCCTGCGGACATCGCAGCAGAAGCACCCATGAATAAGCACGACAGGCTTCCCCTCGTCAAGCCAACCCCCGACCCGAATGGGCCAGGCTCTGCCGACCAGGCTTCCCGGCGCTCCTGCCCGTAAGAATGCCGTAAGAGCGTCTCCGACGCAACCGGTTTACCACCGGGACAATTCCTGGCCTGCAGTACGCCGCGGCGGCGCTGTGGAGCCGGGCTGGAGCAACCACGTATGAAAAACCTCCGGCCTGAAACCACCGGCGTGCCCGATGACGAACCAGGAGCCAGGCATGCTTCACTCATGTGGTGGAGATGCGGATATGAGCGAGCGCGCCACAGCTGCTATGACAGTCGTGCCGGAGCTGGGCGCCGATGAGGTGAGCGGATGAGCGCCGACCCGTTGTCTTTCGCCGCTGCCTCGCGCGCCGCGCGCCGTCCGCCTGCCGAGGCATTCGCGGTGCACCGGCCCCGGCTCGATGCCTTCGGGGTGTCCGAGGTGCTTCGGCTGCTCACCATCACGCTGGTATTCGGGTTCGCCCTCACACGCCGGGTCGTCTTGGCGGCGGTCCGCTCTGTGCCGGGCATGCGCGGGAGTGCTGGTCGGCGTACCCGGCGGGAAGTGCTGGCCGAGGGGGTCGTCGATGCGTTCGAACGGCTCGGGCCGATGTTCGTCAAACTCGGGCAGCTGATCGCGTCGTCATCCGGGGCCTTTCCGCGTGAACTCTCCGATGCGTGCCTGCGCTGCCTCGACGATGTGCCGGCCTTCCCGGCCGCCGCAGCGCGGAAGATCGTCGAACAAGACCTCGGTCGGCCGATCGAGGAGTTGTTCGTCTCGTTCGATGACGTGCCGTTGTCGGCGGCCTCGGTCGCGCAGGTGCACGCATGTGTGCTCGCCGACGGCCGCGAGGCTGTGATCAAGGTGCAACGGCCTGGGATCGCACGCCGGATGATCGTGGATCTGCGGACAGCGCTGGTATTCGCGAAGCTGCTGGAGCGGCGATCGGAGCGCGCGCGGATCACCAACGCTGTCGGCGTGGTGCGCGACCTGTACGAGGTCACCGTGGCGGAATTGAACTTTTTGGTCGAGGCGGACAACCAGAGCCGGATCCGCACCAACCTCGGTGTATTCGGTGACAACAAAGAAGTCGTTGTTCCCGAAATCTATTGGGAGTTGTGCGGGCGGCGCACCATCGGGATGCAGCGATTGCGCGGTGTCCCGCTCGACCGGTTCGACGTTGTCGGCACGCATCCGGATCCGGAGCTGCTGATCCGGCGGCTGGTGAAAGTGTGGTTGGAAGGCGTCATTGTTCACGGTCTGTTCCATGGTGACGTGCACGCGGGAAATCTGTGGCTGCTAGAGGACGGCAGAGTGGCGATGCTGGATTTCGGCATCGTGGGAACGATGGCACCGCCATGGCGGGCCATGGTCAGGGCGATGTTCTACACCAGCGCTTTCGACGGGGACTTCACTCGGGTAGCCATAGCGTTGCGCGAACTGGACCTCTTCGGCGAGCGGAGCGCGGACGACACCGCGATCGGCAGGCAGCTCGCCATCGTGCTCGGCCCGATCCTGTCCGGGGAATTGGCACGACTGAACCTGCAGACGTTCACCGCGGCATTACTGGATTTCGGTAAGCGGCGTGGCGTCGCCGGACCGGAACCGCTCATCCTGATGGGCAAGCAGCTCGGCTACTTCGAACGGTATGCGATCGCGTTGGCTCCCGGCTGGGAGCTGGGACGTGATATCTACTTGCTGCGCAATATCTTTCCCGCCGAGGTCGCGGCGAAGGCCGAGGAGCGCGGTATCGAGCTGCCCGACTGAACTCGCGCCGGGATATGCGGTCGGCGAGAGCGGTTCGAGGTTTCCGGTAGCGGCCTGTCGGCGGCCGGGCCGTCGGCAGGGGTAGTGCCGACGGCCCGGCCTCGGCGTGGTCCGGCGAAGCGCGTACCGAAGGGTGGTATGAGCTCTGGATACCTGATCGGCCTCGATGGCGACAGGTGGGGGCCGCGGATACTCAGCGGATTCGGATCTCGGCCGTCGGCGCGGAAAGGTGTGGGTAATCGGTGGTGACGTCGACATGTACCCGGCCACTGCCAGTGGGCAAGTTGGCGAAGACGGTTTTCGGTAGCCGGTTCAAGGCGCCGTTGTCGGTGACGGGTACGGCGACGGTTCCCGTAGCGCCGGTATCGAGATTGCGCCAGTTGGCGAAGGCCGTGAAGGTGCACGGCATGCCAAGGGGGAGATAGTTGACGAAACTGATGCCGAAAAGGGCTGCCCCCGGTGTGCCGGTCGGTGACGAGACCCCCGCGTCCCCTTGGCCATAGCAGATATCGCCGAGGGTGTAGGTGGCACCGATACTCACGAACGCGGGTTGATCTGCCCTCGCCGGAGTCGCGGAGGACGCGAACGCGCCCGCGCACAGTGCCGCGACGAGGGCGCTTCGTCCGGCCAGCTGCTTGCCTGTCACTAGCGATCACGCTCCTTCTGTTCGAATCGAGCACTCCCGATCGGCCATTCTGCACCGTCGGGGCATGGTCCCGGACCGGTTTTCCGCGCGCATCGCATACCGCGACCCATGTCATGGCACGCCGAGCGGTATCGCGGCAGCGGCAGGCCCGCCGGTCGCCACGGCGATGGATTCGTCGCGACCGCTCCGCAACGGTAGTTCGTTTCGCCGGAGCGGAGGTGGGTACCGCGGATCCCGACGAGCTGTCCAGCTATCCGAAAGGACCGGTGATATCTCATGGCTACCTGCGAAACGTGCGGAAACGAGTACGACAAGACGTTCACCGTGATCAGTGACGGCCGCTCCGCCACGTTCGATAGCTTCGAGTGCGCGATCAACGCGATGGCCCCGGTGTGCACGCACTGCTCGTGCCGGATTCTCGGGCACGGTGTCGAGGCGAGCGGGAAGTTCTACTGCTGTGCCCACTGCGCCCACAAGGAAGGTCATTCGGCTTTGGTCGATCACGTGTGAAGGTCGAGGCTCGGCGTAGCTGCTATATGCAGGACCTCGGTCGGCCCCGGCGGTATCCGATAGCCTGAATCGGACGTTTGTCCAGTTCAATGATGTGGGGGTGAATGCTGCGCTGGGCATGCTATCGGTGCCGCCGGACCGGGGGTTGATAGCATGGCGTTTCCGGCAGACCGGACGCAGGTAGCTCACCCCGGCTTCATTCGAAAGAGTCCTTCATGCAGTTTGACATCGTCGAGCGGGACGAGACGTGGGTTGCCGGGCTGCCGGTACGCAGCCCGAAGCGTGCGCTCGGGAAGCTGCGTGACTACGATCTGGAGGCCGCGTGGGCCGCGGTGTTGCATCAGGAGCTCGGTGGGCCGTTGGCCAGTGCGTATACCGATTACACCGGTGAGCTCGGCACCTACAACACGCAGATCGTCGGATATCGGTGCACCTCTTTCGATGAGGTGACCCGTGGGCACCTGGTCGCCCGCTTGCCGCGCGGGACCTATGCGCGGTTCTCTTCGGTCGGCAACTTCCCGCAGGTGATGACCGATTTGTGGACGCAGATCTCCTACGCCGAGGAGCACAACCAGATCAAACGCACCTATACCGGTGACTTCGAGTGCTATCCGCACGCCTACAAGATCGATCTCTATCTGGCGGTCGACGCTCGATGAGCTATGCGATCGTCGTGCGCCCCGAGGTGATCTATGGCGGGCTGGTCGTGCCACGGGTGCGTCCGAGCTTCAAGGTCAGCAACAGTGATCTGATCGAGTTTCTCAAGGATCGGCTGCGCGACCGGGAGGGTATGAGCGAGCCGCTGTATACGGTGTACGTTCCGGATCCGGCCGGAGACTGCAACGCGGTGGTTTGTTTCGAGTATTCCCGTGTGGACGATGTGCCGGTGGGTGACATTCTGGTGCGGGTGCCTAAAGGTATCTATGCTCGTTTCACCCCGAACGGGGACTATCACGATCCGGTGGAGGACGTGTGGGCGCAGGTCGATGACGCGACTGCGTCGGCCGAGGTGGCTCGGGCCTATGCCGAAGAGGTCGAGATGTGGTATGGCCCGGAGTCTGTTGAGCTGTTCATCTCCATTCGCATATAGTTCATTCGTATATAGTCCGTCCACATATGGTTAGCCAATAAGTAGCCACCTTCGAACCGACTGGTCTCCACGTTATTTGCGGCGCTGGCAACACAGGGTTTGAAATGCGGAGTTATTGTGTGTACCGCAGAGTTTTCGGGAGATTAGCCAGATTTCTAGTCAATCTCTGTCGAATGACGGATACTGCCCTGGGCAGCTTCATCTCGGCTCATGGCCGTACGGGGGTGCTTCATGGGGCCGGACTATCGCGCAGGGGCTGCGCGGCGATGGAGTAGGAACACCATGGCTGTGGATCTGATGGCAGTCGTGCCGCGGCACTCGCATGGGTGGCGAGTGCCGCGATATCACGACACGCAATCCGAATGCGCTTTCTTTGTCGCCGATCCGGGGGCGCAGCCGGAACTCTGGCATCGGTACCTGGATGGTGCGCGTGCGGTCTATCGGCACTTCGGTGTCGAACACGCACTCGAATACGATGTGGTGGCCGATGGCCGATCGACCGCGCTGTTCTTCGTCGCGCTCGATGCCATGGGCGAGCCGGTGGCAGGCGTGCGGGTACAAGGGCCGTACACAGCCGCGCGACAGGCGCATGCGCTGATCGAATGGGAAGGCCACCCTGGCGCCGAAGAGCTGCGCCTGATGCTTGCCGATCGGATACCGGAAGGGGTTGTCGAGGCCAAAGGCGCCTGGGTGGCGCGCGCCGCGGGAAAACGTGCCGAGTTGAGCGCCGCGCTCTCTCGTACTGTTCTGCACGGAGCCAGGTTGCTCGGCGCGCGTTACGGTTTCGCGACGGTGGCTTCGTTCGCCGTTGGCAGGCATCAGGCCTGTGGTGCGGTGCTTGCCGAACATATCCCGCCCGTACCGTATCCGGACGAGCGTTACCGGACCGTTCCGCTATGGTGGGACACCCTGACTTATCCGGAGCGGGCGGAACGATCGCAACGATCACTGGTCCGGGCCGAGCAGCACATGCTCGGTATACCTGCTGCCGGTTCGACCGATGCGCCGCATGGGCGAGGGGAAGGAGTGGAGGGCCGAGGCGGATATGGACGATGACCTGACCTCGGTGGCGGACTACCGGCCCTCGATTCTCGACCAGGCGGATCCGGAAGACGCTAGAGAACTCGCCGCGCTGGGTGACGATCCGCGCATCCGATTCACGGATCTGCGCGAGTCGCTGCGCATCGAGCGGGGAAAGCTGCTCGATACCGGAGATAATGCTGCCGAGGATATCTCGGAGGGACCGGAGGCGGATCGGTGGATCTATTATCCGTGGCGCGCCGCGGTGGTCGGATTGCCTGGGCCTCGAACATTCCGGATGATCCGGCTGGATCGCAATCGGAACAAGGTGACCGGAGCGGAACAAGAACTTCTGGCGGAACAGACGATCGGAATCATCGGACAGAGCGCCGGGCATTCGGTCGCGCTACTACTCGCACTCGAAGGCGTATGTGGCAGGTTGCGACTGGCCGATATGGATGAAATCGAACTATCCAATCTCAATCGAGTTCCCGGAACAGTATTCGATATCGGCGTCAACAAAGCGGTCGTGACCGCACGCCGTATTGCCGAACTGGATCCCTATCTTCCAGTGGATATATTCCATGAGGGAATCGCTGATAATTCAGTGGATCAGTTCCTCGATGGGCTCACGATCGTTGTCGAGGAATGTGATTCGCTCGATATCAAGCTGCTGGTCAGGATGGCGGCGGCTCGGCACGGTGTTCCGGTACTGATGGAAACCAGTGACCGTGGTTTGTTGGATGTCGAGCGTTTCGATCTCCAGCCGCGGCGCCCGGCGTTCCACGGTTTGCTCGGTGACATCCGACCGGCGGATCTGCGTGGGTTGACCCCAGGGCAGAAGGCGCCGTTCGTGGTGAAGTTGCTCGGCGCGGCCGACCTGTCGCCGCGCTTGGCCGCGAGCATGATCGAAGTCGGGGAGACGGTGACCAGTTGGCCGCAGCTGGCGGGCGATGTCACCCTTGGTGCCGCGAGTGTGGTGGCCGCGGTCCGGCGCATCGGTCTCGGTATGAAGCTCGATTCCGGCCGCGTCCGGGTCGACCTGGAGCGGCACCTCGACGAATTGGTCGATCCGCCGCCTGCCGAGGAACCGGTATGTGCCGAGACCGCCGCCGAGTCCGGCACGGACCCTGTCGCCGACGTGCTGGTCTGTGCGCAGCGGGCGCCGTCGGGTGGAAATACGCAGCCGTGGTCGCTGCGCACGGACTCCGATGTCATTCACCTCGCGTTGGCACCGGAGTGCAGCTCGGCGCTGGATATCGGTTATCGCGGTAGCGCTGTCGCGCTCGGCGCCGCGGTGTACAACGCGCGGGTCGCCGCGGCCGCGCACGGCATCCTCGGACCGTACGAGTTCATCGAGGGGGTTCCTGGATCGGGTGAACTCACCGCTCGTCTGCGGCTGGGTGGCGACCGGGATCCGCGGCTCGCCGCCGATTACCCCGGCGTGCTTCGCCGCGCGACCAATCGCAGAATCGGCAGCGACGCCAGGCTTGCCGACGGTGTACTCGAGATACTCGCCGGGGTCGCGGAATCAGCGGGAGCATGCTTGCGTGCGGTGGTCGATCGGCCGGATATCGAAGAGGCTGCCCGGTTGCTGGGGGATTCCGATCGAATCCGCTATCTCACGCCTCGGTTGTACGAGGAAATGCTCGCCGAGGTCCGTTGGCCGCGCGATAACCCGGCTGACGGGGACCTCGACACCGGGATCGATGCCCGCAGTCTCGAGCTCACCCCGGATGAGCAGGCCGCGATCGAGCTCACTATGCGCCCCGATGTCATCGCGCAGTTACGATCCTGGCCTGGCGGCGCTGCGCTGGGGAAATACACCGGTGACCGGGTGCGGTCCAGCTCCGCTGTGGTGGCGGTGACTTTCGACGGTGCCGATCCGCGATTGACCGACTACGCGGAGGCGGGAGCCGCGGTAGCGCGGGTGTGGGTACAGGCGGAGCGACTCGGATTGGCTGTGCAGCCGATCTCGCCCGTATACCTGTACGCCCGACGCCCTGGCGAACTTACCGCGATTTCTCATGACTTCGCGGATACACTAGCGTCGCTTCAGGGTCGTTTTCTGAACCTGCTGGAGGTGCCCGAGCATGAGACCATGGCGTTGGTGCTTCGCCTGAGCTACGCCTCCGCTGCCACTGTACGCAGCAGGCGTCGCCCGGTGCTCGGTGTGGACACCACTAGTTAGCGTGATCGGAGACAACGTGCCACGGCGGACACTCGACTCATTGGTGACCCAGGTCGCCTCTGAACTCATGGGTGTGGACGCCACGACCGTGGTCGCCGCCACCGAACGTGTGCTCGCCCGTTTGGTCGAGTACTTCGACGTGGACTTCAGCTATGTTCGGCATACCGACCGCGAACGCCGGGCAACCGTGCTCATCGCGGAGTGGCCGCGCAGACTGAACGTGCCGGATCCGGATCCGCTCGGGGTGATCTATTTCGACAGCGCCGACCCGGTGTTCCGCGCTCTGGAGAACGCGACCGAGCCGATGATCGCGCGTCCTACCCCTGAATTCGCCGGCTATCAGAAAACTGTCCACCTCGGCTCCGGTATCGCCGGGGTGACCTCGGCTGCCGTGCCGCTGCTGTCTCGGGGGGAACCGACCGGTTTGCTCGGGTTCGTCAAGGAAGGCGACCGGGAATGGAGCAACCGCGAGCTCAATGTGCTGAAGGCCATCGCAGCGCTCTTCGCGCAGTTGCAGGCACGGATGGTCGCGGAGGAACAGCTCCGGTATATCGCCTTGCACGACGATTTGACCGGATTGGCCAATCGGCGTGCGCTGCTGGAACATATGGAAGAGCGATTACGTACGGGTAGACCGGGTCCGGTGGCGGCTTTCTTCCTCGATCTGGATCGGTTGAAGGCGCTGAACGATTTCCTCGGTCATACCGCGGGGGACAATTTCATCCGTACATTGTCTACTCGGTTGCGGGAACATCTGGACCCGAACGATATGATCGCCCGCTTGGGCGGCGACGAATTCGTCATCATTCCTGCCAAGCCTATGGACTCGGTCGCCGCGGAAGGGGAGGCGAATCGTATCCAGCAGGTGATCGCCCGTCGTGTCATCGTCGGCGGCGAATCGGTCAGCCGGGGCGCCAGTATCGGAGTGGCACTCGGTTTTCCTGGTGAGACCACCGTCGCCGATCTACTGCGCCGTGCCGATCACGCGTTGTTATCGGCGAAATCGGGCGGGGGCAACGGGGTCGCGGTGTTCACCGATGCCATGCGCGCGCAGTTCGAGTTGCAAGACGATGTGGAGCTCAATCTGCGCAGCGCGGTATCGGATGGGTCGCTGCTGTTGCACTATCAGCCCGAGGTAGATCTGCGCACCGGCCGTATCGTCGCGCTGGAAGCGCTCGTCCGTTGGATGCATCCGACTCGGGGGCTGTTGCCCCCCGCTGCGTTCGTTACCGTCGCCGAGGCCACCAATCTGGCCGGTGAACTGGGGCGCTGGGTTATCCGGTCGGCGTGTGCGCAGTTCGCCGAATGGCGGCGCCGTGGCCTGGCGGCTGATGTGGTGATGCGCATCAATGTCTCACCGGTACAGCTGGTCAGCCTCGATTTCATCGAGCGCATCGAAGACATCCTTCGCCTGTTCGGCATCGACGGGAGTTCGCTGTGCCTCGAGATCACCGAACACGTCGTAGTCCAGGATCTGGCCAGGACCCAGGTTACGCTGCGCGGACTGAAGCGGATGGGCGTGCAGATCGCCATCGATGACTTCGGTACCGGATACAGTTCGTTATCGCATCTCAAAGCGCTGCCGGTAGACGCGGTGAAGATCGATCGGGGTTTCGTACAGCGGCTCGGCGCCAGTATGGACGATTTGGCCATCGTGAAATCGATCATCGGCTTGGCCGGTTCATTCGGGCTCGGCGTTGTGGGTGAGGGTGTCGAGACCGCGGTCGCCGCGCGCACCCTGGTCGGCCTCGGTTGCTATCGCGCACAGGGTTTCCTCATCGCCAAGCCGATGCCTGCCGATCAAGTCGAATCGCATCTCGCGGCGGGCCGGATTCCGCTCGAGCTCGATCTGCCGCTGGCCGATCGCGGGCTGGCCACGCAGTGAATGACGGCCGTGCCGAGCGCCGTCAAGCCGTGAGTTCTCGGCGAGACCGGAGCCGAATCCTCTGATTCTCGGGTTCTTTCCCGGTCATTAATATGCTGTTGGGCGGTGGTAATCCGATCCGATGCACGATCGGCGAGGTGCGCATAGTGCAGCTGGCGAACTTCTATGGTCCGCGTTCGGGCGGACTGCGCGTCGCGCTGCACCACTTGGGTGAGGGATACGTCGCCGCCGGACACGAGGTGGTATTGATCGTGCCTGGTCCGAAACGGTCGGAGGAGATCCTGCCTACCGGGGTGGTGCGGATCACCTTGCCTGCCTTGGCGATTCCGTGGACCGGCGGTTACCGGGCCGCTGATCCACGCCGGGTGGCCGATGTACTTGCCGGACTGCGTCCTGATGTGCTGGAGGTCTCCGATCGGCTGACCCTGCGGGGTTTCGGTCGCTGGGCGCGGCAGCGCGGTGTGACCGGTGTGATGATTTCGCATGAACGCCTCGACCGGTTGCTCGGACAGGTTCTGCCGGGTCCGATGGCGCGGCACTGCGCTGACGTAGCCAATCGGCATACCGCTGCCGATTACGATATGGTCGTCTGCACCACCGAATTCGCCCGTGCGGAGTTTTTACGGATCGGCGCGGCAAATGTGGAGCTGGTCCCGCTCGGGGTGGATCTGGAATTGTTCAGCCCGCATCGGCACGACCGCGGGCTTCGGGTGGATCTCGGTGCGCCGGGGCATCCGCTATTGGTGCACTGTGGCCGGTTATCGGTGGAGAAACGGGTGGATCGCAGCATAGCGGCGGTCGGCGCACTGCGCGGGGTGGGTATCGAGGCGCGGTTGGTCGTGGTAGGAGACGGTCCGCGCCGGGACTCGCTGCAACGGCGGGCGCGGACATTGCCGGTATTGCCCGACGGGTTGCCTGCTGTCCATTTCACCGGGTTCATCTCCGATCGTGCGATGGTCGCTTCCCTGCTCGCCACCGCCGATGTCTCCTTGGCGCCGGGTCCGCACGAGACCTTCGGGCTCGCCGCACTGGAGGCGCTCGCGGCGGGCACACCGGTCGTGGCGAGCCGATCCTCGGCATTGGCCGATATCGTGACCGCGGACTGCGGTGCGGTTGCCGCCGATCATCCCTCCGCGTTCGCTCGAGCGGTCACCGACGTATTGGCCATGCCGCAGGCCGGGCTGCGCGCAGCCGCGCGCAGTCGTGCCGAACAGTTCACCTGGCCGCGGTCCGTGGCAGGCATGTTGGCAGTCCTCGGTCGTTAGCCGGGGCTGGTTCGCGCGGGCACCGAACCCGCGCCGGCTGGTATCAGAAACTTGCCGGTTTCGGCGGGCAGTTGAGCTGCACGTCGAGTACATGGGCGCCTGGGCTGTCGGCGCCGAGCCGATCGTGCTCATTGACCAGGCGACAGCTGCCGAGAGACAGGCAGCCGCAGCCGATGCAACCGGTGAGATTGTCGCGCAGCCGAATCAGCTGGGTGATCCGGTCGTCGAGATCGGTACGCCAGGTAGTCGACAGTATCTCCCAGTCGCGCCTGGTGGGAGTGCGTCCTTCGGGAAGTTGATCGAGCGCGGCCCTGATATCGCTCAGCGGGATGCCGACGCGCTGGGAGATGCGGATGAATGCCACGCGCCGCAGCGTCGCACGGGTGTATCTGCGCTGGTTTCCGCTGGTACGCCTGCTCGAGATGAGTCCCTCGCGTTCGTAGAAGTGCAACGCGGAGACTGCGACTCCACTACGCTCGGAGAGCTGCCCTGGGGTCAGCTCTTTCGCCCGCCAATCGGCTGTCGACATGCACGTTCCTCCTGTTATCTCAACAATACTTCAGGTTCCGTGCGGTGGGGCCGAATTCGGATATCGTGGTGTGCCCGGCATGGGAAGCCGAGAATTCCGTGCTCCTGAGTCCATGGGGAACTACGGTCTGAGCATGGGAGCAGATACGGTATCCGCGCAGCGCGAGAATCCGGATGCGCAGGGGCCCGATTCCGGACGGGACGATGCGCGCTTCGTGGTGACCTCCGAAGTCGGCAAGCTGCGCACCGTATTGCTGCACCGGCCCGGTGACGAACTGCGCAGGCTCACGCCACGCAATAACGATCAGTTGCTGTTCGACGGCATTCCATGGGTGGAGCGCGCACAACAAGAGCACGATACTTTCGCCGGTCTTCTCCGTGATCGCGGTATCGAAGTGCTGCTGCTATCGGATCTGCTGGCCGAGACGCTCGCAGTCAGCGGTGCGGCCAGGGTCCAGGGCATCGCGGCCGCGGTCAACGCGCGCAGGCTTGGACACGGACTTGCCGATGAGCTGGCCGCCTTCCTCCGCGGCAGGCAGGCCGATGAGCTGGCAGGCATCCTGATGGCGGGAATGACCTTCGATGAATTGCCGTTCGGGCCCGATGCCACCTCGCTGGTCCGCCGGATGCATCACGGTGCGGATTTCGTTATCGATCCACTCCCCAATCTGCTGTTCACCAGAGACTCGTCGTTCTGGGTCGGCCCGCGTGTCGCGATCACCTCGTTAGCCTTGCCCGCTCGGAGCAGGGAGACTTCGCTGACCGATCTCGTCTATGCTTTCCATCCTCGTTTCCTCGGGGTACGCCGTGCTTACGAATCACATACCGCGCCGATCGAAGGTGGTGACGTATTGCTGTTATCCGATGGCGTTGTCGCGGTGGGAGTCGGGGAACGTACTTCGCCCGCTGGTGCTGAAGCGTTGGCACGCAGTCTGTTCGACGATTCTCTGGCGCACACCGTGCTCGTGGTGCCGATCGCGCAGAGCCGCGCCACTATGCACTTGGACACGGTGTGCACCATGGTCGCCGCCGATGCTGTCGTGATGTATCCCGCGGTACGGGACTCCCTGTGCGCATTCACTATTCACAAAGGGGACGACTATGGCAGCCGGTCAGGTGGTGGCCGGGTGGGTATCCGCGGTCCCGAACCGTTTCTGCCCGCGGCGGCCGAGGCGATGGGTATCGGTAAGCTGCGCGTGATCGATACCGGACTGGACGGAGTGACTGCCGAACGCGAACAATGGGATGACGGCAACAACACGCTTGCTCTCGCTCCAGGAGTGGTGGTCGCCTACGAACGCAACGAGATGACCAATGCCAGGCTGGAGGACGAGGGTATCGAGGTGCTCCGCATTCCCGGTTCCGAGCTGGGCTCCGGCCGGGGTGGACCGCGCTGTCTGTCCTGCCCGCTATCGCGCGGTGAGGTGTAAGTCGCCATGTTCATTGTTACGGTGTCGCACGCCTCGGCCGTACCGCCTTATGAGCAGCTCCGCCTCGGCATCATCGCCAAGGTCCGATCCGGCGAACTGACGGCGGGTACCAAGATTCCGACCGTTCGCGCGCTGGCCGCGCAATTGGGTCTCGCGCCAAATACCGTGGCTCGGGCCTACCGTGAGCTGGAGACCGATGGGGTAGTCGAAACCCGGGGTAGGCAGGGGTCGTTCATCGCCTCCTCCGGCGATCCGACGCGGGACGTGGCAGGGCGGGCAGCGACCGCCTATGTCGCGACAGTGCGCAGGTTGGGCTTGGATGATGACGCCGCACTACGTTATGTGCGGGCCGCTCTCGGCGGCTGAGGCCGTGGCGGTAGGTCAACGCCAGCTGGGCAGCCACAGTTGGTTGTGCCAAGTGTCCGGGGTGATGGGTAAGGCGGTGAGAATCGGCCATAACCAGATGAAGTTGGCGATCACCAGGCCGAGGTAGAGACAGACCGTGAGCAGGCCGAGGCTGCGGCGTTCACTCGGTGGCGGATAGCGGTCGCTCGCCGCCTGGCGGTGCACTGCCGGGTTCCGGCGTGCCGGGCCGAGGACTTCGCCCAGCGTCAGCGCCACACCCATAACCAGGAACGGGGCCATCGGCACGGCGTAGAAGTAGTACATCTGCCGATCGAGGGTGGTGAACCAGGGCAGCAGTGCGGCACCGTAGCCGACCAGTACCGCACCGTAGCGCCAGTCACGCCGAACCACACTTCGCCACAGCATCCAGGCCAGTACCGGGAGGGCGACCCACCAGATAGCAGGCGTACCGATCAGCATGACGGCTTTTACACATTTGGACTGATCACAACCGGTGACGCCGGTATCAGCGTAGTAGTACAACATCGGGCGCAGGCCCATCGGCCACGTCCATGGCTTGGATTCCCATGGGTGATGGTTACCCGCCGAATTCGTCAACTGGGTATGGAATTCCAGTGATCGGGCATTGAAATACCACAGCGAACGCAGTGCGCCGGGAACGATATGCGACCAGAAGCCGTCGGTACCGATGGGATCGGTCGCCGCCGGATTGCCGGGCATGTACCGGTACACGCCGGTCTCACTGGCGAACCAGGCCCAGTAGCTGGCCAGATAGACCCCGAGCGGTACGAGCACCAGCGCGTAGAGAGCGGGACCGATATCGCGGATGGCGGTGCCGAACCAAGGGCGGCGTACGCCGTAGGTCCGCCGGGCCGAGAGGTCGAAATAGACACTCATCAGGCCGAAGGCCGCGATGAAATAGATACCTGACCACTTGGTGGCGCAGGCCGAGCCGAGCAGTATGCCCGCACCGAAGCGCCACCAGCGCACGCCGAGGCGTGGCCCCAAGCTCGTCACGCCGATCCTGCCCTCGGCATACGCCGACGCGATCCTGGCACGGACTTCGTCACGGTCGACGATAAGGCAACCGAACGCGGCAGTCACGAACAGCGCGAGAAAGATGTCGAGCATGCCGATACGGGAGGAGACGAAGGTGAGGCCGTCGGCGATCAGCAGAATGCCTGCGATCGCACCGATCAGGGTGGAGCGCGTCATCCGGCGCACGATTCGAATCACCAGCAGGACCAGCAGGGTCCCGGCGACCGCGGTGCTGAAGCGCCAACCCCAGCCGTTATAGCCGAACAGCGCTTCGCCGATCGCGATGAGCTGTTTGCCGACCGGAGGGTGTACCACCAGCCCGTAGCCAGGATTGTCCTCCACCCCGCCGCCGGTGAGTACTTGCCAGGCCTGCGGAGCGTAGTGCTTTTCGTCGAATACCGGGGTGCCCGCATCGGTCGGATAGTTGAGCATTGTGAACCGGGTGATCGCCGCGATCGTGGTGAGGAATGCCGTTACCAGCCAGCCGCGCAGCCGATCGGTCGGTCCGAAATCGGGGGCCGGTCGCAGGGGGCCAGGACTCGACCACGAGGGCACGGCCCCGAATGGTGCGGTCGTGCGCTGGTCGGTCACCTGGGTCACGTCCCGATCGTATGCTGTGCCCGTCGTCGGGCCGCACATCGGTAACACCCACACCGTATGACCGACGCGGCGCTCGGTGCGCACCAGAGGCGTCCCGAGCGAACCAGGGCCTGGGCCGCTGGTCCGGTACCGATGCCCGAGTACGGCAGGGATACCGCGGTGCGGGATGGGTAGGGCCGCGACGGCAGCGGATAGGCTGCGTGGCGGTGCGGTGAGCACGGTATACGGATGGGAGTGCGGTGAAAAACGGGGCGATGACGGGCGGGCTGGTGCTCGCGGCGACACCGATGGGCGATATCGGTGATGCCTCGCAACGGTTGCGCGCGGCACTGGCTACAGCCGATATCGTCGCTGCTGAGGACACCCGGCGTACCAGAGCACTGGCCAAGGCGCTCGGTGTGACGATCACCGGCCGAGTGGTCAGCTTCTATGACCATGTGGAGGCAGCGCGAATACCGATGCTGCTAGAGGAGATCGCGGGTGGGAACACCGTACTGCTGGTGACCGACGCCGGTATGCCCTCGGTCAGCGATCCCGGCTACCGCATGGTCGCGGCGTGCGTGCAGCGCGATATGCCGGTGACCTGTCTGCCCGGCCCCTCGGCGGTGACCACTGCTCTGGCGCTGTCGGCTCTGCCGGTGGAACGGTTCTGTTTCGACGGTTTCGCGCCGCGTAAACCCGGTCAACGCCGGGAATGGTTACGGACTTTGGCCACTGAGGCGCGTGCTTGTGTTTTCTTCGAAGCGCCGCACCGGCTGGCCGATTGTTTGGCCGATGCGGTCGAGGTCCTCGGTCCGGACCGGCACGCCGCGGTCTGCCGGGAGTTGACCAAGACCTATGAGGAGGTGGTCCGCGGTACCCTCGCAGAATTGGCTGCCTGGGCGATCGAGGGCGTGCGGGGGGAGATCACCGTGGTCGTGGCGGGTGCTCAACCGCCAACTGCCGATCCCGCCGACCTGGTCGATATGGTCGAGACCCGGATCGACGCCGGTGTTCGCCTCAAGGACGCCTGCGCTGAAGTCGCCGCCGCGTACGGTGTCTCCCGGCGCGAGCTCTACGACGCGGTGCTCACCGCCCGCCGGGGGTGAATGTGCCACCGCGGCCTGTCCGGTGTGCGGGCACTTTCAGGATGGCGTGGGCAGACCCAAGGTGGTCATGGCGAACTGGAGGAAGAGTGGCGCCAATTCCGGCACCTGTGCGGGGCCATCGGTGCGGATGACGCGCCGCGTCCGCTCTCCGATCGCGTCCGGGATCAGCGCGATCCGCTCATCGGAGATTTCCGGTAGTGTCGGGTCCGCCGCACGCGCTTGGTCGTAGCACAGCCGATACAACTGTGCGAAGCGGTCGACGGCCAGATCACGGTAGCCGACCGCGGCCTGGTTCACGCTGAAGGATTCGACAAGCACCAACCGCGCGAAATCCGGCTCGGCGGCGACGGTGCGGCAGAAGGTCACGACGATGGATTCGATCTTCGCTGCCGCATCGGCATCCGGGGGCAGTTGTGCCAGTTCCTCGGCGATCCGGGTCGCCATGATGTCGACCCCGGTATGCGCCGCCTCGACGAAGCATTCCTCTTTGTTGGCGAAGTGGTCGTAGAAGGTGCTGCGGGAAACTCTGGCCCTGGCAACGATATCGGTGAGTGTGGTGGCGGGGTAGCCCTTACTGTCCACCGACTCCACCATCGCCTCGACCAATCTGCCGCGCTGCGACGTGAGCACGGCTTCGCGCGCGGCGCGATGTCGCTCGGCGAAACCGGATCGCTGAACAGGTGCCGTCGCATGCTGCTGGCGCATAGGTGCCCTTTCTGTGCCGGAACCTGTCAGGGAACGAGGCATCGTCGTGCCGATCGCACCGGCCCGGGTAGCGCACTGGCGGTATACCGGTGCTTCATTATCCCGACACAGCATCCCATGGCGGCGCGGCCTGCGAAGCGCGCATCGGTGAACGGTTCGCAGACCGAGGGAACCATCACGCAGCAGGGCTCGGCGGGGTGCACGGCTCTCGCGTCAGTCCTTCGGTTCGATGTACTTGGGAAACACCGGTTCCGGAGCGGGCAGCGGTACACCGGGTTCGATCGTATTCGCGATATCGGCGAAAGTCCTGTTCTGCTGACCCAGTTGGTCGAGAATACGTCCCGCCGAGCCGGGCAGCACCGGTTGTACCAGGATCGCGACGATCCGCAGCACCTCCAGCGTTACGTACAGTACTGTCGCCTCACGGGCGCGATCTTCCTGTGTGCCCGATTTCGCCAGTGCCCATGGCGCCTGCGCGGAGAAGTATCTGTTCGTCTCGCCGAGAGCCAGCCAGATCGCTTCCAGCGCCAGATGCATCTGCTGCGCGTCGAATTCGGCGCGGCAGCGCTCGAGCAGACCACCCGCGAGCTCGAGCAGAGCACGGTCGTCCTCGGTGAACTCACCTGGTGTCGGCACCATGCCACCGCAGTCACGCGCGACCAGCTTCGTGCTGCGTTGCACCAGATTGCCGAATTCGTTGGCCAGATCGCTGTTGATCCTGCTGACGATGGCCTCATGGCTGTAGCTACCGTCTTGCCCATAGGAGATCTCGCGCAGTAAGAAGAAGCGCACCGCGTCGAGGCCGTACTTCTCCACCAGTTCCATCGGGTCGACCACATTGCCGACCGATTTGGACATCTTCTCGCCCTTGTTGTACAGGAACCCGTGCACGAATACCCGTTTCGGCAGTTCCACGCCCGCCGACAGCAGGAACGCGGGCCAGTACACGGTGTGGAACCGGGTGATGTCCTTGCCGATGATGTGCACATCGGCGGGCCAGAACTTCTGGAACGCGGCGGCTTCGGTGTCCGGGAAGCCCGCACCGGTGAGGTAGTTGGTCAGCGCGTCGACCCACACGTACATGACGTGGTCCGGGTGGCCGGGCACCGGCACACCCCAATCGAAGGTGGTACGTGAGATGGACAGATCCTTCAGCCCGGCCTTGACGTAGCTGACGATCTCATTGCGCCGGGTCGCGGGTGCGATGAATTCCGGATGTTCGTCGTAGAGGGCGAGCAATTTGTCTTGATAGGCCGAGAGTCGGAAGAAGTAGTTCGACTCCTCGGTCCAGGTGACCGGCGTCTTGGATTCTGTGGAGACGCGGGTGCCGTCTTCCAGTACCGTTGTTTCCTCGTCGGTATAGAACGCCTCGTCCCGTACCGAGTACCAGCCGGAGTAGTTACCCAGGTAGATATCGCCGTTCGCCAGCATCCGCTCCCAGATCGCGACGCTGGCCGCCTGGTGGTCTTCGTCGGTGGTACGGATGAACCGGTCGAAGGAGATGTCGAGCGTCTTGTCCAGCGCCTCGAACATATCGGAGTTGCGGGTGGCGAGCTCTTCTACCGGGATGCCCTCGGCGGTCGCGGCCTGTTGCATTTTCTGGCCGTGCTCGTCGGTGCCGGTCAGGAAGAACACGTCATATCCGTCGAGCCGTTTGAACCGGGCGATAGCGTCGGAGGAGATGTATTCATACGCATGCCCGATATGCGGCGCACCGTTCGGATAGGCGATGGCCGTGGTGATGTAGAAGGCGGGGCGATCGGCTGTGGTCATGCCGGAGCCTCGCCGGTGTGTGGCTCCGGCTCGGCCGTACCGGCGCCTGTGTCGATGGTTCGCTCGCTTCGCTCACTCATGGTGTGTCTACTGTAATGCGCGTGCATTTCTTCGCTCGCGTGAATATCCTCCGCGTCGATTCGCGGCTCGCCGCGCCCGTGTCCGCGCTTCGGGGTGGTGATCCGCGATGAGCGCCGCACGTCCCGCGCCACAGCTGCCCGAGCCGCTCGCGCCGATCGTGGACGCGCACACTCATCTGGACGCGTGTGGCGCCACCGACGCGGCCACTACCGCGGTGATTCTCGACCGGGCCGCCTCGGTCGGTGTCGGCCGAGTGGTCACTGTGGCCGATGATCTGGCCGCCGCGCGGTGGGCAGTGCGCGCCGCGCACTGGGACGATCGGGTTTCCGCCGCCGTGGCACTGCACCCGACCAGGGCGAACGCACTCGATGACGAGGCGAAAGCCGAGCTGGAACGCTTGGCCGCCGATCCGCGTGTGGTCGCAGTGGGTGAGACCGGCCTGGATTACTACTGGCCGGGCAAACTTGCCGAGTGCGCCGATATCGAGACGCAGATCGAGGGGTTTCGCTGGCATATCGATCTGGCCAAGCGGATCCGCAAACCGTTGATGATCCACAACCGTGAGGCCGACCACGACCTCCTGACCGTACTGCTGGACGAAGGTCCGCCGGACACCGTGATCTTCCATTGCTTCTCCTCGGATACGAATATGGCGCTGTCCTGTGTGGCAGAGGGCTACATCCTGAGTTTCTCCGGGACGGTGAGCTTCAAGAACGCGCATGAGCTTCGGGAAGCGGCCAAGGTTGTGCCCGATGAGCAGATCCTGGTCGAGACGGACGCGCCGTATCTGACGCCACATCCGTTCCGTGGTGCCCCGAACGAGCCGTATTGCTTGCCCTATACGGTGCGGGCCCTTGCCGAGTTACGTGACCAGGATCCTGTGGAATTGGCGGAGCTCACCACAGCCAACGCTCGTCGGGTCTATCGCTTCTGAGGGGCGGAATTCGGCGGGAGCCGAACCTGCGCCGCCGACCGCCGCCTCGGCTGGTCGGCGCCTCGGCTATGCGACACAGTCGTATGTCATATATCACAATGAGGTTTCATTCTGCGATACACCTGCGGTTCGATATCCGCGGATCTCGCGGAAAAGACGATAGTTCGGAGTGTGTGGTTGCCGACCCCCGCCTTTGTCGTTATCGTGCTGTGACCATGTCATCATTCACGCGGATCAACCAGTCGCGGTCCCCACTGCTGTATCTCGCGGTCGGGGCGTTGTTGCTGATGCTGATCGTCGGAGCGGGTTTGGTGATCGCGAATGGCGACAAGACGGCGGCCGCGGGCAGCGGTGCCGCGCTGTCGATCCGATCGGCCCATGAGGCCGTTGTCCCGGTCGGCGGATAACGCGACGGGAGTCGGTCTGCCGGTACGACCCCGGGGGAGGAATTCGAGCAGGTGCCTCGATTGATAGATTCTCGAGGTGTCCGAACCTGAGATTCCTGTTCGTGGGAGTGCTGCGTTGCTAGGGCCCGCCGAGGTGCGGGTGTTGGCGGAGCGGTTCGGGGTGCGGCCGACCAAGCAGCTCGGGCAGAACTTCGTCCACGATGCGAACACGGTCCGGCGGATTGTCGCCGCGGCAGGAGTAGGTCCGGCGGATGTGGTGCTCGAGGTGGGGCCGGGCCTCGGTTCGCTGACCCTCGCACTGCTGGATGTGGTCGACTCGGTGGTCGCGGTCGAAATAGATCCGGTACTCGCGCGGCATCTCCCGGTGACCGTCGCCGATCGGGCGCCGGAATTGTCCGGACGGTTGTCGGTGGTCGAGGCAGACGCGCTGCGCGTCGCCGCCGCGGATCTGCCTACTGCGCCGACGGCGCTGGTGGCCAACCTCCCGTACAACGTGGCGGTGCCGGTGCTGTTGCATCTGCTCGCCACGTTGCCGAGCATCACGGTCGCTTTGGTGATGGTGCAGGCCGAGGTGGCCGACCGGCTCGCAGCCGAGCCCGGCGGTCGCATCTATGGTGTGCCGAGCGTGAAGGCGGGATTCTTCGGCACCGTGCGGCGGGCCGGTGCGGTGGGTACCCAAGTGTTCTGGCCGGTACCGCGGGTGGAGTCGGGATTGGTCCGGATCGAACGCTTCGCCGAGCCGCCGTGGTCGATGGATGCCGAGCATCGCCGCCGGGTCTTCGCAGTGGTCGATGCCGCCTTCGCGCAGCGCCGCAAAACTCTCCGCGCGGCGCTCGCGACGTGGGCGGGCTCACCCGCTGAAGCCGAACGTCGCCTGCTCGCCGCGGGAATCGCACCCACTGCCCGCGGCGAGACCTTGGAGACGGCGGATTTCGTCCGTCTGGCCGGTCAGGCGTAGATACACCCGGCTCGGGGACATCCAGCGGCTCGTGCGCCGGACGTTCGCCCCTCGGTGTGATCAGCTCGCGATCTCGTAGCCCGCTTCGTCGACGGCGGCGGCGATATCGGCATCGGTGATCGGTGTGGTGCTGTCGACTCGGACCATGCCACTACTGAGGTCGACGTCCACCTCGGTGACACCGTTGATCTTGCTGATCTCGGTCTTGACGGAGCTGACGCAATGTCCGCAGGTCATCCCCGTGACGGTGTAGGTGGTAGTGGGCATATCCGTCTCCTTCATTCCTTTGCGACTATACGGCA
The DNA here is from genome assembly GCF_047200775.1 of Nocardia spongicola. Taxonomy (NCBI): domain Bacteria; kingdom Bacillati; phylum Actinomycetota; class Actinomycetes; order Mycobacteriales; family Nocardiaceae; genus Nocardia; species Nocardia spongicola. The sequence continues at coordinate 28,403 of NZ_JBJZOO010000011.1, read as the reverse complement.
GGGGGGTATGTAACTCTATGTGCAATATACCCCCGCTGGGTATATTGCACAATGTGGTCGCCGGTAGGGCACGATGGCCGTATCCGGGATGTCAGGCGGTCTATACGCTCTCGGCCAGTTCCAGCCAGCGTGCTTCTGCGGTCTCTTTCTCCGTCCGTACCTGCTCGAGTTCCGCGCTCAGGGTGAGCAGCTTGTCCCGGTCGGTGGCGGCATCGGCCAACGCGGTGTGCAAACGTTGCTGGCGATCGGACAGTTTGTCGATGGCGCGTTCCAGGCGGGCCAGTTCCTTACGGGCCGTACGGTAGGCCGCGGCATCGGTGGCGGGTGTCTGGGCCTGCTTGGTTTCCGGTGCGGTGGTACGGGACCAGTTCGCGGCGAGGGCAGCGCGCTTGGTCAGGTATTCCTCGATGCCACCGGGGAGGTGAGTGAGTTTGCCATCGCCGAACAGTGCCCACGCCGAATCACAGACGCGTTCGATGAGGTAGCGGTCGTGGCTGATTACCACAAGCGTGCCTGCCCAGTTGTCGAGCAGATCCTCCAACTGCTGCAGGGTATCGATATCCAGGTCATTGGTCGGCTCGTCGAGCAGCAGCACATTCGGCTCGGACATGAGAATGCGAGTCAGTTGCAGGCGGCGGCGCTCGCCGCCGGACAGATCGCCGACCGGGGTGCGTTGCCTGGCTGGACTGAAGCCGAGCCGCTCGGCCAGCTGGCCCGCCGAGATCTCTTTGTCACCGAGCACGATGCGCTGTGCGACCTGCTGTACCGCTTCCAATACGCGCAGTTCGGTCGGCAGATCGTCCAGTTCCTGGCGCAGCCAGCCGATCTGCACGGTCTGGCCCTGAATACGTTTGCCGGTGGTCAGTGTCGAGCCGTCCGGGTCGGTAGCTCCGGCCAGCGCGCGCAGCAGCGTGGTCTTACCCGAGCCGTTGACGCCGACCAGGCCCACACGCTCTCCTGGGGCCAGCCGCCAGGTGAGATCGTGTACCAATTCCCTGCCGTCCGGGGTAGTGAGCGTGGCGTTTTCCAGTTCGACGACCACGCGACCGAGCCGCTTGCGCGCGAAGGCGGCCAGCGAGACACTGTCGCGTGGCGGTGGCACATCGGCGATCAACGCTTCAGCGGCTTCGACCCGGTAGCGCGGTTTGGAGGTACGTGCCTGTGGGCCACGCCGCAGCCAGGCCAGCTCCTTACGGGCCAGATTGCGTCGCCGTGCTTCGGTCGCATCCGCTTGGCGGGCGCGCTCGGCGCGGGCGTAGATCCAGTCGCCGTAACCGCCTTCGTAGCTTTCGACCTTGCCGCCGACCACCTCCCAGGTGCTGGTCGCGACAGTGTCGAGGAACCAGCGGTCGTGGGTTACCACGACCAGTGCGCTGCGGCGGTTCAGTAGATGCTCGGCCAGCCACTGCACCCCCTCCACATCGAGATGGTTGGTCGGCTCGTCCAAGACGAGCAGATCGAGTTCGCGCGCCAGCGCGGCGGCGAGCGCGACTCGGCGCCGCTCACCACCGGAGAGGTTGTCGACAGGGGTGTCCATACCGAGATCCGCGATGCCGATGCCGTCCAGCACTGAGCGGATGCGAGGGTCGGCGGCCCATTCGTGCTCGGCGATCTCGTCGGTCATCGCGTCATCGGCAAGTCCGGCCAGCACTACCGAGCCGACTGTCGCCCCTTCTGGCAGTACACCGCGCTGGGTGACCACTGCCATGCGCAAGCCGCCGAGCCTGCTGACCCGGCCGCTGTCGGGTTCGGCTATACCGGTGAGCACCTCGAGCAGGGTGGTTTTACCGCCGCCGTTGAGGCCGACGACCCCGATCCGTTCGCCCGCGTGCACGCCGAGCGATACGTTGTCCAGTAGCGGCTTGATACCGAAACTTTTGTGGACCTGTTCGAGGTTGATCAGGTTGGACATGGATCCTTCCGGGTCTTGCGGCGGCTGCCGATAGTGCTCGGGGCCAGCGTACCGACCGGGAAAGACGGGCTGTCGTCCTGGCGAAGGAAGGTGCTTATGCGACGGGCCCAGTTCATTCGGCGCCGCGCCGATTCGTGCAGCCGATAGCCCGGTGGTGACGGTCAGTGTTTGTCGGCGGGGTTATCGGTCAGCACCCTGGCGCCGGGCATGGGGCCGCTGGCTGTCCGTACGCTGCGGCATACGCCCGCGCCTGCGAGTTCGGCAGCCACCGATATCGCGGCTTCCGCGTTTTCGCAGAGGAACGCGCAGGTGGGTCCGGAACCGGAGACCAGCCCGGCCAGTGCGCCGGCGGCCACGCCAGCGCGCAAGGTGCGGCGCAACTCCGGTTTCAGTGATAGCGCCGCCGCCTGCAAATCGTTGCCGAGTAGCGGGGCGAGCTGCTGTGCCTCGCCTGCGGTGAGTGCCTGCATCAGTTGCTGCGGTTCACCGAGCCGAGGTGGCTCACCGTTCGCCCGCAGCCGGTCGAGTTCGGCGAAAACGGCCGGGGTCGAAAGGCCGCCCTTGGCGAAGGCGAGCACCCAGTGAAACGTGTTGCGGGACAGGACCGGCAGCAGACGCTCCCCGCGACCGGTACCGAGTGCCGTGCCGCCGTGCAGCGCGAACGGCACATCGCTGCCGAGTTCGGCTGCTATCGAACCGAGCTGATCTCTGGACAAGCCCAGCTGCCACAGTTCGTTCAGCCCGACCAGTGCGGCGGCGGCATCCGCGCTGCCGCCGGCCATCCCGCCTGCCACCGGAATCCCCTTGGCGATAGCGATTTCCACCAGGGGGGCGTGGTCGCCGAGGCGCGCGAGCCGGACGGCGGCCTGCCACACCAGGTTCGCCTGGTCGGTCGGCACCTCCGCGGCCCCCTCGCCGGTGACTCGAACCGACAGCGACGCCGAAGGCGTGATCTCCAGATCGTCGCTCAGCGACAATGCCTGGAACACGGTGGTCAGGTCGTGGTAGCCATCGGCGCGCAGGTCGCCGACTCCGAGATAGAGGTTCACCTTCGACGGCGCGCGTACGGTGATAGGACTCGGCACTACGGACAGCACGGTGCCCAAGCCTATCCGTTGCTCCCTATGCCCGCGCGGCTCGCCGCCGACCCGGCCCGCGTACACCGGAGCGGGGGACGAGCCGGTGTGGCGAGGCTCAGTGCCCGGAGGCGTGTCCGTCCTGGAATACCACGGGCAGGCAGGTGGCTACGAAATCCGTACCGAAATCGGTGAGTACCACACTGCGGTAGATCACCTTGGTGCCGAAGCCGGACCGCTTCAGTATCTCCCGCACCGGTGACTGCGCCTCCAGTAGCTGGTAGCGGTTCGGGTTGCCGACCGGTTCGCGCGCGTGCTCGATCAAACCCAGCCGACGCAGATTGGTCAGGTACTGCTGAATGCGGTTCGGGAAGCGCAGCCCGGCCTGTTCGCCGATCAGCGTGAGCATTGCGCCGAGGCGTTCGGCGCCGAACGCGCGAGGGCGTCCGGTGCGGATATCGATCGAGGGCTGTGACCCGTCCGTATACAGGAAGCGCAGGATACGTGCCTCATCCGGGGTCAATTCGGCCAGCATACCCGCGAAGGCGGGGTGGTTGTCGTCCTCGTCCTCGGTGCCCGCTGACCAGCGCAATAGTGCGGCGCCTTGTTCGCGCAGGGTCGGCGGATGCTCCGGTGCAGGCGATATCGCGGCGTCCGGGAGCCCGAGGGCTCTGCGTAGCGCGTCGCGGAGCTCGGCTTCGGCCTCGGCGAATACCTCCCGGCGCGGCACGCCCTCGATACTGCGTCGGGCGACAGTGGCGGTGACGCCGACCGCGGTACCGACACTCCAGACGGCTACTTCGGTGACGGTAGTCACGGCGAACCGGGCCAGGCCGGTCGCGGCTCGCGCCGCGGCCACCGGAGTCGTTACCCGTCTCGGTAGTTCGCCGGCACGGGCGATATCTGACACAGGCCGCCGAGTGATCTCTCGCGACGGCGCGGTATTCGTCGCCGTCGTCGTGCGCTCGACGGCCTCGATATCGTCGTCGCCCGGATCCGCTACAGCCATGATGTCGCCACTCCCGTTCCGAATATCAGAATATGAGCGTATCCGGCGAAAAGCCCCAACACGCCGCCATGGACGAAAAGAAGCCACTCGTCCTGCTTGATGGCCGCGCGGAGCATATCGACGAAGTCCGGAGGTGACAGTGTCGACATCTGTTTGGCGATGTACTCGTTGATCTGTTTACCCTGCCGGACATTGAATTCGGGGTCGGCGAACGCGATCGGTGCGATAGACATGGCCTCGGTGGTCAGCGTCGTCTGCAACGAGTCGTATTCGCGACTGCCGAGCACGAACTTGACCGCGGGCCGTGCCGGACCGAGCGCGCGGTCGGCGGCGGGCCGCAGGGTGTCCTCCAGCATCTGCATGGTGCGGTCCGAACGGGGGCCGGTGAGCAGCTCATCGCCGATATTGGCCACGGTGATCACCTGGCTGGAGACCAATTCCGCGTAGCCATCGGTGATCTCGGGCTTACGCTTGATCAACAGCCCCTGTCGCCATGGGCACCACCACTTCGGATAGGCGGGCGCGAAGATCATGGTGATGCCGATCCAGTTGACCACCCAGCCGATGATGACACCGCCGATCGGCAGTACCACCAAGGTGGACCATCCGGTCAGGTGCAGGACGAGGACCAGGACCGCACCCATGGGAGCGCCGAAGTAGAAACCGAAGTTCTGCATGAATCGCAGTTCCTTGGCGCCGAGTACCTGAAACAGTGTGTTGAGCAGTTGTGGCCTGGCCTGAAAGTAGCGGATGACCATCTGCTTCACATCGAGCAGTTGATCGATATTCTCACCCAATTCCTCGGTGAGTCCGCGCAGAATCTCCGGCAATTGCTGACGCACCCTGGCGTGCACCATATCGCGAACCTGGGTGGGCAGGTTGTACCAGAGCTGGGGATGTTCACGTCGCAGAATGTCTTCGACGATGTCCCTGATCTGGGTATCGGCGATGCTGGCCAGGTGTTCGGCCAGCTTGTCCGGTTCGAGTTCGCGGTAGAAGTCGGCGACGCTGCCGAGTTTGGCCAAGCCCTTGTCCACCGCGATACTGGCCATCTTGTCCGCACGGGAGGGGACGATGCCCTGCCAGCCGATCCTGCCGTCGTAGCTGAGCAGTGGTAGTACCTGAATTCGCTTGGGGAGCAATGGATACAGTGCTTGTAGGCCGGGGAGTCGAAAGCCGTGGAAGGCGACCGGCCGGAACAGCATCAGCACACCGGTCCAGTTGGTGATGTAACCGATGACCCCCGTGAAAAGAGGTATGGTCACAAGCTCGAGAAGGATCGTCGGATGGATTCCGAAGACGCTCTCTAACACGACACCCTCCTGCCGGTACCCCGGTGACCGCCGCCGCACCGGCACCCAAAACTAGCATCCATTCGGCGTGGAAACCCATTGCGCGGCGTGATGGTCGCACAGTACTGGGTAGGCGCCGCACATGACCGGCGACACAAAGGGCAGTAATCTGTGGGGCGGATTCGTTCACCCGGCGATATCTTCACCCGGCGATATCGGAGAAAACGTGGCAGACGACAGGACCGGGCAGGACGTGGCCCGAGCCGGTTCCCGCACCGTCGAACGCAGTTCGGATGTCGAACAGCGGCAGATCAGCAACGAGGCACGGCTGATCCGCGGAGTGTTCCGGGCGGCCGGAATGGCCGCGGGCACCGTCGTGCGTGGCAGTCAGTGGGCCGTGGGCACCACATTCGAAGTCACCAAGGAAATCACACAGGCAGCGCTGGAAGGTGACTCGTCGGCCGAGCTCGCCGAGCGGACCGGAAACGCGCTGCGGTCCATCGCTCGTAGCGCACTCGGCGTCACCGAGGGTTCGGTCCGCGAGATCGTCAGCTACGTCCCGACGCCGAACGGTTCCGCCGCGCAGCAGGCGCCCGCGATCGGCCCGTATCTGCGCTCGGCCACCACCGAGGAGTTGCGCCGTCGCGGCGACGCGCTGCTGGCCAGATCGGCCGATGTCTATTTCACCGAGGACGTACACCCGGCCTATGACCGCATCCTCGATGAGCTCGCTCCCGACGAGGCTCGTATCTTGCGTTTCATGGCGCTCAACGGCCCGCAGCCGTCGGTGGATGTGCGTACCAATCGTCCACTCGGCATCGGCTCGGAGTTGGTGCAAGGCGATCTCACCTCGGTTCCGGAGCAGGCGGGCGTACGTTATCCGGATCGTGCCCGGTCCTATCTGATCAACCTCAATCGCCTCGGCTTGACATCGACTTCCACCGATCCCGTGGTGCTGAGCCGGTACATGGTGCTCGAAGTGCAGCCGGTGGTGGAGACGGCGTTACGGAAGGCGGGCCGAGCGCCGAAAATCGTCCGCAAAAGTCTCCAGCTCACCGAGTTCGGTGCGGACTTCTGTCATACCTGTTTCACGATCGGAAACTGATCTCGGTGGCCGGTCTGTGCCGGGATATCCGGGATATCCGATAACCAGGAGGGTAAAACCGGGGTAGCAATCTGATACAGCACTCCCAATTCAGCGTGTGGGGTGGAATTGTTGAGGGTATGGATCAGAGAAACGGCGGGCAAGGGCGCGGCGATCCAGGCTTGGGTATCGCCGGGCAAGTGCGTAACGACCGAGGTGAGGGTCCGAGCGGACAGAGCCGCGACGATCCGGAATTCCCTCCGGACTGGCAAGAGCACGGCAGCGTTGGGTTCGATCCCAGTGGACCGGAGCGCGGCGTCCAGGAGACGGACTCGGACGAGCGGGACCGCGATGATCGTGGGATCGATACCGGTGAGCGGGATGGTAGCGATCAGCGTACGGATCAGCGGTTGCGTTTCGATGCGGGGCCGATCGACTTCGGGCAGGTGCGTGGTGATCCGAGAACGGCACGCGGATATGAGCGTGCGGAGCGAGGCATCGACGACATCACGGCGATCAGCCGGCTCAAGTATCGGTATCTACGGGCGCTCGATACTAAATCATGGGATGAATTTTCGGATACCATGATCCCCGAGGCGACCGCTACCTACAGCGAATATCTCCAGTTCGAGTCGCGCGAGGCTTTTATCGCATTCATGCGCAACACGCTCGGTCCGCATGTGATCACCGAACATCGGTGTGACCATCCCGAGATCAATATCGAAGGCGATACCGCTACCGGTACCTGGTACCTCGCCGATACTGTCCTCATTCCTGGGCACAATATGCTGCTGCGTGGTGCGGCCTTCTACAGCGACCGCTACGTTCGCTGTGAGGACAGGCGCTGGCGGATCTCCCACACCGGTTACGAGCGCACGTACGAGGTCGTACTCTCTCTCAGTGACCTGCCGAGCCTTCGTTTGACCTCCAGTCGCTGGGGTTTGATCGCCAAGGAGGACGGCATCGCTTCGGTGGAACGCAATCCCGGCGCGTCGTCGTTGCGGCCGGAATCCGAGGTGGGCTGAGTTCAATCAGCGGTGGCGACCAAGGGCTCCAGAGTGAGCGCCGGGTGTTCCTTCTCGATGTACTGCAGCCGCCATTTGTCGCTGAACAGCGCGAGTAACGCACCGTCGGAGCGGGTGAACACCTCCACCCCGCGCTGCCGTCCGAGTTCGTCCGCCGATGCGGCATCGGTGCGTCGGGCCAGGGTGTATCCGAGGTGCTCCAGGGTAGTTTCCACCGTGAACTCCGCACGCATGCGCGCGGTGACCACCTCGAACTGCATCGGGCCTACGGCGGCGAGCACCGGGGAGGCATCGCCGCGGAGGTCATTGCGCAGCACCTGCACCACACCCTCGGAGTCGAGCTGGTCGATCGCCTTGCGGAACTGTTTGTACTTGCCCGCGCTCTGCGCGCGCAGCACGGCGAAATGCTCCGGCGCGAAGGACGGGATCGGTGGGAACTCCACCTTCTTGTCCACATACAGCGTGTGGCCGGGAGCCAGTGCGGTCGCGTTCACCAGACCGACCACATCGCCGGGATACGCGGTGTCGACGGTGGCACGCTCGCGGCCGAAGACGGTCAGCGCGTATTTCGTGGCGAAGGGTCGACCGGTCTGCGCATGGGTGACCACCATGCCGCGTTCGAACTCACCGGACACGATCCGCATGAACGCGAGCCGGTCGCGGTGCGCGGTATCCATGCCTGCCTGCACTTTGAATACCACCGCGCTGAACGGGTCGCCGGTCGCGCGGGTGTTGCCGTTGAGGTCGGGGCGGGCGCCGGGTGCCGGGGCGAGTGCGACCAGGGTCTCCAAGAGCTGCCGCACGCCGAAGTTCAGCATCGCGGAGGCGTAGATGACCGGTGAGGTCTGCCCGGCGAGGAAGAGTTCCTGGTCGTGGTCCTGACCGGTGGCCGAGAGCAGTTCGCTCTCCTCGGCGGCGGTAGTCCACGGCTCGCCCTCGCGTGTCTCGGCGGCCTCCGGGGTGAGCGATTCCTCCGGTGCGATGGTCGCGCCGCCCGCGGTGCGGGTGAAGTGGATGTATTCCAGTGCTGCGCCATCGGGTCCACGGCGCAGCAGACCGCGGAAATCGCCCGCGATACCCACCGGAAGGAACAGCGGGGTCGGGGTGAGGCCGATGCGCTCGTCGATCTCGTCGAGCAACTCGAGGGGGGCCCGTCCCGGCCGGTCCCATTTGTTGATCACGGTGATCACCGGTATGCCGCGATGTCTACATACCTGGAACAGTTTCAGCGTCTGCGGTTCCAAGCCCTTGGCCGCGTCGATGAGCATGACCGCCGCGTCGACGGCGGTGAGCACCCGATAGGTGTCCTCGGAGAAATCGGAGTGGCCGGGAGTGTCGACCAGGTTGATCACGTTGTCGACATCCGAGCCCGCGGCACGATAGTTGAACTGCAGCGCGGTGGAGCTGACCGAGATGCCACGCGCCTTCTCCATCTCCATCCAGTCCGAGACGGTGGATTTGCGACCGGCCTTACCGTGGATCGCGCCTGCCTCGGCGATCATCTTGGCGTGCAGGGCGAGCGCTTCGGTCAGTGTGGACTTGCCCGCGTCGGGGTGGGAGATCACCGCGAATGTGCGCCGCCGGGCGACCTCGGCGGGTAACCCGCGGAGCGCGGGGGTGACGACACCCTCAGGGGAGGCGCTCAACGCAAACAACCTTTCGCAGACGATCGACCGGCAACCACGCCAGCGTACGTGACGAACCCTAACGGGAGCTGAGGCGCTGGTGATCACCCGATTCATCGCGTCCGTATGCGCTGGGGTATGGTGTCCGGGTTGTCTCGGCGAGGGTGACCGCAGACTTTTTGCGACACCGTGATCGACGCGGCGCGGCTTCTGGCCGTCCTCGGTCGGTCCTCGCCCGACGAGTAGACCACCCCGGTCAGGTGTGAGCAGCCCCTGACGGGTAATAGCCGCCAGCCAGGAAGAGCCGTAGGAGTAGATCCAGTCATGTCCGACGTCAACCTTCTCGAAGCCTCCGTCCGCACCGAATTCGGCAAGGGCGCAGCTCGCCGTACCCGCCGCGCGGGCAATGTCCCGGCCGTACTGTACGGCCACCAGGCCGACCCGCAGCACCTGTCGGTCAACGCCCAGGCCTTCGCCGCCATCCTGCGTGAGCACGGCACCAACGCGGTGCTGAACCTCGTCATCGATGGTAAGAAGCAGCTCGCGCTGACCAAGTCTGTTGTGGTGCATCCGATCCGCCGTTACATCGAGCACGCCGACCTGCTGATCGTCCAGCGTGGCGAGAAGGTCACCGCCGATGTGTCCGTCACGATCGTCGGCGACGCCGCCGCGGGCACCCTGGTCACCCAGGAGGCCACCACCGTCTCCATCGAGGCCGACGCATTGCAGCTGCCCGAGACCATCGAGGTCTCCGTCGAGAACGTCGAGCCGGGCACCCAGATCACGGCGGGTGCGCTGCAGTTGCCCGCCGGTGTCGGCCTGGCCGCCGATCCGGAGACCCTGATCGTCAACGTGATCGCGGCTCCGTCCGCCGCACCGGAGGCCGCCGAGGTCACCGAGGCCGCCGAGTAACCGGAAAGCCGAAGCACTGACTACTACCGGTACTACCGAAAACTCCACCGGCCCCGCGCTCGTGGTCGGTTTGGGTAATCCCGGCCCCGAGTACGAGCGCACCCGGCACAACATCGGTTTTCTGGTCGCCGACGTGCTCGCACAGCGCGTCGGCGGCCGTTTCGGTGTGCACAAGAAATCCGGTTCCGACCTGTTGCAGGCGCGGCTGGACGGCCGTCAGGTGCTCATCGCCAAGCCACGCTCGTTCATGAACTTGTCCGGGCGTCCGGTGGCCGCGCTGGCGAAATTCTTCTCCGTACCGCCCGCCGAAGTGCTCGTGGTGCACGATGAACTCGACCTGCCGTTCGGCACGATCCGGCTCAAACGTGGTGGTGGTGCGGGCGGGCACAATGGCTTGCGCTCTATATCCAGTGCCCTGAACAGCCCGGACTATCTCCGTATTCGGATCGGTATCGGTCGTCCGCCAGGTCGGCAGGACCCGGCTGATTATGTGTTGAAGCCGTTCGCCGCGCCGGAGCGCAAAGAGGTCCCCGTACTCGTCGAACAGGCTGCTGACGCAGTGGAGCTGTTGCTGCGTGTCGGCCTGGAAACCGCACAGAACCAGGTGCACTGAGGGCCGGTCGGAGTATCAGCTCTCCAGCTTCGCGACGGCTTCGACGAATCGGTCGAGTTCGTCGAAGCCGACGAAATAGTGCGGTGAGGCGCGCACAATCGATGTGAGGCCACGGGCGGTCATGTCCAGCAGGGTCGAACCCGCGTGACTGGCCGTGACGGTGATGTCCTGCGTCAGCAGCCGGTCGCGTACCTCGACGGCATCCATACCGTCGACGGTGAACGACACGATGCCACTGTGCCGGACGCCGATATCGCGCACCGTCACACCGGGAATCTCCGGCAGTGCCTTACGTAGGTGCTCGGCGCGGGCCGCGATGGCGGCGTAGACGTTCTCCTGGCCGAGGTCGAGCAGATACCGCACCGCGGCACCGAGCCCGAGTCGCCCCGCCACACTGCACTCCCAGAACTCGAAGCGAGTGGCATCGGGCGCGAGCCGGTACTCGTCCGGACCGGTCCACTCCGCGCTGTGCAGGTCGAGCCTGCCCGGTTCCATGGACTGTGCCAGCTCGGGTCGTAGATACAAGAATCCGGTGCCGCGCGGGCCGCGCAGCCATTTGCGACCGGTGGCCGACAGCGCGTCGACGCCGAGTTCGGCCACATCGAGGGGGAGCTGTCCGGCGGACTGACAGGCGTCGAGCAATACCAGCGCACCGACCGAGTGCGCGATCCTTGTCGCCTCGGCAGCCGGATTCACCAGGCCGCTATTGGTCGGCGCGTGTAGTACCGAGACCAGCTTGACTCGCTCGTCCACCTGCGCGGCCAGCGCGTCGAGATCGATCTGTCCGCTGCTGTCGCTGGGGATCTTCTCCACTATCGCCCCGGTGGCGCGGGCGCGTTGTATGGCGGCGATGGCATTGCTGGCGTAGTCGGCTTCGGAGATCAGGACACGGTCGCCAGCGGTCAAGGGGACAGAGTAGAAGAAATCCGTCCAGGAGCGGGAGGCGCCATCGCTGAGCGCGATGCTGGTCGGCGCGGCATTGATCAACGTGCCGATAGCGGACTTGACCTCGGCGAGCTCATCGAGACGCTCGTTCGCGGCCCGGTAACCGCCGATCTCGGCTTCGCGGCGCAGATGCTCGATGACAGTATCGGTAACGATCCGAGGCGGAAGCGATGACCCGGCGCTATCGAGGAAAACGGGGCCGGGTCCGGTCCCGTTCGCGCATCCGGGTGTTTCGGCTCGTACGCGATGTTCGTCCAGCATATCGCCGACCCTATCGGGTGGTCGCTTCGATCTCCTACCGATTTCCTGTCGGTCCACATGGCTAGGCTGAGAAGATCGTTATGGGTGCACTAGGCCGATGGCGGTGGGTCGGCGGGGAATACGGCCGGTCCGCATGGTGATAACCGAAGAACAGTGGACACATTCCGGACGCCGGTGGAGGTTGGCATGGCGGTCACGCTCGAGAGTCCCGAGTCTGTCGGTTGTGCCACTGCGCGGGGGGAATTGTCCTCCCGCGCAGTGGCGGAGGCGTACATCGGGGGTGTGTGTTTCAAGCTCGGACCACCCACCCTGATCGGCGCCGAACTCGAATGGCTCACGGTACAAGGGGAGCGCTCGGCGTCCGGCCCAGCGGCGGCCCCGCGTCCGCAGCTCTCGGTGCTGGCGGACGCTCTCGGACCTTACGCACCACGGTCCATCGCTCCCGATTCGCCCGCGCTTCCTATGCCGGGCGGCAGCCGGGTCACTCTCGAACCCGGTGGCCAGATCGAACTCTCCAGCGTTCCTTGCGGTACTGCCGCGCACTTATGTGATCGGCTGCGGGAGGACGCCGGTCTTCTGCGAGAACTTCTCGAATCCCGTTCCATCCGCACCGTTTCCGTCGCGGCTGATGCCGATCGGAGGCCTAAACGGTTGCTCCAGCTGCCGCGTTACCGTGCGATGGAGCAGTCTTTCGGCGGTATCGGACCGTTCGGCAAGTTGATGATGTGTAATACCGCGGCCACCCAGGTCAGTGTCGACGCGGGTAGTGACGAGGCGGAGGTCGCCGCGCGCTGGACCGCGCTGTATGCGATGGGACCCGCGCTGCTGGCAGCCTTCGCCTGTTCCCCGGTATTGCGCGGCGCACCGCCAGGGGCATGGGCATCGCAACGGATGCGGGCCTGGCTGCGGTTGGATACCACGCGCACTCGCCCGCCGGTGCTGGACTGGGCCGATCCGGTGGCCGGATACGGCAGGTGGGCGCTGGATGTACCGCTGCTGTGTGTCCGTGGTGTCGATGGCGCCGCCGTGCCGGGCGGTGACCCCGGCAGGGGATGGTCCGCGCCGCCTGGCGCGACTTTCGCGGATTGGCTGTCGGGGGCGCTGGACGACGAGGTGGGGCGGCGTCCCGATACCAGCGATCTGGATTATCACCTGACCACGTTGTTCCCGCCGGTGCGGGCCTCGGGTCATCTGGAGGTTCGATATATCGATGCCCAGCCAGGCGACGGGTGGACAGTTCCGGTGCATGTGATCGACGCGCTGATGTCGGCTCCGTCGGTGGTCGCCGAGGCGAGTGTGCTCGCCGCGCCGCTCGTCGGCCGCTGGGTCGATGCCGCGCGCTACGGTTTGGCCGATCCCGGTATCAGGGCCTGTGCCGTCGCCTTGTTGCGGTTGGCGGCCGCACACGCGACAACCGAGCACGCGGCCCGTGCGATCGAGTCCGCCGCCGAACGATGTCTCCGTGGTCGCACTCCGGTCGAGGCCTACACCGATAGCAGTGGCCGGGCGCAGCCGCCGGGTGCCGAGACATGACCCCGCTGGAGCGTATCACGGTCCGAGCGGCTGGAAGAGCCGAATCCCTTGTGGCCATAACGTTTTCCATGGACACATCGAAGCCGATCATCACGAACCCCGCAGAGGTATCCCGTGCCCACTTCACCCCAAGCACTTACCGACCATTCCGGCACCGAACAGCTACGGGACCGGATCGCCGAGGTACTCACTCGCGCCAGGCAGCGCACCCTCGCTCTCACCGACTGCGTCGACGAAGCCGATTTGGTGGCTCAGCATTCCCGCTTGATGAGTCCGCTGGTCTGGGACCTCGCCCACATCGGTAATCAGGAGGAACTCTGGCTGGTTCGCGATGTCGGCGGCCGGGAACCGGTGCGCGCCGACATCGACGAACTCTACGACGCCTTCAAACACGCCAGGGCGAACCGCCCCGCGCTGCCGCTGCTCGACCCGACCCAGGCCCGTGGCTACGTCGGTACGGTGCGCGACAAGGTATTCGATGTGCTGGAGCACAGCGAATTACGGGGAAGTTCGCTGGTCGAGGGCGGCTTCGCATTCGGAATGATCGCCCAGCACGAGCAGCAACACGACGAGACCATGTTGGCGACCCACCAGCTACGCGCGGGTGCCGCGGTACTCACCGCGGCACCCGCACCGGCCGCCTCGACGGCCGTTACCGGAGACATCGTCGTTCCCGCGGGGGAATTCACCATGGGCACCTCGACGGACAGCTGGGCACTGGACAATGAGCGTCCCGCGCATCAGGTGTGGCTGCCCGGTTTCGCCATCGATGCCGCGCCGGTGCGTAATGAGCAATATTCGGCTTTTATCGACGACGGTGGTTATGAGCGTCCTGAGCTGTGGTCCGAGCGCGGTTGGGCGCATCGCGTCGAGGCGGGACTGGTCGCGCCGCAGTTCTGGGAGTGCGACCCGGCCGGCCGATGGTGGCGGCGAGTATTCGGCGTGATGACTCCGCTGCGGCCGCATCAGCCGGTTGTGCACGTGTGCTGGTTCGAGGCCGAGGCCTATGCGCGGTGGGCGGGCAAGCGGCTGCCTACCGAAGCCGAATGGGAGAAGGCGGCCAGATTCGATCCGGTGACCGGAGCGACTCGCCGATATCCATGGGGGGACGCGGATCCGGATACGAGTACCGCGAATCTGGGGCAGCGCCATCTCGAACCCGCTGAGGTCGGCGCCTATCCGGCCGGGGCCTCACCGGCGGGCGTACATCAGTTGATCGGTGACGTCTGGGAGTGGACCGCCTCGGGTTTCGAGGCCTACCCCGGGTTCCGCGCTTTCCCGTACCGGGAGTACTCGGAGGTGTTCTTCGGCGGCGACTATCGCGTATTGCGCGGTGGTTCTTTCGGCACCGATCCGGTTGCCTGCCGGGGCACTTTCCGTAACTGGGACCATCCCATTCGCCGTCAGATCTTCGCCGGGTTCCGCCTGGCGCGGGATCTGCGGCCGGGGGAAGCTCAGTGAGCGGATCGCCGGATAACCGGTGGCGGTGTGGCGGCTCTAGCGGCACACCCACCCGCTCGTACCGCACCGCGAGGGCGCGGGCAGGCGCCGGTGTGTAGACATCTCGGTTATCTCGGACCGCCGGTGCGGGTAGGGGAGATACTGACCCGCGGATCACATTCATTGCGCACCCAAGCGTGGGCTCCGCGAGATATGCGCCGCGGCGGCACCATCAATGCCGACGGTTTCGGCGTCGCCTGGTGGTCCGCCGCGGCGGATGATCCGATTACCGTCAGCCGTTACCGCAATGCCGCGCCGATCTGGACCGATCCGGCGGTGGACGAAGTACTCCCGCAACTGGAATCCACCGCGGTACTCGGTGCGGTACGTTCCGCCACGGTCGGTATGCCGGTGGAACGGTCCGCATGCGCTCCGTTCACCTGTGACCGCTGGGCCTTCAGCCATAACGGCGTAGTTCCCGATTGGCGCCGTACTCTGCCCGCTGTGGTCGCGGAGTTCGCCCGTGCCGTCGACGAATGCGGTGCCGAGGAGATGTTCGCCCCGGCCAGGCTGCTCGAGGCCGAGTCGGCCACCGACGCTGCCACACTGTGGGAGGTGCTGCGCGCGCTGCTGGTGACCCTGGCACCGGACCGCGAACGCCAGGCTGTCGCCACGGCATTGCGGATGCTCGTTGCCGCGATCCTCGACAGAGCACCGGACGCCCGGCTGAATTTCCTGCTCTCCGATGGTGCGCAGCTGTGGGCGACTACCTGCCATCACTCATTGTCGGTGCTGGTCACCGACACTTTCGCCATCGTGTCCTCCGAACCGCTCGACGACGACCCGCGCTGGCAGCCGATCCAGGACCACAGCCTGGTGACCGCCGGACCTGGCGCGCTATCGATCGACACTCTCCGCTGATCTGAAAGGTCTATGCCATGCCCGCATCGACGTTGGATATCCATCTCACCGACGAGGACCTGACCACCGCCTTACGCTCGGACGCCGGACTGGGCCTGACCGCGAGCCCGAAGTGGTTGCCGCCCAAATGGTTCTATGACGCCAGAGGCAGCGAGCTGTTCGAACAGATCACCGCGCTGCCGGAGTACTATCCGACGCGTACCGAGCGAGCGCTCTTGGCACGAGTGGTCGATGAGATCGCTCGTACCGCGCAGGCCGAGGTGCTGGTGGAGCTCGGCGCGGGTTCGGCGGTCAAGACCCGGCTGTTGCTCACCGCGTTGAGTGCGCACTCGCCCTTACAGAGTTATGTGCCGCAAGATGTTTCGTCGTCAGCGCTGCGTGCCACAGTAGACGAGGTCGCGGCAGAGTTCCCCTGGCTCGGCGTGCACGGCGTGGTCAGCGATTTCACCGGCACTCTCGATACTTTGCCGCGTGGTGGCCGCAGGATGATCGCTTTCCTCGGCGGTACCATCGGCAATCTGGTCCCCGCGGAACGGGCGGAGTTCCTGGCCGCGATCCACCGAGTGCTCGAGCCCGGCGAGCTGGTGCTGCTCGGTGCCGGGCTGGTCACCGATCCCGAGGTGCTCGTCCCCGCCTATGCCGATGCGGCAGGGGTCACCGCTGAGTTCAACCGCAACGTATTGCACGTACTGAATTCCCGGCTCGGCGCCGATTTCGTGCCGGAGAAGTTCCGGCATATCGCGGTCTGGGACCCGGCACGCGAATGGATCGAGATGCGATTGGAGGCGAGCGCGGAGATGACCGTCACTGTCGCCGAGCTCGGCCTCACCGTGCGCTTCGCCGCCGGTGAGCAGATGCGCACCGAAATCTCGGCGAAGTTCCGCATCGACGGCCTCGACGCCGAACTCACCGCCGCGGGCTTCGCGACCAGGCAGGTGTGGACCGATCCTGATGATCGTTTCGCCCTGGTTCTCGCCGAACGCCGCTGAACGTCTGCGTGGCGGCGGTGGTCCTTACGACGGTCCGCCGCCGACCACGGCGGCCAGCCACTCGATCAGCGGTCGGATCGACTGCCAGGCGGTGCGTACCTCGCGTTCCGTATGCGGTGTGTCCAGCCAGTCAGGCGCGCCGAATTCTTTGCCGCAGGTGAGAGATTTGTGCCGCAGCAGATCAATGCGTGGATGATCGGCGGAGTAGCCCTTGGGCTTGGTCTTCAGCTTCTCGCCGCCGATGACGAAGCCTTCGTCGGTGAGCCTGCCGAGGATTGCCGCGAGCTCGGGACCACGCACATCATCGTCGATGGTGGCGCGCAGCAGCGTGAGCTGACCGGGCGACCCCTGATAGAAGCCGCCGCCGACGAACAACCCGGCGGCGCTGATCTGGACATACCATCCGACGCCAGGCGCGGCGCGCACCACAGCCCCCTGCGCGGTCTTGTACGGTGATTTGTCCTTGGAGAATCGGACATCCCGGTACGGGCGGAAGATCTTGGCCGCACCGAATTCTTCCGTCAGTTCGTCGGTGAGCGCCTTCATCGGGGCAAGGACCGACTCGTCGTAGACCTTCTTGTGTGCGGTCCAGAACACTTTCGAGTTGTCGGCCTCCAGATCTTCGTAGAAGTCCATTCCGGCAGATGGGAAGCCTGTGAATCGGTGCATACCGAGAAATCTACGTCCCGGCTTTCGCGCTGAGCCGGCCAGTGACCGCTGTGCTGGTCATGAAGCCCGGACCACGCCGAGCGCGAAGCCGATCATCATACCGGCCCCCGCCGGTAAGCCCATCGATTGTGCCGATGTGCTGCGTGCCGGGCCAGGTGGATATCAGAGGTCTTTATCGTCGATGATCTCGATCGCGGCCACCTCGGCGGACCTGTCGTCGGCTTCTTCCGCTTCGGCGCGACCGTTGCGTGGTGTCCACTCCTGGTCGAGTTCGTCGCCGATACCGAGTCTGCCGTCGTCCTCGTTCTCCCGGTAGCGGATGTGCAGGTCATCTGGCGGATCCGTGATGTTGCGCTGGTACTCGCGGATCTCGTCGGCTTGGTCGTCATCCCCCATTTCGGCTTCCACAGGATCACGGTTCATAACTCCAGTATCCCGCCGAGAGCCGCTCTGTATGGGCACCGGACACAAAAGAATCGGCTCGGACCGGAGTCCGAGCCGATGTCAGCCGATGAACCTGCTAGGCGTTGCCGTTGAAGAGGCCGGTGACCGAGCCGTTCTCGAAGACCTCGCGGATGGTGCGAGCCAGCAGCGGCGCGATGGACAGCACGGTCAGCTGCGGGAACTTCTTCTCTTCACTGATCGGCAGGGTGTTGGTCACCACCACTTCCTTGGCGCCGCAGGTGGCCAAGCGCTCGGCGGCGGGCGCACTCAGCACACCGTGAGTCGCGGCGATCACCACATCGCCCGCCCCTGCCTGCTCGAGCACCTTGACCGCACCTGCGATGGTGCCGCCGGTGTCGATCATATCGTCGATCAAGATGCAGGTACGACCTTCGACCTCGCCGACAACGCGGTTGGATTTCACCTGGTTGGGGACCAGCGGATCACGAGTCTTGTGGATGAATGCCAGCGGCGAGCCGCCCAGCGAGTCGGCCCACTTCTCGGCGACACGCACCCGGCCGGAATCGGGGGAGACCACGGTGATGTGCTCGAGGCTGTAGTTGCTACGGATGTACTCCGCCAGCTGCAGCTGGGCGTGCATATGATCCACCGGACCGTCGAAGAAGCCCTGGATCTGGTCGGTGTGCAGGTCGACGGTGATGATCCGATCCGCGCCCGCGGTCTTCAGCAGGTCGGCGACCAGGCGGGCCGAGATCGGCTCCCGGCCGCGGTGCTTCTTGTCCTGCCTGGCGTATGGGTAGAACGGCAGCACGGCGGTGATCCGCTTGGCCGATCCGCGCTTGAGCGCATCGATCATGATGAGCTGCTCCATCAACCACTGGTTCAGTGGCGCGGGAAAACTCTGCAGGACGAAGGCATCGGAACCGCGCACCGACTCCTCGAACCGGACGAAGATCTCGCCGTTGGCGAAGTCGCGTGCGACCTGCGGCGTGACCTGGACGTCGAGTTCCTTGGCGACCTGCTCGGCCAGCTCAGGATGAGCGCGTCCCGAGAAGAGCATCAGGTTCTTCTGGTTATCGATCCATGACGCGGTCACTGCTGTTTGCCATCCTTTTGCTCTGTTGCCTGACCCGACATCTCCGTGGTCGCGAGGGCTTCCGCCGCCGCGCGCGCCGCGTCCGTCCCTGGACGGTGTCGCTGCACCCAGCCCGCTATGTTCTTCTGTGGCCCACCGGATACCGCGAGCGCCCCAGGCGGAACGTTTCTGCGCAGTACAGTACCTGCTGCCGTATACGCGCCGTCACCCACCGTCACCGGGGCGACGAACATGGTGTCGCTGCCGGTGCGTACGTGCGAGCCGACCACCGTACGATGCTTGGCCACCCCGTCGTAATTGACGAAAACACTGGACGCGCCGATGTTGCTGTGCTCGCCGATCGTGGCGTCGCCGACATAGGTCAGATGCGGCACCTTGGAGTGCGCACCGATCGAGGCGTTCTTGGTCTCCACGAAGGCGCCCAGCTTGCCGGACTCGCCGACCACCGTGCCTGGGCGCAGATAACTGTACGGGCCGACCGTCGCGTTCGGCCCGATGGCGGCGCCGTCACCATGGGTGCGTAGCACCCTGGCGCCGTCGCCGACGATGACATCGGTGAGTGTGCTGTCCGGTCCGATCTCGGCGTCCTCGCCGACAACAGTGTTGCCGAGTAGCTGCACACCCGGTCGAAGCACCACATCCCTGCCGATCCGCACACTGACATCCACCCAGGTGGAGGCAGGGTCGATGATCGTGACGCCGGCCCGCATATGCCGCTCCAGGATGTAGCGGTTGAGTGTGTGTGTCGCCGCGGCCAGCTGAACCCGGTCGTTGACGCCGGTGACCTTGGCCGCGTCGACCAAGCGTGCGCCGTGCACGGGGTGACCCGCTTCACGTGCCAACCGGAGCACATCGGTCAGGTACAGCTCATGCTGTGCGTTGGCGGTGGACAGCCTGCCGATCATGGTCCGCAGGACGGTGGCGTCGAACACGTACACGCCGGAGTTGACCTCGGTGATCGCGGTCTGTTCCGGGGTGGCGTCGGCATGCTCGACGATCTCGGTCAGCTGTCCGTCTTCGTCGCGGACGATGCGGCCGTATCCGTTGGGGTCCTCTGGCACGAAGGTCAGGACGGTGACCGCGGGACGTTCGGCGTAGCTGCGGTGTTCCTCGAGCAGCGCCGCGAGCGTGTGCCCGTCCAACAACGGCACATCGGCTGAGGTGACCAGTACATCCCCGGTGAAGTCAGTTGGCAGGGCGGTCAGCGCGCATTGCACAGCGTGCCCGGTGCCGAGCTGCTGGTCCTGTACGGCCGGGATGATCTCACGGTCCAGATCCACGGCCACCTCGGCCGCCGCGGCACCGACTTGTTCACGATGGTGTCCCACCACGGTGATGAGGTGTACGGGGTCGATCTCTTTCGCCGCATGCAGCGCGTGCGCCAGCATGCTGCGGCCGGCCAGTGAATGCAGCACCTTGGGGGTCTTCGACCGCATTCGCGTCCCGGCACCGGCTGCGAGAACGACGACGGCGGTCTGCTGTGGCATGGATCTCCCTCGGCTGCCTGTCATCCTGCGGATCTTCTTGTGCTGGTCGACGCTACGCGGGCCGACGATAGTCACTGTGCTCTCGAGCTCCGCCGCCAGGACTCGAACCTGAACTATCTGAACCAAAATCAGAGGTGCTGCCATTACACCACGGCGGATTGCCACACCGGCGGTTCGGGGGAGCGCCCGCCACTGTGTCACGGCACGAGGAAGATCCTCGCATGCCGAAGCGCCATTAGTCGAACCGATCCGCGGATCGGTTCGGAGATTCACCTCACCGCAGGCCTCCGGATAACGTCCGGCTTCCTCCAGGCTATCTCGAATACGCGCCGTGAGGTGTGCCTCCTGGCTCCAGTAGCGCGTGTCCGGTCCAGCGGTTACCGAGTGGGGATGTCCTCGCGTATCGCGCACTGCTCGGCCACCGTGGCCTGCGTCGCAAAAACAGAACGAGGGTCGATCGGGAGTGTCGTCGATCGGTCTGGAAAAGTTGACCATAGTGATAGTCGCGTCCGGGAGAGGAGGTGGAACGGTGTCTTTGAGCGAGTCGCATCGGGTATCCCGTCCGCGAATGACAGGCACTCAGCGACGTAAGCAGTTGATCGAGATCGGTCGAGCGCTGTTCGCCGAACGCGGATACGACGCGACCTCGATCGAGGAGATCGCGCAACGTGCCCAGGTCTCCAAACCTGTGGTCTACGAACACTTCGGGGGCAAGGAGGGGTTGTATGCTGTCGTCGTCGATCGCGAGATGTCGATGTTGCTCGACATGATTACGTCCTCACTCACCCGCAACCGATCCCGGATTCGGCTGGAACAGGTCGCGCTGGCGCTGCTGACCTACATCGAAGAACGAACCGATGGGTTTCGAATTCTGGTGCGTGATCAGCCCGCCGCCGCGGCCGAGGGCAGGTACTCCAGTTTGCTCAATGAGGCGACCAATCAGGTAGCGCATATCCTGGCGGGCGATTTCGAGCGCCGCGGATTCGACACCAGCTTGTCCACTCTGTACGCGCAGGCGCTCGTCGGTCAGGTCGCCACTGCCGCGACCTGGTGGCTCGACGAGCGCAGACCCTCGAAAGAGGTTGTGGCGGCGCATCTGGTGAACCTGTGCTGGAACGGGCTGAGTCATCTGGAAGCCGATCCACAATTGAGCTCGGAATGGCGTGCGGGCACTGGCGAGTGACCCTATTGTTAACCAGCGAATTGCGCGAGAGCTACGGCCAAATGCTCGAATCGGCTGCTGCACGCGCGCCTGGTGGTACGGTTCACCCATCCTTTGGATGCTGTTCGGATGGTGAGTCGGTCAACTTCGGGATGTCGGTCTACTTCAGGATGGCTGGTTTTGGGATGACAGGCGGATCTGATGGCTAGGCAAGCGCGCGCGGAGATTACCCGTGATTCCGTTCTGGCAGGCGCTGCCGATGTCTTTCTACGTTTGGGGTACGCGAACGCGAGCCTGAGCGAGATCATCGCGCAGTCCAATGTGACCAAGGGCGCCTTGTACTTTCACTTCGGCTCGAAAGAAGAGCTGGCCCGCGCCGTGGTCGACCAGGGTAACGAGCGATTGGTCAGCTCATGCCAGGGATTCTTCGATCCCCGGGTACCGGCCCTGGAAGCGTGCATCGGCATCACCTATGTCGTCGCCGACCTATCGATGAACGACCCGATGGTCGGCGCCATGCTCAAGCTGACCCACCAGATCGGTGATTACTGCGGTGCTCAAGGCGACAACATCGCCAAGACCTGGGGCGAGACCTACCGGCTGCTCGCGGAGCGAGCCATCGCCCAAGGAGACCTGGTCCCCGATCTGGACGCGGAGATCATCGGGCTGCTGCTCCAGGAGATGGCCGCGGGCGTGCACATCATCGCCGTCGGTACCGAGACGATCGACCAGATGGCGATCCGGATGGAACGCGCCTGGTACTTCCTGCTCCCGTCGATGGTTCCTCCGGAGAAGCTGTCCTATTTCCGTGAGTTCGCGGCCCGGCGGTTACGCAGGTACGTGCCGTAATATTTGGCCGTGCCTGCGGCCCGGCGTGTTCGGGGCCCTTCGGGGTCTCGCATCCGAGCAACCGAGACTCGCGCCTGCGGCGCATGCGCTTCGGTCGCTCGGACGCGAGACGGGCCGCGAACGGTGCTCGTAAGACGCTGTGTTTGTTTGGCCGCCCCCTCCGGGGCGGCGTGTTCGCGGCCCTTCGGGGTCTCGCATCCGAGCAACCGAGACTCGCGCCTGCGGCGCATGCGCTTCGGTCGCTCGGACGCGAGACGGGCCGCGAACGGTGTTGAGACTGGCGTTCGGCGGGGTAGTTGGGGGGGGCTTAGCCGGTGGGGGTGTGGAGGGGGCGGGTTCGAGGGGGATCGGTCCGGCTTCGCTCAGGCAGGGGGGGTGGGCTGGTGCGGTGGTAGACGTTGGGTGTGGTGCCGGGTGCGGGGGCGGTGAGTGATCGGCATTGTCTTGGGTCAGTGCTGGTGGGGCTGCGGTGAGCTGCGTGGATGTCCTGGGGTTGGGGGTGGTCGGAGGTGCTCGGCGGGGTGGGGCGGTCTGGTGTGTGCTGGGGATCGCGGTGGTGGCACGGGTACAGCAGGTGCGGGGGATGGGGCGCGGAGCAGCACCACTAGACTCGGTTGGCCGCTCGAAACGCCCGCCTGCGCTCAGGAGTTGTCGATGTCCACCCACCGTCCGCCGCTGGCGGGATTGGCCGCCGCGGCCGGCGCGGATGCCGCTTTACGGACCGTCGCGGAGTTGATCGGCACTGCGTCGGTCGAGTTGGTCGCGCCCTCGGCGGCGCGGTCGTTTGTCGCGGCGACGGTCGCGGCCGAGCGACCGCTGGTTGTGGTCACCGCGACCGGCAGGGAAGCCGATGATCTGACCGTTGAGCTGACGGAGATGCTCGGCCCCGCGGTCGCGCAGTTCCCGTCGTGGGAGACGTTGCCGCATGAGCGGCTTTCTCCTGGCGCGGATACGGTCGGGCGCAGGCTGGAGGTGTTGCGCCGGATCGCGCATCCCGGCGATCCGCACTTCCAGGAGCGGCTGCGGGTTGTGGTGACCACGGTGCGGTCGTTGATGCAGCCGATGGCGGCCGGGCTCGGTGATATCGAGCCGATCGCGCTGCGGGTCGGCGCCGAGTTCGTTTTCGACGAATTGCTTACTCGGTTGGTCGAATTCGCCTATGCGCGGGTCGATATGGTGGGTAAGCGCGGCGAGTTCGCGGTGCGCGGTGGCATCTTGGACATTTTCCCGCCGACCGCGGATCATCCGGTGCGGGTGGAGTTCTGGGGTGACGAGATCACCGAACTACGGCCGTTCGCCGTCGCCGACCAGCGTTCGCTCTCCGATGTCACGGTGGATGTGGTTATCGCTTCGCCGTGCCGGGAACTGCTGCTCACCGCCGAGGTACGTGAGCGCGCCGCGGCGGTAGCGGTGGCCAATGCGGCTGATGCGGCGCTGGTGGAAATGCTGGAGAAACTGGCGCAGGGCATTCCGGTCGACGGTATGGAGGCGCTGTTGCCGGTGCTGCAACCCGGCGAACTGCGGCTGCTCACCGATGTGCTTGCCGAGGGCACCCACATGTTGCTGTGCGATCCGGAGAAGATCCGCACTCGTGCGGCCGACTTGGTCCGCACTGGTGAGGAGTTCCTGGAGGCGTCCTGGACGGCGGCCTCCTTCGGTGGCGCCGCACCGCTCGGTGGGCACGGACTCGATCTGGCCGCCTCGGCCTACCGCCCGTTGTCGGAGATCCGTGCGGGCGCCGAGCGACTCGGCTTACCTTGGTGGACGCTGAGCCCGCTCGCTTCCGGTGATCCGGCGGAGGTGGTGTTGCCGGTGCAGTCGGGGCCGGCCGCCCGAGGCTCCGAGGAGCTGGTGGCGACGATTTTCGCCTCGCTGCGCGCGCATCTGTCCACCGGGGGCCGTGCGGTCGTGGTCGTCGCGGGACATGGTACGGCGCAACGTGTTCTGGAGCGGCTGGCCGATGCCGATGTTCCGGCCGCGCCGCTGGAGTCCGCGGCCGAGCCCGCCGAGGACGTGGTCGGCGTGCTGTGCGGTTCGTTGCACGACGGTGTGGTGTTCGAGAATGCCGGATTGGTGGTCGTCGCCGAGTCCGACCTCACCGGGAACCGGGTCACCGCACCTGCCGAGGGCAAGCGGATGCCCGCCAAACGCCGCAATCAGGTCGATCCGCTCGCACTGAACGCCGGTGACATGGTGGTGCACGATCAGCACGGGATCGGCAAGTTCGTCGAGATGATCGAGCGCACGGTGGGCAGCGCCCGCCGCGAGTACTTGGTGATCGAATACGCGCCGAGTAAACGCGGTCAGCCCGGCGACCGGTTGTTCGTGCCGATGGAATCGCTCGATCAGCTCTCCCGCTATGTCGGCGGCGAGATGCCGAGCCTGTCCAAGCTCGGCGGCTCGGACTGGGCCAATACCAAACGCAAGGCGCGCAAGGCTGTTCGTGAGATCGCCGGTGAGCTGGTGCAACTGTACGCTGCCCGCCAAGCTGCGCCCGGCCATGCGTTCGGGCCGGACACACCGTGGCAGCAGGAGATGGAGGACGCGTTCGCGTTCACCGAGACTGTCGATCAGATGACCGCCATCGCCGAGGTGAAATCGGATATGCAGAAGGCGGTCCCGATGGACCGGGTCGTCTGTGGTGATGTCGGCTACGGCAAAACCGAGATCGCGGTGCGCGCGGCATTCAAGGCGGTGCAGGACGGTAAACAGGTGGTGGTGCTGGTGCCGACCACATTGCTCGCGCAACAGCATCTGCAGACCTTCACCGAGCGTGTCGCGGGCTTCCCGGTCACCGTGAAGGGGCTGTCCCGCTTCACCGATCCGGCCGATGCCCGCGCCGTGCTGGAGGGGATGGCCGACGGCACGGTCGATATCGTGGTCGGCACGCACCGGCTGCTGCAGACCGGTGTGCGTTGGAAGGACCTCGGCCTCGTGGTGGTCGATGAGGAGCAGCGCTTCGGTGTCGAACACAAGGAACACATCAAAGCGCTACGTACCCATGTCGACGTGCTCACCATGTCGGCGACCCCGATTCCGCGCACCCTGGAGATGAGCCTGGCAGGCATCCGCGAGATGTCGACCATCCTCACCCCGCCCGAAGAGCGTCATCCGGTACTCACCTACGTCGGCGGCTATAACGACAAGCAGGTCACCGCCGCCATCCGGCGCGAACTGTTGCGCGACGGCCAGGTGTTCTATGTGCACAACCGGGTGTCGTCGATCGACAAGGCGGCCAAGCGGCTGCGGGATCTGGTGCCGGAGGCGCGTGTGGTCGTCGCGCACGGTCAGATGAACGAGGACACGCTGGAGTCCACCGTGCAGGGCTTCTGGCAGCGCGAGTACGACGTGCTGGTATGCACCACAATTATCGAGACCGGTCTCGATATCTCCAACGCCAATACCTTGATTGTGGAACGTGCCGACGCGCTCGGGCTTTCTCAGCTGCATCAGCTGCGCGGTCGGGTCGGGCGCAGCCGGGAACGTGGGTACGCCTACTTCCTGTATCCGCCGGAGAAACCGCTCACCGAGACGGCTTACGACCGCCTGGCCACCATCTCGCAGAACTCCGATCTGGGCGCGGGTATGGCGGTCGCGATGAAAGATCTGGAGATCCGCGGTGCGGGCAATGTGCTCGGCGCCGAACAGTCCGGTCATGTCGCAGGCGTCGGTTTCGACCTCTATGTGCGTCTGGTCGGCGAGGCGGTGGAGGCGTACCGTGCGGCCGCCGACGGTAAACCGATCACCACAGAGGAGGTCAAGGAGGTGCGCATCGACCTGCCGGTCGACGCGCATATCCCGGCCGACTACATCGCCAGCGATCGGCTCCGGCTGGAGGCTTACCGGAAACTCGCCTCCGCTCAGGACGATTCCGCCCTGAATTCGGTTGTCGAGGAACTGCTCGATCGTTATGGACCGCTACCGGTCGAAGTCGGCCGTCTGGTATCGGTGGCCAAGCTGCGGTTGCTCGCTCGTGAATACGGGGTCACCGAAATCGCGGTTACCGGAACGACAGTGAAGATCTCGCCGCTGCATCTGCCCGATTCCAAGCAGATGCGGCTCAAACGTATCTATCCGAGCGCCGGATATCGCGCCACCTCCGGAGTGGTGCAGTTGCCACTGCCGCGGGTGCACGACAGCGTCGGCGCCGACCGCGTCCGCGATGTCGTGTTGCTGCAGTTCGTCGCCGATCTGCTGCTGGCTCTGGACGGAAAGGCACAGGGCGCGGTCGATCTCGCTGTCGCCGCCGAACTGGTGCACCAGTGAGCGCGACCGGCCGCGAGGAGTCGGTGCTGCGGGCCGCGCGGCATCGCGCGGCCCAGCGGACTGCGTCCACCAGGGCGGTCACACCGATGATGGACAGTGGACCAGCCATGTCGGCGGATACGGCGCTGGTCGCGGCCGGGCTGGCCGGTGCCGTCGATGTGATGGACCGGCTCTGGCATTTCGGCGGCTGGGAGGTCACCCAGACCCATGATTCACTGCGCCCCTATCTGCTCGAGGAGACCTATGAGCTACTCGACGCCATCCAGCACGACGACCAGGAAACCATCAAGGAAGAACTCGGCGATCTGCTGCTGCAGGTGCTGTTCCATTCCCGGATCGCGGAAGCCGCGGGCGAATTCACCGTCGATGATGTAGCCGCGGCTCTGGTTGCCAAGCTCGTCAACCGCAGCCCGCATCTCGCCGATACCGGTATCGATACCGCCGCCTCGCAGGAGGAGCGGATCGCCGCGCAGGAACGTGCCTGGGAGGAGCGTAAATCCGCGGAGAAGTCCCGGCGCTCGTGCTTGGACGGGATAGCGATGGCGCAACCCGCGCTCGCGCTCGCCGAGAAGATCGTCTCCCGCAGCGCCAAAGCCGGGCTGCCTGCCGATCTGGTTCCCGAAGCATTGCGCGTTGTTCGGCTCGGTGAGCCGGAAAGTGCTGAGGAACGCCTCCGTAAAGCGACTCTCACCTTCGCCGCCGCCGTCCGCGCGGCCGAGGACGCCGCGGAAAAGGCCAGAGGCGGGCGCCATGCGCTCACCGCCGCGCAGTGGCGTGAGTTCTGGATCTGACGCGATACCGGCGCTGAAGGACTCTCTTTCGACAACGGGCTATAACGAATCGGCAGAGCTATTGCTGTGTCGTTGAATCCAAGGCCTACTGGGTAGGGCAGTGTCATCGTGACGTGTGAACTGGCCATCGCGACGTGAGAACTGATGCCGCAGAGTCTCTTTCGCCCCGTGTAGCTGTTGGAGGACAGTACCATGCCTACGCTCTTCTCGTTATCGCCGGTGTCGGGACCGGAGTCGGGGTTCAACAGTGTGGTGATCACGGGTAGCGGGTTCAGTGGTGTCGGTCCTTTGACCGTGCGTTTCGGAACCACGGCAACGACATTCACCATCGATTCCGATACGCAGATCACTGCGATCGTTCCGCCTGGTACAGGTACGGTGCCGGTCACTGTCACGGCATCGCTCGGAGGTACCAGCAATGCGCTGCCCTATACCTATGGTTCGTTGACGGTCCCCGCCCTGACCGCGATCAATCCCACTCAGGGGCCAGCGGGGACTACGGTCACCCTCACCGGTTCGAATCTGTCGACCGTGACAGCGGTGAATTTCGGTGGTACCCCGGCAGCCTCGTTCACAGTGGTATCGGCGACCCAGATCACCGCGGTGGTGCCGTCTGGTACAGGTACGGTCGCGGTGACCGTCACTTCTCCGGCGGGTACAAGTAACTCGGTGGCCTACACCTATGGTGTGCCCGCCCCTATACTTTTGTCGTTGTCACCGGCGTCGGGACCGGAGTCGGGGTTCAACAGTGTGGTGATCACCGGTAGCGGGTTCAGTGGTGTCGGTCCTTTGACCGTGCGTTTCGGAACCACGGCAACGACATTCACCATCGATTCCGATACACAGATCACTGCGATCGTTCCGCCTGGTACGGGTATAGTGCCGGTCACAGTCGCGGCATCGCTGGATGGTACGAGCAATGCACTGCCCTATACCTATGGGCCGGTGACGGCTCCCACTCTGACCTCTGTTGTTCCCGATTCGGGTCCGGCAACCGGTGGTAATACGGTGACCCTGACCGGTACCGGGTTCACGGGTGCC
>NZ_JBJZOO010000010.1:0-131638 GCF_047200775.1 Nocardia spongicola | reverse complement strand
CGTCGACCGGATCTGAGCGACCCGGATCCGATCGCTGTCGGTGGTGTGCCACCAAGTCTCGGTGACACACCACCGACAGCGAAGTCGTCGCTGCTGGATATACAACTATCAGCGAGCACTCGGCCCGGCACTCAACCCGCTTCCATCGTTCCTGGTGGCGATACGGCACCGAGATCGGCCATCCGATGCAGAATCTCGGG
Organism: Nocardia spongicola; assembly: GCF_047200775.1. NCBI lineage: Bacteria > Bacillati > Actinomycetota > Actinomycetes > Mycobacteriales > Nocardiaceae > Nocardia > Nocardia spongicola. The sequence continues at coordinate 131,438 of NZ_JBJZOO010000010.1, read as the reverse complement.
CGCCAGAGCGAGCTCGAATTCGATTCCGCTGCTTTCGAAGACGAAGGCCAGATAGTTATCGCGAGGTAGGGACGCCAGCCGAACCGAGCAGTGCTCCCCTACGATCACCCATCCGCCGATGGTCAACTGATCGGACATCGCAACTCCCCCTTCGGCACTTCCGGTAAGTGGACTATGCCAGTTGTGGACGCAACGTGTCAACAGTGAAAATCGGGCACTGAACTGGTGAAATACTCCTGTTGCATGACCCAGCGACCAGTCGGGTGTACGGCCTCGCGGAATATGAGGACGACACCGGAACGATCGAGGCAGATCCGGTGCGTGATCGATACCGCGGCCGGATTCGATAACCCGAGAAGCTCGCATTCACCGGCCGTGGCCAAACGGGCGCCGATACGCTCACGTACCACGGCGATTTCGCGGCCGGTCGCGGATTCCAGATAGCGCGAGATCCCGCCGGGCACCTGCGCGCAAACGAGCAAGTGTGCTGCGGATTCGGCGAATTCGCCAGGAAACCAAGAGGTCAGCAACTGCTTATCACCGGAATCATCGGCGCTCGATTCCGTGCGCATGACGACCATGGCACCTGCCGGAAGGCCGAGCACATCGGTAACCTCATGTGGGCCTTCGACCAGCGCTGATTCGAGTACCGTCAGCGATCCGTCCGCAGGGAAGAGCGCACCGTATCGCGGGGCGCTCTCACGCATCCGGGCTACCCGATCCGCCACATAAGTGCCCGATCCTCTACGGGAACGCACAATTCCCTGCTGCCGCAGAGTGTTCAGTGCCTTGGCCGCGGTGGGCCGGGCGACCTTCCATGCCGCGGCGATTTCCCGCTCCGAAGGTACTTCGGCGCCTGGCGCCAGCTCACCACATTCGATCTGCGCCCGGAGATATCCGGAGATCTGCAGGTATTTCGGTAGTACGTCATCTCTTTCGGCCACCGATCGCCTCCCGCCGCAGACGCCACCCCTCGGAACGCAGGCCAGTCTAACAACGACGTCGCCGAGCCCAGCATCCCACACCAGCCACTACCGAGGTGGTCCACGGCGTGATACTGCCCGGTAGAGTGCGAATCCAGCACGGAACGGGCAGGACCGAGCAGAAGGGGGCGTCCTGATGGCGGTACCCGATACCGGACAGGCAACAGCACGGAAGCTGTACGCGGCGGCCACCGGCGACGGTGGAGGAGAGCCGTTCGAGCTGGACATCGCGGTCGCCGAAAATCTCGCTGCCGCATGCGACAGACTGGTCGACGATCTGCGACGCGTGATGGCCGGTGAACATCTCGTCACCGAGGTGACCGGCTTTCCCGACCTGCCGACCGGGCAGGGGCTCACCCGCGGGTTCGCCGATAAAGGCAGGCAATATCTCGACACCCTGGCGGCATTCCAGGAAACCGCACTGCTGTTCAAGGCCGCGTATTTGGCGGCGGCCAACCGCCTGGCCGACGCGGAAGCCGCCAATCGTGCCGCGCTGCGGCTGATCACCGAATATCTGGAGCCCCGGTGAACGAGCGCGCCAGGACCGGGATCAGCTGAGGAGACACTTATGACAGACTCCACCGCCCGTGCGTCCGCTGCGGGCATCCGACAGGATCGAACCGGATCGACCAGCGGTGCCACCGATCCAGCCTATGCGCCGAATCGGGAAGTATTCGGCGCATACACCCACCAACAAATCTGGGACCTGGTGCACGAGACGCTCGACGCGTCGGCGCTGGGCCGGACGGCCGCGGCATGGCAGGCCAACGCCACCGCGGTGGCCGATGCGTTCCAGACCTTCTCCGATGCCACCACCAGGGAGTTCGCGCGCTGGTCCGGCCGGGCTGCCGACGCCGCCGCGGCAGCGACCAGGCAATTCATCCGGGCGGGTGAGGAGGCGCACGATGTGTGCCTGACAGTCGCACGGCTGATGGAGCTCAACAGCGATGCCGCGCAAACGATCCGGGACGCGATCGCACCACCCCAACGATATCGGCCGCTGGCCGACCCTGTCGCCGAAGCTGTCCATGGTGGACAACGCAGGATGGAGCACGATAGCGCGGCCGCGGACCTGGAAGCGGATGCCCGTGACACCATGACCTACGTCTACAACCCGACGATGCCCGCTACCGGTGACCGCGTTCCTCGATTCGCCGGGCCACCGGAAGGTCCGGCGGCAAGCGATGGCGCCCCGGCGAGTCCCGGCGCTGTCCGCGGAGGCGGCGCGCGGTGAAATGGGTACTCACCCCAGACGAATTCACCCATGTCTGGGCGAACGAAACGGGCCTGGACCGCAGGCCATACCCGGTCAACATGATTCCATCGGCCACGGTGCGCACCGAAGCGGAGTACTCAGCGCTGCGCTTACCACAGCGTTTCGCCCGGCAAGCCGACCCCGATCTGTCCGCAGCGCTGACACTCTGCGCACGGAATGACGCGACTACCATCACGATCTCCGGCGAACGCACCACACGCGGGGAGCGCAACACAGAAACCGAACGAATCCTCGCCTTCGCCGCGGTGGTGCACAATCACGCGGGCATCCTGGTCGCCACCAAGGAGACGATGACCGTGCTGGCGTGCCATGCGCGCACGGTGGGGGAACGTCTGGTGCGCGTCATCGGCTCCGCACAGCCGGGCAGGCTCGCTCCGATGCGCGAGCCGCAGGACGCGGTACTGCGGCCTGACCCCACCGAATCGTTCCGCACCGATGGCAGGCGCGGGCCTGCGCGATTTCGCCGGACGCTGCGCAAGCCGGTCGATGGGCGCGGTTTCATCACCGTCACGGTGGAACCGGACAACCCCATGTCTCCTCCCACCCGCCACCGCACCTGGCTGGACTTCAGTGGTGATGGGCGCTATCTGCTCACCAGTACGCACGATCTCGTTCTCGCCCCGGTGTCGGACCGGGAATTCGCCGCGCAACTCCTCCGCCTCGCGCAAGTGTGATCCTGTCGGCATACATGGGTGGTTAAGTGGATGCATGACCAAGTACTGGGCGGTCACACCGACCTCGGCTTTGCTGGCCGATGGGGCACCGATCGCCGAACTGGACACCTCGGGTACGCCGGGGTTCACAGGGGACAAGAAGGCGGGCACCCAGTTGCTCGCCGAGCGCAGCCCGGTGCTGTCGGATCTCCAAGAGAAGCTGTACGCGAACGGCCGGTCCGGTGACCGGCGCAGCGTGCTGCTGGTGCTCCAGGGCATGGACACCGCGGGCAAGGGCGGTATCGTCCGGCATGTCATCGGCTCGGTCGACCCGCAAGGAGTCGACCACGCGGCATTCGGCGTGCCGAGCAGAGAAGAAAGGCGCCACCACTACCTGTGGCGCATCCACAAGGCACTGCCACGGGCTGGTCAGTTAGGGGTATTCGATCGTTCCCACTATGAGGACGTGCTGGTGGTACGGGTGCACAACATGGTGCCGCCCACCGAGTGGGAGCGGCGCTACGATGAGATCAACGCTTTCGAGCACGAACTCGTCGATGAGGGCACCACACTGGTGAAGATCGCCATGTTCATCTCGCTCGACGAACAGAAGAAGCGGCTCGCCGAGCGATTGGAACGCCCGGACAAGTACTGGAAGTTCAAGCCGGCCGATATCGACGAACGTGCGTTCTGGCCCGCTTACCAGGAGGCATACCAGGCGGTACTCGACCGCACATCGACCGATTACGCACCATGGTACGTCCTGCCCGCCGACCACAAATGGTTCGCTCGCCTCGCCGTCACCGAGCTGCTCATCGCGGCTTTCCTACGCTTGAAACTCGACTGGCCCCCGGCGCTGTTCGATATCGCGGAGCAGAAGCGGCGCCTGGCACAGGCCTAGCCACGGCTCTGGTCGCACGCACATCGTCATGGTCGGTCCCCGGCCGGCCGCACCAGGCGAATACTGTCGAGTTCGGCGGACACAGCCCGCGGGGGCGGGAGTGCCGCTTCGGATCTACCATCGTGACGGCAGGAGCTGTCCATCGAACGAAAGGTGTGGTGAGCGCACGGTGAGCAAAAAGCAGGGTGGCAAATCGAACCCACTGCTGGCGGCACAGGGCGCCGACCGCAACCGGAACATCTTGATCCAGGTGGCTGTCGCCGCTGTGCTCATCGCCTTGATCGCCGCCATCGGTATCAGTGTCGCGGCGAAGAAAGCTCGTAGGGACGATCCAGGCCCCACCCCATCCATCGCCGCGACCGCGAACCAGGACCCGAGTGGCATCTCCGGCTCGATCACCGACACCGGCGCCATCCGGATCGGCAAGCCGGACGCGAAGGTCACGGTCCGGGTCGTCGCCGATATGCAGTGCCCCGCCTGTAAAGCTTTCGAAGATGCCAATGGTCAGGTGCTCACCGATGCGGTGAACAACGGCACCGCGGCGGTCGAGTACAACGTGGTCGCGTTCCTGGACCGGATGTCGAGCACGGAATACTCGTCGCGGACAGCCAACGCCTCCTACTGCGTCGCCGAGGCGGATCCGGCGAAATATCAGGCGTGGCTGGCGACGATGTTCGAACGGCAGCCGACAGAGGGCGGTGCGGGGCTGCCCGATGAGGAGCTGATCCAGATCGCCAAGGACGCGGGCTACACCGACGACACCGTCGCCGCGTGCATCTCCGACCGCAAGTACGACAAGTACGTTCAGGCCCGCAGCGCGGATGTGAGCGCCAGCGGCATCAATGCCACCCCGACGGTCTTCGTCGACGGCAAGCAGATCAATCAGCGAGAGGCACTCATGGTCCCCGGTGGCCTCGAACCGGTGATCGCCGCCGCGGCGGCGTCATGATCACCGCGGGACCACGCCCGGCGTGGGTCCTGCTGATCAGTGGCCTGGCCGGCTGGCTGGCCGCGGCGGCGCTGACAGTGGAACGGTTCAAACTGTTCACCGAACCCGGCTACACCCCGTCGTGCAGCATCAACCCGATTCTGTCCTGCGGGTCGGTAATGGAAACCGACCAGGCCGCGGTATTCGGATTCCCGAACCCGCTGATCGGCGTCGTCGGATTCTCCGTCGTAGTCACCCTCGGGGTGCTGGCGGTGGCAGGTGTGGGTTTTCCGCGCTGGATCTGGGGCGGGTTATGGCTCGGCACCGCGCTCGGTGTCGGTTTCATCTGCTGGCTGATCTTCCAATCGCTCTACCGGATCAACGCGTTGTGCCCGTACTGCATGGTGGTCTGGGCGGTGATCACGCCGCTGCTCGCGGTGATCACCGGCCAGTTGTGGGGCCGTGCCAAGGGGCCACTCGGTGTGCTGGCCGAGTGGCGCTGGACCATCGTCGCGCTGTTCTTCGCGGTCGTGCTGCTCCTGGTGTTCCTGCGCTTCCAGGACTACTGGATGACCCTGGTCTGATCCCGGCCCCGGATCAGTTGGGTGGCCCAGCGGCCAGCACGACTGCCACAGTGCGCTGTCCACCCGCTCCGTTGATCCCCAGCCTGACCGTGTCGTTCGGTTTGCGGGTGTGCAGCGCACTACGCAAAGACTGCGTGGTGGCGATGGCCTGATCATCGACCGAGACGATCACATCCCCCATGAACAGCCCGGCGATATGGGCAGGCATCCCGGCGACCACCTCGTCTACCCGAGCGCCCGTACCGAGTGGCACCGCATTGGAGACGAGCACGCCGAGTGTGGCTGTCGGGCCGATATGCACGGTGTCGGTCGGGATACCCGATCGGATCTGCCGGACAACCCGCATCGCCGCATCGATCGGCACCGCATAACCGTTCGGCGGGCGCACCCCGGCATGCAGCGGGTCGCCCGATGCCGCGGCGATGACCCCGACCACAGCCGCGTTCCGATCCACCAGCGCACCGCCGGACTGCCCCGAGGTGACCGCCGCCGCGACTTCCAACATGCCGCTGAGCGCTTTCCTGGACAGATCGGCACTGTTGACAGCCACGATGGTGCTGTCGAGGGCGGTGAGGGGGCCATGTACCGCTGTCGGCATCCCACCGGTTCCGCCGGCATTGCCGATCGCGAGAACCTCATCGCGCAGTCGTAAGCCTGCCGAACTGCCGATGGTCGCGACCGGCAATTCGGTGGCCTCCGGTAAACCGAGCAGTGCGATATCGGCGCCGGAATCGTAGCCGAGCACCACCGCGTCATAGACATTGTTGTCGCCGACGTCGGCCACCTGGACCGTGGTGGCGCCCTTGACCACATGGTGGCTGGTGAGCACCTCACCGTCGGCGGTGAGCACGATGCCGGACCCCGCCGTACCAGGACCGAATGGTTCGGTGGCGGCGTTGATACTGACCAATGCCGATTGCACCGCCGCGGCGACACACACCGGGTTCAGCTCCGCTAGGGTCGAGGTCCCGGCCCGGTCACCGGCCTGGTCCCGGCGGGGTAATTCGCCGCCGTACCCGAGAAAAGCGGCCGCCACGAGCACAAGCGTGACGATCATGATGAGAATGCGGCCGCTGCTGTGCGCGCGCCGCGTAATCTCTTGCTGCCGTTCTTCGTCCATGGCTCTCCTGGGCTCTCCTGCCGCAGCCGAACCGCTGACCGTTCCATTGTCACCGCAGCAGCGCACGCGCGACCGCGGAACGACGAGACCGCTCCGAAAAACAGCCGTGACCGGGCGTTCTCCATACCATGGTTGGCAACAGTGGTACTAGGCGGTAGGCATGTAGTTATGAGCACAGCCGCCGCCTACGCCGTGTCCGCCCCTGATGGCGCGTTCGAGAAGATCACGATCGAGCGCAGGGACCTCGGGCCGCACGACGTGCTGATCGATATCAAGTACGTGGGTATCTGCCACTCCGACATCCACACCGCGCGCAATGAGTGGGGCGGTACCCGATACCCGTGCGTACCAGGGCACGAGATCGCGGGCTCGGTCGCCGCGGTCGGGTCCGCGGTGACGAAATACCGAGTCGGCGATCGAGTCGGGGTCGGATGCATGGTCGACTCCTGTGGAGTATGCGCACCATGCCTGGCCGATGAGGAGCAGTACTGCACGGCAGGCTCGACGATGACCTACAACAGCCAGGTCGATCCGGCGGTGCAGCCAGGCGGGAACACCCTCGGTGGTTATTCCACACAGGTGGTGGTGACCGAGAATTTCGTGCTCCGCATCCCCGATGGGCTCGAGCTCGAGGTCGCCGCACCACTGCTGTGCGCGGGTATCACGCTGTACTCACCGCTGCGGCACTGGGACGCCGGGCCGGGGAAGAAGGTCGCGATCATCGGCATGGGCGGGCTCGGACACGTCGGGGTGAAGATCGCCGCCGCGATGGGTGCCGAGGTCACGGTGCTCAGCCAATCGCTGAGCAAACAAGAGGACGGAAAACTCTTCGGTGCCAGCAGCTACTACGCGACCAACGACAAACAGACCTTCCGCGAACTGCGCAGCCGATTCGACCTCATCATCAATACGGTCTCGGCGAACCTTCCGCTGGACAACTACCTGCGCCTACTCGGCCTGAACGGCACTCTGGTGATCCTCGGCCTTCCCGAGAACCCGCTGAGTGTGCAGCCGTTCAACCTCGCCGGGTACCGGCGTTCGCTGTCGGGTTCGATGATCGGCGGCATCGCGCAGACACAGGAGATGCTGGACTTCTGTGCCGAGCACGGCATCGGACCCGAGATCGAGCTGATCTCCGCCGACGAAATCGATGGCGCCTATGACCGCGTCGTCGCCAGCGATGTGCGCTACCGATTCGTCATCGACGTCTCGACTATGTGACACCCGCTTCCAGGCACCTGTGCTGCCCGATGGTGTCGGCCAGCGAACCGATCACGGTATGGGTACGTTGGCCTTGTGCCCGCGGAGGACGAAAACAACACAATCGAAACGACAACCACCGAAACAACACAGCCTGCCGATAACGGTGCGGGCATGCCGCCGTGGTTGTTACGCGCGTTCCTGCTCGCCGCGGCGACAGTCGCCGGGTTGTTCGCTGCTTTCTGGATACTCCAGCGGGTACAAGGCCTGCTGGCCGTGCTACTCGTCTCCCTGTTCCTCGCCTTCGCCATCGAACCCGCGGTGAACTGGTTGTCCCGGCGCGGGATGCGCCGTGGTCCCGCGACCGGATTAGTGTTCCTCGCCCTGATAACGTTCGTCATCGCCTTCGGCTGGACCCTCGGCGCACTGCTGGTGGATCAGGCCACCACCCTCGTCCAGAACGCACCCGACTATGTCGACCGCGTAGTGGAGTGGATCAACTCCACCTTCCGAACCGACTTGTCCGGCACTGATATCCAGCAGTACGCCACCGACTGGAGTTCGACCCTGGAGAACTATCTCAGCGGGTTGGCAGGCAATGTATGGGGTATCGGCACCGCTGCGGTCGGCGCCGTCTTCCAAGCCCTCGGCATACTGCTGTTCACCTACTATTTCGCCGCCGACGGGCCGCGGTTCCGGCACACCATGTGCTCACTGCTGCCGCCGCAGCGCCAGCGTCATGTGCTGCGCGCCTGGGATATCGCGGTGGAGAAGACCGGCGGCTACATCTATTCCCGTGGTCTGCTCGCACTCTTCTCCACCCTCGCGCACTACCTGATCCTGCGCGTACTCGACCTGCCCTCAGCATTCGCTCTCGCCCTGTGGGTAGGCGTGGTCTCGCAGTTCATCCCCACCGTCGGCACCTACCTGGCCGGCGCGCTGCCGGTGATCGTCGCACTGGTGCACGGCCCGAGCACCGCCCTGTGGATTCTCGGCTTCATCGTGCTCTACCAGCAATTCGAGAACTACGTCCTGCAACCACGGATCACCGCGACCACCATGGATATGCACCCGGCCGTCGCCTTCGGCGCGGTTCTAGCGGGCGCGGCACTACTCGGCGCGACCGGTGCGCTACTTGCCATCCCGGTGACCGCGACGGTGCAGGCCTTCTCCAGCGCCTACATCCGTCGCTATGAGGTGGAAACCGATCACGATCGGACAGCACCGCCGAAGCAGCATCGGAAGTGGGCCAGGCAGCTGACCCTCCGGCTCGCCAACCGCTCGTCCTCAGCCGAAGGGTAAACGTTTCAGCCCGCGATTCACCGCAGCTCAACGCCATATCCGATGCCGCGCTGCGAGCTGCGATTCCGGGAAGAGACTGGCGATGAGTCCTTATGAAACCGTCGACTCCCTCACCATATCCCGGCTGCCGTGATGCCGACTTGGGGGCAATCCGTACCGAATTCGATAAGAAAACAAGCGCTGAATAGGCGAGGAGGATACCAGCGAGAACGTGGTCACGTATTCGAATTGCAGCGGAATACCTGATGCGGGGCGCTGGTAGCACAGGGCAGCTGACTTCATAATTGAGATTCGCGCCGAGCCACGAGACCCGGCGGCGCGCCGACGCCCCGCCTGATTCACTGCCATTCACGCAGGTGAATGATGGTGCGTCGGTCGTTGAGGATCGCCGTGATCAGATCGTGAGCACTACCTCACCCAAAAGGTATCCACAAAAGTATCCCTGATATATACCCTGGGGATATCCAAATTTGAAGGGAGGTACGCACCATGGGCGCCACAATGTCGTCGATGAAAGTAGAGCAGTCGGTGCGTGAGCGCGTGAGCACTCTGGCACAGACAGAGGGCCGCACGGTCTCCCAGACCCTCGAGCACCTGCTCGACGAGCACGATCGTCGGCTGCGGTTCGCCGCTGTCGCCGCGGCCTATGCCGAGGTGGACGCCGACTACGTCGCCGAGTTCGAGGCCTGGGACGACACCGTCGATGACGGCCTGAACGAGGCTCGGTGAGCGCGGCTCAGTCGTATCGACCCGGGGACGTCATCTGGACGGACCTTTCTCCCGTCACGGGGCATGAACAGGACGGTCGGCGTCCGGCCGTGATCATTTCCACGGCCGACTACCTGCGCGCGGTGCGCGACCTGGTGGTGATCGTGCCGGTGACCACGAGCGATCGCGGGTGGCCTCACCACGTGCAGTTGCGCGGTGAGGACCTGGGGCTCAGCGAGGTCTCGTTCGCCATGACCGAGCAGCCCCGCACGATCAGCACCCGCAGGATCAAGAAGGTCGCCGGTTCGGTGAGCGGCCAGAACCTGGCGGTGATCCGGCGCTGGATCAGCGATTTCGTGGTCGTGGAAGGCTGACGGCGGCCAGCCGATACCCCGGCGTTGACGGATGCTGTCATCGGCAGCACACCGTGGACGTCGGGGTTTTCTGTCGCTAGATGTCGATTCCGCACTGTATTCACCACACCACGCTTGGGTTTGTCCAGGATACGCAGCGGCAACAGAGCCACCTTCACAATCGAACCAGCTGCATCGGTGTCGATGTTGAGGCTCCACTGAAACTCTCGATCCTGATGGAACGCCGGTAGGACACCTCCCGGCGCGGCACACTAGCGGTGTCGGGCTACTCCGAGCGTACCGTCACCAGACGGCTCGGAGCGCGGGTCTGCGTTGCGCGGAAGGCCCGATACCGCGACGTCCCAGCCAGATTCGACCGATTTCGCGCAACGGTCTGGGTCGTCGCCCGCGGCGACAAACTGCGCAGTGAGCAGCGGGATGCCGCGCCTGAGGGTTTCGATCGGCAGCGGACCCGCGGTGACCAGAGTGGCGAGACCATGACCAATGGTCCACGCCTGCATGGACATGCACCCGGCCGTCGCCTTCGGCGCGGTTCTAGCGGGTGCGGCACTACTCGGCGCGACCGGTGCGCTACTTGCCATCCCGGTAACCGCGACGGTGCAGGCCTTCTCCAGCGCCTATATCCGTCGCTATGAGGTGGAAACCGATCACGATCGGACAGCACCGCCGAAGCAACACCGGAAGTGGGCCAGGCGGTTGACCCTTCGGCTCGCCAACCGCTCGTCCTCAGCCGAAGGGTGAAGGCTTCGGTCCACGATTCACCGCAGCTCAACGCCATATCTGGTGCCGCGCCGCGAGCTGTGATTCCTGGGACGGGATGGGCGATGAGTCCTTGGCGCCAGGACCGGGAACCAGACGCAGATCGCGGGGGCCGACCCGCTCTCCGCATTCGGAACACACCGGCTCGACAGTCATCAGATGATCGCAACCGGTGTGCAGTGACTGCACCGGGGGACCATCCGGGGCCGCCCATACATCACCCCATTGCCGCATCGCCGTGACGACCAACCATAGCGAACGGCCTTTGGGGGTCAGCCGGTAGTCGTAGCGTACCGGGTTGTCCTGGTAGGGCTCTCGGGTGAGGACGCCGTGGTCGACCAGATGCTCCAGCCGCTGGGTCAGCACATTGCGCGCTATGCCGAGGCGGGCGCGGAAGTCGTCGAAGCGCGTCACACCGAACAGCGCATCGCGCACGATCAGCAGCGTCCACCACTCCCCGACCACCTCGAGACACTGGGCCAGGGAGCAGTTCATGTCCTCGAAACTTGTTCTGCGCATATCCGCCAGCATACTTAGTTGCTTCATAAAACTAACTACCCTAGAGTCAGTTTTATGAAGCAACTCACTACGTGGACGCTCGCCGAGGAATTCGCGCTGACCAGGATCGGTGACAGTTGGCGAGCGCAGATCGACCGCACCTGGCGTGGCTGGAGCGGACCGCACGGCGGCGTGATCGCTGCCCTGTTCATCGAGGTCGCACGCCGAGCAGCTACCGATCGACTGCCGGTGCGCGCTACAGACCTGCGCTTTCTCGACCGGCCCACGGAAGGGGCACTGACTTTTCGTGCGACCGAGAGCACTGTCGGCCGCAGCACCGCCGTACTGGACGTGCGAGCCGATCAGGACGGCAGCCCGGTCGCCGCGGCGTCTGTCACGCTCGGGCGTACGGTGGCGACAAGCATCGACGACTACGCAGGCCGCCCCGCGCCGGAAGTGCCCGGTCCCGAAGCATGCGCGAAGTTCGTCATGCCACCCGAGATCGTGCCGGTAGGAATTCATTTCGATATCCGGCCCGCCGCGGGACCACTGCCGCTCAGCGGCGCGGACGAACGCATGATGTGCGCGTGGATCACCCTGCTCCCCGAACTGCCGACAGATGCGGCGGCTCTCGCCATCCTCGCCGACGCTCTAGCGCCCGCGATATTCCCCACGCTGCGCGCACCTGTCGCGGTCCCTACCGTGGCACAGTCGATGTATCTGCACGGTGAGCCGATCGGACACCAGCCGGTGCTGGTGCAGGCCACGAACGCCTCGACCGGCGGCGGGTGGTCGGTGGACGACATCTCGATCTGGAATCAGGACGGGCGCCTGCTCGCCTCGGCCCGGCAGACCCGCCGCGTACTCGGCTGAAAGGGGATGATTGTGAATTCTCCTGCCACAAAAGTGATCCGGCCTGCCCCCGATTTCCGGGGCGTACTCGCTGTCGTCTCGGTCGGCGTGCTCTTGTCGAGCCTGGATCTGTTCATCGTCAACGTTGCCTTACCGGACATATCCGCCGATTTCGGCGGAGCGAAGCTCACCGGACTGTCTTGGGTACTCAACGCCTATGCCATCGTGTTCGCCGCCCTGCTTGTGCCTGCAGGACGGCTCGGTGATCGCAGCAGCATCCGCATCACCTTTCTGACCGGGCTCGCGGTGTTCGTCGTCGGATCGGCGCTGTGCGCGACCGCGTGGGATGTCGGGTCGTTGGTAGTGTTCCGCGTGATCCAGGCTGTCGGCGCCGCCTTGCTGACTCCCGCGTCGCTCGGTCTTGTCCTGGCGGCGAGTCCACCGCAGCAGCGCGCGATGGCGGTGCGGCTGTGGGTCGCGTTCGGCGGGCTCGGTGCGGCGCTCGGGCCGGTGCTGGGCGGGATTCTGGTCGAATTCGGCTGGCGCTGGGTGTTCCTGGTGAACGTGCCGATCGGGCTGGTCGCCGTGGTCGTGGGGCTCCGGATACTGCCAGACCCACCGGGCGATGCAGGCAGGTTGCCCGATCTGACCGGTGCGGCGCTGCTGGTCGGAGCGATCTCCTCGCTGGTGTTCGGACTGGTCAAGGGCGAGGACTGGGGCTGGGCAGCATCCGGGGTGTTGCTGGCCTTCGCTGCCGCGGTGATTCTGACGGTCGCGTTCATCGTCTCCTCGGCCCGCCACCACAGTCCGGTGGTTGACCCTGCGCTACTGCGCGCTCCCAATTTCGCGCTGATGACCGCTAATGCGGTGTTCTTCAATGTCGCCTTCGGCGCGATGCTGTTGTCAGCGGTGCTATGGACGCAGCAGGTCTGGGGCTGGTCGGCATTGCGCACCGGCCTTGCCATCGCACCGGGGCCGTTGATAGTTCCGCTGGTGGCGGTCCTGGCGGGACGCCTGATCGAGCGGATCGGCGCCGGGATGGTCATCGCGGCAGGCGGGATCACCTTCGGCGCGGGCATGCTGTGGTGGGCGCAGGCGATCACCGTGCAACCCGACTATGTCGGTGGACTGCTCGGCGGCATGGTGATCAGTGGCATCGGTGTCGGACTGACGCTGCCGACTGCCTTCGCGGCAGGGACCAGCGGATTGCCACCCCAGCGATTCGCCACTGGTTCAGCGGTGTTGAGTATGGCGCGCCAAATCGGGCTTGCCATCGGCGTCGCGGTCCTCATCGCGGTGCTCGGCGCTCCCGCGAGCCCGGAGGAGACGCTCGATGCCTTCCAGCTCGGGTGGTACGTGACAGCCGCGGTCGCGGTCATCGCCGGCTTGATCGGCATGGCCACCCGGATGCCGAAACCAGCTGCCGCGCAACCAGATCCGATCACCGAACCAGTCACCCTCTGATCTGCCGCGGGGCGGATTCTCGGTGTTCTGCCAGCAAATCCGGCACAGTCCGCCCCGCCGTCAGAAAACCGGACGCGGCATCAGCACAATCCGCCAGCCGTCCGGATCAGGAAAAGTCACGCCACCGTTGGCTGCCCAGAACGGGTTTTCCGCGGACACCGGCTCGACGCCGAAAGCGCCGAGCCGTCCGGCCACCTCGTCCCGGTGCCTCTCGCTCTCGAAATAGAGCACCAACAGATTCTCCGCACTCGGCGCGGCACCGGGGCTACCGTCCACATGCGTGGTGAATTCCAGGTGGTACTCGGCACCGGGGAGTCCGACCATCACACCGTCGTAGCCTGCGTGGTCGACGAATCGATCCAACTCACGCAGGCCGAGACCTTCGACATAGAACCGCACTACTTCATCGAGCCGGTCGGTCGGTCGAGCGATCCGAACCTGCGCGACACGTAGTGCGTCCGGCCAGGCATTGCTGCTTTCCCTGGCCGAACCGCCCTCGTTCACTCGGTGGGTTCGATCCGCCTGCGGATACGACGTGCCGCGGCGACCATATTGCGCAACGACGGGTCGAGCTGCCAGTAGTGACGGGTCTTCAGACCACCGTCCGGATTCGCCCACAGCCGCTGCGGGGTCACCGCTTGGGCTGCCGCGGTGAGCAATTCGTCCAGTTCATCGATATCCGGGATACGTGCGGAGCGGCTCTCGTACACACCGGGGCCGACGCCGTGGCTGAGCCCGTGCCCGGAGGAGCAATCCTCGTCCAGTGCGCGCAGCACCCATTCGATGGAGCGGGTGGCCACGATAGCGGTGACATCGGCGTCGAGCTCCTCGATCGCCTCGACCACCTCGGCGCGACCGGAATACCCGATATGCGTGTGGATCTGGGTTTCCGCCCGCACCCCTGAAGTGGCCAGCCGGAACGCGCCGACCGCCCAGCGCAGGTACTCCGCCCGGCCCTCAGGACGCATCGGCAGCATCTCCCGGATCGCGGGCTCATCGACCTGGATGATCGAGATACCCGCCTTCTCCAGATCGACAACCTCGTCCCGGATCGCCAACGCCACCTGATCAGCGGTTTCGTGCAGCGGCTGGTCCTGCCGGACGAACGAACGCGCGATCATGGTGACCGGCCCGGTGACCATGCCCTTGACCGGTTTATCGGTGAGCGACTGCGCGTAGGTGATCCACTCCACCGACATCGGCGCAGGCCGCGATACATCGCCGTAGAGGATCGGCGGGCGCACACAGCGGGACCCGTACACCTGCACCCAGCCGAAGTGGGTGGTCGCGAAGCCGTCGAGCAGCTCGGCGAAGTACTGGATCATATCGTTGCGCTCGTGCTCACCGTGCACCAGCACATCGAGGCCGATATCCTCCTGCAGCCGGATCGTCGCCTCGATCTCGGCCTCGATCCGCTTGCGGTACTCCTCGTAGGACAATCGGCCCTGACCGAGTTCATAGCGGGCCTGGCGGATTCGCGTGGTCTGCGGGAAGGACCCGAGCGTAGTCGCTGGCACCGGCGGCAGGTTCAGCTTCTGCTGCTGGGCTTGTCTGCGCTCCTCGTACGGCTCACGCGAACGCATCTCCGGAGTAACCGCGTAAACCCGTTGCCGCACCGCGTGCTTCTGCTTGAAGTGCACTTCGGTCGGCCGCTTGCGCCATTTCTCCGACGGCCCCTCGGTGAGCGCCTTCGCGAGCGAAACCACCTCGCCGACCTTCTGTTTCGCGAAGGCGAGCCGATCGGCGACATGGCCGTCGATATCGTATTCGATGAGCAGGTCGTATGGCACGTGCAGCAACGTGGTCCCGGTCGAGACGACCAGGTCGGGGCATACCGCGGCGAGCTCATTGAGGTAATTCAGCGTCACATAGCGGTCGGCGCGCCACACATTGCGGCCGCTGATCACCCCCGCGTAGAGGCGCTTGCGCCGGATGCCTGGGATCTTCGCCAGATCCTCCGGCCGCATCCGGTGGCTCGCCAGGTCCAGGCCGATCGCCTCGACATTGGTCGCGGCGAGGATGGTCAGCGCCTCACCGAAATCGCCGTACTGGCCGGTGACCAGAATGCGCGGGCGCAGCGGCGCCTTGGCCAGCCGGTGATAAGCGGCTTCGAACGCGGCCAGCTCCTGCGGCGTGCGCTCGCTGGTGAATACGGGTTCGTCCAGCTGCACGCAGGTGGCCCCGCGCTTGGCGAGGACCTCGAACAACTGTTCGTAAACAGGCAGCAGCTGGTCCAGCAGGCTCAGCGTGTCGAAGCCACCGGACTCACCTGGCACATGCCCGGCCTTGGACAGCAGCAACAGCGATACCGGACCGATGACCACCGGTCGCAGCTCGATACCGCGCGCCTTCGCCCGATCGAACTCGTCGAGCAGGGCCTCGGGATGCAGCGAGAACTCGGTATCGGCGGCCAGCTCCGGCTGGCGGTAGTGGTAGTTCGTGCCGAAGTACCTGACCAGCTCCAGCGGCGGCAGGTCAGGCCTGCCGCGTGCCATCAGGAAGTAGAAGTCCAGCGGGTGCATACCGTCCTGGTACGGCTGGAACCGCTTGGGCACGGCACCGAACAACAGCGCATTGTCCAGCACATGGTCGTAGAACGAGAAGGTGTTACCAGGTACCTGGGTCAGGCCGGTGGCGGCCAGCTCACTGAACTGGGTCTCCTGGATCTCCCGGCCGACCGCCAGCAATTCGTCACGCTCGATCGCACCGCGCCAGTAGGATTCCAGCGCCCGCTTGAGCTCGCGGTGCGGCCCGATCCTGGGATAACCGAGGATGCTCGACCCGTAGCCGTCGGTCACGTTCACCATGAGCGGGATACTCCCTTGCTGTGTCGGTTTCGCAGCACCTGCGGCGCTGCGGGTTCGCGGCCCCTCCCCGGCTCGTGTTCCAGTGGGCGAGAACCGCGCCTACGGCGCATACGCTTCGCCCACTGGAACACGAGCCGGGCCGCGAACGGTGCTCGTAAGACTCACACCGGACGCGGCGGGGAGGGAAGCGCTCCTTCCACAACATTCTTATAGATGGGCTCACACACCCGGCGGGTGGGCGGGAAGGATCAGGCCGTTGGCATCCTGGTCCGCGATAAACGCCCGCGCCTGGCCTGTGTTCCTTCCGGCACAGTCGAGGATCTAGCGGTTGTTGTACTGGTAGAAGCCCGCGCCGGTCTTCTTACCGAGCAACCCGGCCTCCACCATGCGCATGAGCAGCGGCGGCGCCGAGTACAGCGGCTCCTTGAACTCCTCGTACATCGAGTCGGCGATGGATTTCACGGTGTCGAGGCCGACCAGGTCGGTCAGCGCCAGCGGGCCCATCGGGTGGGCGCAGCCGAGCACCATCGCCTTGTCGACGTCTTCCTTGGTGGCGAAACCGGATTCGACCATGCGGATGGCCGACAGCAGGTACGGCACCAGCAGCGCGTTGACCACGAAACCGGAGCGGTCGGCGGAGCGCACCACCTGCTTGCCGAGCACATCGCCTGCGAAGGCCTCGGCCCGCGCGGCAACCGACTCACTGGTCTTGAGCGTGGTGACCAGCTCGACCAGCGGCAGCACCGGAACAGGGTTGAAGAAGTGCATGCCGACCACGCGCTCCGGGTTCGCCGTGGCGACCGCGATCTTCATGATCGGAATGGAAGAGGTGTTGGAGGCCAGCACGGCGGAAGGATCGGTGACGACCTTGTCGAGTTCGGCGAAGATACTCGTCTTCACCTTCTCGTCCTCCAGCACCGCTTCGACCACAAGCTGGCGATCGGCGAAATCACCGAGATCGGAGGTGAACCGCAGCCGCCACGCGGCCTGTTCGCGCTCCCGCTCGGTGATCTTTCCGCTGCTCACGCCACGGTCGAGCGACCGCAGAATGCGGGCGCGACCCGCCGCGGCCAGTTCCCTGGTCTGCTCGTACACCAGCACGTCGACATGCGCCCTCGCGCACACCTCCGCGATTCCGGCGCCCATCTGACCGGCACCGATGATACCGACGCGTTGGATCTTTTCGCTGCTCACGTCCCGCTCCTGCTGAGTTTGTCTGGCTGTCGGGTGGCTTTGTGGCGAAGGGGCCGATCCGGTACGAGCGAACCCTTCGACGGTCCAAGTTATAAGGGCCCAAGGTATAGGGATGCCCTCCCCGCCGGGGCTGTTCGGCGGGGAGGGCAGTACACCCCTACCGGAGTAGAGGATTGTCGGTATTCACGTCGGGAAACCCCTTTTCCCTAACGAGCACCGTATGCGACCCCGAGTCGTCGATGATTCGTTACTTCCGCAACCACCGAAACCCGAGGCCATCGCACAAGCAGTGCTACGCACTGCCGATCAAGCAAGTACCCGATCCTCACCCACCCAGCCCCGCCGGGTGCGAGTCTTACGAGCACCGTTCGCGGCCGGCTTGCGTCCGAGTGGCCGAAGCGCATGCGCCGAAGGCGCGAGTCTCGGCCGCTCGGACGCAAACCTCGAGAGGCCGCGAACACGCAGCGCCGCAGGCGCTGCAAATCCAACTCAGTGGAACTGCCCCTCTTCGGTGGAGCCCTTGAGCGCGGCCGTCGAGGTGTTCGGGTCGACGGTGGTGGCGATCAGGTCGAAGTAACCGGCGCCGACCTCACGCTGGTGCTTGGTGGCGGTGTAGCCACGCGCCTCGGCGGCGAACTCGCGCTCCTGCAGGTCGACGTAGGCGGTCATGCCCTCGCGAGCGTAGCCGTAGGCCAGGTCGTACATGCCGTAGTTGAGCGAGTGGAAGCCGGCCAGGGTGATGAACTGGAACTTGAAGCCCATCGCGCCCAGTTCCTTCTGGAACTTCGCGATGGTCGCGTCGTCCAGGTGCGCCTTCCAGTTGAACGACGGCGAGCAGTTGTAGGCCAGCAGCTGGTCGGGGAACTCGCTGCGCACGGCCTCGGAGAACTTCTTGGCCAGCTCCAGGTCCGGGGTGCCGGTCTCCATCCAGATCAGGTCGGCGTAGGGGGCGTAGGCCTTGGCACGCGCGATGCAGGGCTCGATGCCGTTCTTGACGCCGTAGAAGCCCTCGGCGGTGCGGGTGCCGTCCAGGAACTCGCGGTCGCGCTCGTCCACATCGGAGGTGATCAGGGTGGCGGCCTCGGCGTCGGTGCGGGCGATGATCACCGACGGGACGTCGGCGACATCGGCGGCCAGACGCGCGGAGGTCAGGGTGCGGATGTGCTGCTGGGTCGGGATCAGCACCTTGCCGCCCAGGTGGCCGCACTTCTTCTCGGAAGCGAGCTGGTCCTCCCAGTGCACACCGGCCGCGCCCGCGGCGATCATGGCCTTCTGCAGCTCGTAGGCGTTCAGCGCGCCACCGAAGCCGGCCTCGGCGTCGGCGACGATCGGCGCCAGCCAGTTGGACACGGCGGTGTCGCCCTCGACCTTGGCGATCTCGTCGGCGCGCAGCAGCGCGTTGTTGATGCGACGGACCACGGCCGGAACCGAGTTGGCCGGGTACAGCGACTGGTCGGGGTAGGTGTGCCCGGACAGGTTCGCGTCACCGGCGACCTGCCAGCCCGACAGGTAGATGGCCTTCAGGCCGGCCCGGACCTGCTGGACCGCCATGTTGCCGGTGAGGGCGCCGAGGGAGTTGATGTAGTCCTCGTTGTTGACGAGATCCCACAGGATCTCCGAGCCGCGGCGGGCGAGGGTGGACTCCTCGAGGACGGTGCCCTGGAGCTTCGACACCTGCTCCGCGGTGTAGTTACGAGTGACGCCCTTCCAGCGGGGGTTGGTGTCCCAATCCTGCTGGATTTCCGCGGCGGTCCTCGGGGTGCCGGTGGTCGACATCTGTGACTCCACTTCTTCGTTCGGTCTATACCGCCCGGCCGAGCTATGAGCAACTCGAACTGCTGGAGCGGCACTTTGCAGGCTTGCTAGGCCCTTGGGGTGTACTTCAACACGATTGCACACACGGAAATTGGCGTCTACCTGTTGCTATTGTGAATATGAGCTAGTTTTCCAGCGCCATTTGCTAACTTTGTAAAATTTGCCAACGAATTGCACCGATGCAATCTACTGGCCGGTAGTCCTGACGTGCGGTTTCAGCGTAACGCTCGTACTGTTAGCAATCGGCATGCGGTCCACCGATATCGCACCCGCGGGCACCCCCTTGTGAGCACATTCACAATCTCACTGTGTCCCGCACCACCTGATGATCGACGGCCGGCTCGGGCAGTTCCGATACCAGGCGCACCGCCTCGAATCGCGTCGCTGACAGCCCGGTTGTCGTACGGCCACCAGGCAGGTCGGCTACACCCATGCCAACGGCCACGCCAGCGGTGCGAGTGCGGCCCGCGAGCGCTCGCAGGCCCAGCGCCGATCCAGAGAACAGCCTGTGCATTCACTTCCGGAAGCGAACGCTTCTCGATCCGGCGCGGAGCTCAGGACGAAGCGTGCGGCGGATGCACCGAACGCCAGTGTTCGGCGATATCGATACGCCGGGTGATCCATACCTGATCGTGTGACTGCACGTGGTCGAGGAACCGCTCCAGCGCGGCGGTGCGGGCAGGACGTCCGACGAGTCTGCAGTGCAGCCCGATCGACAGCATCTTCGGGCTGCCTTCCGCACCCTCCCGATAGAGCACGTCGAAGGCATCGCGCAGATGTGCGAAGAATTGCTCACCGGTCGGGAAACCGGCGGGTGAGGCGAAGCGCATGTCATTGGTGTCGAGGGTGTAGGGCACCACCAGATGGTCACGGCCGCGCACCCGCACCCAGTACGGCACATCGTCGGCATAGGAATCCGCGTCGTAGACGAACCCGCCGTGTTCCACCACCAGTTCCCTGGTGTGCGGCGAGTCACGGCCTGTGTACCAGCCCAATGGCGCCGCGCCGGTCAGCTCGGTCAGGATACGCACCGCCTCGGCCATATGCGCGCGTTCGGTATCACGGTCGGTCAGCTGATAAGACTTCCAGCGCAACCCGTGGCAGGCGATCTCGTGACCGAGCTCGAGGAAAGCCGCTACCGCCTCCGGATTACGCTGCATCGCGCGGGCGACCGCGAAGATCGTCAACGGTAATCCGCGCCGCTGGAAAACCCGCAGCACCCGCCACAACCCGGCCCTGGAACCATATTCGTAGAGCGATTCCATGCTCATATGCCGGTTCGGGAATGCTTCCGCCGGAGTGATCTCCGAGAGAAACGTCTCGGAGTGCTCATCGCCGTCGAGAACGTTGTTCTCGCCGCCCTCCTCGTAATTGAGCACGAACTGCACCGCGATCCGCGCGTCACCCGGCCAGTGCGGGTCCGGCGGGGTCCGGCCGTAACCGAGGAAATCTCTAGCGCCCGTGTTCATGCGCCGAACTCACCGTAAAGGCGCAGCCGCGCCAGCCCGCCGTCGGGATAGATGTCCAAACGGACCTCCTCCACCGATGCGGCTATCGGCGCGATCGGGAACCGGTGCCTGGTATCGGGTTGCAGTGCGGTGCGCGGCAACAACTCCACCTCGGTGCCGTCGCTGGTGCGGCCGGTTAGCCTGGCCGAACCGGGGCTGTTACCGAGGAAGTAGGAGGTATCCAGCTCGGCGAGACGAATCAGGCCAGGTCCGGCCAGGCGGATTCGTACCCAGTCGTTGCCCTCGTCCCTGCGGCGAGCGGTCTCCCAGCCCTCCCCCATCGACCGGGCCTGACCTGGATAGAGCAGCTGATTGGGTGCGCTGTAGAAGCGGTTGGAGCAGTCCAGCACCAGCGCGCCGTTCTCCAGTGCGGCCAGATCCAGCGGGCCGAGCCCGAGCAGTTCGGGATCGGGCCGCGCCTCGCCGTGCACACGCAGCCTGGCTACGCCACCGTCCGGATGCATTGTCAGCTTCACGTGGGTCCAGCGCTGTTCGTTCTCGACGGGGAACAGGTTGCGGCTATCCCCTGTGACCGGCGCGCGATCGAGCAGGGTCACCCAGTCGGTCCGCTCGGCGATCTCCGTCGCGGGCGGATAGCCCGACAGCTCCAGCGCCGACACCGAGACCGCAGGTGGGTAGTTACCGGTGAACCACGCGGTATCGACCACGAGTCCACGGATCACCCCAGGTATGCCCAGCCGCACGATCGCGGAGTCGTCACCGGGCTGCCCACGATGCCTGCGGCTCTCCCAGCCGTCATAGATCTGGCCTTTGTGCCCGAAGCTGGACGGCTGATACACGGCAGGGCCTGGATTGATCAAATTCTCCTTCTCCGCGAAGAATTCGTCATCGGCCCAGATCACCGAACCGCCGAGCGGACGGACAGCCAGATCCGGCAGCAGGGTGAACTCTTCGTCCCCGGTCTGGTCGCGCATCACGCCTCCTGTTTCGCTGGAACCATACTTCGCCGGCACTACGAGTTGCCGGCACTGAAAATTGCTGAAACTACAAGTCGCAGGCGCTACACGCCGCTGCCAACCGCACCCTGCGAATAGCAGATCACCGCGCTTCTCCCGGGAGCGGCGCACGCGCGACGAGTGCGCGCAGGACCGCCTCGGACAGCTCAGGCGCGCCCGCGTCTCGGCGGGCGCCACAGCCGATCCCGCGCAGTACGGTAGCTGCCAATGCTTCCGCGGTGGCGGGCTCGTCGATGATGTCATCGCTACGCCGGGCCAGATAGTTCCGCAGGCGCGGCACCGCCACATCGATCGCCTGACGGAAGAAGTCGTAGGTGGCCAG
This sequence comes from Nocardia spongicola, assembly GCF_047200775.1. NCBI lineage: Bacteria > Bacillati > Actinomycetota > Actinomycetes > Mycobacteriales > Nocardiaceae > Nocardia > Nocardia spongicola. The sequence continues at coordinate 109,213 of NZ_JBJZOO010000010.1, read as the reverse complement.
CCAGCGCGTGATCAGGTGCCCGGGATGCATATCCCAGCCCTGGTAGTAGCCGCGCCGCAGGGCTCGGGTGACCAGCCGGTGGTGGTTGCGCAGCGCGGCCTCCGCATCGGTATCCGGCACGATCTGCGTGGAACCGTCGCATACCCATACCCCGGTCTGCGCGGTCGCGATCTGCATAACCGCCTTCGCGTAATCGGCAGCCGGATGATCCAGCGCCTGATCCGCCGCGGCGACACCACATGCCGCGGTGTAGTCATATGTGCCGAAGTGCAGGGCAGCGCAACGCCCTTCGGCCAGCGCGGGCATGGCGGCGACCGGTACGGAGCCATCTGCCGCGAGAATCGCCTGCGGACTCTCGATCTGTAGCTCGAAGCGCAGACTGCCATCGGCGACGCCATAGCCGCGTTCCAATCCGGCGCACAGTTGCACCAGTGCCGGAACCTGCTGCGCGGAACGAATTTTCGGCACGGTGAAGACAAATCCGCTGGGCACCCCGCCCGCGCCTTCCAGCACCAACTCGAGGGTGCGCAGCGCTCGCCGACGCTCACCGCTCGCCAGGCCCTTTATCCTGATCCCGCTGCTCACCGGGCCATCACCGCGGCGAGACCAGGCCGCGAGCACGGCACCCGCCGCCGTCGCCGCCCGGTCCTCTTCGGCATCGGCGCGCAAGCCATAACTGTCCTCGAAGTCGATGCGCAGGTCCTGGACCGGGTCATGGTGCAGCCGCCGCCGTACCTCGGGCAACGCATCGGTCCGATCGAGCGTGGTCAGCAGATCGTGGTGGCGGTCGAGCAGTTCGACCGCGGCCATGCCCCATTCGGCGGGGGTTTCCTCGGCAACCCGATCAGCGGGGACGTAGACGGTGTGAATCGGCTGGGTCCGGTTACCCGGCCCGGGATAATGGTGCCGCAACTCCGCGTCCACTTTGTCGAGCATCGCTTCGATCCGCGCACGGACGTGCTCGGGCATCCTGCTCATCGCATCTCCCGCTCTCGCAACGCCTGCTGCTCCCCCGGCCCTTCCCGCTCTCCCGGCTTCTCTTGCTCTCGCAGCGCCGCCCAGATCCGGTCCGCGGACATCGGCAATCGGACCAGTCGGACGCCGACCGCGTCACGGATCGCATTGGCCAGGGCAGGCGCGACCGGATTGTACGGCGACTCACCCATCGACTTGGCACCCAATGGCCCCAGAGTGTCGAACGTTTCGGCGAAGTACACCTCGGTGCGCGGGATATCGGCGAATTGCGGCACATGGTATTGCCGCAAGCCTCGGGTGAGCACCACACCGTCCTCGCTGCGCATATCCTCGTACAGCGAGGTACCGATCGCCTGTGCGATACCACCTTCCACCTGCCCGAGGCACTGCACCGGATTGAGTACGGTGCCCGCGTCGACGGCCTGGATCGACTGCAGGATGCGGACCGAGCCGGTGTCGGGATGCACGGCGACCCGGAAAGCGTGCACATTGAAACTCACCGATCGGGGACTGCCCCCGTGCTCACCGTGCGCGATGAGCTCGCCGCCTGCCAGCAACTCGGCCGCGCCGAGTAACCGCTCACCGCAACGCACACCATCCGCCTGCAGTACGCAGTCCCGCTCCGGAACTCCCGACAGTTCCGCTGCCCTGGCCAACAGGAGATCGCGCAGAGCGCATGCGGCCGCGTAGACCGCCTTGCCCGCAACCACTACACCGGTGGAGCCGAAAGCGCCGGTGTCGTGCCCCGCCGAGTCGGTATCGGCATGCCGGATCACCACCCGGGACACCTCCGTGTTCAGCGCGGTGGCCACGAGCTGTACATGCGATGTGGTGGCACCATTGCCGAATTCCGCGGTGCCTACCCGTATCTCGTAGCGGCCGTCGGACAATAGCGACGCGGTCGCCGCCGACCGGTGGCCGTTCGGTGGGATGGTCGCGATCATCGCGACCGCCATACCGGTGCCGACCCGCCACTCCGGGCCAGGCGGGCGCACCTCGTTACCGCGCAGCAATGCCCGCTCGGTGAGATCGAGACACTGGTCCAAACCGTAACTGCCGAACATCAGGTCGTCGTCGAACACCTCGGCGCCGACGAACGGCTCACCGGGAACCACGACATTGCGGCGCCGGAATTCGAACGGATCCATATCGAGCTCGCGCGCGAGATCGTCCAGCGCCGACTCCAGCCCGAACAGCACCTGTCCGAGGCCATAGCCGCGGAACGCCCCGGAGGGGAGGTTGTTGGTGTACACCGTTTGTGCGTCCACCCGCTTATTGGCACAGCGGTAGAGCCCCATCGTCTCGCCGACGCTGTGGAACAGCACGCCCACACTGTGGTTGCCGTAGGCTCCCGCGTCGGCGAGTACCTCGATGGCCAATGCGGTCAGCGCGCCGTGCGCGTCGGCCCCCACCGTTACCGCGATCCGCATCGGATGCCGAGAAATCGCGGCGGTGAACTCATCGGAACGGGTGAACTCGTACTGCACCGGTCTGCCGGTACGCAGGACCGCCAGCGCGATCAGGTCCTCGGCGAGCATCTCCTGTTTCGCGCCGAATCCGCCGCCGACCCTTGCCGCGAATACGCGCACCCGCTCCGGCCGCAATCCGAAAATATGACACAGCTCATCACGCACCAGATACGGCGTCTGGGTGCTGCACCGGAGGACGAGCCTGCCCGTATCGTCCAGCCATCCGACCCCACCGTGTGTTTCCAGGTGCACGTGCTGCCCGCGGGGGGTATGCCACACCCCACGCACCACATGGGCCGCCGCGGCCGACCCCGCCGCCATATCGCCGACCTCGCCATGCAGTTCCGCGATCACATTACGGTCGGGATCTGCGATTCGAGCCGATTCCGGTTTGTCCCCATGCAGTTTCGGCGCATCGGCCCGCAGCGCCTCTTCCGGCTCGAATACCGCGGGCAAGATCTCGTAATCGACCTGCAGTAGCTGAGTGGCCGCACGGGCGGTCGCGACGCTATCGGCCACTACCGCGGCCACCCGTTGCCCGACGAATCGGACGGTCCGGTCGAGCACATAGGTGTCGTCGGGATCATCGGTCCGCAGCTCGTGCCGTGCCGTCGAAAACGCCACCTCAGGGGCATCGGCGTAGGTGAGCACCGCGTGCACCCCCGGCAACGCCTCGGCGGCCGCGGTGTCGATGGATCGGATCCGCGCATGCGGATGCGGACTGCGCAGCACCTCGAGGTGCAGTGGTGCGGTCGACGGCCCGCTCGCGGTACCGCCGGTGCCTTGCCCGCTCTCGACAGTCGGCGCCTCCGCCGCGGCGACAGCGGGCAGATCGAGAGTGAACGGTTCCCTACCGGTGACGATGCGCAGACCGGCTGGGGCGCCGACTCCGGCACCGACGCCCCCGGTACCGGTCGCGGTGTGTTCCGCCGTGGTTGGGAGCTCGGCCGGAGTGGTCTGCGCGCCCAATGCCGCCTTGATCGCCCGGTAGCCCGTACAACGGCACAGGTTTCCCTTCATCAATTCGTCGAGTTCGGGCTCGGTTCGGTCCCGGTTCGCCTCGCCACAACCGAGGCCTGCCGCGGTGACGACCATGCCCGCGGTGCAGAACCCGCATTGGAATCCGGCGCGGTCGACAAACCGGCGCTGCACCGGGTGCGGATGCTCTGGTGTCCCCAGCCCAGCGGCTGTGGTGACCGACCGTCCGGCGGCACGATAGGCGGGAAATATGCAGGAGTGCACCGTCATTCCGTCGACCAACACCGAACAGGCCCCGCAATCGCCCGCGTCACACCCTTTCTTCACCGCTGAGTGGCCGCTCTCCCGCAATGCGGTGCGCAGACACTGCCCTGGCCGTACCTCGATCTCGACGGCGGTGCCGTCCACTTCGAATCGCATCATGCTCCCCTCAGTTCCCCGGCGGCCTCGCGGGCGAGCAGCCCGGCGACATGCTGCCGCCACTCCGGCGACCCGTGCGGGTCGGCGAACCAGAGGCCCGGCTCGATGGCATCGAGCGCGCGTTGTACCGTCGACTCGCTCGGCGGCGCACTGAAGTCCAGAACGACCGGTCTGGTCGTGGCGGCGGTAATGGTGATCGCGCTGCGGCCATCCGGTTCCCGACGCCCCATCACCACGGCACCGGAGCGACCGAGCGGGGCGAACGCGATCTTCCGGAAGCTGGTGTGCGCCAGCAGGCTCGCCGGTGGCAGAAACACCGAGCGCAACACTTCCCCCTGCCGCAGCACGGTCCGCCCAGGACCGAGGACGAAGTCCCGCATCGGAACGACTCGATCGCTCCCGTCCGCTGCCCACACCAGCGCCACCCCATCGAGTGCGACCAGTGCGCCGAGCACCGCGCCCGCTGGCAACGCGAGGCAGACATTGCCCCCGACGGTGGCGGTGCGCCAGATCTTGTGCGAAGCCAGCAGCGCCCGGCAGGACTGTGCGAACAGCGCGGTGCCAGGCCACAGCTCGCGCAGTACCGGCACCCCCAGCTCATGGCCTGGCATCGCTCCAGAGAACTCGGCCAAGGTGCACGTCGCCGCGATCTCCAGGCCATCGTCCACCGCGCGCAACGCGGGCCAGCCCATACTCGTGATGTCGACCAGTCGTACCAGCTGATCCTGTGGCTCGGAGAACAAGAAGGTCCCCCCGGAAAGCACTGCGGCCGATGGATCGAGTAATCCCAGGTCCGCTCGCTCCCGAGCGACCACTATCTCGCGGATCGTGTCCAGGTCCACGTATCACCTCGTTCCTGAGTCCTCGCCACGGTAGAACCAGTTGGTTGCCGCGATATTGCGCATGGATGCCTCAGATTGCGTGACTGTTACCCGGTCGTGAGACAACCACCCGTGGCATACCCGGCCGAGTGCTCACCCCGCCTTCGCGCGCAACGCCACCTGCGCTTGGGCTACCTCGGTAGCGACGGTATCCATGGCGACAGTGCGCACCTCACCTTCCCGCACCACCTCGCGCCCGTTCACCAGCAGCGCGGCCAGTGGTGGCGGCGAACCGAGGAGCAGCGCGACCACCGGATCCTCGATCCCGGCATGCGCGGCCGTATCCAGGCGCCACAGTGCCAGATCCGCCAGCTTGCCCACCTCGATCGAGCCGATCTCGGCAGCACGGCCGAGCACTCGCGCACCGCCCATGGTGGCCAGCTCCAGCGCGGTACGCACCGTCATCGCGCGGGGCCCACCCCGGTTACGCGCCCACAGCAGCGCGTTACGCGGCTCCTCGATCATCGAACTCGCCTCATTGCTCGCCGCCCCGTCGACACCGAGCCCTACCGGAACACCTGCCCGCACCAGGTCGGCGATCCGCGCGACACCTGCCCCGAGCCGCGCATTCGAGGTAGGGCAATGCGCCACACCGGTGCCGGTGCCTGCCATGGTCTCGATCGCGGCATCGTCGAGGTGGACGGCATGTGCGTACCAGACATCAGGACCGAGCCAGCCGAGCTGCTCCATATACTGCGCGGGCGTACAGCCGAAGGTCTGCGCACAATAATCTTGCTCATCGATGGTCTCGGCCAGATGAGTGTGCAGCCGGACCCCGACTTCGCGGGCCAGCGCCGCCGATTCCCGCAATAGTTCCGGCGTCACCGAGAACGGCGAACACGGCGCCAGAGCGATCCGCACCATCGCATCGAACGACGGATCATGCCAGCGCGCCACAGCCTCCGCGCTCGCGGCGAGGATGGCATCGAGACTCTCGACCACATGATCGGGCGGCAACCCACCCGCGCTCGCCCCCAAGTCCATCGAGCCACGGCAGGGATGGAATCGCAGGCCCACCTCGGCCGCCGCGGTGATCTCGGCGCCGAGCAGATCACCACCCTCGCGTGGGAACACATAGTGATGATCGGTGGTGGTGGTGCACCCGGTACGCGCGAGCGCGGCGAGCGCGCCGGTAGCCGCGACCCGCACCGCGTCCTCGTCGATACCAGCCCAGATGGGATAGAGCGTGGTCAACCACTCGAACAACGTATTGTCCGCGGCCAGACCACGGGTTATCCACTGATAGAGATGGTGGTGGGTGTTCACCAATCCTGGAGTCAGCAGGCAGCCGCTTCCATCGATACGTCTGATACCTTGCGCGCCGGCCACCGGCTCTGGCGGTTCGCCCGCGCCGACCGCATCGATCCGGTTGCCGCGGATAACGACGTAGCCTTCCCGATACTCGGTGCCACGGCTGTCGACGGTGGCGATGGCACAGCCCGTGATAACGGTTACCTGGTCCATGCCTGCCCCGCTTCCGGTGCGTCGGCACGGGCCACGGTGGCGTGGATCAAGCCGTAAGGGCGGTCATCGGCGTGATAGACCTCGCCATGGTTCTCGATGCCGAATCGGGCCAGCTCGTAATCGAAATGGTGCTTGTTCGGCGCCGTGAGCCGGATTTCGGCCAGTACCGGATATGCCTCCAGTGCTGCCTTACCCATCTCGAACAGCGTCTCCTGCAACGCCTTGGAATGCCAGGTCGCGAAGGTCTCGACCAACCGCGCTCGCACTCCCGCGTAGACCTCGTCCCAGGCGATCCCCTCGGTGGCCGCGAAGCGCCACTCGGCGACCAGCGAAGTGGCCAGCATCCGATCACGGGTCGGGGTGAGCACGGTGAAATCATCGGTCAGGAAATCGGTGAATTCGGAACCGGTGGACTTGAGAATGGTCAGGTCCTTGACTCCGCCGAGCACCCAGGCCTGCCGTTGCGCACCCGTACCGGTTACGGTGATCGCCGCGGTACGCACCTCAGGGCCCTGACGCACCCAGGTATGGTCGTGCTCCACCCCATCGACCGAGACCCGCTGCCAGGCGTACTCGTCGATCTCGACCCGCGCACTGGCCACCGGCTCGACCGTGGTGACGAAATGGTCGGCCAGCGCGAGCCCGTAATCCTCGATCGTGCGCAGCAGCGGATCTTTGGCGAATGCGTAGGCAGTCTGTTTCTGTGTATCGGTTGGCAGCACATTGGTCTGGTCGCCTGTGATGTAGGCATCGTCGAAATCACCGCGCAGCACCGTGGAGACGTTCAGATCGCGGATCTCGTGCCGCGCCGTCTCCCGATATATCCGGACGATCCGATTCTCGGCCTTGCCGTATCGGTGATCCGATAGGACGATCGGGCCGGTCAATTCCATAGTTGTGGTCAGCTCCCTCGATAGGTGGAAAAAGCGAATGGCGACAGCAGCACCGGAACGTGGTAATGCCGCTGTTCGGTGATGACAAACGTGATGGCGACCTCCGGGTAGAAGGCTTCGACCTCGAGCCGGGCGAAATAAGCGCCGGTGTCGAACACCAATCGATACGTTCCCGGTTCGAGCGCTTCACCGAGCGACCCGATCCGGCCATCGGTATCGGTCTGCCCCGAACCGAGCCGTTCGGCCTGCCGGTACAGCGTCACAGCGACGCCGACGGCAGGCATCCCGAGCACCGCGTCCAGTACATGCGTGCTCAGCGTGCTCATGCGGTAACCGCATGGCCACGCTGCGCTACCACCTCCGGGCCTGACGCGCTCATGCTCTGCCCATCTCGGCACGAGCGCAGCCCTCCGTGGCCACGCTGCGCTACCACCTCCGGGCCTGACGCGCTCATGCCGGAACCCCCAGCAGTGCGCGCAGCCGGATGCGGTTGATCTTTGCCAGTTCTGTCCGCATGACTCGCCTCTCGGTCTCGGCATCATTGCGCAGCCGGGCGGTGAGCAGCTCGAGCAACTCGTCGGCCGACTTACCGGTCGCGCAGACCAGGTAGATATGCCCGAACCGCTGTTCGTAGGCTCGATTGCCCGCGGCGAGCGCGGCGCGGACCGGCTCCGCAGCCGAGGCTACTCCGGCTTGCTCCCGCGCCGAGGCGGCGGAATCCGGCCGCTCCCCGATCCGGGGATGTCCCGCGAGAGCGAGTTCGATTTCGGACTCCGGCTGCAGTGCCAACGCCGCGTCGGCCGCATCGAGCAGCGCGGCAACGTTCCCGTAGGGACGGCCCGCGATCAGCTCGCGCGCGAAGCCCGGCGATGAGCAGCAGTCGAGCACCGCCGCATATGCCGCGGCACTCGGCAATGCGTCGAACGCCGCGAGCCCTGATAGCTGATCTGTCATCAGTCCAGCATCGAATACGACCGTGCGGTCCGCCAGCCGGAGCGGGACGGATCACCCTCCCCCGCCGCCGCGGCATGTTCACCGACTCCGATCACGCACCGTGCAGAACATACCGAGCGGTACTACCGTGACATCATGGTCGCCCCCGCCCACCTCGCGGCAACGTCCTGCGCGGGTATCGTGCTCGCCGCAGGTGCGGGCACACGGTATGGGCGCCCCAAAGCGCTCGCCGAAGGAGGCGCATGGCTACGCACAGCGGTGCGAGCGCTTGCCGACGGTGGCTGCGATCCGGTGATCGTCGTACTCGGTGCGACCGGACCTAAGCCATACCTCGTCGATCTACCACCGGGCACCGAGCACGTATGGGCAGCCGACTGGGCCACCGGGCTCAGTGCCGCCTTGCGGGCCGGACTCCGCGCAGTGGCACGCACGCCCGCGCATTACGCCGCGATCATGCCGGTGGACACCCCCGATGTCGGCGCCGACGTGGTCGCCCGCGTGCTCGCCGCCGCACGCACGGCACCACATGGCCTGGCTCGTGCTGTGTTCCACAACACACCAGGACATCCCGTCGTACTCGCATCCGCGCACTGGAACGCGGTCATCGCTTCCGCGACAGGAGATTCCGGGGCCAGAACCTATTTACGTGATAAATCGGATATGGTGTGCGTCACGTGTGACGACCTGGCGACGGGTATGGATCGCGACTTCCCTGCCACAACCGCCCGGTGATCGGAGCTGACTGATGCGGGACATCGTCGATGACCTCTTGCGGATATGGCATTCCGGGCGGACCGGCGGGCTGGCGACCGTAGTACGCACCATGGGATCCGCCTCGTTGCCGCTGGGCTCAGCCATGCTGGTCGACCCAGACGGAGGCGTCTACGGCGCGATCGCCGCGGACGGACTGGAGGAGATCGCGTACGAGGAGGTATTCCGGAGTGCGCGCACCGGCCATCGCGCCCTGTACCGCTTCGCCATACCAACCGGCCTCGAGGGCGGCGGTGAGGGGATGGTGGATGTCTTCATCGAGCCGTTCTCCCAACGCCATTTTCCGGAATTCCCCGATGTGGCCGCCGAAATCGCAGCCCACCACAGAGTCACCGTCTTCACCGTGGTGTGGCATCCCGACACCGATCTGATCGGCCAGCATCTGATCACCGAGAAAAAGCACGCCACCGAACTGGTCGAGCTACCGGATTCGGACGTGTTCGTGGCCTCGTTCGCGCCGCCACCACGGCTGATCATCTTCGGCGCCAACTCTTTCGCCGCCGCCCTCACGGTCCAAGCAGGCCTGCTCGGCTACCGGGTCACAGTCTGTGACGCACACCCGCATTTCGCCAGACCGGAATTGTTTCCCGGCGCCGAGGTCGTGGTCGACTGGCCACACCGCTATCTCAACGCCCTCGCCGCGGCCGGTGAGATCGACAGCCGCACAGCCATCGTCGTTGTCGCGCACGACCCCGCCTTCGAGATTCCGCTACTCACCGTGGCACTGCGGCTACCGGAAATCGGATATCTCGGTGCCACCGGGTCACGGCAGGTGCACATCCGGCGGATAGCCGATCTGCGCGCGGGCGGTTTCGACGACGAGACGCTCGCCCGGCTGCATTCGCCTGCGGGGATCGATATCGGTGCGCGCACCGCGCCTGAAGTAGCGGTCGCGATCGCAGCCGAACTTCTGATCGAAGATGCCGCCCGTCCGGCCCACCCCCACAGCGGTACCGCCTCGATAGCAGCGAAACCCGCTGTGGAGTCGTGGATCTGATTACTTCAGATCAAGGCTCTCGGCATACACTTCGCGCAGTACGGACAGATCGGACAACTGCTCGGCCTTGATATCGATGCCCACGGTGCGCAACGCGGCGATATTCTGCTCGATCAAGAGCTCAAGAAATAGCTGCTGCGTCACCCCCCGATTCCACCTGCATTTCACCCCGACATCGGCATCCTGGACGAACCTCGTCGAACGCTGGTTCACCGAGCCGACCAGCCGCAAACTCCGCCGATCAACCCACCACAGCGTCACCGAACTCAAAGCCGACATCCAAGCCTGGGACACCACCCCGAAACCATTTGTGTGGACCAAGACCGCCGACGACGACGCTCGTACGCGGGCGAAATCCGATCATGCCAGCTCGAGGCGAGAATTCATGAAATACGCGACTTCCTGACAGATGTCCTCGAGACTGTCCTCCAAACCCAGCACCGAATCCGATGGATTGTTCAGCACCAATTCCTGGGCGAGGGAATTGACCACCCCGATCACGGCCAAGGCGAACAGATCCAACCGCTGCGGCACTGCCGCACCACGGCTCACCAGCCGTCCGACCATACTGATCAATAGAGCCGAGAGCAGATGACGCTGCTGCCTGCGCCACTGCTCCACTACAGCACTCACACCGACCACTTCGACGTAACAGACCCGCGCGTAGCGTGAATCAGCGCAGCTGACCGCGAGATAGGCACGAAAGCTCGCCGTTATGCGGACGGATACCGGCTCGTTCGCGGTTTCCGCGAGTGCGGCGAGAGCGCATTCCAACGCGGAGGAGGTAATGCGATTCGCCAACGCGATGAGCAATGCCTCACGGCTGCCCATATCCTCGTAGAAGCTGCGTGTGGAAACATTCGCCACAGTGCAGAGACGTTCGATGGATGTGGCCGCGTAGCCCTGGGTGCCGAATAGGTCGAGCGCGGCATCGATCAGCCGGGTCTGCCGCTGGGTCACCCGTTGTTCCTTGGACAGCCCACGATAACTGCGGCTGTCTTTTGATTCGCGCCCCCGCCGTGTCACCACTCGATGCTACCGCGCGGCCAGTGCGCAGCCACTGCTCTTGTACAGCGGATCCATCCTGCGCTGTTCCTCGCCGAGCTGCACGGTGCGCTGTGCACCAGGCGCATCCCCGGTATCCATACCATGGCAGCATCTACTGTGCGCGCTGCCACAAACTACTGTGCCAGGCATGAGCACCGAACAGCCGGGGGCGAGATGACGCGGTACCGCACGCTGATGATCCGTGGCCGGATCGTTTCGGCGAACCGCACCGTGGACGACGGGGTGGTGGTGATATCCGGGGAACGCATCGATGCGGTGTACTCGATCGCGCAGTGGCGGGCCGCATATCCGGACCTGTCCGACCCACCTCACGCTGGAACCGTGCTCCCCGGGCTGGTCGATATACACAATCACGGTGGGTTCGGCTACCGGTTCGATACCGTCACCGGTGCGCATGCGCGAGCAGCGGCACGCGCGCACCACGCGGGCGGCTCGACCACGGTGGTGGCGAGTGTGGTCACCGGACCTGCCGCACAGCTGGTGGCGCAGACCGCCATGCTGCGCGAGCTGGTCGAAGAGGGCACGCTCGGCGGCATCCATCTCGAAGGCCCTTTTCTGGCCGAGGCCCGTTGTGGCGCACAGGATCCGCGGTTCATCCGCGATCCTGATCCCGAACTGACCGAGCGATTGCTTTGCGCGGGCGGCGGGCAGATACGCATGATGACCCTGGCTCCGGAACGACCCGGCTACCCGGCCGTCGTACAGCGACTGACCGAAAGCGGTGTCCGGATCGCCCTCGGCCACACCGACGCCGATTACCCGACATTCCACAACGCTCTGCGCCCCAGCGGTTCCGGCAGTATGGTCACCCATCTGGCGAACGCGATGCCGCCACTACACCACCGCAACGCGGGCCCGGTCGCGGCGGCCCTGGTCGCGACCGCGGCAGGCGCCGTGACCGTGGAACTGATCAGCGACGGCGTACACCTCGACCCCGGCTTCGTCGCACTGGTATTTGCGGCAGCACCCGGCCGGGTCGCACTGGTCAGTGATGCCATGGCGGCAGCAGGATGCGCGGACGGTGATTATCGGCTCGGCGCGCAGCCGGTCACAGTGCGCGATGGAGTGGCTCGGACTGCCGACGGCTCGATCGCGGGCGGGACGAGCACGCTATGGCAATGCGTAGTCCGCGCGGTCCGTGAATCCGGTATCCCGCTACGGGAGGCGGTACTGGCGGCCACCGCGACCCCGGCAGGCGCACTAGGGCTCTCCGAGGTCGGTGACCTGCGGCAGGGACAGCTCGCCGATCTACTGACAGTCGATGCCGATCTCCAGTTGCGCCGGGTACTCAGACGTGGACAGTGGTTGTCGTGATCCTCACCGTGACAATGAATCCCGCGTACGACATGACCTATCGGGTCGAACGCTTCGAACGCGGACAAGCCCATCGGGTGCGCTCAGTGGAACAACGCATCGGCGGCAAGGGCATCAACGTGACCCGGGTGCTGAATCAGCTGGGCAAGTACGCCAGAGCTACCGGTTTCTCCGACCACGCATTCGCCGCCGCCGCCGAATTGGAGATGCCGGTCGACTTCGTCCACGCCCTGCCATGGGTGCGGCGCACCGTGGTGATCAGCGAATCCGAGGACGGTACCGCCACCGCGCTGTGGGAGCCAGGCGCCCGCGTCTCCAATCCGCATGCCGCCGAGCAGCTGGCCGTCCGGGTGGCAGGCCTACTACCCGATATGGACGGGCTGATCATCTCCGGCTCGCTGCCGAGCGGTATCGAACCCTCGCTTCCCGCCGAGATCGCGCGTACCGCCCTCGCCGCAGGGGTACCGACCATCTGCGATATCGACGGTGCGGCGCTGCGACTGGCCGCTCGGGTACCCGGAGTCGTACTCATGCCGAACCGCGCCGAGCTACGCCGCCTCACCGGCGCCGCGGTGGATACGGCCGAGGCGATCGTGACCGTCACCCGCCCGCTTGTCGAACGCGGCGTACGCGCCGTGCTCACCACATGCGGACCCGAGGGGATAATCGCGGTGACCACCGAAGGAACCTGGTCGGCCGCGCTCCCCGAACCACTCGCCGGGAATCCCACCGGCGCGGGCGATTCCGCGGTGGCCGCGACGATCGCCGCCCTCGCGACCGCCTCGGATCCGGACTGGCCCGCCGTGCTCACCGATGTGGTGGCGACCTCAGCGGCCGCTGTGGTCATTCCGGTGGCGGGTGAGATCGACCGCGGGCTGCGGACCCGTCTCGCCCCGGCAGTTCTCGTCGAAGAACTGGATCCATCGTTTTCCCGGAAGAGTCCGCCCGGGCAGATCTCCTCCTGATCCAACACCGGTTACGGTTCCAGCGCATCGAGCGCGCGTTCCAGCAGCGATATCGAATCCTCCCGCGAGAGCGCGTGCTCGGCGAGAGTGGTATCGAACATCATCGCGAGATGCCGGACCGGCTCGGCCTCCTCGACCACATCACCGTGCAACAGTGTCTCGGTCCACGCCACATCAGGTAGCAGCGCGCTATCGAATCCGATCAGCTGGAATGACCCGCCTGCCAGCAACACACCACCAGGCGCGTCGAACGGTATGACGCGGATATCGACCACATCGGCATAGTGCTCGGCAACCGCGAGCATATGCCGCAGCTGCCCTTTCACCACATCGGCGCCGCCGGTTCGCTGGGTCAGCGCGGCCTGGTGGACGATCGCGGTGAGCCGGAGCGGCTCCGCTCCGGTCAGCCGCTCCTGGCGGCGCATCCGCACCTGGACCCACCGGTCGATATCGACTTGTCTGACCCTGGCTCGATCATTGGCGAGCACCGCCCGCGCGTAGTCCTCGGTCTGCAACAGCTCGGGAAGCACAATGCTCGTATAGCTGCGCACATCGCGTGCTCCGTACTCCAACCCGTAGAGCCGGGCCGCCTCATCCGGCACCAGCCCCGCGTACTCCGACCACCACCCGCGCCGCTTCGCGATATCGCGCAGCCGCAGCATCTCCTCACGTTCTTCCGGAACGAATTCGAGCAGGCGTAACAACGCGCGCAGTTTGTCCTCGGCAAGCACCCGTTCCTTCTCCACCTTCGACCAATACGACAGCGTGAAGCCGAGCTCTTTGGCGATAACAGACCCGGTGACGTGGAACTCGGTGCGGCGCCGCTTGATTCGGAGCATCAGCTCCCAGCGCGCGACCGTTGGCGAGAGTGGTGCCATCGTCCGATACGTCCTTCCGGCTCCAGCTGTTCGTGCAAAAACCGTACCCACCCCCACAGCGCGGTCCGCACCCACGGTGCACTCCGCCGATGCGACTGCCACACCACAAGCAATGGTCAACTTGACGTATCGATTGACCATTACTTACGCTCGTACCGTCACGCAGCGTAAGCGGGAAGCTTCCCGCCGAACCCGCACAACGGGGCTAGAGGGGGTTCCGATGTCCGTACACGTCATCGACCAAGGCTGGATCGTGAGTGATCAGACGCCACACCAGGCACGTCGGGTAAACGACGACGCGTGGGTGGTGTCCTACCTACGTGGCCGGACGGTGACCACCGAGCAGGCGACGGCGGCCATCCAAGCAGCGGAGCTGATTTCGCTGCTACAGCACTTGGCCGGCCGGATCGGACTCACCGGATTGGAACTGTTCGGCTTGGTCCTCATCGAAGCGCCGTGGGATATCACACCGACCCGATATCGGTCCCTGCTCCCCCGCCCGGGCAGGTGGCCGCGCCGCTGATCCGCGCGTTCGACCTATCGCCAGCAAACACCATTCGACCCAAGGGGGTCAGCACGATGGAACCACTGCCGAGCAAAGAACTCCTCCTGCGCGCATGCCGCAGTACGCCACGCCGGGACCACCCGATTCTGGCGTCCGCCCACCGGCTCGCCGAATTACACGAGCGCCGCTTACACGCGCAGTCACCCGAGCACGGCCCGCGCGCGGAGCCTGCCAACACACACGATATCGACCGGCACCGCGCCCAACTGGTCCTCGCCATCGACCGCTGGGTCGCCACCGAGACACCGCTACCGCACGGCGGCGCCCATATGCACACCGAAACCATGGGCATGGTGATCGATCGACTCGCACAGTTCTCGGTATCCGCCTACGGAACCCCTCCCGGTATACCGGCATGGGCCACCCACGACGCATGGGAGCGGCTCGCCGAACTCGCGCTCGGCTACCAGGACCTCGCCTGCGAAATCGCGACAGGCCAACGGCGCCTCCCCTATCTCAGCGGCCCACGCGACCAGCCGTGAACACGAAGACTCCGCGATTCGAGTGAGTAGCGTCGCGTCAACACCACACCAAGCCGTTCACACCGGCAGATGGAGAGTTGGTGCGCGCGAAAGCGTTGGTTCCGCCCAACCAGGAGCCGACGCTACACTCACGAAACGAGAACCACCAGTTTCCGAGGGGGCGAGGGGTTGCGTAACGCGACCAAGTTTGCGGCAGCCGATATTGCGTTCGGTAGCGGGTTCGGGCTGGTCTCCGGTGGACTGATACTCGGTCTCTTCAGCCGATTCTTTGCCGACACAAGGGATCTGAGCTATAGATATGGAGAAACCGGGATCGAGGGGATTCCCGAACTCGTCGCGACGACAGCGATAGTCCTTGGAGCCGTGATTCTGACGGCTCTGGTGGCGATCCCCGGAACTGACCGTTTCCGACCGGACCCTCCGCCGTTGCGCAAGGACCCTTTCCTGGGCTGGGTGTTGCGCAAGGACCCTTTCCTGGGCTGGGTGGTGTCACTGGCCTTCCTCGCGGGCATCGGAATAGCCGTCGGCGACAGCTGGTGGTCGAAGTACTTCGAGATCCGCGCCGAATACCCCTACTTCACCCGGATGCCCACGGCCGCAGCGGCCTTCGTCCTGATCATGACCGGCGCTGTACTCATCCTCGCAGCAATGATCATGACCGAATCCCCGGCCTCACCGAGCATTCGGAGTTGGGGCCGGATAGTCACCCTAACCGGCCTCATCCCAGCGATCGTGGTGTCCGCGGTGGCAATCCGGGCGGGCGATGACACCTGGAACATCGACCACACCACCGCAGGCGAAGACCCGGTGGCGGCCGTTCCGGATCGACTCGGCACAGAACGCTACCGAATCCCCATTATGCCCGGCGGGATATATGACAGCTCATCGTTCGAGATAGCGGCAGCTGGAACTGGATTCGTGGTCGGCGACCGTCGCGGTCTGACAGCCTATGACGGGCGCACGGGTGCAGAGCGTTGGCATTACCGGCGTACGACACAGTCGGGAGAACTGCTCCCCTTGGCACCCGACTCACTGCGATATATCGGCGACAATGTGGTCAGCGCATACTGGTATCACGTCGGCTATCGCGGGTTCAACGCCACGACCGGTGAGCTGCTGTGGACCGAGTCCGACTACGAGCGCGATGGTGATGCTGCCGATTGGTCCTGGTCTCCCCAGGGAGACGGCGCTGTCCTGGTCCGGGCCAACCCGACGCAGGTCGCAGGTTACGAACCCCGCACCGGAGACCGCCGATGGATCACCGACACCGATCATGCCTCCTGCCGAGTCGCCAAACGAAATTCATGGTCGCACCCGCTCAAAGACGCTGTGGTCGGCACGACGATCTACCGAGCGATGCAATGCGGCCGAGCAGACCTCACCTGGTGGCACGTCCTCGCCATCGATGCCGAGACCGGCGAAATCGTCACATCCAACGAGATCGCCCACAGGCCGACCGGTGAAGACACCGACCAAGAGCTAGACATGAGACTATGGGGTAATACTCTCCAGTTATTTTGGCGGACAACAGAGAATCCCAGATACAGATACATCTTGATCACCGAGCCATCCGACCTCGATTCCGCGGTCACCTACACTGAATACCCGTATCCCGAGGACATCAGCCCAGACGGCAGCGATCTACTGGTCGCCGAGAACGTTGACCGAACAATCATCAGCCAGATCCTCGACGCCGACACACAGTCACCGCGCTATCAAATGCCCGAGCGGTACCGCCCTGCAGCTCGGGCAAATCGCGCCTTCCTCAACGACCAGCTGATCGAACTCGACGATTGGCCCCATCCAGACTCACATACGCGCCCGATCCGCGCGTGGAGCCGGGTCGACGGTTCATTTGTCCGCGAAGACATACTGTCAGACTGCGGCAGAACCCGGGATACGGTTGGGGTACAACCAGTCAATGGCGCGCTCCTCGTACTGTGCCGGACCGGCGACGAGCCGGACCGCGACTATCGCAAGAAACCGATCGTCATCGTCGGCCTGGTACTCGAACACTGACGATATCGGACCGCGCACTCACGCAGATCCCGGATTGACGTCCACATCATGTTCACGACCGTCACATCGCCCGCAGATCCATGCGCACCTGCGGATCGTCCGGATCGAGAAGACCTCCCGATTCGATGCGGTCGATGACACGATGATCCGCAAGTTCCTCACGCAGCTCGGGGTGCCGACGATAGAAACGAACAAACCAGAAGGTGGCAGCGACCCCTATCGACGACCACCTGGCATCGAGTCCGGTAGATGATCGCACACGACCCCGTTACCGGACACCGAGCGGCATCCCGATCCGAAAACGCCCATAAGCTGGACGCATGGCCAAGACTTACGGCGGCGCCCGGCTACGACAGCTGCGGACCGAACGCGGGCTGAGCCAGGTCTCGCTCGCACAGAAGCTGGAGATCTCGGCGAGCTACCTCAATCAGCTCGAACACGATGTGCGGCCGCTCACGGTCCCGGTGCTGCTGAAGATCAACGATGTGTTCGGCGTCGACGCGACCTTCTTCTCCGCCCAGGACGACACCCGGCTCGTCGCCGAACTCCATGAGGTGGTGATGGACCAGGAACTGGGTATCGAGGCCGATGCCCAGGAGATCGCGGATATGGTCTCCGCGCATCCGAGCATGGCCCGCGCGCTGGTCAATATGCACAACCGGTATCGCAATACCTCCGCACAGCTGGCCGCCGCGACCGAGGACCGGTTCGCCGATGGCGCGGGCAGCGGAGCGATCAGTAAGCCGCACGAGGAGGTGCGCGACTACTTCTATCAGCGCCAGAACTATATCCACGAGTTGGATACGGCCGCAGAAGATCTCACCGCGCGGATCCGTTTCCACGGCGGTGATGTGAGCACCGAGGTCGCCAGGATGCTGCGCGCGCACGATGTGCGGATCACCGATCGTATCGATCTCGGGGAAGGGGTGCTGCACCGCTACGACCCGCAGACCAGGAACCTGGAGATCGCTCCGCATATCTCCGGTGGACAGCGCACCTTCAAACTCGCTGCCGAACTTGCCTACTTCGAATGCGGACAGCTATTGGAAAAGCTGGTTGACGAAGGGAATTTCGCCTCCGAAGATGCCAGGAAACTGGCCATGCTCGGTCTCGCCAACTACTTCGCCGCGGCAACCGTCCTGCCGTACACGCACTTTCACGAGGTCGCCGAGGATTTTCGCTACGATATCGAGCGACTCTCCGCATTGTTCGGCCAAAGCTACGAGACCATTTGCCATCGGCTTTCCACCCTGCAACGGCCATCGCTGCGTGGCGTCCCGTTCTCGTTCGTACGGGTCGACCGGGCGGGCAATATGTCCAAACGTCAATCCGCCACCGGTTTCCATTTCTCCGCCAGCGGTGGCACCTGCCCGCTGTGGAACGTCTACGAGACCTTCGCCTATCCCGGCAAGATCATGACGCAGATCGCCCAGATGCCCGATGGCCGTAAATACCTGTGGGTGGCCCGCACCGTGGAACGTCGCGCCACACGCTACGGCCAACCGAGTAAAACCTTCGCCATCGGCCTCGGCTGTGAACTGCGGCATGCGGGCCGGGTGATCTACGCCGATGGCATCGATCTCGACGAAGTGCAGGCGACACCGATCGGCGCGGGCTGCCGGGTCTGCGAGCGGGCCAACTGCCCGCAGCGCGCGTTCCCGCCGCTCGGCAGAGTGCTCGACATCAGCGAACACCGCAGTTCGGTATCGCCGTATGTCCTGAAATAGTCCGGGATCACGCTGCCTCACCGCTCCGATGCCGAGTCGGGTTCTGGTCCTCGGCGGAGGCGCTGCCGTAACCGATGAGCACACAACTCCGCCGATCGAGTCGACCTGGGCCGCTGCAATGACTCGCAGCGATAGATGACGGTGATTTCGCGTTTCCCGGACCGCCTTACATCGCCCGTGCCACACAGTGCAGCAGTCTGGGCCACAGGTTTCGATGGTCGGGTCGCCGCTCACGTCGTGATACTGGACACAATGGTAGGGCTGGTAGCGATCACTGTGGGGGTTGCGGTGCCGGTGATCGGCGCCGATACCACCTGACTGGTGCCCCGGGCAGCGATGAACAGAGTGCTGCCGGAGACTGTGATGCCCCTGGGGTCTGCCACACCGGTCACCAGCGGGGTCGGCGCACCTCCGGTGACCGGTACTGTTGACACCAGACCGAGCCCGGCCTCACAGATGTAGAGGAGGTCACCGACCCGTACGAGACCCTCGGGGATAACCAGGCCGTTCGTCAGCGGTATCGGCGTCCCC
Source organism: Nocardia spongicola (assembly GCF_047200775.1). Taxonomy (NCBI): domain Bacteria; kingdom Bacillati; phylum Actinomycetota; class Actinomycetes; order Mycobacteriales; family Nocardiaceae; genus Nocardia; species Nocardia spongicola. The sequence goes on along the minus strand of NZ_JBJZOO010000010.1, from coordinate 89,862 downwards.
CCGGTCCGCGGCACCGAATACACAGTGTTGCCGGTATCGGTGAAGAACAGCAGGCCGCCGTAGGTATAAGGCAGTGGATTGCTCGTACCGTGTAGCAGGGCGGTGACGGTGACATCGACGGTGCCGGCGCCGGGCGGGGCGATGGCGTTGATCTGGGTGTCGGAGACGATGGTGAACGTGGTTGCCGTCGTACCGAACATCACGGACAGCGGACCGGCGCCGGAGAATCCGCTCCCGACGATCTGCACCGTGTTTCCACCGTCCGGAGGACCGAAAATCGGGTTGAGCGACGTGAGCACTGGCGCAGCCAGGAGGGCAGCCGCGAACGGCACGACCCCCGGTTGGGCCGGCGAACCATTGGTGATACCGGATACGGAGGTAGGGCTGGTGGCGATCACCGTGGGGGTCGCGGTGCCGGTGATCGGCGCCGACACCACCTGACTGGTGCTCACGTTGGTAATGAACAGGGTGCTGCCGGAGACGGTGATACCCGCAGGGGATAGCAGACCGGTCACCAGCGGGGTCGGCGTGCCACCGGTTGTCGGCACCGTCGACACCAGATCAGCCCCGGTCTCACAGATGTAGAGGAGGTCACCGACCCGGATGAGACCTCGGGGAGAGCTCAGGCCGGTCACCAACACAGTGGGTATGCCACCGGTCTGCGGCACCGAATACACGGTGCTGATGGCATCGGTGAAGAACAACAGGCCGGAACCACCGTAGGTGTAGGGCAGTGCATTACTCGTACCGTCCAGTAGGGCGGCGACAGTGACTTCGACCGTACCGGCGCCGGGTGGGGCGATGGCATCGATCCGGGTATCGGAAACAATGGTGAACGTAGTCGCCGTCGCTCCGAACCGCACGGACAACGGACCGACACCGGCGAACCCGCTACCGACGATCTCCACCGTATTGCCGCCGGCCGGAGGACCGGAACTGGGATTCAGCGAAGTCAGCACCGGCGCCATCAGAAAGCCTCCCAACTGGGAAGAGATTGTTCCGCAACGGATATCAGCGTGATCGCGATACCGCTGTATCCAGTAAGCCTTCGGCGTTAGCAGTTCCGCAACGCCTCCCCGATCGCAGTTACACAACGAATCCCCACGACAGGACTCTCATCCCAACCCCACATCCCCGAGGCCAAGCCTCGCGGAAATGACAATGATTGCCCGGCAGCGGGTATCGCAGCCCAGATGTGGCAACCAGACACCCGACACCATGCAAGAGCATCGGCGCAACGCCCCGACCGGGAAGTTCGACTGAATCTCACATTCATTCGCCAGCCAGTAGCTGCAAAGCTTCACACGGACGAAACAGTCGAAACGGACTCGTCATTGAGAGATATACCGGCGCAACAACTCCTGGCTACCGTTCGCATCACGGATACAGACGTTGTATACATCTCGGTCTACAGCCGTGACCGGGATCGCGACGGAGGTATCCGCCGCGGCGCAAACCAGCGTCGCCGCACCACCTGATGAGGAGAAGGGTCCACCCATGTCAGATTCCCGTACCATTCCTCGCTCTCGGCGCATAGCCAAGGCGATGGCGGTACCGACCGCAGTCGCGCTCGCCGGGCTGTTGCTGACCGCCTGCGGCGCCAAGGATGATGCTTCGGCTACCGGATCGAACGCCGAATCCTGTGTCGACACGTCGCAGGACACGATCAAGGTCGGTTCACTGCACTCCCTGTCCGGCACGATGGCTATCTCCGAGGTCACTGTCGCCAACTCGACCAAATTGGCTGTCGACCAGATCAATGCCGCTGGAGGTGTCCTCGGCAAGCAGATCGAACTGGTGCTGGAGGACGGCGCCTCGGACCCGAAGACCTTCGCGGAGAAGGCGGAGAAGCTGATCAGCTCCGACTGCGTCGCCGCGGTGTTCGGTGGCTGGACTTCCTCCAGCCGCAAGGCCATGCTGCCGAAGTTCGAGAGCCTGAACTCGCTGCTCTACTACCCTGTGCAGTACGAGGGCCTAGAGGCCAGCAAGAACATCTTCTACACCGGTGCGACCACCAACCAACAGATCGTCCCGGCGCTGGACTATCTGAAGGAAAAGGGCATCACCTCGCTCTACCTGGTCGGTAGCGACTATGTCTTCCCGCAGACCGCCAACCGCGAGATCAAGGCCTATGCCGAGGCCAACGGTATCGAGATCAAGGGCGAGGACTACACACCGCTCGGTTCCACCGACTTCTCCACCATCGTGAACAAGGTCCGTGCCGCCGGAGCAGGCGCGGTGTTCAACACCCTCAACGGCGATTCCAATGTCGCGTTCTTCCGTGAGTACACCAATGCTGGCCTCACGGCCGCGGAGATGCCGGTGGTCTCGGTGTCCATCGCCGAAGAAGAGGTCGCCGGTATCGGTGTGCAGAACATCGCCGGACAGCTCACCTCGTGGAATTACTACCAGACCATCGACAACCCGGTGAACAAGAAGTTCGTCGCCGACTACAAGGCCGCGTTCGGCGCTGATAAGCCGACCTCGGACCCGATGGAAGCCGCCTACACGTCGGTCTACCTGTGGAAGAACACCGTCGAGAAGGCGAAGTCGTTCGCAGTGCAAGATGTCCAGGCCGCCGCCGACGGCGTCAGCTTCGAAGCGCCGGAGGGCCTGGTCACCATCGATGGCTCCAACCACCACATCACCAAAACCGCCCGTATCGGGGAAATCCGCCCCGACGGACTGATCTACACCGTGTGGGAGTCGAACGGGCCGATCACTCCGGACCCGTACCTGAAGTCCTACGACTGGGCCGAGGGCCTGTAATAATCCGCTGCCTCCGTGGCCCGAATCGCGTTCGAGTGACCGCCGCATCCGCGCAACCGCTTTCGGCGGTCACTCGAACGTGACAGACAACAGGAGTCTCCTCCCATGGACGTTCTTATCGGCCAGCTCTTCACCGGGCTGAGCCTGGGATCGATTCTCTTGCTCGCCGCGCTCGGACTCTCCCTGACCTTCGGTCAGATGGGAGTGATCAATATGGCGCACGGTGAGTTCATCATGGCCGGTTGCTACACCACCTACGTTGTGCAGAAGGTGGTTTCCTCGGCAGGAGTATCGCTCATCATCTCGCTGCTGGCCGGTTTCCTGGTCGGTGGCCTGCTCGGCGCCGCATTGGAGATGGGCCTGATCCGCTGGATGTACGACCGGCCGCTGGACACCCTGCTGGTCACCTTCGGTGTCGGGCTGGTGTTACAGCAGCTGGCCCGCGATATCTTCGGCGCGCCCGCCAAGAATGTCGTCGCGCCGGAATGGCTCAGTGGCGGCGTCACGATCCTTGGTGCGGTAGTACCGAAATCGCGTATCTTCATCCTCGCTCTCGCGATCATCGCGGTGATCGCACTGGCGACAGCACTCAAGACCACACCGCTGGGGCGGCGGATTCGCGCCGTGGTGCAAAACCGTGGCTTGGCCGAAACATCCGGTGTATCCAGCCGTTTCACCGATATCAGCACTTTCTTCATCGGCTCGGGGCTGGCCGGGGTCGCCGGTGTCGCGCTCACGCTGATCGGTTCAACCAGTCCGACCATCGGCCAGAGCTATTTGATCGACGCGTTCCTCGTTGTGGTCATCGGCGGGCTCGGTCAGATCAAGGGCACGGTGATCGCGGCGTTCGCGCTCGGGCTGCTCAATTCCTATATCGAATACTCGACCACCGCGTCCATCGCGAAGGTCATCGTCTTCGTCATCATCGTGATCTTCCTGCAGGTTCGCCCGCAGGGTCTGTTCACCGTCCGGACAAGGAGTTTGGCCTGATGACCACACTCGTACAACGGTGGCGCACGCACTCCTGGCTCACCACGTCGACCGGATTCGCGATCGCCGCGATCCTGCTGTTCGCGGTCGCCCCTGCTGTGCTCAGCGATTTCCGGCTCAACCTGCTCGCGAAATTCCTGTGCTTCGCGATCGTCGCGGCAGGCATCGGATTGGCCTGGGGCCGTGGCGGCATGCTCACGCTCGGGCAAGGCGTGTTCTTCGGTATCGGCGCCTACATCATGGCCATGCATCTGCAAATGGCCGATGCCGCCCGGCTCGGCAATGACGTGCCTGGATTCATGGATATCGCGGGTATTCGCGAATTGCCTTCGTTCTGGCGGCCATTCGCCTCGGCACCGGTGGCGCTGCTCGGCATTCTGCTGCTGCCTGGGCTGGTCGCCGCGGTACTCGGCTACGGTGTGTTCAAGCGCCGGGTGAAAGGCGCCTACTTCGCCATTCTCAGCCAGGCGCTGGCCGCCGCGATGGCCATCTTCCTGACCGGCCAGCAGGCCATCGGCGGGTTCACCGGTCTATCGGATTTCCGTGCCTTCTTCGGCTTCCGGCTGACCGATCCGGTCAACCGCCGCATGCTGTTCTTCATCGCCGCAGGCACGCTGCTTGTGGTGGTGGCACTGGTCCGGCAGTTGATGCACAGCAGGTACGGCGAACTGCTCGTCGCGGTGCGCGACCAAGAGGAACGCGTGCGTTTCCTCGGCTACGACCCGGCGAATGTGAAGATCGTCGCCTACGTGGTCGCCGCGTTCTTCGCGGGTATCGCCGGCGCGCTGTTCACTCCGATCGTCGGCATCATCTCCCCCGCCGATATCGGCGTCGTACCGTCCATCGCTTTCCTCATCGGCGTGGCGATCGGCGGCCGGACCACATTGCTCGGGCCGGTGCTCGGCGCGATCGGGGTGGCATGGGCACAGACCTCCTTCTCGGAGCAGTTCCCGTCCGGGTGGACCTATCTGCAAGGTGTGCTGTTCATCGTGGTGGTCGGTTTCATACCGGCCGGACTCGCCGGACTATGGCCGATGGTCAAGGGCGTATGGAACGACCGGTTCCGGCGTTCACCCGCCCCAGCCACGGCGGCCGGGACACCGGAGGAACCAGCGACGCAGACCCCTGCCACGCAGAACTCAGCCTCGCAGAAAGCAGACTCCCGATGACCGAGACCACACCCCAACCCAAGCTCGGCGGCAATGCCGGGATGTCCAGTGAGTACCTCGAAGTTCGGGGTCTGTCCGTAAGTTTCGACGGCTTCAAGGCCGTCACCGAGGTCGACCTGACGGTATTACAAGGCGATGTCCGCTTCCTCATCGGCCCCAACGGCGCGGGCAAGACCACGCTCATCGACGCGATCACCGGATTGGTTCCCGCCACCGGATCGGCGCAGAAAACCGGCGTCGAACTGCTCGGCAAAAAGGTGCACCAGATCGCCAGGCTCGGGGTGGGGCGAACATTCCAGACCGCGAGCGTATTCGAAGAACTCAGCGTGCTGCAGAACCTCGATATCGCGGCGGGCGCGGGCCGCTCGGCACTGACCATGTTGCGCCGCCGCACCTCGGTGCTGCCGAGCATCGAGGAGGCACTGGAGACCACCGGTCTGGCGGATCTGCGCGATAAACCAGCGGGTGTGCTGGCACACGGGCAGAAGCAATGGCTGGAGATCGGCATGCTGCTGGTGCAGAACGCCTCCGTGCTGCTGCTCGATGAGCCGGTCGCCGGGATGAGCGCGGAAGAACGCGACCAGACCGGCGAGCTACTGCATCGTATCGGCGCCGAACGAGTGGTGGTTGTGGTCGAGCACGATATGGACTTCATGCGCAACTTCGCCAGTTCGGTGACTGTCCTCGCGGGCGGCACGGTACTCAGCGAGGGCACCGTGGAGCAGGTGCAGGCGGACCCGAAGGTCCAAGAGGTCTACCTCGGCACCGCCGCGGTCGCGGCGTCGCAGCCGGAAGAGGAAAGGGGATAAGGATGCTCGAACTCATCGATATCCACTCCGGCTACGGCCGCACCGAGGTGATCCACGGTGTTTCGGTAACCGTCCCCGAGGACAGTGTGGTGGCCATCATGGGCCATAACGGTGCGGGGAAAACCACATTGTTGCGCACCGCCGTCGGTCTGGTCGGCACGAAATCGGGCCGGATCGAGTTCGACGGCAAGACCATCACCACCTTGTCCCCGTCACGACGAGTACGCCATGGGATCGCGTACGTGCCGCAAGGGCAGCAGAGTTTCCCGCAGCTGACCACCGCGGAGAACTTACAGGTGGTCGCGGACGGGCGTAAACGGGGCAAGGCGCTGATCGACGAATCGCTCGATCTGTTCCCCGCGCTGCGCGAGCTACTCACCAGGAAAGCGGGGCTGCTGTCCGGTGGCCAGCGTCAGCAACTGGCTATCGCCAGGGCGTTGATCACCGAACCGAAACTGCTCATTCTGGACGAGCCGACCGAAGGTATCCAGCCATCGGTGGTGGCCGAGATCGAGCGCACCATCATCGATCTCACCCAGCGCGGCGGATTGAGTGTGCTGCTGGTCGAACAGCACATCGGGTTCGCATTACAGGCGGCGCAGCGCTATTACGTGCTGGAGTCGGGGCGGGTGACCGCTACCGGCGAGGGTGGCGCCGCGGCCGAGAGCGCAGTCCGCTCGGCGATGGCGATCTGAGTTCCGCCATGACCCGCGACAGGGACCGGATCCCGTTGCGTGAGCTCGTATACGAGTCGTTGCGCCGGGATCTGGCTACCGGAGCCATCGCGCCGACCCAGCGGCTCGGTGAAGAACGCCTCGCCGAGAGCTATGGGGTCTCGCGCACCCCGGTGCGCGAGGCCTTGGCCCGGTTACAGGCCGATGGGCTGGTCGAGCGACAACCGGACGGCCTGTATCCGTACCGGCCGAGGCTCGATGAACTCGATCAACTCTACGAATTACGGATCGTGTTGGAGGCGAGGGGAATGCAGCGGCTCCAGACACACGAACCAACGCACAACCTGGATCCGGTACGGGTAGAACTCGATACCTGGCGCGCGTTACGCGATAATCCACCCGAACCAGGGCCCGCCTTGGTGGCCGCCGACGAAAAGTTCCACACCACCCTGCTGGCCGCCGCAGGCAATGCCGCGCTCGCCGACGCGCTCAGCGCGGTGTACGTCCGGGTGCGCCCGGTGCGCACCTTGGACGTGCCGACCCCGGAACGGATCGCCACCATGTCCGCCGAGCACATCGCCATCGCCGAACTCCTGCTCGCGGGCGCGGTAGGCACCGCGTCGAATACCCTCATCGCTCATATCGATACCTCCCGCACTCATGTGCGAGCCCGCGCCGAGCACGCGCTGTTGCTGACCAAACTGGCCGGAGCCGTGCGGAATTGACGATCAGCAGTCCGATTGGAACGGCCAGCATTCGCTGGGACGCTCGGGCACCGAGCTCGATGTCGGTACCTCGCTCGGCGTCGCCGCACCGGTTTCCTGGTCTTGCCGCGTCGAATCACGCACCAGTGCGGTGACGATCACAGCGAATACGAACAAGAGGCCGATCATCGCGATCGCCACGACAGACCAGCCCGCGTAGGTCTGGCCTTTGGTCGCGGTGCCTGGTGTCGGCTCATGGCGTGGTTTGGGCTTGCGCGCGATTGTTTTCGCCTGCTCCGGCGCATTCTCCGCGAATCCGGCGTCGAGCAGTTCGGTGCGGGACGGGGCGAGCTGCGCTAGACCGAGCGCATCGCACGCACTGAGCACCCGGTCCGCAGTCCAGTTAGGCGGGCCGGCGGAGAATCCTTCCAAATAGATGCGCAATTCGGTCGCATCGACCCGATTACCGACGATGACGTCCAGACCGGGACGCAGTGTGGTGCGCGCCGGACGGACCACAGCGCCGCGAAACGGGACGAGCACAACGGCGCCACTGATATGCCCCGGATCCCGCAGTGCCCGCTCCAACATGCGTTTGACGGCATAGATACCGTGCTCTACCCGATCGGCGGGATTCCCGGAATCCTGATCGTCCAGCTCCACCCGCGCATCGCTGAGCTTCCATGGTTCGCCTGCCGGTGTGCTCAAGATGCCGCTCTGCTTGCGCCGGAATCCGTGCACCTCCAGAACGGTCAGCCCGCGCGGTGTCCAGACCACCGCGTCGACTCTCCGGCTGTCCGCCTCGATCTCGATCGCGGCGAAGCCGGTTGTCGGGTACGACCGCAGGCACTCGACGAATTCTCGCTCGGCACCGGAAAGCTCTGCTCCTGGCCCGATTCTCACCAACATGTTCTCACCAGCATCCATTCCCCTGCCGACCTGTTGTCGACCCCTTTGGGTCGTGAACTCTCCGCGGCCACAGTGACCCACACCGATACTGATGATGCCGGTGCACCCCGCCGAAAACCACTGGAAAGGAAAACAACGCCGTCGCACGCCACGAAATATCGGCCGGTAGGCTCAGCACTCGGTCAGCATCGGCTCCGGCCGCACACCGCACGAAGAGGTGGCAACCAGCATGGTCTCAGCATCGCAACCGCGCATCTCACCAGGACGGATCCGGGAACTCGGTCCGGTGAACTGGGTTGTCTGGCAGATAGTTTCTCGCGCCACCGGCACCAGCGATGCCCACCTGTTCAGCACCCTCGGTCGCACCCGCGGGCTGTTCCGTGGCTGGCTGCATTACTCGGGCAAGCTCATGCCCGGTGGGCGGCTACCCCGCTACGAATCCGAGCTGGTCATCATTCGCGTCGCGCAGTTGCGTGACTGTGCCTACGAGATGGACCATCACATCCGGCTCAGCAGACGCGCGGGCGTAACCGGCGAGATTCTCGATCGGCTGCGCACCGGGCCGACCGCGGCAGGCTGGTCGGATAAACACCGCGCGCTGCTGAACGCGGTGGATCGTCTGGTAAACACCCGCGACCTGGACGATGACACCTGGGCCGAACTGGCGAAATACTATGACGAACGCAGTCTGATCGAAATCGTCTTACTGATCAATCAATACGACGGACTGGCAACCACGATCACCGCCCTGCGGATCCAGCGCGACGGCCTCTGAGGCTCGGCTGCCGCTACTCCCGCTCCGCGCGGCGCTCGGCGCGCAAGCGGTCGTTATCAGCGCTCAGTTCAGCGATGACGTCCTCGAGATAGAGGATGCGGGCGATGCCTGCGAGGTTGACACCTTGTGCGGCCAAGCTGGTGATGCGGTGCAGGTGGACGAGATCGGCACCGCTATAGCGGCGGGTGCCGCCCTTGCTGCGGGCCGGTGTGATCAGTCCGTGCTGTTCGTACAGTCGCAAAGTCTGGACCCCGATTCCGGACAGTTCGGCGGCCACTGAGATCGCGTAAACCGCCTGGTCAGGGCCAGGGGGGCGGTGTTCGCGCTTGCCTGGGGGCATAACCTTGCTCACTCCTGCTCTGGCTTCGAGATTTTCTATCTTAAACCCTTGCTCTTACTAGTTTGCAGTGCTATAAAAAATCTATGTCAGATAGCAGAGGTTATCTGACAACCACACGAAGAATGGAGTTGGAGATGGCGACAATGCTGATGCGTACCGATCCGTTCCGCGACCTGGACCGCTTCGCTCAGCAGGTTCTCGGGACCGCTGCCCGCCCTGCCCTGATGCCGATGGACGCATGGCGGGAGGGTGACGAGTTCTTGGTCGAACTCGATTTACCTGGGATCGACCCGAAGTCGCTTGACCTCGATATCGAACGCAATGTGGTGACCGTGCGGGCCTCGCGCCCGACATTGGACTCCAACCGGGAGATGATCGCCGCCGAGCGTTCCCGTGGCGTATTCAGCAGGCAACTCTTCCTCGGCGAGGGGCTGGACACCAATCGCATTCGCGCCGATTACACCGATGGCGTACTGCGCTTGGTGATCCCGGTCGCGGAAAAAGCCAAACCGCGCAAGATCGAAGTCGAACACAGCTCCAGGCGCGAGGCCATCAACGCCTGAGTGCCCCGGACCGGCGCTGCCGCGTCCGGCACACCACACCAGAGAAATTATCCCGAGAGCGAGGTGATGCCCGTACCCGAGCATTCGGCAAGAAACTTCGCAGACAGCGGTGCTGTTATTACCGCGGCCTCGGCATATGACAGCACCCGGCACGATCTGTACCTCGCACTACCACCAGCCGTTGCAGATGCCGGTAGTGCGGAACCATGTGCCACAGCTCCATCGGAAACAACACATTCCCCTCTCCGAGGCGGGTCCGGATCATCCGACCGGACCCGCCTCGCTCCGTTTCGGCAGCACGCGCCTAATCCTCGGCTCGCGCCCCCTCGAAGCGGCGAGCCAAACCGTCCAACACCAGAGCCAAGCCGAACTCATAGGCATGATCGGCGCTGTAGGCACTGTCATACGCCTGACCAGCGGCCGCACCGACCCTTGCGGCGAACGGATAGCGCTGCTCATCGAAAACTCCCGCCAGCACCGGCGCGGCCAGCTCCCACCATTGCCGATCGGACATGGCGCTGTCGGCCGCCGCGCGCTCGGTGTCGATAGCGATGCGGGCGACGGATGTGACGAAGCCGAGCACGAACGTCAGTGCGGCATCCATGGCGACATCATCGAGCCCGAGTCCATCGAATGCCCGGAGCTCATGGTCGTATTTCGCGGCGAGACCAGGGCCGAGCGGCGGGCGGGTGGTCGGCAGATAGGCCACCCACGGATGACGTGCCAGCATGGCGCGATTCTCGGCGGCGATACGGGCGACCCGTTCGCGCCAAGACAGTCCACTCAGCTCGGCACGCTCCATACGCGCGTACACCGTGTCGAGCATGAGATCGATCAACTCCGCCTTTCCCGGCACATAGGTGTAGGTAGCCATCGGGGTCACACCGAGCCTGGCGGCGACCGCGCGCATCGTGAGAGCGCTGATGCCTTCCGCATCGGCGATCTGCAGTGCCGCGTCGACGACCGCCTCGACACTGCTGCGCTGTTTCGGGCCGCGAACCGCGCCGGAAGCCTGCGGAACTCGCCAGAGCAACTCCAACGTGCGCACCGGATCACCCGAGCCGCTGCGCTCCTTCTGCTGTCCCACCATCGCCTCCTGACCCGACCGAACCCCGATGATATCGACGTGTTCCAGATCACAGCCCATGCGGCGTAATATTTCTGTACAAAGTACATAGTACTAAGTACAGAGTAAATCGCCTATGCCGACACCCCCGGCCGAACACAGGGAGAACCGATGAACATCACCGCTTCCGCTATCTCGCTCAATGTCCCCGATCCGGACAGCTCCGCGAAATTCCTGATCGACCACCTCGGGTTCACGGTGGAGGTGTCGGCCGACGGCTTCGTCTCACTGCAGCGGCCTGACGCCGGGATGAATGTCATCTATCTGCGTACCGGGCTGGCGAGCTTCAAACCGAAGAGCGTGGCGGGAAGCTCGGGTGAAGGCGTGCTCGTCGCCTTCGTTGTCGATGACATCGATGCCGAGTACGCCCGGTTGCGCGACGAGGGAGTACCGATCGTGACGCCGATCGAGACCGAAGAATGGGGCGAACGGTACTTCCAGATGAGCGACCCGAACGGGATCACCATCCAACTACTGCAATGGGTGTAGGCACATACGCCCGCGAGCGGCACGGTTCCCGGCGGGAATCGTGCCGCTCGCGTAAAGGAACAAGCACCGATGGTGGACTCTGGATACAGTGGTGACGAAAATAACTTGATACTCGTTGCAGAACAACCACTTTCCCCGTTCGGAGACCCTCGATGGCGCCGGTGCTCACCTCGCTCGACCCCAGTTTCGGCCCCCTGACAGGCGGCAACACGGTACAGATCATCGGCAGCGGGTTCACCGGCCCGTTGACCGTGATGTTCGGGTCGACGGCGACCACGTTCACTCTCGTCTCCGACACCAGGATCACCGCCATCGCCCCACCCGGCACCGATACCGTCGAGGTCACCGTCGCCGCCCTGCTCGACGGCACCAGCAATCCACTGCCCTACACCTACAACTGCTCCGGCCTGCTGTTCTTCACCGATAACGATTTACCCGGCACTGTGTACTCGGTGCCGCAAACCGGCGGCACACCAACCATGCCCACAGCCGACCTGATCGCTCCCTCCGGTCTCGTCCGGGTCGGTGACCTCCTCTACATCTGCGAGAACGGGGCCAATCGGGTATCGGCAGTGCCGATCACCGGCGGCACGCCGACTCCACTGATAACCGGGCTGGCGAGCCCGATAGATATCACCGCCTCCGGCGATACCCTGTTCATCACCAACGAAGTCACCGATCAGGTGGTGTCGGCGCCGATCACCGGCACCGACACCCCCACCGTGATCACCACCAGCCCCACCAACGTCTTCGGAATCACCGATGGATCGCCGACTCGATCGGGGCTCACCCTGCTGTTCTTCACCGATGTCGCCAATCCAGGCACTGTGTACTCGGTGCCGCGAGCCGGCGGTACACCGACCGTGCTGGCGACCGGCTTGAGCTTTCCCACAGGTCTCGTCCGGATCGGTGACCTCATCTACATCTGCGAGAACGGGCTCAATCGGGTGTCGACGGTGCCGGTCGTCGGCGGCACACCGACCCCGCTGGTGACCGGGCTGGCAGCCCCTACGGATATCACCGCCTCCGGTAGCACCCTGTTCATCACCAACTCGGCTACCGACCAGGTGATGTCGGCGCCGATCACCGGCACCGACACCCCCACCGCGGTCGCCACCAGCCCCACCGACCTCATATTCGGTATCACGACGTAAGCATCGGCCTCCTATCGCCACACAGCCCAGCGGAGCCACAGCGATACAACGGGCTCGGCCACCGCGGGGACAGGTGCCACGGTCAGCGCACAGCTTCGAGCAGGAAGAGACCATCGCAGGCACGGGTTATACCGATATGGACCTCTCCACCGCAGTCGACTTCGCACGCGGGCGCCGCCAATCCGTGCTCACCACGATTCGCCGTAACGGACGCCCGCAGCTGTCCAATGTGCTGCATGTCGTCGGCGCCGACGACCGCATCCGAATCTCCGTCACCGCCGACCGCGCGAAATACCACAACCTGGTCCGCGATCCATGGGCGGCGTTACATATGACCCGCGACGACTTCTTCGCCTACGCGGTGATCGAAGGCACGGTGGAACTCACCCCTGTCGCCGCCACCACCGACGACCCCACAACCGACGCGCTCGTCGACTATTACCGCGCCGCCGTCGGGGAACACCCGAACTGGAACGAATACCGCACCACGATGGTCGCCGACCGCCGCGCCCTGGTCCTGCTCACGCCGACCTACGCTTACGGCATGCTCTGATCCGCCGGAAGCCGATCCCGGACCGCCCGCTCACCGGGACAGCAGGTCGGAAACCGTGACGAATCGGTATCCTGCGGAGCGTAATTCGGTGATGATCCGGGGTATTGCGGCCAGTGCGCGGTCGGGCCCGAACATGACGTGCAGCAAGATGATCGAGCCGGGCCGGACCGCACCCACCGTGTCGGTCACGATGTCGTCCGCGGTAGCCCGCGCCTGCCCGGAATCGGGCTCGACGTCCCACATCACGGTGACGCGATCATGGTCGGCGAGGTAGCGGGGAAGCGTCCACAGTTTCTTGCCGTAGGGTGGGCGGAAGGTGATCGGGCCGGCGTAACCGGTTTTCCTGATCTCGGCGTCGGTGCCCTCCACTTCGTCACGGACAGTACCGGGAGCGACGAAGACCATCCGGCGATGCGAGTAGGTGTGGTTGCCGATCTCATGGCCCGCTGCTGCGATCGCCTTCCCGTATTCCGGGTGCGCGGCGAGATCACGGCCGTTCAGATAGAAGGTGGCCGGAACCTGAGCTTCGGCAAGAATCCGCAGCACTTCGGGCGCGCGATCGGACGGCCCGTCGTCCAAGGTCAGCGCGACCACTTTTGCCTGGGTGTCCACTCGGTTCACTAACTGACCGGCAAGCTGGAACGTCCGAGCGTTCATCACATAGTAGGTGCCTGTGGCCAGCAGCAGCACGACGACGAGCGCAGGCACAGTTGCGATCAACCACTTGCGGAGCATACGTCGTGTCTAACAGATCCGCCGCACCGACGACGAGCCCGAACGCGACTACGACACGGAAATAACTGCCCGGCAAGCGAAAAGGGGCACGCGATCATCGGCCGCACGCCCCTTCCCACCGGATCAGAAGTTGATCATATGGCCGGCCAGACCGTGGAAGGCCTCCTGCAGTGCCTCGCTGAGCGTCGGATGGGTGTGCACATTGCGGGTCAGCTCGTTGACCGTGAGATCCCACTTCTGCGCGAGGGTGAGTTCGGGCAGCAGCTCCGAGACATCAGGGCCGATGAGATGGCCACCGAGCAGCTCACCGTACTCGGCATCGGAGATCAGCTTGACGAAACCGGTCGGATCGCCGAGGCCGTGCGCTTTGCCGTTGGCCATGAACGGGAAGGAGGCGACCTGCACGTCGTAGCCCTCGTCACGGGCCTGCTGCTCGGTCAGGCCGAAGCTGGCGACCTGCGGCTGGCAGAAGGTGGCGCGCGGCATCATCCGGTAGTCGCCGAGCGGGACGGTCTCCGCGCCCGCGATGGTCTCGGCCGCGACCACACCCTGGGCCTCGGCGACATGCGCGAGTTGCAGCTTCCCGGTGACGTCGCCGATGGCGTAGATATGCGGCACGCTGGTGCGCATGTAGTCGTCGATCGCGATGGCGCCGCGTTCGAGCCGCACGCCGGTGCTCTCCAGACCGTAGCCCTCGACCCGCGGCGCGAAGCCGACCGCCTGCAGCACCTTGCCGACGGTGACGGTCTCCAGTTCGCCGGTCTTGTTGTCCTTGATCGAGACGGTGACCTTGGTGCCGTCGTCGTCGATGGACTGCACTGCGGCACCGGTGGTGATGGTGATGCCGAGCTTCTTGTACTGCTTGGTGATCTCCTTGGAGATATCCGCGTCCTCGTTCGGCAGGGCTCGGTCGAGGAACTCGACGATGCGCACATCGACGCCGTAGTTCTTCAGGACGTAGCCGAACTCCATACCGATCGCGCCCGCGCCGACGATAAGAATCGAATCGGGCAGCTCCCTGGTGAGGATCTGCTCCTCGTAGGTGACCACGTTCGCGCTCAGCTGGGTGCCGGGCAGCAGCTTGGTCACGGTACCCGCCGCGACGATCGCGTTGTCGAACGTGATCGTCTCGGTGCCGCCCTTGCCGAGTTCGACCGACATCGAGTTCGGGCCGGTGAAGGTGCCCTTGCCGTCGAATTCGTCGATCTTGTTCTTCTTCATCAGGAAGTGCACGCCCTTGACCCGGCCGTCGGCGACTTTACGGCTGCGGTCGAAAGCGACGCCGAAGTCGAAGCTCACATCTCCGGAGATACCGAAGGTCTTCGCTTCCTTGGTGAAGAGGTGGGCCAGCTCCGCATTCCGCAGCAATGCCTTGGACGGGATGCAGCCGACATTGAGGCACACCCCACCCCAATACTTCTGCTCGACGATCGCGGTACGGAGACCTAATTGTGCCGCCCGGATGGCGGCGACATAACCGCCTGGACCGGCACCGAGAACGACAACATCGTAATGGGAAGTCACGAGTCCGAGCCTAACTCCGTCGACGGGAGTTCCCCCACCCTCCCCCGCGTCATCGACGCACTGGCCACAACCCCCGGAAAAATTCCCGTGAACGGGAAGGACGAAACAGATATGCGACTGGATCCAGGACTAGAATGCCGCGCGAGTGATCATCCTCGCCACACCTGCCCAGCGACCCGTCGGAAGTTCTCGCCGAACACCGCCGCCCTATCCGCCGCACTGAACCCGCGTCCAGCCAGCACCTCGTCCAAACCAGGCACATCGGCGGCTCCGAGTAAGTCTTCCGGCTCAACCCAGCACACCGGCCCCCACTTGGTGTACGCCTCGGAAAAGGCATCAGGATTCTGCCGCAGCTCGGTGTTGAAGTCCGCCGCGTCGAAAGAGTAATCCGACCCGATCCCGATGTGCTCGATCCCCACCAGCTCGGCACCGTATTCGATATGCCTTGCCATCGCCTCGATCCGTTCGGCCCGCGCATCGATCGCGTTGTGCCCGAGGAATATCCCCACACCGTTGATCCCGATCACGCCACCCGTCGCGGCACAGGCCCGCGCCTGCTCGTCGGTGATATTGCGCGGATGGTCCCAGAGCGCGGCGAAATTGGAGTGGCTGTAGATCATCGGCGCGGTACTCCGTTCCGCCAGCTCCAGCCCGGTCCGCCGAGAACAGTGCGACCCGTCGGCGAACATCCCCGCTTCATTGAGCCTGGCGACCACATCGCGCCCGTATCCGGTGAGCCCGGTGTCCTCGCGGTCGAGGCAACCGCCGCCCGCTGCGTTGGCATGGTTGTAGACGAGCTGCAGCGACCGCACGCCGAGATCATGGAATCGCGCGACATTGTCCAGATCACCACCGAGTGGCCCGGCATCTTCGAGATCGAATGCCAACGCGATGGTCTCGCCGCTGTCGATGTCATCGACTGTGCTGACGAGCTCGAATCGACTGTCCGCCAGCGCGTCCCCGCGGAATCGACGTAGTAAGGCGAAGGAGTCCGCTGTCGATTGCGGAGAGTAACCGACGTTCACCGATACGAACGATCCGGCCGGATAACGCGCGAGGTCACCGATCCGTGCTGCGGGCGACAGTGGCAGGGCACAGTGCTGTTCCCAGAGAAACGGCGACAATCACAAACCTCCCTGCGGAATCGGCTACCGCACCGGAACTCGATGAACCGCGATAGCCGAGCGAGAATTCTCAGCGAATAGCGAATACATAGTAACTGTACTGGTGGCGAAGCCTGTCAGCCGAATCTTCCATTCTGCCCGATATTTTCGAGCGCGTAACATAGAGCACGAGACGTCCGATTCGTCCAGTAAGTCATCCCTGTGCTTTCGAAGGCGGTGCGGCCATGCGTCGCTTACTTCTCCTGTTCTTCTCCCTCACCCTCGCCGGTCTCTGGTTCACACCGAGCCAGGCAGCAGCGAGCCCGAATTGCGACTCGGTCTGGGGTTCGCTGTACAAAACGAACTCGACGTGGTCGATCGCGGCACTGACCGGAGTGCGGACCGGTCGGCACGCATGCTTCGACCGCGTGGTGTTCGACCTCGCGGGCCCGATCACCGGATATCACGTCGGTTATGTCGAGCGCGTCGTCTGGGACGGATCCGGCGCACTCGTCCCGCTGCGCGGCGGGGCGTCGCTGAACATCATCGTCAACGCGCCCGCCCTCGACGGCGCCGGCGACCCCACCTATACACCCGCCGACCGGACCGAACTCACCAACGTAGGCAACTACCGCACCTTCCGTCAGGTGGCCTGGGCGGGCACCTTCGAGGGGCAAACCACGATCGGGCTCGGCGTGCGCGCCCGGTTGCCGTTCCAGGTCTTCACACTCCCTGGTCCCGGCGCCGGATCACGCGTTGTCGTCGATGTGGCGCACTCCTGGTGAACTCCTCGCGCACCGTTCGGCGACAATGACAGCATGAGCGGCGTTGAGCGGAATGTGACCGACCCTTATCTCTGGCTCGAAGAAGTGACCAGCGAAGGGGCCCTGGAGTGGGCTCGCGCGCACAATGCTGTCGTCGTCGAACGGTTCGCGGGCTCGGCTCGTTTCCTGGAGCTGGAGCGCCGCATCCTCGATATGCTCGATACGGATACCAGGATCGCCTATCCCAGCCGTCGCGGCCACTGGCTCTACAACTTCTGGCGCGACGACGAGCACCCACGCGGTCTCTGGCGGCGCACCACCTTCACCGAGTACGCCAAGGACGCGCCGGAGTGGGATGTGCTGATCGATCTGGACGCGCTGGCCACCGCCGAGGAGGAGAACTGGGTATGGGGCGGGGCCGCAGTGCTGCGCCCGGAGCAATCCCGCGCCCTGATCAGCCTGTCGCGCGGTGGAGCCGATGCGAAGGTGATCCGCGAATTCGATATCGAACGGCGCGTATTCCTCGCTCCGGCCGATGGCGGCTATTTCCTGCCGGAGGCGAAATCGGAAATGCGCTGGATCGACCGCGATTCGGTATATGTCGGAACCGATTTCTGCCCCGGATCGCTGACCGATTCTGGATATCCACGGATCGCGAAGCTGTGGCGTCGTGGCACCACACTGGCCGAGGCGACAACGGTTTTCGAAGGTGAGACCGATGATGTCGCGGTCTCGGCAGGGTATGACCGGACGCCCGGCTACGAACGGCACTTCGTCGGCCGCGCCACCGATTTCTTCAACGAAGAGGTCTACCTACTCGAAGCCGACGGCACCAGGCGGCATCTCGATATCCCCAGCGACGCCGCTGAATCCTGGTACAAGGACTGGCTGCTGATCCGGTTGAAGTCGCCGTGGGAAGTCGGCGGCGCCTGCTATCCGGCCGGTGCGCTGCTGGCCACGAACTTCGAGAAATTCCTTTCCGGTGCCAGGGAATTCGAGGTGATCTTCACCCCCGACGCGCATACCGCACTGCACGGATACAGCTGGACAGAGAACCATCTGCTCCTGGTCACCCTCGAAGATGTGCAGACCAAGCTCTTCGTGCTCACCCCGAGCGCGACGGGCTGGCGGCGCGAGCCGCTGGCCGACACCCCGCCCATGGCGACCACCAGCCTGCTGAACCTCGACCCACTGGAGGGCGGTGACGAGTTCATGCTGGCCACCAGTGGTTTCACCACCCCGGCAACACTGCTGTCCGGGAGCATCGGCGGCCCCATCGAACCGCTGGCGCAGGAACCCGGTTTCTTCGACACCGACGGAATCGAAACCGAACAGTTCTTCGCCGAGTCCGATGACGGCACTCTGGTGCCGTACTTCGTACTCCGGCACCGCGATCACAAGGATTCCCCCGGCCCGACGGTGATGTCCGGTTACGGCGGCTTCGAAGTCTCCCGTACCCCGGCCTACAGCGGCGGAGTCGGCATGGGCTGGCTGGAGCGCGGCGGCACCTGGGTGGCAACCAATATCCGCGGCGGCGGTGAATACGGACCGCAGTGGCACACCGCGGTGCAAAAAGCCAACCGGCACAAGGTGTACGAGGACTTCGCCGCGATCGCCACCGACCTCGTCGCACGCGGCATCACCACCCCCGATCAACTCGGCGCGGTCGGCGGCAGCAACGGCGGACTGCTCATGGGTGTCATGCTCACCCGTTATCCCCACCTGTTCGGCGCGATCGTCTGCCAGGTGCCGCTGCTGGACATGCGGCGCTACCATCTGCTGCTCGCGGGCGCCTCCTGGGTCGCCGAATACGGCGACCCGGACAAACCGGAGGAATGGGAGTACATCAGCAAGTACTCGCCCTACCAGAATGTGCGCGCCGACCGCGCCTACCCGCCGATCCTGCTCACTACCTCGACCAGAGACGACCGGGTACACCCCGGCCATGCCCGCAAAATGACCGCGCTACTGGAGGCCAACGGCCACCAGTGCTGGTACCACGAGAACATCGAAGGCGGCCACGGCGGCGCCGCCGACAACAAACAATCGGCCTTCCATGCCGCGCTGATCTACGAATTCTTCAGCCAGATGCTCATCGAGCGCGCACGAGCTTAGCCGAAGACGACTGCCCGAATTCGGCATCCGGGTTGTGTCCGACTTCCCCGCACACAACCCGGATGCCGAATTACACCGCTACGTATGAATCCGGGCCCATCGGATTCCGGAAACGACGCGCGATATCGATCACACCGGAATCTCCGCCTTCTCCGGGCTGTCGGCTACCTCCTCCGCGGTGGCTGCCGGTACCGTCGACGGAGCTGCTGAACCGGGACCTTCGACGATAATCTCGGCCACTGTGGCACCGGCCTGTTCCAGGCTGAACGAGCGCCCGAGCTTCACCCTCGACATATCGATATCCAGGTTCTGCTGGACCGCCGCGCCGAATTCGACGGCCATGATCGAGTCCAGACCCAATTCCGGCACCGGTACCGTCAGATCGATCGACTCGGCCGACACCCCCATCACTATCGCCAGCTGACCGGCGAGCATATGCGCGACCACATCCTTACGCTTTGCCTCGTCGAGAGCGACCAGCTCGGCCCGCAACCGGGCAGCCGCCGAATCGCGCTGCGCCTCGGCCGCGACCATACCCTCGAGCCGACCGGTCGCATCCGCCCGTATTCCTTTGTTGAGCGCGAGCCGGTTCCAACTGATCGGAAATAAGACGAAGCGGGTGGAATCCAACCGCAACCCTTGTTCCAGATACTGCGGTCCCTCCTCCATCTCCATCGGATCGAATCCCAGGTTGGCCAGATGGCGATTGAGCTCGGTGTTATCTGCCAGCATGCCCGCACCGACCATATGCCCCCAGCCGACCGCCTGCGCCGGTACACCCTGCCGGGCCAGCGCCTCCGCATAGGCTTCCACCGCGAGATTGGCCGCGATATAGGAGTACTGGCCGACAGCGCCGAAGAGAACAGCGCCGGAAGAGAACAAGACGAAATGGTCCAGCCGCGCCCCGGCCGCCACGACGCCATCCCATAACGCACGCGCCCCATCGAGCTTGGGCCGGAACACTTTGGCCAAACCTGCCCGGTCCATATCGGCGAGACGTCTGTCGTCCAGTACCCCTGCGGTGTGGAAGATGCCCTTCAAGGGGTGCTCTGGAGTGTGCGCCCTGGCGATCACCGCGGCGACCGCGTCGGCATCGGATACATCGACCGTTTCGGTGACCACCTCGATATCTCGTTTCTCCCATATGGTGAGCTGGTCGCGGGCGGCGGCTGTGGTAGCGCCGCTACGGCCGAGCAGGGTCAGCCTGCGGGCGCCTTTGGCGACCAGCCAGCGACCGACAGCCAGGCCGAACCCACCGAACCCACCGGTGATCAGGTATTGCGCGTCGGCATCGATGACCACTTCCGGGATCCGAGGCCGTACCAGTGGCGCCGTCTCTGTCATATCCAGCACCACCCGCCCGATCCGGGACGAGCGCGCGACCTCCTCGAAAGCCTGCCCGACCTCCGCGGTGCCGTATTTTTCGTAGGGCAACGGCCGATACGAGCCCTCGCTGAACCCACGTATAACCTCGAGTGCCATTTCAGTCATCTGTTCGAACCGATGCTTCAGTGTCCGGTCGAGGTCGATCGAGGAGTACGTCACGTTCTTGGTGAAGCGTCTCAGTTCGAGCGCACCACCGAAGTAGATATCGGCTTTACCGAGCTCGAGGATGCGCCCGAATTCCGCGACCGCGTCGAAGTTCTGCATCAGAATCTCGCCGGGGGCGGTACTGACCACCACATCCACACCTCGGCCGTCGGTAAGTGCCAGCACCTCGTCGACGAAGTTCAGTGATCGGGAGTTCACCGTGTAATCGGCCCCCTGCTCGAGCACATAGGCGCGGCGCTCCTCGGTACTCGCGGCACCGATCACCCTGGCGCCGTAGAGTTTCGCGAGCTGTATCGCGGACGAGCCCACCCCACCGGCCGCGCCGTGCACCAACACCGTCTCCCCCGGCTGCACCCGGGCTACCTCCCGCAACGCGTAGATTGCGGACAGGAATGCGGTGGAACTACTGATCCATGCTGGATCGGTATCGGCTGGGAAATGAAAAACTTTGCGCACAGAGAGAGTGTTGTAGCGGCGGATCATGTCCTCGCGGAATACGAGGGCCTTGTCGCCGACCTCGAATTCGGTGACGCCGGGGCCACAGCGAGCGACCGTGCCTGCCCCCTCCATCCCCAGACCGAGGCCGAAATAAGTGTCGGCGAGTTCGCGTTCGCCGAGCACGCCTATGACCTTCATCGAATCCTTGTACGCGAGACCGATGGCCTCTATCTTCACCTCGACCTCGCCGGGGCCGGGCTCACGGCGGTCGCACTGCCGCCAACCCAGCTGAGCGAAGGACCTGACCCTGGTCTGGGGCAACTCCAACTGGAAGTTGACCTCCGGATCGGTCAGGGGGACGGGTTTGTCGAGGACATCGAGGCGATCCTGCAGCGTGCGTTGCACCACCGTGCCCCACCGTGTTCCACCACGCAGACAGACCTCATCGGCGTGATCGAAGGTGAACGCACCCGGAATCGTCAACTCCGCGGCGAGATCGGCATCAGCGACCCGGCCGTCGAGGTCGATCACCCGCCACCTGAGCCGCGACTGCTCATTGAGCAACACGCGTCTGCCACCCGCCAACGCGGTCTGGCTCGGGTCCGGCGCGATATCCACTCCTGGAGGCATGAACGCGTTCTCCGTGATCAGCGAGAGGTAATAGTCATCCTCGCCGTAACCGAGGGTAGAGATGTCGATGCCGCCGAAAGTCTCCTGCTCGATGCCGAGTTCCTCCTTCCTGGCATCGAAAAACCCCTCGGCGGTAATCGCGATGCGGCGCAGGACCCACAGCTGGTCCATCTCGTTGTAGCTGTTGCTCGCGACCACCACTATGTGCAGGCGTTCGGCACCGTCGCGGGTGTGGGCCGCACGTAACCGTTCGAACAGTGCGGTTTCCAGATCCTCCCGCTCGGGATCACCCACCACGAACAATTCGGCACCTGCCGACCCGGAGGTGGTGACACGCAAGATCTGTTCGGCGGTAGGAGTGGTCGCGGTGTCCATCACCACGATCAGGGTGGACAGATCCTCCGTCGAAGGCAGGGTCTCGGGATCGATGGGATCACGCTTCTGCCAGACCTCTTCATAGAAGAAATCGACCATCCGCTGCATCGGAGCCTGCCGCGGCGTGATCGACGCGGTCCTCAACCCGATGACCTGCATACAGACGGTGTGATCGGCATCCAACAGCTCGATATCCGCGATATGACTGGTGGACGAGTCGGTCGGCGCGGTCCGCAGCCGACCCACCACGGTGATCTCTTCCGGCAGTGGCGCCAGCAACCGGACCTTGTCGACCGACACCGGGACCGGAGCCCCATCCTTCGGATTGGCCATGCCGACGAACAAAGCGGCCACGCTCTGCAAAGCAGAGTCGACGACCGCCGGATGCGCGGCGTACCGGCCCTCCCGCGCGATAGTGCCGTTCACGGTGGCCACCACCGTCTTGTCCTCGGCGCGCAGCGAGGTGACTCGCTGGAATTCCGGTCCGTAGCCGAGCTCGAGCGTGTTCAACTCGGTATAGAAATCCGCCGGATCGATCTCGTTCGTCTCATCGAGAGCCGGAACCTCGCCCTTGATCTGGTCGAAAGCACCTTCGACCAGACGCCCGGTAGCGTTCACCGTCCACACCGTGCTGGTCAGGCCGCGGGAGCGGATGGTGAAGCGGCGGGTCGATTCCTCCAGATCGAAACGCATGAGCGGCGGTTGACCGTCCTCGACGACCAGCGGAGCGACGAAACGCACATCCTCCACCCCCGCCTGCGTAGCTCCGGTGCGTACCAGCACGGCGCTCAACGCCGCATCCAGATAGCCCGCGCCGGGCAGGATCCTGGTACCGCCGACCACATGATCGGCCAGCCACGGCAGCGCCACGGTGTTCAGCTTCTTATACCAGCCCGTGGTGACATCCGGATCCTGATCGCCCAGCAGGGTGTATCCATCCGGGGTACCGAACCGCAGGATCTGATCGAGCGGCATCTCTTTGCGTAGGTGGGTGTGTTGCCAGGGGTAGACCGGTAGGTCGATATGCGGGGTCGCCGACGGCAGGTCGGCGAACCGTGCCGCGATATCCAGCACCCCAGCGGCGTACAGCCCGGCGATGGTTTTCCGGATGCTGTCCGGGTCGCCCTGTTTGCGATTGAGGGTCGCGATACTGGTGCCGTTCTCGCTTGCCTCGCGTAGGACCTCGCGGATATTGGCACCCAGTACCGGGTGCGGACCGACCTCGAGGAACACCCGGCTGCCCGCCCGGACCAGTTCGCGGGTGGCGTCGGCGAAACGCACCGGTCGGCGCACATTGTCACACCAGTAGTCGGCACCCCACTCCTCCGCGGTGACCTGAGTGCCGGTGACCGTGGAATACAGCGGGATCCGCGGCGGAGCAGGCTGTAGTTCGGCCAGCACGGTACGTAGTTCGTCGAGGATTGGGTCCATCAGATGGCTGTGGTAGGGCACCTCCACCTGTAGGCGTTTGGCGAACACCCCTTCTCCGATGAGGGTGTCGGCGATCTCGTCGAGGCGGGTGCTGTCTCCGGCCAAAGTCACCGCCGCGGGGCTGTTGACCGCCGCGATATCCACCCGGGCGTCCCCTGCGATGAGCTCTTGGGCCTCTTCCAGCGGGAGCCCGACCGCGAGCATCCCGCCCGATCCGGCGGTAGTGGCTTGCAGCCGGGCCCGGTGATAACTCACCAGCAGTGCGTCATGTAGTGACAACACCCCGGCCACATATGCGGCGGCGACCTCACCGACACTGTGGCCGACCACCGCCGCGGGGCGGATACCCAACGCTTCCAGCTCGGCCACCAACGCCACCTGCACCAGGAAGTTACCCGCCTGCGCGACCACCGTGGACGTCGCCCGCGACTCACTCTCCGGCCGCAACAACTCCTCGAGAATCGACCAACCGGAGATCTGCCGGAACTCTTCATCCACCCGAGCCGCCTCGGCGGCGAACACCCCTCCAGCCTGCAACAACCCTCGGCCCATTGCCCACCACTGCGGACCCATCCCGGTGAACACGAACACCGGCTCGGCCACCTTACTTGTGATCGTCCGGCTCACCCGCCCGATCCCTTCGGTGAACTCAACCAACCCCTGCACCAACTCGATATCGTCGGCGAAGGTGATCCCGGCCCGGAACGGGTGATGGTTACGCCGGGTCCACGCCGCCTCGGCCAACCACCCCGGATCCGCGCCCTCGGCGAGCCGCTCGGCGAACCCACGCGCCAGCTCCCGCACGGCTTGTTCACTGCGTGCCGACAACGGCAACACCCCGTAATGCCGGGGGGTGCGTACGTGGCCGTTCCCGCCGGAATGTTCGGGGGCCCGGTATTCCTGCAGGATGGCATGGGCGTTGGTGCCGCCGTAGCCGAACCCGTTGACCGCGATCGTGACCTGATCCACCTCAGGGGCCACCGGCTCGGCCTCCAACTGCAACCGGATATTCCACTCATCGAACGCGATATCCGGATTCGGGGTATCGAACCAATACTGCGGAGGCAGGGTGCGATGCGAGATCGCCAGCGCCGACTTGATCAAACTCGCGATCCCCGAGGCGGCTTCGGTGTGTCCGAGCTGGGTTTTCACCGACCCGACCCCCAATGGGGTGGTGCGTCCTTCCACCGCCCCGTAGGCGTGTCCGATCGCCTTGAGCTCCAACGGATCTCCCACCGGGGTACCGGTACCGTGCGCTTCGACGTAGGTGATTTCGTGTGGGGAGACCCCGGCCCGCCGGGTGACTTCCTTGGCGAGTTGCTCCTGCAAATCGGCGTTCGGCACCGTGATCGCGGTGGTACGCCCGTCCTGATTCGACCCGGTCGCCTTCACCACCGCATAAATCCGGTCCCCGTCCCGCTGCGCGGCATCGAGCTTCTTCAACACCACCATCCCCACCCCCTCACCCCGGCCATACCCGTCCGCGGAAGCATCGAACGCCTTACTGCGCCCATCCGTGGCCAAGAACCCGCCCTTACACATCGACACGAATAGCTCCGGCCGGCCCAGCACGGTCACCCCGCCGGCTACGGCCATCTCGCAATCACCGTTCTCGATGCCCTGGCAGGCCAGATGGAACGCCACCAACGACGACGAACACGCGGTATCCACTGTGATCGCCGGACCCACCAGATTCAACGCATACGCCAGCCGGTTGGAGATCATCGTGTACGACGCACTCGCCGCCGTATGCATATCAGCGAACGGCAACGTCTGCGGAGTAGACATGGTCCCCATCTGATCCAAGGTGAACGCGCCCATGTACACCCCCAGCGAGGAGCCCGAGGCCCGGCCGGCGATCCCGGCGTCGTCGAACGCCTCCCACGCGACTTCGAGGACCAGCCGCTGCTGCGGATCCATCCCCGCCGCCTCCCGAGGCGAGATCCCGAAGAAGTCCGGATCGAACGCCCACGGATCACTGGTCATAAACGCCGCCCGCTTCACATACATATACGCCGGAGCCCGCTTGTCCGGATCGTAGAAGCGCCGCCAATCCCAGCGTTCCGCCGGGATCTCACACACTCCGTCACGCTTGTTGACCACGAGATCCCAGAACGTCTCGGGGGATTCGATACCACCGGCATAACGGCAACCGATACCAACGATAGCAATATCAGACACTACGACTCCCGGATCGATGAACACACCGCACCACCATCTCCGAAGCCCCCTCCCGAGCCAACCCTCGAAGCGGATTCTGTCAGCATATTTACAGAATTTTTCTTCCCCCCAAGAGAGTAATACCCGAATATCCCACTGACCACTTCATACGCACACAAGAAACCATCAAGTAATGTATCCGACCCCGCCCCCGGAGTATCGCGATATCGCACATAAATACAGCTCAGGGCGGAGATATCGGTCGCGGCGCGACACCTCCGAGCAACCCCGTCATCGAGCGCAATTATTACAACAAAGCCATTCTTTTACCGAAACGTAAGCGGAATGATTGCCTGTCGAACAACGCAATTATTGCAATAACACCATATCTTTACCAGAACATCATCGGAGAATTGCTCGTTATTATTTCCGATAATCTTCTTGTCGGTGTCGATCTTCCTGCATCGGAGAGACGTGCCTGAGCCCTGCGCTGTAGCGATGATGTCGAGTTGTCGATGATCATTTCGGCTGCTTTCAGGCATGCCGGTTCCAGGCTGAAGGATCGTCTGAATTGGCCGGTCATCCACCCCGTGGGCAATTGTTCCGCCTCTGACGGACATCGAGGAAACATCGAACCGCGCGCTGCAATTCGTCGCTGACACGAACGAACGACGGCTGAGCGCGACTGCCACGGCGATAGGCGATCCGGGTACATCTACCGATCGAGAGCGGCGTGAGCACCACTCCTTCCGGGACATCGATCGCCCCGAGCTGCGGAACCAACGCCACGCCAACGCCAGCGGCGACGAGCCGCAGAACCGTCGCGAAATCATCGATCCGGTGGGCTATCCGTGGTTCGAACCCCTGGGACCGGCAAGTACGCACGGTCATGGCGTGGCAGAGGGTGCCAGGGTTGCCGACTATCCAGGGACTCTCGCGGTGGTGGCGGATCACCGCGTCGTCGGGCACTTCCGAAGCCATGGCAGCGGCCAGGTACACGACCTCGTCGAGAAGTGGTTCGAGCTCGATGCCCGAGCCCATGATGGAGGGGACGTTGTCGTATTCGTGCACCAGTGCGATGTCGAGCCGGCCGCCACGCAGGAGATCCGGCGCCTCCGCGGGGTCGACCTCGGTCACCATCAACTCCAAGTCCTTTTCGGTAGCGCCGATTTCCAGTAGTGCGGGCAGCACAATCGTCCGGAGCGCGGTGGGAAATGCCCCCAAGCGCACCGATCCCGACAGGCTTGTCGCGCTCGCGGCGAGTGCGGCTTCGGCTCGTTCCAGGTCGGCAAGAACCACCTCGGCGTGTTCGACGAGCACAACCCCGGCCGGTGTGAGACGCACCCGACGTCCCGTTCGCGTCAGCAGGGGGCGGCCGACCTCACGTTCCAGTGCCGCGATTTGTTGCGATACCGCTGAGGGCGTGTACGACACCGCTTCCGCTACCGCCGCGATAGTGCCGCGATGCGCCAGTTCGCGAAGAAGTCTGAGCTTGCGAATATCGAGCATCAGTTCAGCTTATGAAAAACAGTAAAAATAGTAACTGGAACTTGTTTATGTTGCCGATGAGACTGGACGCATGACCTTCCACCCGTCGGGAATATTCGTCCCGCTCGTCACACCCTTCGCCGACAACGGCGACCTGGCGGCCACCGATCTGGAACGGCTCGCCCACACCGTGTTAGAGGAGGGGGCGGCCGGGATTGTCGCGTTGGGAACCACTGCGGAATCCGCCGCGCTGAGTCGGCGGGAACGTCGAGAAGTCCTGCGGATCTGCAGCACGGTATGCCGGGAGCACGGTGCTCCTTTGCTGGTCGGGGCAGGCACCAACGACACAGCGAGCACGGTGCGCGCTGTCGAGGAGCTGGGCGAGCAGGCCGGTGTCGCGGGTGTATTGGTGGTGGTCCCGTACTACATACGGCCTTCAGAGGCAGGGGTCGTGGCGCACTTCGAGTACATCGCGGCACGCAGTCCGCTCCCGCTGGTTCTGTACAATGTTCCCTATCGCACCGGCCAACAGATGGGCTGGGAGTCCATCGCGCGCCTGGCGGAGCATCCACGGATCGTCGGTATCAAGCAGGCGGTCGGTGCGGTGGACACCGACACCGCGCGGCTGCTCGCCGAGTCCGTGGATTCGTTCTCGGTTCTCGCGGGGGAGGACACACTGGTCTCACCATTGCTGGCGATGGGTGCGGCAGGAGCGATCCTGGCGACCGCGAACATCTACACGCGCGAGTTCGCCGAACTTTTCCAGTTGTGGCACAGCGGAAAAGCCGTGCAGGCACGGACACTGGGGCACCGGCTCGTCGAGCCGGCAGGCGCGCTCATGTCCGAACCCAACCCCACGGTGATCAAAGCTGTTCTCCACGCTCAGGGCCGGATATCGACTGCGAACGTCCGATTGCCGTTGCTGCCTGCCGCCGTGCCGGCGACGATTCAGGTCAGCTCTCCTGCTCCAGCCGTACCCTTACCGTGACCCGGCCACGCGCATCACGCCGAGCCACCGCATGCCCGGTGCTGTCGGCCCCGTTCAGATGCAGCGTGATCGGACCGCCCGCGCCGAGAAAGTTCCGCCACCAGTTCTTCTTGTCCGGCATGGCGACCCGTATGACGAGTTCGTCTCCCGCACGCCGGTAATTCACGGGCGTGCTGAAGGTTCGCCCCGACCGCCGCCCCACATAGGTGATCACCACGAAACTCTTGCCCATCAGAGACCCGATCACGGGCATCCCGAGGATCGTGGCCACTCCGGCATTGAATCCTCTTGCCGCGCGCCCCAACAGCTCCTTCTGCCCCATGCCGTCCTCCCGATCGGTTGGTGGAGATATCCGGTACCCGTCACCCTAACCCCCGAAGCCACACAGTTCAGGTTTCCGCTCGTCTGCCGACCGCGCCGGTGCACGACCCGGTGCGCGTGGGAGGCGGCTGGGTACTGATCCGCCTCTCACGCGCACCGGCAATCGAAGACGAGGGTTATCGCCGACCGCCGACGAATCTGTGTGCTTCGATAAGCAGTGCGGTCCAACATGCTTCGTCCCGGTCGTCGATCACCACCCATTCACTGAACGTGCGTCCGGCCGGGGTGAAGGGTTTACCTATTCCGGTGTCGATCAACTGCTGGACGCGTTCGCGGGGCAGTTCGACGATCAAATCACCGGAGTGCCTATCGCATGAGGCGAAGAACGCGCCGTCGACGCGTAGACAAGGGAAGCCCATCATAGTTCCTGGCTCGACACCAGGAGCGCCGAGTACTGCCGCACTGACATCGGAGAAGAAGCCGATGAGCTCATCGTGCATCGGTTGGATTCCCTTGTCTTCGGTGTCCACAGCCGGTGGCAATCTATTACCTTGCCTGATCGCACGGCGTCCGTAACAGATCCGTGTGGTCAGGCAGCCCTTGGCACGAACAGTGCGAACAGTGCGCCATTGGGATCGGTGAGCAGAACCGAGGTTCCTCCCGGACCCTCTGTCGGTTCTTGAATAATCTTGGCGCCCAGCGATTCCGCGCGATCTCGCGCGTTGGTTATATCGTCGACCGCGACATAAGGCACCCATGCGGCGTTCTGGGTGGGGTTACCGGCGATTGCGGCCCACGGACCGCCATCGCCGCCGATCCAGCTGTCGTACTTGGTGGCGCCGTCATCTGGGCTGATCGGCCAGCCGAGCAGGTCGGCATAGAAGCCGGACGCGGCTCCCGCGTCGTCGGTGAGCAGGTCGAACCAGAGGAATTGCCCGGACATATCGAATCTCCGTTTCGGTCGTGACGATTGTGATCGGTGCGTGCTGTGTCGGATAGAGACTGGAAGTAAGCAACTTCAAAATATGAAGTCGACACTATATTATTTGAAGTGCGCAGCGCAAGCGGTATGTTTCGGAATGATGCACGGCAGGGGTGACGATGGAGTTCGTGTCGATCAACAGTACGAAGTCATACGGCCAGGGTTGCCCGATCGCGGTCGCACTCGATGCGCTCGGGGACCGGTGGACGCTGCTGATTCTCCGTGATCTCGCGCATGCGCCGCTGCGGTTCCTCGACCTGCAAGCGATCAACCCAGGACTGTCGTCGAATTTGCTCACCATGCGACTGCGACAACTGGAGTCACGCGGGTTGGTAACTCGATATCAGTTGCCCGCACCGTCCTCAGCGAATGTGTACGCACTCGCCACGGCGGCCCGCGACGGTGTCCTCGACGTGCTCAACGCCCTCGGCCGGTTCGGGGCAGGCATGCTGGAAACCATCGACCGCGAGTCAGCACCGGAGTTGATGATGCGGCAACTGCGGTGTACCGCACGCCTACTCGAGGCCAAGCATCTGGAGATCGAAGGAGAGTTCGGGCTGGTGTTCGACGGCGAGCGGTTCGGACTGCGCGTAAGTGTGAACTCGGTTGTCGCGACCGAGGAACTATCCGCCGACCCCGTGGCAACAATCACGACATCGTCGGCGACGATGGCACTGCTGGTCAACGGCGGACTCACACTCGACGAGGCCGAGCAGCGCGGGATGAGCATCAGCGGGGACCGGCAAGCGGGATTGGCGCTGCTCGACGGTCTCCACCTGCGATAACCGCATCCGCCTCGGCCAGACGTACCCTCGTTCGGCGCTCATGCGATATTCGGGCGATCCGGAACAACGCCACGGCAGCCGTGGTTCCAGTGGGTTCCTGTACGGCGGCGACCACCTCGTCCGCCACGAGATACAGACAATACGTCGATCATCTCAGAGTATTTCTGCTGAAAAATGTAGTAGATGTGCTACAAATGATCAGAGATTGAGTACAGGAGGGCTGATGGACTCGAATAGCAGGGTGGTTCTCGACGTCGATGCCGTACGGATGCGGTATGGCACCACCGATGTCCTGCACGACGTGACATTCCAGGCGTTGCGCGGGGAGGTACTGGCTATGCTCGGCCCCAACGGAGCAGGTAAGACCACGACGCTGGAGATACTGGAGGGGTTCCGCAAGCGTTCAGCGGGTCGAGTCACCGTCCTCGGGGCCGATCCCGAACACGGTGATGAACGCTGGCGCGCACGGATCGGGGTCGTTCTGCAGTCCTGGCGTGATCACGCCAAATGGCGGGTGCGGGAACTGCTCGAGCATATAGGCGCGCTGTACCGCCCCTATTGCACCGACGGGGCCAGGAAGCCATGGGAAAGCGATGAACTCATGGAGCTGGTGGGGTTGACCGACCACGCGAACGCCAAGATCACCACCCTGTCCGGAGGCCAGCGCCGCAGGCTGGACGTGGCCATCGGCATCATCGGCCGCCCGGAATTGCTGTTCATGGACGAACCCACCGCGGGTTTCGATCCCGCCGCACGCCGCGATTTCCACGACCTCGTCCACCGTCTGACCGATCTGGAGGACACGACTGTGTTGCTGACAACCCACGATTTGGACGAAGCGGAGAAGATCGCCGATCGGATCCTGATCCTGGCGGGCGGGCGCATCATCGCCGACGGTTCGGCAACGGAGTTGTCCCGCACCATCACCGGAGAGGCCGAAGTGCACTGGACTCTCGATGATCAGCGTTTCGTGCACACCACCGCCGAGTCACCGAAGTTCGTCCACGACCTGTTCGAACAGCACGGTGCGGACATCGACGAGTTGGAAGTGCGTCGCGCCTCGCTGGAAGAGGTCTATATGAAACTGGTCCAACGCTACGAATCAGGCGAGAGCGAGACCCCGGTCCGCACTCTCACGGAGGTCGCCCGATGAATCCCACCCGCACCGCTATCCGGGTCGGCGTGGCCCGCGGATGGATCGAGCTTCGCCAGCTGTTCACCACGGGTCTCGACCTGATCGGTCAGTTCCTCACCCCCGCCATCGCACTCGGAGTGCTCTATCTGCTGCGCGACCGCGACTACGCGGGCAGCGACCTATCTGTCGCCGAACTCGCGCTACCCGGCCTGATCGGCAGCATCATCGCGTTCAACGGGTTGTACGGGACCGCCAACGCGCTGGTGCTCGACCGCGAGGACGGCACCCTGCTGCGAGCCAAGGCCGCACCCAACGGCATGATCAGTTACTTCATCGGCAAGATCATCACCGTAGCTGGATCGGTGTGCGTGCAGGTGGTCGTGGTGCTGGCAGTAGGCATGATGATCATCGGCGGGTTCTCCCTCGACGGGGCGGGCGCGTGGGCGACCTTCGCCTGGATCGTGCTGCTCGGCCTGCTCGCCACTCTGCCGATCGGCGCGATCCTCGGCAGCGTTCTCGACGAGCCGCGCGATACCTTCCTGCTGACCATACCGCTGATGGGACTGGTCGCCATCTCCGGCATCTTCTACCCGATCACCGCCATGCCCGGCTGGCTCCAAGGCCTGGCTCAAGCGTTCCCGACCTACTGGGCCGGGATCGGCATGCGCTCGGCCTTGCTGCCCGACGAGGCGGTCGCCATCGAAATAGGCCAGTCCTGGCGGCACCTCGAAACCGCCGCGGTACTCGGCACCTGGGCCGTGGCAGGCTTGCTGATCGCGCCTATGGTGTTGCGGCGCATGGCACGCAACGAATCAGGATCGAGCATGCAAACACGAAGGGAGAAGGCGATGCAACGTGCCTTCTGAAGTCATCTACAACCGCATCGCGATGCTGCGCGCAGAGCGCGGCATCTCGCGGCGTGAACTGGCCGAAGCACTCGGTGTCCACTATCAGACGGTCGGCTACCTCGAACGCGGCGAATACAGCCCCAGTCTGCACCTGGCGCTGCGCATCGCCGCCTACTTCGAGGTCGCAGTGGAAGTGGTGTTCGCCACCGAGCCCTTCCCCCGGCTCGGATCGAATACCGACACCGCGTGAACCGTCGTCCTCCGGAACCCCATGGCGGCAACATCATTGATCTACCGTCATGCAGGACCGGGCGGCAAATGACCGTGCTCCAGCTACCTTGGTGGGATCCATTCGGGGTATTGCGGCGCTGGGGGGTGGCGGAGTTCGTCTATGTTTTCCGGAAAATCGAATCTTGTCGCGCCTTCCGGGTATTCATCTATAGGTTCGATTTCGGTTACTACGACTCCGGGGATCTGCTCCTTGTACCAGTCGATGCAGCTCTGAGGTATCAGATACATACGCCAAATATCGGTAATCTTCCAGTTTTCGAAGACATTCCAAGAAGGCGTGCGACCGCCCGGGTAGTCGGCGGGCGACATTGGCCATCACATCCCCTGTCTCGCCGAGCCGTTCGGCGACGGTGGGGATCAGCGTCTTCATCAGCAGCTCCGTGGTTAGGTGTTCGGCAGCCCGCACCGCCAGCAGCGGGCTGGCCACAGCCGGGCCTAATGGGCGCTGCGGGTGCAGGGCCGATGCCTCGTCGGCCAAGGTGTGCAAGGTCGTGCTGAGTCGGCCGAGTGTTTCGAGATCGGCACGTAGGGATGACACGAGAAGCTCCTGATATCGACGAGGTGTCTACTGTTCTGGCGACAGAATGGCCTCGACCGCTTCGGCGGCCGCACGGACGTGCTCACACGAGTCCCACTCGGTCTGAGGTGAGTCCGGCGCGAACCCCAAGTCGGCGACTACCTGATCGGGCAATGTGAAGCATGGATCGTACTCGACGGCGGTCCGGGCTCGTTCCGGCTTATGGGGTGTCGGTTCCACCGTAACCTCCATCGCCACAGCGGTCGTCGTCGGCGGGGAAGTCACGGTGGGGGCATCCGCATCAGTTGTGCCACACGCGGCAAGTACGACCATGCAACAGGTGACAACTACTGTCTCTAGTGCTCGTCTGATCTTCACGATGCCCCCTCGATCAGTTCGGCATGGTGTTTCAGCCGTCTCTGGTTGACCGCGTCGGCGTCCTCGATCTGACCAGCTCTGTCTCCG
The DNA here is from genome assembly GCF_047200775.1 of Nocardia spongicola. Lineage (NCBI taxonomy): Bacteria > Bacillati > Actinomycetota > Actinomycetes > Mycobacteriales > Nocardiaceae > Nocardia > Nocardia spongicola. The sequence continues at coordinate 56,192 of NZ_JBJZOO010000010.1, read as the reverse complement.
CAGTGGTATCACCCGAACCTGTCGCATCGGCACTCTCGGTTCCCCAGTCGTACTCGCTCAGCAATGCGGCGATCTCCGGTGACATGGCGGGAGCCGCTGGTGGTGGTGCGGGCTGTGCATCGGCTGCGGTCTCGGTGAACGTCGTAGATGACGTGTCCGAAGACGAGGTGGGCGGTGGGGCGGACTCAGCGGCCGGACCGGGCGCTCCCGTGCCGGTGCTCGATACCGGCTCGTACTGTTCGGGGGCCGATACCGGTGCTACCCGAATCTGCTCCGGCGGGTCGATCCGGAACGGTTCCGGCGCATCGCCGACGGTATCGGCGCCGATCACCGAGGCAGACGCGGCTATACCCGCGAGCCAGTCGGGCTGCACCCTACGCAGATACTCAGCTGTGGTGTGCTCGCCACCCGATTCACCCTGCTTCTGGCCAGGCGCACCAGGCATCATGGGCCCCATGGCTCCCGGAATACCTGTCCGCGCGCTCGGCCCGGCAGTGCCCGCAGCCGCCGCGAGTGGTGCGGCGCCACCGGGGCCTGGCACCGTTCGTCCTGGAACTGGGGCGGATGGCGTGGCAGCTCCCGGCAGGCCGGAGCCGGAACCGGAGGTTCCGCTGCCCGACGATCCGGCTCCTGGCGTCCCGATACCGGAATTCCCGGTGGCGGGCACCGAGTTGGCCTGCGCGGCCGAAGCCGGAGTCGTATCCGCCTGCGTTGGTGCGGCCGAAGCCTGGGTGGTGCCTGCCTGCTCCGTCGCTGCCGACTCCGTGGCAGGGTCGCCCTCAGCATGCTGCCCACCATCGGGATTCGGCTGACTGCCATCGGGATTCGGCTGACCAGGATCTCCAGACGAGTCGTCGGTGGGTGCGGAGGCTTCGTTCCGTAATGTTTCCGTTTCGGCCACGGGTTTCACGGGGGCGCCACCGAGATGCGCGCCAGCGGACGATGTCCCCGCGATTCCAGATGCGCCCGCATCGCCGGAGAGAGCATCCGGAACGAACGCATAGGCGGGAACCCCCGCGCCTGCGGGTGGATAGCCAGGCTTGTAGATGGAGTTCATCGCGGCGACGTTCGCGGCTTGGACCTGCCGCTCGACTTCCCTGGCACGCGTGGCGTTCTCAGGGTTCAGGATACCGGGAAGAATCACCTGCACCGGATCGTCCGGGTCGGCAGGCACCATCATGGTCGGCGGCGGCTGCCGGACAGCCGCGCGGGTCGCCTCCGCGGTGTAATACAACTGTTCTGTGCGGGTGGTGACTGCCGAGAACACCTGGGCGATCTGATTGGTCACCTGGCTGAGCCGCGTCGCCGCTGCCCGCGCCGCGTCACCAGCGCTTCCGGTGAGTGCTCCGTCGTTCAACAGGGTGTTCACCCGGGCCTGCATCGCGACCGAGAGTCCCCCGAGCCGCACGGAAACGTCGTTCCACACTCCCCGAACCGTCTCCAAGCCCGCGACATCCATACCACCTGGTCCGTGCACCGCGTCGTATATCTGCTGTGCGGACATCCCCTCGAACCGATCATCGGTGATCGCGTAATCCGAGTCGGTACCGGCCCCCTTGCCGGTCAGTTCGTCGGTGGTATTCCGCACCCGTTCCCGAGTCCCGCCGAGCGCCTCGACTGCCCGCTGCCCTTCCACCAAGGTGGGATCGATACCGAGGATCGACGGGAGAATACTGCCACTCGAAGACGATGAATTATCCTCACCCATACGCGCGTCCCCCTCGACTTCCTGATCGGCGCGGCCCCCAGCAGGATTACCCGACGCAGTCTAACAAGCAGCACCCTGCTGGAGCCGACCCGACGCACCTCGACATCGGCCGCGCCGTTCGAAGCGAACCAATAGAACGATGTGCGTTGCCGATGGCATCGAGTACGTCGCAAGGGGAATTCGAATGGGAACGGCACGGTGCCGAACCCTCCTCCCCTCTAGGGGATTCGGTACCGGCCGACTGAATCAATGTCATCAGCAATCCCCTGTGCGGGCAAGGCATCGAGAACACCCAGTCATATCCATCCCATGTCCAGTGGTATCACCTACGAGTAGTACTACTGGACAATCGACCCGCATCTGCAATCCCCGAGTCGAGGGACACTGCGGTTCAGGAGGATGGATTGAGCGAGCTTCAGGTACCGACACTTGCTGAATTCGTACGATTACGCCGTATGAGACCAACCTGGTCAGCACCGACAGGGATGTCCCGCCAGCAACTCGCCGCAGCGATCCATTCCAGCATCGGATACATCGCCAAAATCGAACAAGGCGATGCGCATTCGCCCAGTCCAGGAGTCCTCGATGCGCTCGTCGACGTGCTCGGCCTCGATGCCGACGAACGGATTCACCTGTATCGGCTGGCCCATCGAACACCTCAGGAAGAGGAAACGGACATCATCCCCGCTACGCTGCAACCAACTCTCGATGCGCTGGCACCCCACCCTGCGGCGGCGCTTGGCGCCTACTCGGAGCTCTTGGCCTGTAACTCCGCCTGCGATGCGGCATTTCCGGGAATCCGAGCATCGGGGAGCACGCTGCGCTGGCTGTTCACCAATCCTTATGCGCGACTGGTAGTCGAAGAATGGGAGCGAGAAGCCGGCCTGGCGGTTGGGCGCTTGCGGCACTGCGCAGGCACAGCGGAAGCGCCGGAATCGCTACGGCGACTTCTCGACGAACTGGGTGACGAGCCCGATTTCCGGCGACTGTGGACGTCGCAACGGGTGATGACGCACCGGCCGGACTCCACGATGCGGTTGCGCGACCCTCGAACCGGTGTCGTACGTATCATCCGGATCGAAGAACTCAGTACAACCGGACAGCGGCGGCACCTTCTGCTTCTCGGACTACCGACCGACGCCGATGTGGCTTGACGTTCGGTAGATCTCATCGAGGAATGCCAGCAGAATCTCGTTCACTTCGTGTGGGTGGGTGATGTTCACCGCATGTGTAGCCCCGGCAACCGTGTGCAACTGTGCGGCTCCGCCGAGCTGATCCGCCAGGGCCGCCATCTCGTCGTGACTGAAGGCTTGGTCGCCGACACCCCGGATAAGCGTTGCCGGGCAGGTAATGCTGCCCACCATATCGGCGATCGACTCACGATTGATCAAGCACTCCGCCGCCAACCGGATCCGGGTGCGGTCGCTGTCGAGCCACTTGTCCAGCCAGGGACGCTTGTCGTCGTCGGTACCACCGATCATCACGGAAGCCATCGCCTTGGCGATCGGCGCCAATGGCATCGAACCCATCCACGCGTCCATGACCTCGCGGTAGCCGACCTTCTGCTTCGGGCTGTACGCCTCAGCGGCTGTGCCGATCAGGACCACACCGTCGACCCGACCCGGGCACAGCAGCGCCATCCGCAACGCCGTGAACCCACCCTGCGACATACCGCCCACGACCGCGCGCTCGATAGCCAGCTCGTCCACCACCGCCCACGCGTCACGAGCCAGATCCCAGTAACTGAACGACTCTCCGGCGTCCTCGGTCAGCCCGTGACCCCGCGCGTCGATCGACACAACGCGATACCTCGGGCTCAGGGCAGCAGCCTGAGCTGCGAACATCTCCTGGTCGAGAAAGAAACCATGACCGAGCACAACCGCAGGCCCGTCCCCGCCGGTGTCGGTGAAGTAGACTTTCGCTCCAGCCGATATCGCGTATGGCACAACACTTCTCCCTTTCTCAGGCAGTTACCACACACCTTAACAAGAACATGTTCCAATTTGTGTGTGAGTGGCACCGCCGAGATCAGGCACTGCTCGCTGCTCCACGATCGTTCTCCGCCGACCACACCCTGAAGTGACACGGCCATGTTCGTCATACATGATGCCGACAGCGTGAGCAGCCGTGGCCGGCCGATCCAGGCAAGCACCAGTCGAATACAGTTCCGCGGTCTACGTGCCCCATGGCAGATCCCGCATACACCCGAAGGCCGCGAACGGTGGATATTCCGTTCGCGGCCCGTCTGACGGGCCGATCAGGCGGAGACTGTCGCCTGTTCCCGCTGCAGTTCCAAGGCGATATCGATGAGCTGGTCCTCCTGGCCACCGACGAGCTTGCGCTTGCCCGCGCGGACGAGCATTTCGGCGGCGGAGACGCCATAACGCTCGGCTTGGCGCTCGGCGTGCTTGAGGAAGCTGGAGTAAACGCCCGCATACCCCATCATCAGGGATTGGCGGTCGAGCAGACATTCCTGAGGCATAGCGGGACGGACCACGTCTTCGGCGGCATCGGCGATGGCGAAGAAATCGATACCGGTCTTGATGCCGAGTTTGTCGCAGACACCGACAAGGGCTTCGACCGGAGTGTTACCCGCACCGGCGCCGAAACGACGTGCGCTGCCATCGATCTGGGTAGCGCCCGCACGGATGGCGTAGACGGAATTGGCGACGGCCAAATCGAGGTTCTCATGGCCGTGGAAACCGACTCTGGCGTCGTCACCCAGTTCGGCGACCAGGGCGGCGACCCGGTCGGAAACCTGTTCCAGCACCAGGGCGCCCGCGGAATCGACGATATAGACGCACTGGCAGCCCGCGTCGGCCATGATGCGCCCCTGCTTCGCCAGGACCTCCGGCGGCTGGGTATGCGACATCATCAGGAATCCGACGGTCTCCAAACCGAGATCGCGGGCGAGCCCGAAGTGCTGGATCGATACATCGGCCTCGGTGCAGTGGGTGGCGATACGACAGATGGACGCACCGTTGTCCTGCGAGACCTTGATATCTTCCTTCACACCGACACCGGGCAGCATCAGCACGGCGATCTTCGCCTGCTTCGCTGTCTCAGCGGCGATGGTTACCAGTTGCTGCTCCGGCGTTTTGGAGAAGCCGTAATTGAACGACGAGCCGCCGAGCCCGTCGCCGTGAGTCACCTCGATCACCGGAACGCCTGCGCCGTCGAGGGCGGCCACGATATCGCGGACCTCGGTGGTGGTGAACTGGTGGCGCTTATGGTGCGATCCGTCCCGCAGTGAGGTGTCGGTGACGCGGATATCGAGTTCTGCTGAATAAACCATGGGAAAAGCTCCTTACACCCGGGCCGCTGTGCCCGATTGGTCGCCTCGCTGCGCTCCGCCCCGGATCTGGTCGGCGATGACCTCACCGACCCGCGTCGCGGCGGCAGTCATGATGTCGAGATTGCCCGCGTACGGCGGCAGGAAATCCCCTGCGCCCTCGACCTCGACGAATACCGATACCTTCGCCATACCACCGGACACCACCGACGGCTCGTCGAACTGCGGCTCGTTGAGCAGCCGGTAACCGGGTACATACTGCTGGATATCGGCGACCATCCGGTGGATGGAGTCGGCGATCGCCTCGGTATCAGCGTCCTCGGGGATAGCGCAGAAAATGGTGTCGCGCATGATCATCGGCGGTTCGGCCGGGTTGAGGATGATGATCGCCTTGCCACGCTGCGCGCCGCCGATGGTCTCGACGCCGCGGCTGGTGGTCTTGGTGAACTCGTCGATATTCGCCCTGGTGCCGGGACCCGCGGAGACCGAGGACACCGAGGCGACGATCTCGGCGTACGGCACAGGGACGACCCGTGAGACCGCGGCGACGATCGGGATGGTCGCCTGCCCACCGCAGGTGATCATATTGACGTTCGGCGCGTCGAGATTCGCACCGAGGTTCACCGGCGGCACCACGGCGGGGCCGACGGCGGCGGGGGTGAGATCAACGGCGCGGATGCCAGCCTCGGCGTAGCGCGATGCGGCGGCACGGTGCACATACGCCGAGGTCGCCTCGAAGATCAGTTCCGGCAGTTCGGACTGACCGAGCAGCCAGTCGACGCCTTCGTGCGAGGTCTCCAGCCCCAGTCCACGGGCTCGTTTCAGACCTTCGCTGTCCGGATCGATGCCGATCATCCAGCGCGGCTCGATCTTCTCCGAACGCAGCAACTTGTAGAGCAGATCGGTACTGATATTGCCGGACCCGACGATCGCGGCGGTGACGGTCCCGTTCACGGACACGACAGCCTCCCTAAGTGAATTGCAAACGGACAGCACCGAGTCCGGCGAACTCGGCATGGAACGCATCGCCCGGACTGGCATCGATGGCACGGGTACACGAACCGGGCAGCACGATGTCACCGGCCTGCAACCGGACACCGAAGCTCGCGACCTTGCGGGCCAGCCAGGCCACCGCGATCACCGGATCACCGAGCACCGCGTCGCTGCGGCCCTCGGCGACGACCTCGCCGTTACGGGTGAGTACCGCGTCGATCGCGGTGATATCGATATCCTTTGGCGCGACACGCTCGGTACCGAGCACGTAGCCAGCGGAGGACGCGTTATCGGAGATGGTGTCGGCCAGGCCGATGTTCCAGTCTTTGATCCGCGAGTCGATCAGTTCGATCGCGGGCGCGTAGGCCACCGTGGCATCCAGTACGTCCTGTTCGGTGCAGCCTGCGCCGGGCAGGTCGGCGCCGAGCACGAACCCGACCTCCACCTCCACCCGGGGGAACAGATAGCGGCCCGCTTCGACCGGAACATCCTCGTGGACTTCCATATCCGCGAGCAGATGCCCGTAATCGGGCTCGTCGACACCCATCATCTGCTGCATGGCCTTCGAGGACAGCCCAACCTTGTGCCCGACCACCCGCGCGCCGCGCTCCAGTCTGCGCCGGATATTGATCAGCTGGATCTCATAGGCGTCGACCACGTCGATATCGGGATACCTGGTGATCAGCGGATCGATTGCCACCCGTTCGCGCTCGGCGCGTTCGAGTTCGTCGGCCAATTCGGCTCGTACCGCGTCGGACAGCACGCTAGTTTCCCTCCACAATCGCTTGTTCGCGAGCCGCTTGCTCACGAGATATTCGCTCGGGCGCCGAGAGTTCCTCCCCCGCCGCGGACCGACCGGCCCTCCGGCCGGAGAAGACGCAGTCGGCCAGCGAAAGACCGCTGACATAGGACTTCGAGCAGACACCGACCGCAGTGCGCCCGGCCGCGAACAGCCCGGGAATGGGTGTGCCCGCAGTCGAGCGGACCGCGCCGGTGTGCTCGTCCACGACAACACCGCCGAGGGTGAGCATGGGGCACGGAGTGAGCAGGCTCGGTTTGATACCCACATCCAACAGCCAGAACGGGCCGGTGCGAACCGGTTCGGTGAATTCAGCCGGTTTACCGACAGGATCGGGGGCGCCGGTGCTGATCGCGGTGTTGTGCGCCTCGACCGTCGCACGTAATCCGGCGGGATCGATACCCGCTCGTATCGCGGCTTCCTCCAGTGTGGCGCCACGGATCGCGGTGCGCCGCATGGCCTCGAACTGCGCGCGCTGGAACCAGGCGCCCTGCGTGCCGATCTGTCCGATCGCGGTACGCATCACGGTGTTGTCGGCCAGCAGCCAGCCTTTACCGCCGTGCTCGGTGATCAGCGCGTGGCCGACCGCGGCGCCGTAGCGCGTTTCGTCGATGACCCGGCGGCCGTCGGCGTCCACCAGCACCGCGCCGGTGAAAGCGCTCGGCGGCAAGAGGAATCGCCAGGCGGAGATATTGTCCATGCGGTCGACGGCCGCGCCTGCCTGCTGCGCCATCAGGATGCCGCTGCCATCGTCTCCGGTGATGCCGAGCGCGAGACCACCTCGGTAGGCGGGCGCGTACTGCCGCACCATCTCGCGGTTGGCGATGAACCCACCCGCGCTGAGCACGACTCCCCGCCGCGCCAATACCCGAATTGTCTTGCCGTAGCGGTGTTCCAGCCGAGCCAACCGCTGTTCCAGCGCCCGCCGCAACGGTGGGTAGTAGATGCCGGGCTTCGCCGCGATCTTCGCCATCCTGGTGTAGCGGTTACGCACCCGGCGGGGTGCCTCGCGCAATGTCCGGCATTCGACACCGAGCACCGCGCCCGCGTCATCGGTGATCAACCGGGTGACTCGGGTGCGGGTCTCCACGCGCACGCCGAGCCCGGCCGCCGCTGCGGTGAGCGGACCGGTGAGCTGCTTACCCGAGGTGCCCTTGCCTTTGACCCGATGGCCGCGCGGCGCGGCCGGGATATCCCGGAACGCGCCGGAGATCTCACTGCCGGAGTAGTACAGGTAGTAGTCGTCGTTCGGGTACGAAGTCTTGTACGGGCACAGGGTGGGTTCGAACGGGACGCCGTACCCCTGCAGCCACTCGATGAGTTCCGGGCTCTGCTCGACGAACCGGCGCAGCGTCTCCGGGGCCACCGCATCGCCGACCTCACGCTCCAGATAGGCGTACATCGCTTCCTGGGTGTCTTCGACCCCGGCCGTCCGCTGCACCGAGGTACCGCCACCGGCGTAGATGATGCCGCCGGACAGCTCCGAGGTGCCACCGCAGGCGAACCGTTCCAGTACCAGTACCTGCGCGCCAGCCTCGGTCGCCGCCAACGCGGCCGCCGCACCCGCGGCACCATATCCGACCACGACAACGTCGCTGGCCAGGTCCCATTCCAGGGCCATGTCCTTCACTCCGGTCTCAAACTGAAACAAGTTTCCTCGGCAAATGGAATGCCGAGCAAGTCTTCTGCCACACAACATAGACCAATAGCGCGTTCATTCTATAACGTGTTCTACATGACTGATCGGGAATACGACGTGGTGGTGGTCGGCAGCGGCGCCGCCGGCATGACCGCCGCCCTCACCGCGGCCCATCACGGGCTGAGCGTGGTAGTCATCGAAAAGGCCGCGCACTACGGCGGATCGACCGCACGCTCCGGTGGTGGGGTGTGGATCCCGGGCAATAAAGCGCTGCTCGCGTCCGGTCGCCCCGATGACAGGGAAGACGCCCGCACCTACCTGCACAGCATCATCGGCGATGTCGTCCCCAAGGAGCGGATCGACACCTACATCGACCGCGGCGCCGAAGCGTTCGACTTCGTGATCGACCACACTCCGCTGAAGATGCGCTGGGTGCCGGGATACTCCGATTACTACCCCGAGGCACCTGGCGGCCGCGCCGCGGGACGCTCTTGTGAGCCGAAGCCGTTCAACGCGAAAGTTCTCGGTCAGGAGCGCTTCAAGCTGGAACCGCCCTACAGCAAGACTCCACTGAACATGGTGGTCACCCAAGCCGATTTCAAGCACCTCAATCTCGTCCGGCGCCACCCGCGCGGCATGCTGCGCGCTATGCGCGTCGGCGCCCGCACCACCTGGGCCCAGCTCACCAAGAAACATCTGCTCGGCATGGGGCAGGCGCTGATGGCCTGCCTACGCAAGGGGCTGCTGGACATGCAGGTGCCTTTACTTCTCGATACCCCGATGACCAAGCTGCTCGTCGAGAACGACCGGGTCACCGGTGTCGAGGCCGAATACGATGGCGAGTCCGTCCGCTTCACCGCCCGCTACGGCGTTGTACTCGCCAGCGGCGGCTTCGAACACAATGCCGAGATGCGTCAGACCTATCAGCGCCAGCCCATCAGCACCGAGTGGACCACCGGCGCACCCGCCAATACCGGCGACGGCATCCGCGCCGGTCTCGAACTCGGCGGGGCGGTCGACATCATGTCCGATGCCTGGTGGGGACCGACGATCTTCAAGGGCGGCAAGCCGTGGTTCTGTCTGGCCGAGCGGAATCTGCCCGGCGGCATCATGGTGAACGCCACGGGCAAACGCTTCGGAAACGAGTCGGCACCCTATGTGGAGGCCGTGCACACCATGTACGGCGGCAAGTACGGTCAAGGCGAGGGGCCAGGAGAGAACATTCCGGCCTGGCTGGTATTCGACCAGCGCTACCGCAACCGCTATATCTTCGCCGGGCTGCAGCCAGGGCAGAGGTTCCCGTCCCGCTGGATGGAAGACGACCTCATCGTCCAAGCACCGACCCTCGCCGAACTGGCCGGGAAGATCGGGGTACCGGAGCAGAACCTGCTCGCGACCGTCGAACGATTCAACGGATTCGCCGCCACCGGCGTGGACGAGGACTTCCATCGCGGCGACAGCGCCTACGACAAGTACTACGGCGACCCCACCGTCAAGCCGAACCCGTGCCTGGCCGCGTTACAGGAAGGACCCTTCTACGCGGCCAAGATGGTGCCGGGTGATCTCGGCACCAAGGGCGGACTTGTTACCGACACCGTGGGCCGGGTGCTGCGCGAGGACGACACCGTCATCGACGGTCTCTATGCCTCCGGCAATGTCAGCGCCCCGGTGATGGGTCACACCTACGCAGGCCCTGGCGCCACCATCGGCCCCGCGATCACCTTCGGTTACCTCGCGGTACTCGATATCGCCGAGCGCAAGAAGAAACAGCCGACCACCACAGCGCCCGGTGCGTGAGGTGATACCGCGTGCCACCCCTCGGTCGTCCCGCGAATCCAGCAGAGCGGGCTGATTCGGTGTCACGACTCAGGGGAAACGCACTGTGGCGGTAGGACTGGGACAACACGATCGGATGCGTCCCCGAGCGCAGTATGGGCGGATCGCATCCATCCACAATCACGCACAAGGAGAATCGGATGCCCATCGACCCGACGATCGCGCTCGGCGCGGAACTGCCGAGCGCTGAGTTCGCCTGGACACCGTCGGACGTGCAGCTCTACCAGCTCGCGCTGGGGGCTGGGACACGCTCGACCGACGCGGCCGAGCTGCGCTACCTCGATGATCGGCGACCACAGGTGCTGCCGACCTTCGCCACCGTGGCAGCGACATTGCACGAAACCGAGCCGCCGAAGGTGAGCTTCCCCGGTATCGATATCGACCTGGCGAAAGTGGTGCACGGTCACCAGGAGGTAGAAGTGCACCGGCCGATCCCGGCCGCGGGCAAGGCCACAAGCACCGGCCGGATCGCGGAGATCTGGGATAAGGGCTCGGCGGCGGTCGTGGTGCAGGAGCACACCGTCACCGGTTCCGATGGCGCACCGCTGTGGACGACACGATCATCGATCTTCGCCAAGGGCGAGGGCGGCTTCGGCGGCGAACGCGGACCGAGCACCAAATCCCAGCTGCCGGATCGAAAGCCGGATTTCGACATCACCACACCGACCCTGCCGCAGCAGGCACTGCTCTATCGGATGTGCGGTGACCGCAATCCACTGCACTCCGATCCGGAATTCGCCCGTGCGGCGGGTTTTCCCGCCCCGATCCTGCACGGGCTGTGCACCTACGGCATCGTCTGCAAAGCCGCGACCGATACCGTGCTCGACGCCGACGCCAGCCGGGTCACCGGATTCCGCGCCAGGTTCGCCGGCGTGCTCTACCCTGGCGAAACGATCCGTACCCGCATCTGGCGGCAAGGCGATGAGCTGAGCATCGCCGCGACCGTCGTCGAACGCGATGACGCCCCGGTACTCGGCGACGTCACGCTGCGATTCGGCCCTGGTTCCCCGCGCTGAGCCGAACTACCGGGTGCGGGCCAGTGCACCACTGTTCAGGACGGTGGTGCAGGCCCGCACCCGGTAGTTCGTCATTCGAGCCCCTGGGCGGCTTTGAGCCGGTCATCGAACACGCCGGTGGTCTCATCGGTGAGTCTGCCGACCGGTCCGGACAGCCAGGGCCGGTAGACGGTGGTCACGCGGTCGGTGCGTATCCAACCCTCGATAGGGTCGGCATCGGTGAGCGGGACGGCGACAAGGCGGTCAGGGTCGAAACGCTCGACGGGCGCGACCATGACCCAGTTCTCCCCTGGTCCGAGCAGGTAGCCGGGGGTAATGATCACCCGGTAGGGGGTGCGTTCGTCGTCTTCGCGGCTGGGTCGTTCTCGATCGAATGTATAGATATCGCCGTGGTTCACGCGGCGTGCCCGCCCTGATGTTCCTCGGCGCGGGCGGCCTCGGCAAGGGCGGCCTGTTCCTCAGCGCGGGCGAGGTCGGCGGCCTCGTCGCGGCGGCGCGGTCGGTTGGCGTCTTCCCACAGTGCGCCGATCTTGGCAACGCGCACGAAGTACGGGGAGAGCTTCATCCCATTTCGGTCGGCAGCGGCCCGGAAAAGTGCCAGGTCTGTGTCCGGTACTTCGATAGTCAATTTCGCCATACTTCACACCATACTTTCAATATGGTCAATCAGTTGGGCAAGCGCCGGTATTCCGAGCGGAATTTATGCTCCTATGGCCCATAGGGCCGCCCCCTGTTCAGCAGGGGCTTCGCACGTGGGACCGCTACCGCTCAGCGGCCGCGGGTGATCTCCGGATCGGACAGCGGCTGGTCGAGAGCGGTATCGGTGCGGTCGCGCAGGAATTTATCGAACATCGCCACCACATACTTGCGGACCAAACTGCTGCCACGGTCGGCGGCGATGGGCCCGATATAGGTCGCGGCGGCAGGTCGTACGAGACCGGGCACCAGCAGCGGGAAGTCGGTGTAGTCGTAATGCGCCGAATCGCTCATGATCAGCTGCTGTTTCCATCCCGTACCGGACTGCCAGAACGCGTCCAGCGACGGATTGGCGTCACCGACTTCTTCGACCTGACCGCTGGTCATCACCAGGACCGGTCGATCGACACCGTCGATAACCGACCTACCGAAGTCCTCGTCGACACCGAGCTGTCCGTCGAGATCGATAGCGGCGTCGATACGCCGATCCTCGTGCATCGACTCGACCGCGGTATACCCGCCGGAGGAATGACCCACCATCCCGATATGGTCGAGGTCGATAGCGACGTCGAGCCCGGCGGGCAGAGCACGCTGATCGGCGTCCGGATTCTCGCCGTCGGCCAGCCGGGTGAGCGAATCGAGCACGAACCGGATATCGAGCAGCCTGGCCTCGATGTACTTTTTCCGGATCGCGGTATCGAAACCATTCGGAGCGGGTGCGGACTGGACCAATCTGCCGCCGGGGAACTCCACGAGAGTTTCATAGGTGTGGTCGACGGTGACAACGATATAGCCCCGGCTCGCCAGCTCCTCGGCCAAACCGGTGCCGAGCAGCCGCGTGACACCCGCGCCAGGCGAATAGAGCACAACCGGATAGGTGGCCCCCGCGCGAACGGGCGCATCCGCATAGGAATTGCCGAACAAGCCCGGCAGCTCGACACCGAAACGCTTTTCCAGATCCGGGATCAACGCGGTGGAAAGGTAATGTGCCCGCGGGGACTCATCGATCGCGGCGGCCGGATAGAACACCGAGACCATCAGCTCGCGCTGCCGATCCGGTTCGAATGGATCCGATCGTGAATCGTCCACCAGATGTAATACGGTCTCGCCGACCGGATGCTGCCCACCCGGCTGCGGAAGCACCCGCACCCCGAGCGGTGCCGCGCCGGATCCCGCAGTACTTGCGACGGCCAGCGCGAACACCGACAAAGCCACCACAGCCATTCGTTTGAACAACGTTCCCCCGCACTGTGTCTCGGACCAGAACTGCGTTTCCCGAGACGCTAGCAGACGGAACCTTTACCCGATACCTTCGCTCGATATACCTTTGCCTGTTCAGGAGGGGTCAGGCTTCGTTTGCCTGGCGACGTGCGGCAATGCCCTGGATCACCAGGCCGTACAGCACGACGATCACTATCGGTGCCGCCAGCGGCGCCCAGACCATATGCAAAGGAACCATTGCCGCGCCGACCGCGACCGCCGTGAAGCCGATCGCGCCGAGCACAGAGGGAAGGGTGGTCGGCACTACCCCGCGTGGTGCGGTCACCGTCGCGGCATTGAGCACATACGCCGTTGCCACCAATCCTGTCGCGGCAGCGGCGAGCACACCCGCATCGGCTACCGCGAGCACTCCGGCCGCCAGCAGTACCGCACCCACCGCGATCAACCGGAACCACCAGCCGAGCACCACGAGGAGCACGGCGGGAATGCCGAACCACGGCTCCAACAACGCCACCGAGGTCGCCAGCAGCGCCCCGGAGAGTACGGCGAGAAATCGGGTCACCGGCGTACCCGCACAGTTCTGCGGTGTTCCGGTATCGCGCGCATGATCTGATCCAACCTGGCATCCGGCGGCCAGGCCACGATATCGACGCCGACCGCGCCCATATCTCGGTACATCGCGGTGCGCTCCAACTGCCACATACTGGCCAGGATGGGGTCGAGATCCTCGTCGAACGGCGCACCACGCAGCACATCGAGTACAACCACCACATGCCCGCGCTTACGCAGGTCGATCAACGCCAGCGCGAACTGGGTGTCCAGCAGGGTGGAGAACGCCACCACTATCGCGCCGAGCGGCACAGCCGTATGCGGGGCGAGGGTGCCGGTGGTCGGAATGTGCTCGTCACCGACACCGAGCACAGTATCGACGATCCGGTAGAACTGGCGGCGTCCGATATCCGGCCGCAGCCAGCGCGGTTCCCGGCCCAGGCACACCACAGCGGTCCGGTCGCCCGCCTGCAATGTCGACTGCACCACCTGCGCCGCGCCACGCACCGACAGCTCCAGCGCGGCGCTGGCCGGTCCTGGGGCCTGCTGCGAGGTGTCCACCAGTACGACGACGTCCGCGGCGCGGTTGGTCAGACGCTCGGTCACATAGAGCCGCCCGCGCCGTGCGCTCACCGGCCAGTTCACCGTGCGCAACTGATCACCGGGTACGTAGGCGCGAATATCCGCGTACTCGACACCGGGGCCATGCCTACGGGTCAAATGCGTGCCGAGCCGCTCGGGAAGCTCGATCCGTGGTAACCGCATCCGCTGTGGATCGGTGATCGGATAAACGAACAGTTGCCCCGCGGGCAATACCGCGGTGGCGACCGCGAGTCCCGCCGGGCTCAGCGCCGATACCCGCACCGAAACCGGATAGCGTCCCCACCGCCGCGCACAGAGCGCCAGCCGCAGTCTCGCGGGCTCCTGCCCGGAATCGCCTGCCGCCTCGACCCGCATCTCCAGCCCGGGCAGGTGCTCCGGTTTCAGGCGCAACAGCGCATGCCCCCGCTCCACGAAAGCCGCCACGGTGAATACCGCTTCCTCGGATTCGAAACAGCGCAGGGTATCACCACCGTCGAGCTGAATAATGGTCCGAGACTGCTGCCATGGGGCGGTAGCGAGCACGCCGAGCAGCGGGGCGGCGAACACCACCAGCTGCCAGCTACCGAGGACCACCGCGAATACCAGTACCGCCGCAGCACATCCCGCGAGCATGAAGGCCAGCGGTGCGGGCCGCCACTGTAATTCGGTGGCGACCGCGGAACTGGAATCGCGGTGCTTCATGTCATGCTGGCGCGCGGGACCGGAAGGCGGCGCAACAGTTCGGCGATCACATCCTCGCCGCGAATACGGCGTACCCACATCTCCGGCCGCAGCGTGATCCGGTGCGCCATGGCCGGAATGGCCAGCGCTTTCACATCTTCCGGGATCACATAGTCACGGCCGAGCAACAGTGCCCGCGCCCTTGACATCTGGACCAGGTCGAGCTCGGCACGGGGACTGGCGCCGACTTCGACCTGCGGATGCCCCCTGGTCGCCGCGGCCAGTGCGACGACATAGCCGACCACATCGGGATGCACCGTCACGTATTCGACGGAATGCCGCATCTCCAGCACCCCATCGGCGTCGACAACCTGATCGACCTGGGGTTGCTGTGCCCCGCGTTCCAATCTGCGCCGGATCATCTGGGTCTCGTCGTGCTCGGAGAGGTATCCCAAACGCAGCTGGATGGCGAACCGGTCGAGCTGGGCTTCCGGCAACGGATAGGTACCCTCGTACTCGATCGGGTTGTCGGTGGCGAGCACGATGAACGGCTGCGGCAGCAAGAAGGTTTCACCATCAATGCTGACCTGGCCTTCCGCCATCGCCTCCAACAGCGCGGCCTGCGTCTTCGGCGGGGTGCGGTTCACCTCATCGGCCAGCAGCACATTGGTGAACACCGGCCCGCGCCGGAACATGAACCGGCCGGAGTTCATATCGTAGATGGTCGACCCGAGCAGGTCGGCCGGCAGCAGATCAGGGGTGAACTGCGCACGGGTGAACTGCAACCCGAGCGCGGTGGCGAACGATCGCGCGATGAGTGTCTTACCGAGACCGGGCAGATCCTCGATCAACACGTGGCCGCCGGACAGCACCGCGATCATGATCAACTGCAATTCGTCCCGCTTGCCGACCACAACCCGGGACAGCTCCCGGAACACCGCCTCGCTGCGCTGAATAGTCGCATCCATCGGCGTGGTCATATATGTACCCGCATTTGTCTCAACCCATTTCACATTCTCTGCAGGCGGCTCAGTATCTCCGCCAGCGCCGCGCGTCCCGGCGCCCTGCCGGTCTGATCACGTAAAGCCGAATTGACCGGATCCACCCAGCGCCACAATTCGTGCCCGAACTGGTGGATACCCGCCGCCTCGACCGCTCTGCGGTTCCGTGTCGCCCGCTGGCCGCTGGCCAGTTCGAACTCCTTGGCCAGCAATGGACGCAAGTGCCGGTCCCATTCGGCGCGCGTGCCGTCCGCGCGGTCGACGAGCATCTGCGCCCTTGCCTGCCAGCGACGCAGGATTTCCGCGGGACCGTTCTCCATCTCATCGATATCGGATTCGTCCGATGTGTCGAACTGCTCGAACAGCGACCAGACCAGCCAGCCCAGCCCGACCGCCACCGGAATCCCCGCCGCGACAAGCAGCAACTCACGCGCCTGTCCTATCGCCACCAGTTCGATCAGCACAACGGCGAGTACGCAGGCGAGCACGGCTCCTACCCGGGTCATCAGATCCCTACCTTTCCCGCATGAGCGGAGCCCTCCATGGCCACGCTCCGCTGCCGCCTCCGGGCCTGACCGCTCATGCTGTATCCCCACTCCGCACGAGCGGAGCCCTCCATGGCTACGCTCCGCTGCCGCCTCCGGGCCTGACCGCTCATGCTGTATCCCCACTCCGCACGAGCGGAGCCCTCCATGGCTACGCTCCGCTGCCGCCTCCGGGCCTGACCGCTCATGCGGGCACCCTTTCGCGTAGGTCGGCGAGCACGATGCGCAGTAGCTGTTCGGCCCGCATACGCTGCCACTCCAACATGGCGTGTGGACTGAATCTGGCCTCTTCGAACAGCGCGACCAGCTCACGCGCGGACGCGTCACGCAATGCGCCCCGTTCGAACGCGCGGGCCAGCACTTCCATCGGGGTATCCGAGATCAGTGGAGCGGTGGAGTGGTCGAAGGCGAGTCCGTGCTCCATCGCCAGATAACAGGCGATGATCGCGGTACGCGCGTCCTGACCGGGTGCGTTCATCGCGGCAAGTCCCAGCTCAGCCGCGCGGGCCAACGAGTCGACCTCGGTAGGTACCGCCGGGTCCGGTGGCGCCGGAGCGGGTATCGGACTACGCCGGGACGACATCGCGACCACGACCACACCGGTGGCGGCGACCGAAAGCAAACCCGCGGCCACGATCCCGGCCAGTAGTAGCGCCGCGCCGTGCAACTCCGGCGACTGCGCGCTCGGCTCAGCCGATGTGGCACTGCCCGGCTCCGGTGGGGCTTCGGTGGTAGCGACAGGCGATGCGGGGGGCGCGGGTTCACTCGAACGGCCCGGGGCGATGAAGTAGATCGCGACCACGGTGGCGAGCAGCAAGGCCAGCAGCATCAGCGCCCCGAGCACTGCCAGCCCCACCCGCCCGAGCCGCCCCCGCCGATACTCGTCGTCATGCCGCGGCTCCGGCATGGCCAACGGCAGCCGGTGCTGACTGGCGAGCACCCCGGCCAGCAGGATCACCGTCGATACGGTCAGCAGCACCGGCATGAGTGCGACCGATAGCGCGGAGGGAGTACGCTGGCCCGGCCCGGACTCGATAATTCCTGGGATGTATCCCCGGAGCGTGACAACAGCGCAAGCCAGCAGCGCGATCAATACGATCACGCGCGATACCAGTGCGTGCCCCCAAGCCACTGCGTTACCACCAAATCAGAGTGCTGCACGTTCCAGGCACATAGTTTCATGCCATGCGGTCTGCTCGGGACGGAATCGAATACTTAGAGCCTCCTTATGGCACGGCAACCGTGGTGGAGCCCCGAAGCGCCTGTGACTATTCGGCCACCGCGGGCACCGACCGGGACAGTGCGCCCAGCCTGCTGGCCAGCCGTGCGATATCCGGTATGCCCCGAACATCCCGCACCAGCTCATCCAGCGGGGTGGGCGCGACAACCGTGAGTTCGCGATCAGCGTCGTAGAGAACATCGATCACGTTCACCAAACGCATCACCGGATCCGGCGCAGCCGTGCGCAACAGCGGGATATCGCGGATCTCCCAGCGCCGAAACCGCTGGGCAAGGGCAACGTAATCCGCAGGCGAGGTCGGGACACCACAGAGACCGGCGAAGTCGATGACGAGGGTGGCGCCGTACGCGGCAATGGCACGCACGGTTCGCGCGCCGAGGACTATCTCGACAGCCGATTCATTCGCCTGTTGCTCCGCAACCGAATCTCCCTGCTTCACAACCGAACTCTTCGAACCACTCGTGGATGCGGACAGCGTGGAACTAGCGGCCCGAGCGGTGTCCGGCCCTGGGGCAACGAGGTATCGCCCAGCCGTGAATCCGGTACGGGAACTGTCCCATACGCCGAGAGTGCGGTAATCGACCGGACCATCGACCGGCAGCACGTCCATACCCGCGAGAATGCGCTCGATCGTCGGCACGAAACGATCATGGAACAGCGGATTGGGCAGCAGATCATGCGGCGGATAGTTCGACGTCAGCACCAGCAGGACGCGGCGGGCGAACAGCACATCCAGCAGCCGGGCGAGCAACATCGCATCCCCGATGTCATGGACGTGGAACTCGTCGAAACAAACCACCAGGGCATCGCCGAGCAGCGCGTCCACCGCGGCATCGAGTGAGCCCAGTTCGTGTTTCGCGGTGTGCAATTCGTTGAAGAACCGATGGAAGTGATAGCGCCGCTTGCGTTTCGAAGCCACTTCGGTGAAGAACCGGTTCATCAGCATGGTCTTGCCCCGCCCCGGTCTGCCGTACAGGTAGATGCCACGCGCGCGACGAATCGGCTTACCGCGCCGGTCGAGCACCTCCCGTAACCGCGCCGCTGCCATAGCTTGACCGGAATCCCACTGCATGACATCGGTTCCCATGCCACCTCCTCGCCCTCTACATTTGTAGAGGGTTGGTCGAGCGACCACCAGAGAGGGTGAGCATGTCCACAAACGACCGGCGGGCACGGCTACTGGAGGCGGCCATCGACATGATCGCGACCAAAGGAATCCGCGCACTCACCCACCGCGCACTGGATACCGAACTCGGCCTCCCCGCCGGTTCTGCCTCCTACTACTTCCGTACCAGACGCGCACTGCTCGCAGGTATCGCGGACCACATCACAGAGCGTTCCCGCGCCGACTTCACCGCTGCCGAGCTCACCACCCCCACCTCCGCAGCCGCGGGCACAGAGATACCCGCCCCAGAGCTGATCGCTCGACACATCGCGGTATGGGTCGATCGGTTACTCGCCGAACGTGGCAACCACCTGATCGCCAGGCACGCCCTCCTGGTGGAACTACGTACCGACCTCGAATTGCGCGCTCGTCTCGCCCACAGCCTGTTCTCTCTCGACCGGGCCCGAGAACTGTTTCGCGCCATGGACCGCACCGACCCGGAAACAGCCGCCACCGACTTCGTGGCCGTACTGGAGGGCGCGGTCTTCGACCGTTGCACCGGGAACCGCGCCTCCCTGGCTCCCGGCAGCGCGGCCAGTATCGATCAGCTCACGAACTTGCTGTCGGTGTACCTGCACGCCCAGTGAGCGATAGCGAATTCCGACTGCCGTCACCGCCAGCCGCGCTCGGAATACCGCACGCCGCGCCCCCGAGCACGAATCGCGCTCAGCGGGTATTCGATGATGTCGCCCGGTAACTGGTGCAGCGGAAACCATTTCAGCTCATAGCATTTGTCCGGCTCCAGATTGGCAGGCTCCCCCGCCCACCGCGAGGTCTCGAAGAACAACCCGAGCCGCGGTTCCCGACCAGGCCCGGTCACATGAGCGGCGTGCACGAAACTCAGGTCAGCCGGATCGATCTCGACTCCGACCTCCTCCCGCGCTTCCCGCGCCGCCCCGGCCGTCGCAGGCTCCCCCGCTTCCAGCTTTCCCGCCGGAAGATGCCACCGTCCGTCGAACTCGTCGGCGCTACGCCGCCTGCTCAACAGCAACTCATCTGCCCGAACGAGCAGGACATGGACATCAACCACATGGCGATGGGTCATCGGCTCTCCATAAGGTTGTAAGTATTCAGGACCATACGCTCCGGATACCCAGGATGGCAGGGCTGGCTGATCGGCCCCATGATCTACGCAGGCGGAGGTACCCGCTGGTGGCGCTTCGGAATCGGCGGGCAGGCACCGAACGAGAAAACGATCCGCCACCTGCCGCAACGTATCGACGACGAGATCGATGCCGTATTCAGCGCGTGAATTCAGTTGCGGGGCCGTAATGATCGGTGATGCACTGGCGTCGTCGTTCGATGGGAAGAAGCAGAGTGGTGACCAATGCTGCATATCAATGTAAATGACCTCACTGATGCTGACTTCGACGACCCTTATGACTACTACTATGAGGGAAAACCTTTCACCGGCGAGTTGATCGAGACCACGCCCACTGGCGAGGTCATCGGAAGGGAAATGTACAAGGACGGGGTACCGGACGGCCCCTTGCGCGAAGGGTACCCCAACGGCGATGTACGAGAAGAAGGCCGAAGTATCAATGGCCATCCCGTAGGGGAATGGCGGGAATGGCATGCCAACGGATAACTGGCTGAACTGACGCTTTTCAACAATCAAGGCGATGCGCGGTGGAGGAAGAGATGGGATGACAAAGGGGAAGTTGTCTACGACTCCACATCCCACTGAACCTCCGGGGCTGCTGCACAGATAAGTGACAGTGGTTACACCAGGACTGAGGTGAATTCGTTCTCTGACATCCCGAACAACCGAGATATGTTTCGATACGCTGATTTTCGGGTGTTATGGAACGGACACGGCGCGAGCGGCGCTCACATCGGTGAGCTGCGCGGCGGCACTTGCTTGCGCCAGGCATTCGGGCAGCGAACATCGTCGGCCTGAGGTCGATACCGACTTCGGTGTCCAGACGGATGGAGGACATCATGCGAGCGCTCTACCAAGGCTTCGAATGTCAGGAATTCGCCTCGGATGCCCCATCGGTCACAGCGGAGAAGAAACGTCGGACGCATTTTCTCGTTGCATGGCAACGCCTTCGGACAAAGCCGCACTTATCCTCACCCAATTCGAACACGGGCGATTCGCATGACAGTGGGTGAGATCATCTCATTGCCCCTGCTCCGCCAATTTCGATTCAATCGGAAATGATATCGTTTCATACCTGCTACCGTCTGCGTATGATCTTTCGAAATGGCCGGACGACGTCGACGAAGAACTCCTCACCAGTGCTTTCCGACACCCAGCTCGGCCGGCGTTCCTTTCTGGTAAGTGCGAGTGTGCTCGCAGGCGCAGCACTGGCGACACCGACCGCGGTGGCGAGCCCCTTGCTGCGGCAGGCGCCGGATGCGGCAGGCGATCTCCTGCGGAACCCCGAGTTCGACAATGGAGTCATGGCTGGCGTCCCTCGCACCGACGGCGCGACACTGTGGACTCGGGTCACCGACGCTCCCGGCCTGGCATACCCTGCCGATTCCGGCAGTGCCAGCGGTTCGGCTTCCGGCAGTGCCGGCGGCTCCGGGCCCGACGGCACGCTTGCGATCATTGTGTCGACCAGGGAAGACCTCTCGGATCCTGTAGTCGCCGAGACCGTTGTGGTTCACGGGAACAGCGATAACACGGTCCATTTCGAGGTCTCCGGATTGCGCCCCGGCGAGATGTACTTCTATCAGTTCCGCGGCCGTGGCGGTGAGTCCCCGATCGGCAGGTTCAAGACCTTGCGGCCCGCGGACTCGAACGAAACGGTCCGCATCGGCTGGTTCACCTGCCAAGGTTTCGAAGAAGGCTACTACGCCGCTCATCGCCACCTGGCCGATGAGGACCTCGACCTGGTCGTATGTCTGGGCGACTACGTCTATGAGTTCACCAAACCAGGTGTCCGTGGCGTCGATGCCAATGTCTATCCCCAGGTGCTCGAGCAGATGCGGGAGAAGTATCGGCACTATCGGAGTGACGCCGATCTGCGATCCATGCACGCAGGCCACGCCTTCCTGCCGATCTGGGATGACCACGAGTTCCGTAACAATTACTGGAAGAACGGCTGGACGTTCCCAGTCGTCTCCGATGTGGACACGGCGTTCGATTTCCAGCAGAAGAAGCAGTGGGCATGGCAGTCGTGGTTCGAGCACATGCCCGTTCCCCGCTTCGCCGACGATCGGTGGCGTACTTATCGATCGTTGCGCATCGGTCGCACTGTCGAACTGTTCGCGCAGGACGCCAGGCAGTATCGCGATGTCCAAGGATGCGGCGACAACTTCACGGGGCATGTCGTGTGCGACGATGCCGACACTCCAGGTAGGTCGGTTCTCGGTGCCGCTCAGAAGGATTGGTTGCTGAGCGGATTGACGAGAACCGACGCTCGGTGGAAGGTGATGGCCAACGCCAACATGATGATGGGCATGGTTGTCGCCGATGACGGCGCTCGGGCCTGGATGGATACCTGGGACGGGTACGGCGCCGAGCGCGCAGAGCTGTTGTCCACGGTCGCGGAGAAGGTCGACAACTTCGTCGTGGTCACCGGTGACGATCACGATGGGTTCGCCGGAGAACTATGGGATACCGGCTTCGCCAAGGGAACCGCGAGCGGCGCCCAGGTGAATCCAGGCGGCACCAGACGGGCGGGGGTCGAGTTCGTCGTGCCTTCGGTGACATCAACGAACACCGGCGACGGTGGCTATACGAATCTCGGCAGTAGCGACGCTAAGGCAGGCGCGCGTGCCGAGGAACAACAGCGGCTCTCGCGAAATCCGCACCTTCGGTATATCGACATGGTCGCGCACGGTTACGGCGTCCTGGAAGCGACGGCCGATGACATGCGCTTCCATTTCCGCCACGTCGACAAGCTGGATCCGAATGCTGGAGTGACAACAGGGGCTTCGTTCCACGTTCCGACCCGAGAAGCCACCATAAACCGCCTATAACGCGAACCGGGGCTACCGTTTCACTATCAGGAAGCGGAGAGCACGAGCCCGGAGGTCGGCACCCCGGTACCTGCGGTGACCAGGATGTTCTCCAGGTCCTCCACCGGGTTGACCGAGGTACCGCGAATCTGCCGAACAGCTTCGGCGATACCGTTCATCCCGTGGATATAGGCCTCCCCGAGCTGTCCGCCATGAGTGTTCAGCGGTAGCCGACCGCCGACCTCGATGGCGCCATCGGCAATGAAATCCTTCGCCTCGCCGCGACCACAGAAGCCGAGCTCCTCCAGCTGCATGAGGACGAAGGGCGTGAAATGGTCGTAGAGGATGGCTGCCTGCATATCCTCCGGCCGCAGCCCGCTTTGCGCCCAGAGCTGATCACCGACCAGGCCCATCTCCGGTAGACCGGTCATGGCGTCGCGGTAGTAGCTGGTCATCACGTACTGATCGGCGCCGGAACCCTGTGCGGCCGCGGCGATCACGGCGGGACGCTGCGGCAGATCGCGGGCGCGCTCCGCACTGGTGACCACGATCGCGACACCGCCATCGGACTCCTGGCAGCAATCCAGCAGATGCAGCGGCTCGGCGATCCAGCGGGAATTCTGGTGCTCTTCCAGGGTGATCGGTTTGCCGTAGAAGAACGCTGCCGGGTTGACCGCGGCGTGTCTGCGGTCGGCGACCGCGACCCGTCCGAAGTCCGCGCTGGTGGCCCCGTAGACGTGCATATAGCGTCTGGCGACCATCGCCACCTGCGCGGCGGGGGTGCCGAGCCCTTGCGGGTAGGACCAACCGGCGTCGATACCAGAGGAGGTGGGCGCGGCGGCCAGGGCCGTGGAGAACTGGCCGAACCGGGATACCGAACGTTCGTTGAATGCCCGGTAGGCCACGACCACCTCGGCGATGCCGGTGGCTACCGCCATAGCGGCCTGTTGCACGGTGGCGCAGGCGGCGCCACCGCCGTAGCCGATATGGCTGAAGAAGGTCAGCTGTGGGATGCCGACCGCCCTGGCCACGGCGGCCTGGGTGTTGGTGTCCATGGTGAATGTGGTGAGGCCGTCCACATCGGCTGGGGTCAGGCCCGCATCGGCCAGCGCGGCGGTCACCGCCTCGGCGGCCAGTCGCAGTTCACTGCGGCCGGAGTCCTTGGAGAAATCGGTGGCGCCGATACCCGCGATGGCCGCGCGCCGGGAAATGCTCTGCTCGGTCATCGTCCCTCCGCTCTGTGCTCGGTCCTCGGCAAGGCGAGGACGACTGTGGCCTTGATGTGGTCACCGAGGCTGTCTGTGCCGATCACATCGAGGTGGATGTCCTCGCCTTCCAGCGCGGTCACCGTGCCGGTGAGCGTCAGCGTGTCTCCGGCGTACAACGGCACGCCAAGCCGCAGCGCGATGGACTTCATGATCGCGCGTGGGCCTGCCCAGTCGGTGACGAACCGCTCCACCAAACCGGTGTCGGTGAGGATGTTGACGAAGATGTCTTTGGAGCCTTGTGCGACAGCTTTGTCCCTGTCGTGGTGCACATCCTGGAAATCTCTTGTGGCAAGGGCACTGCTGACCACGAATGTGGGATCGGCGGTGATCACCAGCTCCGGTAGCACGGTGCCGACCCGGACGGCCGCAGGCTCGATGGTGGCGGTCATGTGGTCACCTGCCAGTACGGCAGGATCGCCGCATCGTCGAGCCGCTCGAAACCGACTTCGACCGGCAGGCCCACCCGCACTTCGGCGGGATCTATCCCCCGCAGCTCTCCGAGCATGCGCACGCCCTCCTCCAATTCGACCAGCGCGACCACGAACGGCAGCTGCCGCCCAGGCACCTTCGGCGCGTGGTGTACGACGTAACTGAACACGGTGCCGCGCCCGGTCGCGACGACGTAATCGGTCGGCTTCGATTTGTCCTGCCAGATGGCCGGGATGGGCGGGTGCCGCAATGATCCGTCCGGCAGCCGCTGGATGCGTAGCTCACCGACTTCGGTTCCGGCCCAGAAGAACTCGGTGTCCCTCGAGATCAGCGGGGTGACCCGCTGCCCTGGATCAGGTTTCGGCTTCGCAGTACCAGGGGCGAACTTCAGCAGCCGGAACAGCATTTCGGCGACTACTTCGTCACCGGCCCGCCAGGTGGTCTGAAAGGTGACGAACCAGCCCTCGCCGAGCGCGGTCTGTTTCGGTCCGCGCAGATCCGACAATCTGCTCGTGGCCGAAACCTCTTCGCCGATCTGGAGATAACGGTGATAGGTCTGCTGGCAATCGGTGCCGACTACGGAGGTGTACCCCGCGGCGTCGAGCATCTGGATGGCCGCCCCCATCGGATCGTCGTCGGGGCGGGAGCCCCTGAGCCCGAACATGGTCCATACCTGGGCCATAGCAGGCGGTGCGACCACGCCGGGATGTCCGGCGGCGCGGGCCGCCTCCGCATCCACGTAGATGGGGTTGGTGTTGCCGAGCGCTTCGAGCCAATTGTTGATCATCGGCTGGTTCACCGGATCACGTCCGAAACGGGGCGTGGACTCACCTGCCGCCTGTATTGCCTCAGCCGCGGCGATGATCGCTTCCGGAGTAGCGGTTTCCGGCATGCCGGACTCCTTCGTTCGCTATCGGGGTACTCGGGGCAGCCGGAGGCCGGAGGAGGCGACCAGCTCGCGCATCACCTCGTTGACGCCGCCACCGAAAGTGACCACGAGGTTCTGCTTGGTCCTGCGGTCCAACCAGGTCAGCAGTTCACCGGTGGCCGGGTCGGCTGGGTCGCCGTAACGGCCGACGATCTCCTCGGCGAGCCTGCCTGCCTCTTGCAGCGCTTCGGTGGAGAAAACCTTGGTGGCCGAGGCGTCGGCGATCACCTGGGACTGGTCGTCCGCGGCGGCGGCCTGCGCGGAACGCGACCATACGGAGCTACGCGCCCCCGGTCCCGCCGCACCCGCGGCCACCTGCCAATTCAACAGTTCGTTCAGCCGGACCATGGCGTGGATACGACCGAGTGTCCGGCGCACATCGGGATGCCCGAGCACACCGTGTGCCTGCGCCCAGTCCCGCGCCCGGTCGTAGAGCTGTTCGATCTTGCCGGACGGACCAAGGCTCACCCGCTCGTGGTTGAGCTGCGTCGTGATCAGCTTCCACCCCTTGTTCTCCGTGCCGACCAGCATGGACGCGGGCACCCGCACATTGTCGAAATAGGTCGCGTTGGTGTGGTGCGCGCCGTCGCAGGTGATGATCGGCGTCCACGAGTACCCGGCCGCGGTGGTGTCGACGATCAGGATCGTGATCCCCCGGTGGCGTGACTCGGTCGATCCGGTGCGGCAGGCCAGCCAGACATAGTCGGCTTCATGCGCGCCCGTAGTGAAAATCTTCTGCCCGTTGACGATCCAGTCCCCGGACTCATCGCGGACCGCCGAAGTGCGCAACGCCGCCAGATCGGTGCCCGCCTCTGGTTCGGAATAACCGATCGCGAAGTGGATATCACCGGAAAGGATTCCTGGCAGGAACCGCTGCTTCTGTTCCTCGGTGCCGAACTGCTGCAGCGTCGGGCCGACAGTCAGCAGGGTGACCAGCGGAAGCGGGACATCGGCGCGTACTGCTTCATTGAAGAAGATCTGCTGCTCGACCGGCCCCAAGCCCTGCCCGCCGTATTCCTTCGGCCAGCCGAGACCGAGCCAGCCGTCACGTCCCATCCGCCGCACTACCGCGCGGTACGCCTCGCCGTGCCGGTTCTCCGCCATCTCGGCCTCCTCCTGCGGAGTCACGAGATCGGCGAAGTATTTGCGCAGTTCGTCGCGCAGTCGGCACTGTTCAGTGGTCAGATCGATGAACATCGTGCTCCCAATCGATCGAGTCGGAACGATGCCCCGCCGAGCCAGCGGGCAATATCCTTGGCCTGCGCGTAGTAGCGATGCATCGGGTGGGTGATATCGACACCGAGACCGCCGTGCAGGTGGTGACATTTCTGCATGGCGGCGGGCAGTTCGGCGGCAATGGTGTAGGCGAGGACATCCAGATCGTCATCGATGCGCTCGCGGTGTTTCTGACTCGAATCCTCCTGAGCGAGAGCCCAGTTCGCCGAGGCAGTGACGACATGCAGGGTGCGCGAAACGACATACAGATCAGCGATCTGCTGGGCTACCGCCTGGAACTGTGCCAATGGCCTGCCGAACTGATTGCGGGTGCGCAGGTGCTCGGCGGTCAGGACGATCGCACCGGTGAGCAGTCCGTCGGCCACGGAACCGATCGAGGCGAGCGCGATCCGGTGCAGATCAGCGAGTCCCGAGGACCAGAGCTGTTCGGCGGGAATCTCCACCTGGTCCAGTGTCACGGTGCATTCGGGAATGCCGCCGGAGACCGGCGTTGGTGTCACGGTGACCCCATCGGCATCCGAATCGACCAGAGCGATACCGGAATTGGTCGGTACGAGCAGCCAGCGTGCCTGCTCGGCATAGGGCACCGCCACCTTGCTTCCGTGCACCCGTACCGTTGTGCCGCTGGTGACCGCGGTGGTCTCCGGTTTATCGGTGAACGGCGCCGCGGGCTCGCTCAATGCGGCCGTGAGCACCGCGCCAGCCGCGACCTCTGGCAGCACCCTGGCCAGGACGCTCTCCGGTGCTGAGGCGACCAAAGGCAGCACACCGAAGCCGAGCGTGGGCAGGGCAGGCACCGCGACCGCGTCCATCGCCAGCTCGGTGAGCAATACCGATACCTCGGGCAACCCCATACCGTCGCCGCCGTGTTGCTGAGGTACCGGCAGGGCAAGCAGGCCGGAGTCGGCCAGCAGCGGCCACAGCCGCATATCGCGTGCGGGCTCGCGCTCCAGCAAGCTCACGACGACTTCGGCCACCGCGTCCTGGCCCTCGTCCCTGGTGAAATCCACGCTCTTCTCCGCGTCGTCTCGGTGGCTAGTTGTCCGTGTCGCGAGGTAGCCCCAGAATCCGCTCACCGGCGACGGTGAGCAGAATCTGTTCGGTTCCACCAGCGATCGAGAGGCAGCGGGTGAGCAAGAACTCCTTCGCCACCTCGGTATCAGTCGCGCCTGCTGCTCCCGCGGTCTCCACGGCGAATTCCGCGACCGCTTGCCGATGCCGCACCCCGATCAGCTTGCGCACACTGCTCTGCGCACCGGGATCACCGCCGGCCAGCATTTTCAGCGTGGCCCGTTGTTCGAGCAAAAGCCCGGCGATCGCTTCGGCGACGAAACCGCCGAGCCGGTCGTTGCGCAGTTCCGCACCGGGGCCGGTCGCGGGCGTTTTCGCGATCAGTTCCTCCAGCGTCGGTCCGATACCACTGCCACTCATCGCTATCCGCTCGGCGGACAGGGTGGAACGGGCGATCCGCCAGCCGTTGTTCACCTCGCCGACCACACAGTCGTCCGGGACGAACACATCGTCGAGGAAAACTTCGCTGAAACGCGCCTCACCGGTGATCTGCACCAGCGGGCGGACCTCGAGTCCGGCACTGCGCATATCGACGAGGAAGTAGGTGATACCGCGATGTTTAGGCAGGCTGGGATCGGTACGAGCCAGGCATATCGCCCAATTCGCCTGATCGCCCAGAGAAGTCCACACTTTCTGCCCGCGCAGCACCCAGCCGCCGTCCACCTTCTTCGCGGTAGTGCGCAAGGCGGCCAGATCCGAGCCCGCCTCCGGTTCGCTGAACAGCTGGCACCAGAGCACCTCACCGTGCAGCGTCGGCCAAGCGAAACGGTCGATCTGTTCCTTGGTGCCATGGTGCAGCAGCGTGGGGATCGCCCAACCACCGATGGTCAGATCCGGCACCGTGAGCCCGGCGCGGCGTAACTCCTCGGCGATCACCAGACCGGTCATCGGGTCCGCGGCGCGGCCATAGGGCCGGGGCCAATGCGGCATGACCAGCCCTGCCTCGACTAGCGCGGCACGCTGCTGTCCCGCAGGTAGCGCGGCGATCCCGGCGAGCTCGGCCGCAAGGCCGTGCGTACTGTCACCGTCCACCGCGGCCACCCCGTCGGCGGCGAAGACTCGATCGGCGCCGGTAGTGCGCCGCAGGCCCTGGCGGGTCAACTCGGTGACCCTGGCCCGCCAGCGCGCCGAACCACCGAGCAGCTGCCGCAGTGCCAGCGCTCTGCGCAGGTAGAAATGCGCATCGTGCTCCCAGGTGAAGCCGATACCGCCGAGCACCTGGATGCAGTCTTTCGCGGTTTCGACCGCCGCGTCCAGCGCGATGGCGGCCGCGATCGCGCTGGCGATCGGCAATTCGGCGCCGCCTTCGTCCACGGCAGCCGCGGCGTCGGCCGCGACAGCGCGAATGAGTTCGGTGCGGCACAACATCCAGGCGCAGATGTGCTTGACCGCCTGGAATGATCCGATCTTGCGTCCGAACTGCTCCCGCACCGTGGCGTAGGCGACCGCGGTCTCCAGACACCACCCCGCGATACCGGCCAGTTCGGCGGCGACCAAGGCGATGAGCAGATCCTCGGCGGCATGCGGCGCGGTGAACACCAGTTCGGCGGGCACCCGCAGCTGCGCACAGTGCACTCGGGCCAGTGGCGTACTCGGGTCGAGCGGTGCGAGCGGCTGGACCTGCAGCCCCTCGGTCTCCGGCGGGATCAGGCACCAGCGCTGCCCCTGCTCCAGCTGCACCGGCAGCAGCACGGCGGTACCAGGCGCGGCACCGAGCACCCATTCCCAGGTACCCGTGAGCACAAGCACATCGTCCGCGGTGGCGCTCGCGGGTAAGCTCACCGGCGAATCGACAATGCCGTCGAGCGCGACACCGCAGGGCAGGTCCTCGTCGAGGTGTCCCGCGGTGATCAGATTGGCCAGAGCCGTCGCGAGCACGGGACCGCCGACCAGATCGTGCGCCGCTTGCTCGAGCAGGACGGCGAGATCGGCAACCGAGCCGCCCGCCCCGCCTGCCTCCTCGGCCACCGCGACGCGGAAGACCCCGAGTTGGGCCAATGCCTGCCAGTAGGCCCGCCAAAAACCGGCCTGGTCGGCCCGCATTGTTGCAATTGGGCGGACCGATTCCGCCCACCCGCGCATCGACTCCTGAACGGCTTTGTGCTCTTCAGTGGTGGCGATGGTCACACTCCATACCGCCTTTCCGGCGTGACTCCCACACCTAGAACATGTTCTAATATCCTAGCCGGGCGTAAGTCAAGAGACCATCGCCGCAACGGCACATCGCGCGCAGCAGACGAAACGATTTTTCTGGAAAGGACTTTCATCGATGGCCAGCCCGTCTCGTTCGCAGCCAGCCGACCCGAGCGTGGGGCTATCCACCGCAACGGTCACCACACTCAGTGAAGACGAACTGAGCTCGGCAGCGCAGCGTGAGCGGCGCAAGCGGATTCTGGACGCGACTTTGGCTCTCGCCTCCAAGGGCGGTTACGACGCGGTCCAGATGCGCGCGGTGGCCGAGCGCGCCGATGTCGCGGTCGGCACGTTGTACCGGTACTTCCCCTCGAAAGTGCACCTGCTGGTGTCGGCACTGTCCCGCGAATTCGAGCAGATCGAGAGCAAGCGCAGGCCACTGGCCGGGCAGACTCCACAGGAACGGATGCACCTGCTGCTGACTCAGATCACCAGGATGATGCAGCGCGACCCGCTGCTCACCGAGGCCATGACCCGCGCGTTCATGTTCGCCGATGCCTCCGCCGCCGCCGAGGTCGACCGCGTCGGCAAGGTGATGGACCGGGTGTTCGCGCGGGCGATGAACGACGGCGAGCCCACCGAACGGCAATTGGCCATCGCGCGGGTCATCAGCGATGTGTGGCTGTCGAACCTGGTGGCCTGGCTGACCCGGCGTGCCTCGGCCACCGATGTCACCCAACGACTCGAACTCACTGTCGACCTGCTACTCGGCGACCGTAACCAGTAAGCCGGGTTCATCCGGGCGGAATCGGCAACACATTCGCGGCGAATTCGACGCCCATCCGGCGCGGATCGGCTGTTTTGCGACGAAGCTCACCCGCTCCGATCCCCTTGTCATTAGCTGGGCAGATCCTTCTGGTGCCGGTTCCGTGCGCGCGTTATAGCGCGTACCGGGACCGGCACGCTTCGGTGTGGCAAATTCGACGCAGTATTGTTTTTCACGCCCCGGAAAAAACTCCTCCGATCACTAGGTTGGATGCGTGAGCGCACAGGATCTGCCACTGGAACTTCGTCGTGCACTGTCGACGGTCGCGCGCGTACCCCGGCTGCTGGTCGCATCGGACTACGACGGGACACTCGCGCCCATCGTGTCCGACCCGGCCAAGGCCTTTCCCCATCGAGAATCGGTGAGTGCCTTACGGGCGCTCGCCGGCCTGACCGGAACCACCGCCGCCGTGATCTCGGGGCGCGCACTGCGGGATCTCGCGGCATTGTCCCGGCTTCCGGTCGAAGTACAACTGATCGGTAGCCATGGCTCGGAATTCGACGTCGGCTTCGTCCATGCCATCGACAATGACGCCAAACAGTTGCTCCGCGAGATCCAGTCGACGCTGAATCACATCGCCTCGGACAATCCCGGTGTCTCGGTCGAGACCAAACCGGCCAGTGTCGCGTTGCACGTGCGCAATGCCAGCCCGGAGATCGGGCACCGCGCACTGACCCAGGTCCGGCTCGGCGCGGCATCCTGGTTCGGCGTACAGGTCACCGAAGGCAAGGCTG
Source organism: Nocardia spongicola (assembly GCF_047200775.1). NCBI lineage: Bacteria > Bacillati > Actinomycetota > Actinomycetes > Mycobacteriales > Nocardiaceae > Nocardia > Nocardia spongicola. The sequence continues at coordinate 24,692 of NZ_JBJZOO010000010.1, read as the reverse complement.
TCATCGAACTGGCGGTGGTACAAACCGACAAGGGTGTAGCACTGGATACCATTCGACACCAGACGGGCGCATCGGCCGCGGTGTTCTTCGGCGACGACGTCACCGACGAGAAGGCCTTCCGGGCGCTGTCAGGACCCGATGTCGGCATCAAGGTCGGCGATGGTGAGAGCCTGGCCAAATTCCAGGTGGACAATACCGAGGCCGTGTCCTGCGCACTGGCATATCTGCTCGAAGAGCGCCGCACCTGGCTTGCCGGCGCGAGCGCGCCACGCATCGAACGGCTGACCATGCTGGCCAGCCCGCGCTCGGTGGCACTGCTGACCCCGGACGCGACCGTGACCTGGCTGTGCCATCCTGAGCCGGATTCCGCGGCGATGTTCGCGCATCTACTCGGCGGCACGCAGGCCGGCCACTTCACCATCGAGCCGGAGCGCCCTGGCCTGCCACTATCCCAACGTTATGTCGACGGCACCATGACCGTCGAAACCCGTTGGGCCAGTTTGCAGGTTGTCGACTACCTGCCCCACGATGTCGCCCCGAACCGCACCGACCTGACCCGGGTGATCACCGGCCACGCGAAAGCAGTGGTCACCTTCGCCCCGCGTCCGGAGTTCGGGCAGGTTCCGGTGAATATCGAAGCCCTGGGTGACGGGCTGCGGGTGCACGGCACCAATGATCCGATCGTCCTGCGCTCCCCCGGCGTGCGGTGGGAGATCGCCTTCGACGGGATCCATGAGTCCGCCCGAGCGGTGGTCGACCCTTCCCGGGGACCCATTTTGCTCGAATTACGCTGTGGCACCACCGATCTCGATCCCGTCACCACCGAAGAGCCGCAGCGCAGGCAGGAGGCGGAGCGCTATTGGTCGGAGTGGGCCGCGCAGCTCGCGCTGCCGCCGCTGAAGCCGGATCTGATGAAGCGCTCCGCCCTGACCCTGCGCGGTCTGGTACACGCGCCTTCCGGCTCGATCCTCGCCGCCGCCACCACCTCGCTACCCGAGGACATCGGCGGCGTGCGTAACTGGGACTACCGCTACTGCTGGCTGCGTGATGCGGCGCTGACCGCGCAGGCGCTGGTCTCGCTCGGCTCGCTCGACGAAGCCGAGGGTTTCCTCGGCTGGGTGCACCGGGTACTGGAAACACTGCCAGGGCCAGAGCGCCTGCATCCGCTGTATACGCTGTACGGCGAGACGCTGCCACCGGAGGCATCGATCGACCAGCTGCCCGGCTACGCGGGTTCCCGCCCGGTGCGCGTGGGCAATGCGGCGAATATGCAGGTGCAGCTGGATGTCTTCGGTCCGATCGTTGATCTCATCTCGGCTCTGGCCCATGCCAGGGAACTGCGCGGGATCACCGGCTCAGCGGAGGTGCTGCCGGACGCGGACTGGGAGCTGGTGCGCGCCATGGTCTCGGCGGTACAGCGCCGCTGGCAAGAGCCCGATCACGGTATCTGGGAGATCCGCGGCAACCCCCGCCATCACGTGTACTCGAAGGTGATGGGCTGGCTCACTGTCGACCGGGCGTTGACCTTGGCGCAGAAATTCGATCGGGAGGTCGATCCGGCGTGGGCGATACTGCGCGACACCATCGCCGACGAGGTGAAGGCCAAGGGCTGGAACGATGAGGTGCAGTCCTACACCGCGGCCTACGACGGCACCGACCTGGACGCGGCGACCCTGCACATCGGGCTGAGCGGACTGATCGATCCATCCGATCCGCGCTTCACCGCGACCGTTGTGGCGACCGAGGCCGAGTTGCGCAGCGGCTCCACCGTGTACCGCTACCGCCACGATGACGGCCTGCCCGGTGGCGAAGGTGGATTCCACCTGTGCGCGGCCTGGCTGGTCGAGGCGTATCTGTTGATCGGAAAGCGCTCGGACGCCGAGGCGCTGTTCGCCCAGCTGGTCGATGTCGCAGGCCCGACCGGGCTGCTCAGTGAAGAGTACGATCCGGTTGCCGAACGGTCGCTCGGCAACCATCCGCAGGCCTACAGCCACCTCGGTCTCTTACGTTGCGCGCAGCTGCTCGGACAGCCGGTGGGAGCCGCACTGGTCTGACGGCACCACCCCGGGGCCCGCGAACGAGAAACGTTCGCGGGCCCTTCATATTCGCTAACCGGCGCCGGCGCAAAGTCATACCGGTTGACGCCCCCTGTTAAAGTTAAACGGTAACGATTTCCATTATCTAGAGTTTCACCAGGAGTACCCCACATGAGAACCCGATTCGCCCGAAGATGCGCAGGCATCGCCATGTGGGTCGCCTCCGCCACAACCCTCGCCGCCTGCGGCGGCTCGACCCCCGACGACGGCAAGCCGATCGTCGTCGCCTCCACCAATGTCTGGGGCGATATCGCAACCGTCATCGCAGGTCCCGATGCCACCGTCCGGGCGCTGATCACCGATCGGTACGCCGACCCGCACTCACATGAGACCTCGGCCGTGGAATCGGCCGCACTGCGCGACGCCGACCTGGTGGTCTACAACGGCGGGGGCTATGACGAGTTCGCAGAGAAGGCAGTGGCAGACACGAGCACGCGCGTCGTGAACGCATTCGCCGTTCGGGCCGATAAGAGCGACGATAACGAGCACGTCTGGTACGACATGAACACTGTCGATGTGGTCGCCGAACGAATCGCGACCCAACTCGGCGAACTGGACCCGGATCATGCCGCCGCCTACACCGAACGCGCGCAGGCATTCCGAAACCAGCTCACCGATATCGCCGCGATCACCGGCAAGCTCGCCGCCGAACAGCCGGGAACGCCGGTGCTGCAGACCGAACCGCTCGCGTATTACCTGCTACGCGCCGCCGGAGCCGAGGATCTGACCCCGCACGAGTTCCAAGAAGCCATCGAGCAGGAGACCGACCCCGCGCCCGCGGCCTTCGCCGCCACCAGAGACCTGCTCACCGACAAACGAGTTCGCGTACTGGTCTTCAACGCGCAGACCAGTGACAAGATCACCGAGGAGCTGCGCGATATCGCCAGCGACGCGGGCATCGCCATCGTCGAAGTGACCGAAACCATACCCGAAGGTATGGATTACCTTCAGTGGCAAACAGCGAACGCGCAGGCCTTCGCCGCCGCAGTGAGCTGAGCACATGAGTAGAAAGACCGAGCCAATGGCGCAGCAGCGGCAATCAGATCGCGATAACGACTCGGCTGCCGTACGACTGGAAGCCGCTCGACTGTCCTTCGGTGACCGCACCCTCTGGCAAGAACTGAACCTCACCGTCACCAGAGGCGAATTCATCGCCGTCCTCGGGCCGAACGGGTCGGGTAAGACCTCATTGCTGAAGGTACTGCTCGGTCAGCTCCCGTTGAGTTCGGGCACCGCGCGGATCGCGGGTTCTCCCGCACGCACCGGCAATCCGGATATCGGCTATGTGCCACAACAGAAGACCATCGATGCCGGGGTGCAGTTACGCGGTATCGATCTGGTCGGGCTCGGTGTCGACGGACATCGTTGGGGGCTCGGACTGCGCTCACGCGCGGAACGCAAACGCAAGGTGGCCGCGGCCATCGCGGATGTCGGCGCGGAGCATTTCGCGCACGCGCCACTGGAATCCATGTCCGGCGGCGAACAGCAGCGGCTCCGGGTGGCTCAGGCATTGGCAGGCGATCCGAAAGTGCTGCTGTGCGATGAACCGCTGCTCAGCTTGGACCTGGCTAATCAGCGCCTGGTTGCCGAGCTGATCGACCGCAGGCGGCGCACCCATGCCACCGCGGTACTTTTCGTAACGCACGAGATCAATCCGATTCTGCCGCTGGTGGATCGAGTGCTGTACCTGGTCGACGGACGGTTCCGGATCGGGACGCCGGACGAGGTGATGACCTCCGCGGTGCTCTCAGAGCTGTACCGGACCGAGGTGGACGTGGTACGGGTACGCGGGCGGCTGGTGGTTGTCGGCACCGGCGACACCCTGGACGCGCTCGGCACAGCGGGCGGGCACTGCCACGGCGCGGCGGGCGACGGATTCGCCAAGGGTGTCTCCTCACCGGAGGGAACACTGCCCGCCCGTGCCGCGGCGGCGAGCGACCTGCTCTCCGGGAACTCGACACTCGGCGACACCACGCACAGCGGCAGTGACTCGGCCCACTCGACATCCGGTGCCGCCGCACCGCACGATACCCCTCGAAACACCGCGGACCCGAGCACCGACGGCGGGCATAACCACAGCGCCTGCCCATCGAGCGTGCCCTCGGATTCGAGCGGAGTGCGCTCATGATCGACAAACTCTCCGATGTCGTCACGAAGATGCTGGATGTCTCGACCACCGCGAATCTGCTGTCCTACGACTTCGTCCAGCAAGCCCTGCTGGCCGCGGCATTGCTCGGACTACTGTCCGGAGTGATCGGCCCGCTGATCATCAGCAGGCAGATGTCGTTCGCCGTGCACGGCACCAGCGAACTTTCGCTGACCGGAGCCGCCGCCGCACTATTGGCAGGCATCGGAGTCGGCCTCGGCGCCATCGCGGGCTCTGTGGTCGCGGCCGTGCTCTTCGGGGTGTTGGGAACCCGCGCGCGGGAACGCGACTCGGTGATCGCGGTGGTGCTCTCCTTCGGGCTCGGGCTCTCTGTGCTGTTTCTGTGGCTGGGTCCCGATCGGGCCGGATCGAAGTTCTCGCTGTTGACCGGACAGGTGGTCAGCGTCGGTGACAACGGGCTCGGCCTGCTCGCCGTCTGTACGGCAGGCGTGCTGGCGGTGCTCGCGTTCGTCTACCGGCCGCTGCTGTTCGCCAGCTCCGATCCCGAAGTGGCCGTAGCGCGCGGAGTGCCGGTGCGCATGCTGTCGATAGTGTTCGCCGTACTGCTCGGCATCACAGCCGCGTTCGGGGTGCAGATCGTCGGGGCGCTATTGGTGCTGGCCCTGCTGATCACTCCGGCCGCAGCGGCGGCGCAGCTCACCGCGAATCCCGCCACGGCGACCATGCTCGCCGTGCTGTTCGCCGAGATCGCCGCAGTCGGTGGCATCATCTTATCGCTGGCGCCCGGTGTGCCGGTCTCGACATTCGTCACCACGATCTCGTTCCTGATCTACCTGATCTGCCGGGTGCTCGGCGCCCGCCGCCGCAAGGCCGCACAGGTCCGCTGAGCGGGTGCTCCCGGCCCGCGTGGCCTCGAATACCCGCACTGCTACACCGCATTACCACCGAACGCCACCCATGAGCCGCAGCAGCGCTCGGGTGGCGTTCGCATTCTGATGGCACCCGACTTCAGTTTTTTCCGGTGAGTTTCGTATGCTCGACGCATCGCCTCGAGGAAGAAATGGTGACCACGATGATCGACTTCGCGATTCCCGCCGAACTCGCCGCCGAACGCGACCGAGTCCGCCGATTCGTCATCGACACAATCGTCCCGTACGAACGGGATCCGCGCCTTACCACGCACGGCCCGACCGATGAACTGCGCCAAGAGCTGGTCGAGCTCGCCCGCGCGGAGAAGCTACTCACCGTGCAGGCGCCCGAATCGCTCGGCGGACGCGGACTGACCCACCTGGAGCAGGCGGTGATCTACGAGGCCGCGGGCTGGTCCACACTCGGCCCGATCGCGATGAACTGCGCGGCACCCGATGAGGGGAATATGTTCCTGCTGTCCAAAGTGGCCGATCAGGAACAGGTTCAGCGTTATCTGGCCCCGGTGATCGCCGGGCAGCAGCGTTCGGTCTTCGCCATGACCGAGCCCGACGGCGCCGGTTCCGATCCGGCCCAGCTGGCCACCGAAGCCACCTTCGATGGCACGAATTTCCGCATCAACGGCCGTAAATGGCTGATCACCGGTGCCAACGGCGCGAAGACCTGGATCATCATGGCCAGGCTCGCGGCCAATCCGTATCTGCCCGAAGGCCCAACGTTGTTTCTGACCGATGGCGACCAACCCGGCATCGTCATCGAACGCACGATGAACACTATGGACCGCAACTACGTCGCCGGACACGGGGTGGTCCGCTTCGACAATCTGCTCCTACCCAAGACGGCACTGCTCGGTGAAGCAGGTCAAGCGCTGCGCTACGCTCAGCTCCGGCTGGCTCCCGCCCGCCTGACCCATTGCATGCGCTGGCTCGGCGCGGCAGAGCGAGCACAGCACATCGCGATCGAACACGCGCGCACCCGCACCTCGTTCGGCAAGCCGATCGGTGAGCACCAGGGCGTTTCGTTCATGTTGGCGGACAATGCGATAGCACTGCACCAGTGCAGACTCACCATCTGGCACGCATGCTGGCTGATGGATAACGGCCAGCAGGCACGGCATGAGAGTTCGATGGCCAAATCGTTCGTCTCCGAAGAGCTGTTCAAGGTCGCCGACCGGTGCGTGCAGGTGCTCGGCGGTATCGGCATCAGCGACGAGACGGTGGTCGAGATGATCTTCCGTGACATGCGTGCCTTCCGGCTCTACGACGGGCCAACTGAAGTGCACAAATACGCGATCGGACGCAAGGTCTTACGCGGATAGCCGAGATTCTCCGCACCGAACCGGTGGCCCTCCCGGTCGGCTACCATCCTGTGATATGTGCCCGGAACTGCACATCGATGTCTCCGCAGGGGTCGCCGTGCTCACACTCAACCGACCCGCGCGACAGAACGCCTTCACCCCGGCGCTGGCCGCCGAACTGAGCGCCGCACTACAGCGCTGCGATACCGAAGACACCATCCGCGCCGTGGTTCTCACCGGTACCCCGCCCGCGTTCTGCGCGGGCGCGGACCTGTCCGCTCAGGTCGGTGCGGTCAGCGCGACCATCGACCCGCCACCATGGCGAGTCCGCAAACCGATGATCGCAGCGGTGAACGGACACGCGGTAGGCATCGGTCTGACACTTGCCCTGCAATGCGATCTGCGGTACATGGCGCGCGATGCGATCTACGCGCTCAACCAAGTTCGCCGTGGCGTCCTGGCCGACGGCTGTGCCCACTGGCTACTCCCCCGGCTGATCGGCATGGCCAATGCGGCCGACATCATGCTGACCGGACGGGCCTTCGATGGCGAGGAGGCACAGGCGCTCGGCTTGGCCAATAGCTGCCTGCCCGCGGACGAAGTACTGCCGATAGCGCTCGCCGTCGCGCAGGATATCGCCACTGGTCCGGCCCCGCTGCCGGTGGCATTGTCCAAGCGGCTGCTGTGGGCGGGGCTGGAGATGAGCCAGGAGGTGGTCGGCAGGCTGGAGACCGAACTCAATCAGGATGTCGCCGAGAGCATCGACTGCGGTGAGGCCATGACCGCGTTTCGCGATCGTAGACAACCGCACTGGTCCGGTAGCGTCAGCACGGAATGGCCCGCCTGGGATGCCGCCGGAAAGCGAGAACCACCAAGGGGATCAGGCATCACCTCGGAGCAGGAGGAGTAGATACAGCGTGGCCAGACAGATCATCAGAATGGTGCCGATGACGCCGAGGACATAGCCGACCAGCACCTGGGTACGGCCACCGTAGGCACCACCGGATTTCTCGATCTGGTCCAGCGCCCGCCTGCCCATCGCCCATGCCACCGGCCCCGTTATTCCGAAGCAGAGGATGCTGATCGCGCCGAGGAGCAGCACCGCCGTCGCATTCGGATGCTCGACCGGTTGACCGATAGGCTGATTCGGTATCACCACCAGCCGAATTCTACTGGGTACTCCCGTCTTTGCGTGGATTTCGCCAGTCGCCCGGTAAGCGCCGGATAAGCTCCGGCGCGGCGAACCCGTTAGGCGGGCATAGCGGCAACGAGGGTGCGATCGAGATCGCCCGGTTACCGCACGGCGCTCACGTCCGGCGCTGCCTGGCAATCTCCGAGAGCACTACGCCCGCGGCTACCGAGGCGTTGAGTGATTCCACCGGACCCGCCATCGGAATGGACAGGATCGCATCGCAGGTCTCCCGCACCAGGCGGGACAAGCCCTTGCCCTCCGAACCGACCACGAGCACGATCGGATCGCGGCCGTCCAAGGTGTCAAGGGAGGTATCGCCACCCGCGTCCAAGCCGATGACCTGAATACCCTTCCCGGCCCAGTCCTTCAAGGTGCGAGTCAGATTAGTCGCGCGGGCGACCGGAAGCCGAGCCGCGGCACCAGCACTGGTGCGCCAGGCCACCGCGGTGACACTCGCGCTGCGCCGCTGCGGGATCAGCACGCCGTGCCCACCGAAAGCCGCGACCGAACGGATCACCGCGCCGAGGTTGCGCGGATCGGAGATATTGTCCAACGCGACCAGCAGCGCGGGCGTCGCCGCATCGCGAGCCCGGTCGAGCAGATCATCCGGATGGGCGTAGCGATACGGCGGTACCTGCAACGCAAGGCCCTGATGCAATCCGTTGGCGCTCAACCGGTCCAGATCGGTGCGCGGCACCTCCAGGATGGAGATGCCGGTATCGGCGGCGATCCGCACGCTCTCGGTCAATCGATCGTCGTTCTCGGTACCGACCGCGACATACAACGCCGTCGCGGGCACACCGGCACGCAGACATTCGACCACCGGGTTACGCCCGAGCACCAACTCCGGACCGTCATCGCTCTTACGCCCCGCAGGCCTGCCCCGACCACCGCCGGACGGACGCCCCTGAGTAGCCTTGGCTTTGGCGGCCGCCCGTTTGGCGGCGGGATGTTTGGTCCGCTGCTCGGCAGGTGGCGTCGCACCGCGGCCCTCCAGCCCACGCCTGCGCTTACCGCCGGAGCCGACCACAGCGCCCTTCTTGCTACCAGTCTTACGCACCGCGCCCCGACGCTGTGAATTTCCTGCCATCACTTGGCCTTTCCGGTTTGTGGTGCGCCGAGTACCCATCCTGGGCCATTGGCGGTATCGGTGACCTCGATACCAGCGGACTGCAACCGCGCGCGTACCGCGTCGGCGGTTGCCCAGTCCTTCGCCTCCCGCGCCGCTTGGCGGCGGTCCAGTTCCGCGTGCACCAGCACATCCAGGGCGTCCAGCGCAGCCGAAGAGTCTCCCTGCGCGCACCAGTGCGGGTCGAGCGGGTCGGTACCGAGAATGCCGAGCATGGCACGTACCTGGCCGGCCAGATCACGCGCGGTGTCGATGGCCTCGGCTTCCAGCGCCTTATTGCCCTCGTGCACTACCCGATGAATTTCGGCCAGCGCCTTCGGTACGGCGAGATCGTCATCGAGAGCAGCGGCGAACCCGTCGGTCCATTTACCCACCGGAATATCACCGGCCCGGTCGAGCGCCCGATACACAAAAGCCTCGATGCGCTGGTAGGACTGTGCTGCGTCGAAGAGCGCCTTGTCCGAGTACTCCAGCATCGATCGATAGTGCGCACTACCAAGGTAGAAACGGAGTTCGACAGCGCGAACCTGGGTGAGCATATTAGGCACCGAGAGCACATTGCCCAGCGATTTGGACATCTTGTCCCCGCCCAAGGTCACCCAGCCGTTATGCAACCAGTACCTGGCGAAACCCGCACCGGACGCCTTCGATTGGGCGATTTCGTTCTCATGGTGCGGGAAGACCAAATCCATACCACCGCAATGGATATCGAACTCCGCACCGAGATAGAACTCGGCCATCACCGAGCATTCGAGATGCCAGCCGGGGCGGCCGGAGCCCCAGGGCGATGGCCAGTGCGGTTCATCCGGCTTGGCCGCCTTCCACAGGGTGAAATCCCGTGGATCGCGTTTGCCTTCGCCCGCGCTCTCACCCTGGTGCACATCGTCGATCTTGTGACCGGAGAGCTTTCCGTACTCTGGGTAGCTGACCACATCGAAGTAGACATTGCCCGCCGAGGCGTAGGCGTGCCCGCGGTCGATCAACCGCTGCATCATCTCGATCATCTGGGTGATATGACCGGTCGCGCGGGGCTCCGCGGAAGGTGGCAGCACGCCGAGCTGTTCGTAGGCGCGGTCGAAAGCACGCTCGTGGGTAGCGGCCCACTCCCACCACGGCCTGCCCGCCTCGGCGGCTTTGGTCAGGATCTTGTCGTCGATATCGGTGACATTGCGGATGAACCAGACATCGTAGTCGTGCGCGAGCAACCAGCGTCGTAGTACGTCGAACGCGACTCCGCTACGGACATGGCCGATATGCGGTTCCCCCTGCACAGTGGCGCCACACAGATACACCGAAGCACGGCCGGGGACCATGGGTGCGAAATCACGCATGGTCCGCGTATCGGTGTCGAAGAGGCGCAGAGTCACGGAAGTCGATCCTAACTGGTGGTCAAGGGCGTTCACGGACCGGATCGGATCCGTGACATTTCGGAGCAGGATCAGCGACAGTCGTGTAACAGAGCGGTCGCTATCGCGGCGATTCCCTCGCCACGACCGGTCAGCCCGAGACCGTCGGTGGTGGTGCCGGACACCGAGACAGGGGCGCCGAGCAAATCGCCGAGCACCTGCTGCGCCTCGGCCCGCCGCGGCCCGATCTTTGGCCGGTTACCGATCACCTGGACCGCCGCGTTGACCACTTCGAATCCGGCTTCACCCAGCAGTCGACGAACTTCCTTCAGCATGGCCGCACCGGAGACGCCCGCCCATTCCGGGCGTCCGGTACCGAAGACCGCGCCGACATCACCGAGACCGGCCGCGGACAGCAATGCATCGCACAGCGCGTGCGCGGCGACATCACCGTCCGAGTGGCCCGCGCAACCGTCGGTATCGTCGAACAGCAGACCGGCCATCCAGCAGGGACGTCCGGCTTCGATGGGATGCACATCGGTGCCGATGCCGACGCGCATGCTCATGGCGCAACCATCCGGCCCGCCCCCGTATGGTTGCGCACCGCGCCCGCGAGCAGGAGGTCTAGCGGAGTGGTGATCTTGAATGCCAGTGGATCGCCGGGGATGGTAGTCACCTGGACACCAAGCCGCTCGACCAATCCCGCATCATCGGTGGCCTGGATGCCGTGGGTCGCGTAGGCACGGCGCAGCAGATCTGCGGTGAAGCCCTGTGGCGTCTGGATGGCGCGTAACTGGGCCCGGTCCGGAGTGCCGGTTACCGTGCCCGCCTCGTCCACGGATTTGATGGTGTCGGCGACCGGGAGCGCGGGAACCACCGCTCGATGGCCCGCGCGTAGCCGCGCGACCACCCGTGCGATCAGCTCGGGCGGTGTGAGAGCTCGTGCGGCGTCGTGCACGAGAAAGTAGGCCGCCTCTGGTGCCGCGGCGAGACCCGCCCGCACCGAGTCGATACGTTCGGCGCCACCGACGACCACCCGCACCGAGTCCGAAGACGGCAGCAGGGCAACGGCACTGTCGGCGAATTCGGTGGGAACTATCACGATGATCCGGTCGACCGCGGCGGAGGCGAGCAAGCCTTCTACCGCGAGCCGGACCATGGGTGTACCGCCGACCTCGACGAACGCCTTGGGGATCGTTTCACCCAGACGCACCCCGCGACCGGCGGCAGGCACCAGTGCAACCACGGGCCCGCCGACGGAACGAGCACCGTTATCGAGTGTGTTCACGGTCAGGAAGCCGCTGCGAGAACCTCGTCGAGTAGCGTCTCGGCCTTACCGTCATCGGTGCCCTCGGCGAGCGCGAGCTCCCCGACCAGAATCTGCCGGGCCTTGGCGAGCATGCGCTTCTCACCCGCGGACAGGCCGCGGTCCTGCTCCCGCCGCCACAAATCGCGCACGACCTCGGCCACCTTGTTCACATCACCGGAGGCGAGCTTCTCCAGATTGGCCTTGTACCGCCGCGACCAGTTGGTCGGCTCCTCGGTATGCGGTGCGCGTAGCACCTGGAAGACTCGGTCGAGCCCCTCCTGGCCGACAACATCACGCACACCGACGTCGTCGGCGTTCTCCGCGGGAACGCGAACAGTCAGATCGCCCTGGGCGACCTTCAGGACCAGATACTCTTTTTGCTCACCCTTGATGGTGCGAGTCTCGATTGCTTCGATCAGCGCCGCTCCATGGTGGGGGTAAACGACGGTGTCTCCGACCTTAAACATCATGTGTCCCGTGCCCCTTTCGATGTTCACAGTTTAACATGCGACTCGGTAACGGCGCGATCAACTGTGCAGGTCAGGGCCACAACGAGGCAACCGGGGGACTTGACAGACGTTAAGTGGTGTGCATTACCTTGTGCCAGAACGAGTTATCGCCTGGCCACACCGGCCCCCGGTCACTCCGGCGATCCGGCACCCGTTCCGCAAACCTCGAAAATCAACCGAACTGTTACCGGCCCGAAAGGTGTCGGCACCGACGCTGCCCGCGCCACCGCGCGGGCTGTGGAGCACAGCCCGTACGGCGACTCGGCGCGAGTTGACACAGCCCCCGCGCCCGGGCCGCCGAGGGAACTACTACGCTGCCTAGTTACTACGCTCCCGAGCAGAGCGGAGCCCGGTCGACTGGAGGGACAACCCGTGACTGCCCTGAACGCTGTGACCGCCCCGAAGGGGGCGCGACGTCGTATGGTGCCGGTTGCTGCACTCGCCGCCGGAGCGGTGCTCGCACTGTCAGGCTGCGGCGCGGGTCAGATCTCGCAGACCGCGAGCCAGGTCGCCGCCGTGAACGGCAACCGAGCCGACGTCGGAAGCATCGCGCTGCGAAACGTGCACATCGTGTACCCGGCCGAAGGCACCGAGTACACCAACGCCAAGGGCGGCAAGGCGGTCATCGCGCTGTCCTTCATCAACAACAGCGAGTACGGCTCCGACGAACTGGTCGGCGTCACCACGGACCTCGGCCCCGTCGAGATCACCCCGGCCACGGGTGAATCCACTGTCGAACTCGGCCCGCAGCAGATAGTCGTCGCGCAGAGCCTGCCTGGCGAGCACGACGCCGATTCGGCCACCACCGACTCACAAGACGCCGACCACCAGGACTCCGAGGCAGGCGAGACCACCGCCGACGACCCGGAGAGCAATCCGGTCCTCATCGAGATCACCGACCTGTCCGAGGACATCACCCCCGGCCTGACCTACGACATCTCGTTCGACTTCGAGAAGAACGGCACCGTCCAGCTCTCGGTGCCCGTCGACGCGGGTATCCACACCGAACGGCACGAATCCGACCTTTCCAGGTCCAGCGAAGGCGGATATCAGGGCGGTCACTGACCGGACCACTTGTCGTACCCGTTACGTAGGGTGCGCGTGTGGCTGCGCGCATGGCAAAGACCAAACCGATCTTCCGATGCTCCGCATGCTCCCACGAAGTCGCCAAATGGGTAGGCAAATGCCCCGGGTGCGGGGCGTGGGGAACCGTCGACGCGGTGGTCGCGGAGCCGGGTACGGCGGGCGCGGGCGGCCGTAAGGCGATGCTGCCGAGCACAGCGGCAGCACCGATTTCGCAGATCGATTCCCAGGTCACCAAGGCCAGGGCCACCGGAGTCGGCGAGCTCGACCGGGTGCTCGGCGGCGGCGTCGTACCCGGTTCGGTTGTGCTGTTGTCCGGTGAGCCCGGCGTCGGCAAGTCGACGCTCCTGCTCGAGGTAGCGCACCGGTGGGCGGCGCAGCGTGACGAGAAATCGCTGTATGTCACCGCGGAGGAATCGGCGGGACAGGTCCGGCTACGTGCCGACCGCACCGGAGCGGTGCACGATCGGGTCTATCTGGCCTCGGAATCGGATCTGTCCATCGTGTTCGGGCATATCGAACAGGTACACCCCAGCCTGCTCGTGGTCGACTCGGTACAGACCATGCTCGCCCCGGAAGCCGATGGCGTGATCGGCGGCGTCACTCAGGTACGCGCGGTGACCATCGCACTGACTTCGCTCGCCAAGGCGAGCGGGATCGCGGTGCTCATGGTCGGGCACGTCACCAAGGACGGCAATGTCGCGGGCCCGCGCACACTCGAACACCTGGTGGACGTGGTCCTGCAATTCGAGGGAGATAAAAACTCCACGCTGCGGATGGTGCGCGGCATCAAGAATCGTTTCGGCAGTACCGATGAGGTCGGTTGTTTCGAACTGCACGAGGACGGGATCGCCTGCGTCGACGATCCTTCCGGTCTGTTCCTGCACCACCGGACCGATTCGGTACCAGGCACCGCGGTAACCGTCGCTATGGACGGCAAACGACCACTGGTCGGTGAGGTGCAGGGCCTGACGGTGAAAACCGAGATCCCGCAACCCCGCCGCGCGGTGAGCGGATTGGACTACAACCGGGTGGCCATGGTGCTGGCCGTCTTACAGAGCCGCGGACGGGTGTTCCTCGGTAAGAACGATGTCTACGCCGCGACAGTCGGCGGTATGCGGCTGGCCGAGCCTGCCGCCGATCTGGCCATCGCACTGGCGATAGCCAGTGCCGAAGCCGATATCGCCCTCCCCCCCGGCTGGGTGATTCTCGGCGAAGTCGGACTGGCAGGCGAGGTTCGTAAGGTAACCGGCCTGGCCCGCAGACTAGCCGAGGCCGAACGCCTCGGTTTCACCACCGCTCTGGTCCCCCCTGGCTCGGCGCCGATGAAAAGCACCATGAAGATCCACGAAGTCAACGATATCCGCGCCGCGATCCGGATAGCGGGCCTGCGCGCACGACGTGCCGCACGCGAAGAAGCAAGAGGCTGAACAGCAAACGCGCACCACTCAGGCGAGGTTGAACGGCTCGGCCGCACTACGCACCGTGCCGAGTTGCGCCACAACGTTGTACGCCCCCGGCGGCACTTGTACACGCTCACCCGCACAACCAGGCCGCGAAGTGGAACCCGACCAGGTCACCGTGAACGCTGCCTGCTCACCACGATTCATCGTTCGCACATCGGGATTGCCATCCGGATAGCAATCCGCGCTCGACCACAACCGCTGCCTGCCATCGAGCGTGTATACCGAAACATGCTGCAGGCCAGAACCCATATCGCGAGTACACGTCACCGTCGAGATATTGGTGATGACAATCCCGAACACCGGGCGCTCGCCGAGCCGATAGGTGGGCTGCTCGACTGTCACTTTGATCGCGAGTGACTGATCCGGGCACGGTTCCGCCGCCACAACGCCGGTGGCCACCGCGGGCGGTTCCGGTGTGTCCGAATCGTCCTCGGTGGCCGATGGCTCGACCGCCGAGGACGAGGTGGAGCCTGCGGCAGTGGCCTCATCGGGCGTATCGTCACCGCCCGCGATCACGAGTACGAGCCAAACCACCAGTGCGAGAATGATGACCAGAATTCCGACGGCGAGCGCACGGCGACGCCAATAGATCTCCGGTGGCAGCGGTCCATTCGGTTCCAGCACGCCTCAACGGTAAGGGCACGATTGGGCATAGCGTCTCAGGGGTACGGTGTGTCGGCCATGCGCACTCACCGGCGCCGGGTAGATTCCGGCAGCGCTTCGAGCGCAAAGCTCCTGGCAGCATGCCTCGGCCAGGAGCGCGATACCGCCGTGCCCAGCTCAGGCCACTTCGCCGATATTGCCGATGACTCGGTGCAGTTTCACTTGCCCCTCGGCCAGCTTGTAGGTTACGCAGGCGATCGCGCACTCACCGGCCTCGACTCGCTGCGAGATGATCATCGAGCGCTGCATGAGCAAGTGGCTGGTCTCCACCACGTGCCTGGCCTCGATCTCGTCGACGGTGGACAGACCTTCGCGCCTACCGATCAGAATGGATGGCGTGACTCGCTCCACCACACTCCGGATGAACCCGCCGGGAACCTCGCCGCCGTCGAGCGCGTCGATGGTCGCCTGCACCGCACCGCAGCTGTCATGTCCGAGCACCACGATGAGCGGCACTTCGAGCACATGCACCCCGTACTCGATCGAGCCGAGCACCGAGCTGTCGACCACATGCCCCGCGGTACGCACCACGAACATGTCCCCGAGACCTCGGTCGAAGATCAACTCGGCGGCGACCCTGGAGTCACCGCAACCGAAGACGATCGCGTGCGGGTGCTGTCCGCTGACGAGTTTGGCTCGGTCGGCCGCGCCCTGACCAGGGTGCAGCAGCGCGCCGTTGACGAAGCGCTCGTTGCCCTCTCGCAGGGATTTCCAGGCGCTGATCGGTGTGGAACCAGGCATGTCGACCATTGTGCACAAGGGTTGCGCTACTGGCGAGTTCAATTGGTTATAAGTGAGCAAATGTCACCGCATAGCGACAGAACGGGAATAGTGAGGGTAGTGCGCAACAGCACGGCGAAGGACATCGACCCGGACATACTGCTGGACTGGTACCGGGAGAACGCGCGTGCGCTGCCGTGGCGGGAGCCGGGCACCACCGCATGGCAGATCTTGCTGAGCGAGATCATGCTGCAGCAAACACCGGTCGCGCGGGTCGAGCCGATCTGGCGGGAATGGGTAGTGCGCTGGCCGGTGCCATCGGCGCTGGCCGCCTCCGTACCGGCCGAAGTCTTGCGCGCCTGGGGCAAGCTCGGCTATCCGCGCCGGGCACTGCGACTGCACGAATGTGCCAGAGTGCTGGCCACCGAGCACAACGACGAGGTCCCCGCTGACGTGCAGGTATTGCTCGGCTTGCCCGGTATCGGCGCGTATACCGCGCGCGCCGTCGCGTGCTTCGCCTACGGTCAGCGAGTTCCGGTGGTCGACACCAATGTCCGCAGGGTGGTCGCCAGAGCGGTGCACGGGCGGGCGGAGGCCGGTAATCCGGCCGCGCGCGACCTTCCCGAGACCGAAGCCCTGCTGCCGCGCCGAGCCGACCGTGCCGCCGTATTCTCCGCGGCTCTGATGGAGTTCGGCGCGACCGTGTGCACCGCGCGCACCCCGGACTGTGCCCGCTGTCCGCTCACCCACTGCGCATGGGTCGCCGCGGGCAAACCGGCTACCGAGGTGGTCCGCCGCACCCAGAAGTACGAAGGCACCGACCGCCAGGCCCGAGGTCGCCTATTGGACGTCCTTCGCCGCGCCAGCGGCCCGGTCGAGCGGGTACGCCTGGATCTGGCGTGGACCCACGACCATGGACAACGTGCCCGCGCTCTGGACTCGCTGCTGGTGGACGGCCTGATCGAACAGACTCGGGACGGGCTGTTCGCACTCGCGGGCGAAGGCGGCCACGACGCGCACACCGACTGAGCCCGCCCCTCCGCCGGGACGGTTCAGTCGCGCAGCACGTACCGCAGGAAACGCTCGACCTCAGCTCGATACCGCTCGGGCTGATCGTCGTGCACGAGATGCCCCGCTCCGGGGACCAAGACGTAAGCAGCGTCCGGATGCGCCGCGGCCATCTGCCGCATCTGCCCCGGCGGGGTGATGCTGTACTCACCCTCCAACAGCAGCGCGGGCACCCGCACGGCGTGCCACTGCTGCCAGAAATCCCGCCTTCCCCACTCCTCGGAGATATCGCGGAAAGTGGTGACCGAGCCGTGCAACCGGTACCCATCCGGCCCGCACTCGAACGAGTTCAAGAAGTACCGCCCCGCTACCGGGCCGAAGTACGCGAGCACGGCCTCGGCGTCAGGAAACGGCTGCGGCCATGCCTCGATCATCGCGGCCCAGTGCGCGGCGGTGCGACCGGTGAAATCCGGCGCGAGATCCTCGACCACCAGCGCCCGCACCCGCTGCGGGTAACTCGCCGCGAACACCCAGCCGTGCAGCGCGCCCATCGAATGGCCGATCACCACCATCGGCTCGGTGATCTCGCTGGTGTGCGCGGCCAGATCCGCGACGAATGCCTCAGTGGTCAGTTCCCCTGGCGCGGGCCTGCCGTGCCCTGCGGCATCGAAGGTATAGACATGGCCGAAATCGCGCAGCCAGTCCAGCTGCTCACACCAAGTGCGCGCACTTCCCATCAGGCCATGCAGCAGGAGGATCGGCGCGCCTGCTCCGCCTTCGTCATGCAACATCGGTTCGACAATACGAGATCCAGCCCATAGGAGATACTGCGTGCCCGCCCAGCGCCAACCGCTAGCGTGGAGGCATGGCTGTTGTGAAGATCAACGCGATCGAGATCCCCGAGGGCGCGGGGCCCGAGCTGGAGAAGCGGTTCGCCCACCGTGCGCACGCGGTCGAGGGCTCACCCGGCTTCCTCGGCTTCCAACTGCTCCGGCCGATCGCCGGGGAGAACCGGTATTTCGTCGTCACCCAATGGGATTCGGAGGAATCATTCGCGGCATGGCGCGATGGCCCCGCCAGGGAGGCGCATGCGGGCGAGCAGCGCAAACCAGTAGCGACGGGGGCGTCGCTACTCGAATTCGAAGTAGTGCTCGACGTCACGGCGAAGCCGTCGAACTGACGTCGAACCGAGTGAGCGAAGCCGGCCGGGCGGGCCCGCACCTGGTAACGACTCGCCCGGCGCTGTGGTGCGCCCCTGCCGGATGTGTTGACGCAGGGTATGTGCGGATGTCACAGTTCGAGGGACAAACGCGAGGGTGATGCGGTAATTCCGGTGAGATTCCGGAGCGGTCGCGCCACTGTGTTCCATGCATCGAGTCCGGTGCCGGAAAAGCCAGACACCGGCACCGTCGCACCACCACCCGATGGGACGCGTATCCCAAGGAGGACTCGAATGGCTATCGCGTACTCGCCGAGCAGGGAAACCGATTCCCTGGCCACTGTGCTCACCACAGTCGGTGTCGTTCTTCTCGCACTGCTCACGCTCTACCTGGTCGGATTCGATCAGGGCGCCATCTCGCGCAGCGGGATGTACCTGCATGAGCTGATGCACGACGGACGCCACCTACTGGGGCTTCCGTGCCACTGAAAGGTTCGCTCACAACATTGCTGCTGCGCGGCCTGCTGGCAGGCCTGATCGCCGGAATGCTGGCCGCGACAGTCGGCTTCTTCATCGGCGAGCCCAAGGTGGAGGCCGCGATCGCCATCGAAGAAGCAGGCTCGGCTACCGAGCCCGCCGAATCCGCGGACGGGCATTCCCACGGGGCCGAGGCCTCGTCGGGAGGGCATTCCCACCAGGCCGAAGCACCATCGGGCGGGCATTCCCATGGCGGCGAAGAGCCGATGGTGAGCCGCACCGGCCAGAAGTTCGGGCAATTCCTCGCGCTGGGGCTGGCCGGGCTCGCGTTCGGTGCCATCTACGCCTCGGTCGTGCATATCGCGCGGCGCTACACCACACTGTCCGGGCCGCGGCTCGCACTGGCAGTAGGCGCTGCCTGCTGGGCAGCGATCGTCGCGGTGCCTTTCTTCAAATACCCGGCCAATCCGCCCGCGGTGGGGGATCCGGACACCATCAACGAGCGCACCCTGCTGTGGTTGGTTGCGATACTGCTCGGCATCGTGGCGGTAGCCGCGGCGATCGCGGCGGCCACCGCGCTGCGCGCACAGTTGCCCACAGTGCGGCTGATCGGCGGTGTCGCGGCATTCATCCTGGTGACCACGCTCGGCTACATCCTGCTACCGGGAGTGAACGAAGTGGGGGCGGATTTCCCGGCCACCCTGCTGTGGGAGTTCCGGGTGGCTTCGCTGGCCCAGACCACAACACTATGGGTCTGCCTCGCTCTGGGCTTCGCGGCGCTCACCGAGTTCGCGACACGCACGGATACTCCGGTTCCGGCGACAGCCGCTACCACGAGCTGATCAGTATCCGCTCCTGCTGAGGCAGTGCCGGTTCCCACGAACCGGCACTGCCTTTTCTTCATACGGGAAATACCGCGGCGGTGTCCTATACGAGAGCCGCGTCGAGCGTGATGTGGTCCACACCTGCCAACGCCTTGCTTACCGGACAGCCCGCCTTGGCGGCCTCGGCCGCGGCGTGGAAGGCATCGGCATCGATGCCGGAGACCCGGCCACGGACGGTGAGCTTGCTCCCGGTGATCCGGAAGCCACCTGCCGGATCCGGACCGAGGGTGACCTCCGCGGTGACGTCCAGGCTTTCCGGAGTGCCACCCGCATTGCCGATCTGCGCCGAGAGCGCCATCGCATAGCACGAGGAATGCGCGGCCGCGATCAACTCTTCCGGGCTGGTGGTGCCGTCGGCCGACTCGGCGGAACGCTTGGGGAACGACACGTCATACTTACCGACCCCGGAGCTGGTCAGCTCGACCTGCCCCGATCCCTCTTGCAGAGTTCCGGACCAGGCGGTACGCGCGGTACGTGTGGGCATCACGATCCTTTCGCCGATGATCGTTCGATGATTCAGCATGAACCTACCCGGTGGGCTTCCCCCGGCCCACCGGTTCGCCGATCGCCGCACCGCCTCTAGAACTGTCACGCCGGGTTGATGATTCTGGTCGGCACGACCCCGCTGAGGATCAGTGCGGGCTCAGTTCCGAGCAGATCAGCGATGCGCTGCGGCGGATCGCGGAAACCGTTCTCGGCGAGCGGTGAACAGCGAAGCGAGCGCATGATCACGTGCGTCTGGTCGGTTACTCGGAATCCTGCGACGGGCCATCTGCGCGATACCGCCACAGGCGGACGGCGAGTCTCGGTTCTGCCGCATAGGCTACGTGGGTGCGGGTGGTAACGATGACGGATCGGAGTTCGGCAGGCGTGGATTGGGGGATCGCGCTTATCGTGGCCGTAGTGCAAGTGGTCGGGGGCACTTTCGCGAATACACGGCAGACCGGAGTGCACTCGCTCGACACCATTGGATACCTGCTACTGCTCGCCGGGCCGGTGGCACTGCTCCTGCGCCGGGTGTGGCCGTTACCGGTGCTGCTCGTGGTCTCGGCCGGGTGCCTGGTGTTCTTCCTGCGTGACTACGGATACGGGCCGATCTTCGTCTCGTTGATCGTCGCCTTTGTGACTGCAGCGAGTAGCCGATCCCGTTGGTGGACTTACCCACTCGTTCCACTCGGTTGCCTCGCCCTGGTCTGGCCGCTGCCCTCGCTGCTCGGCAGGCCCACCGAGCTGGGGCAGATCGTCGTATTGTCGGCGTGCTCGGCTGTGCTGCTATCGGTGACCGAAGCGCTTCGCCAGCGCAAAGCGGCGCTCATCGCCCAGGAACAGCACGCTGAGGCCGTGCGCAGGGGCGAGCGAGCGCAGCAAGAGTGGCGAGCCGGTACGGAGCGTCTGGTCCTCGCCCGCGACCTGCACCATATGCTCGCGCACCGCCTGTCGATTATCGATATGCAGTCCTCGACGGCGCTGGAGCTACTCGACAAACGACCTGAGCGGGCACAGACAGTACTGACCGCGATCAGGACCTCGAGCCGTGACGCGCTCACCGAGATACGCACACTGCTCCACAGAATCAGCTCCGACACAGTGCCGATGCCCGATGATCCCACCGACACGGCGGACACCGCAGGCCGGGGCCACACCGGCTCCGATCCGCAGCGCCCGCGCATTTCTCCTGCGACCGCACGTGACACACCGCAGAACAGCGGTTCCGGCCGGGCCACGGCTAAGCCGGCGGCCGCGCAGCCCCCACCCGCCCCGCCCACTCCCGCACCGAGCATCGGCGACCTGGAGGAGCTCGTGCAGCGCTTGGGTACTACCGGGCTGACGGTCGATACCCGAGTGCTCGGCACCCCGCAGCAACTGCCGAACGTCATCGACACGGCGGCGGCGCGGATAATCCAGGAGTCGTTGACCAATGTGCTCCGGCACGCGCCGGGCGCCGCGGCCACAGTCGCGGTGCGCTACACCGCGGATTCGGTCGACATCACCATCGACAACACCCGCCCGACCACCGTCCCATCGCGTTCCGAGAACAACGGCGGCAACGGCATCATCAGCATGCGTGAGCGGGCACATGCGCTCGGTGGCGCACTGACGGCTGGTCCGCGCCCCAGCGGCGGATTCAGGGTCGCGGCACGGCTACCCACCCTGGTTCCTGAGCCGGGCGCAGCAGAACCCGATACCGCAACCACAGCGACAACACCGAGCCCGAACCACCCCTAACCGGCCATTCGGGTTCGAATGCGCCCGAACGCGGTCAGGACGGCACCGGAGCCGATGAGCACACACCACGATGCCACGCTGATCGTTGTACCGAACTCGGCCGGTGCCTGATCCCCCGCCCAGCACACACAAGGGGGCCCGTATCACCACAGTGGTGATACGGGCCCCCTTGTGTTCGCGATTTACTCGCTTGCGGCCGCGTCGGTAGCGCCTTCGGACGCACCGGTCAGTACGACTTCCGGCTTGTCCTCGCCTGCCTTGGTCAGCTTCGCCTTACCGGTGAAGGTGAACTTGGCATCCTCACCGGAGCCTTCGCCGTCCCAACCTTCCACATCCACGGAGATGACCTGCCCCGGACCGATCTCGCCGAAGAGGATCTTCTCCGACAGCTGGTCCTCGATCTCCCGCTGGATGGTGCGGCGCAACGGCCGTGCCCCGAGCACCGGGTCGAAGCCACGCTTGGCCAGCAGGCTCTTGGCGGTCGGGGTGAGTTCGATCGCCATGTCCTTGTTCTTCAGCTGGGTGGCGACCCGACCGATCATCAGATCCACCATCTCGACGATCTGCTCGTTGGTGAGCTGGTGGAAGACGATCACATCGTCGATACGGTTGAGGAACTCCGGCCGGAAATGCTTCTTCAGCTCATCGTTGACCTTGAGCTTCATCCGCTCGTAGTTCGAGCCCTCGCTGTTGGACTGCGAGAAGCCGAGACCGACAGCCTTCGAGATATCCGCGGTACCGAGGTTCGAGGTGAAGATCAGCACCGTGTTCTTGAAGTCGACCGTCCTGCCCTGACCATCGGTGAGACGGCCGTCCTCCAGGACCTGCAACAGGGTGTTGTAGATCTCCTGGTGGGCCTTCTCGATCTCGTCGAACAGCACGACCGAGAACGGCTTGCGGCGCACCTTCTCGGTGAGCTGGCCGCCTTCCTCGTAGCCGACGTAGCCCGGAGGGGCACCGAACAGCCGCGAGGCGGTGAACCGGTCGTGGAACTCGCCCATATCGATCTGGATGAGCGCGTCGTCGTCACCGAACAGGAAGTTCGCCAGCGCCTTGGACAGCTCGGTCTTACCCACACCGGACGGACCGGCGAAGATGAACGAGCCGGACGGACGCTTGGGATCCTTCAGCCCGGCCCTGGTACGGCGGATCGCCTTGGAGACGGCCTTGACGGCGTCCTCCTGGCCGATGATCCGCTTGTGCAGTTCGTCCTCCATCCGGAGCAGACGAGTGGTCTCCTCCTCGGTGAGCTTGAACACCGGGATACCGGTCCAGTTCGCCAGCACCTCGGCGATCTGCTCGTCGTCGACTTCGGCGACGACATCCAGATCGCCGGATCGCCACTGCTTCTCCCGCTCGGCCCGCTTGGCGACGAGCTGCTTCTCCTTATCGCGCAAGCGCGCGGCCTTCTCGAAGTCCTGCGCGTCGATCGCGGACTCCTTCTCCCGGCGTGCCTCGGCGATCTTGTCGTCGAACTCCCGCAGGTCCGGCGGCGCGGTCATCCGACGAATGCGCATTCTGGCGCCCGCCTCGTCGATCAGGTCGATCGCCTTGTCCGGTAGGAACCGGTCGTTGATGTAGCGGTCGGCCAGTGTCGCCGCGGCCACAAGGGCGCCGTCGGTAATGGAGACCCGGTGGTGGGCCTCGTAGCGGTCACGCAGACCCTTGAGGATGTTGATGGTGTGCTCGACGGTCGGCTCACCCACCTGTACCGGCTGGAACCGGCGCTCGAGGGCGGCGTCCTTCTCGATGTACTTGCGGTACTCGTCGAGAGTTGTCGCACCGATGGTCTGCAACTCACCGCGGGCCAGCTTCGGCTTCAGGATCGAGGCCGCGTCGATAGCGCCCTCGGCGGCGCCGGCACCGACCAGCGTATGCAGCTCGTCGATGAACAGGATGATGTCGCCGCGGGTGTTGATCTCCTTGAGCACCTTCTTCAGACGCTCTTCGAAGTCACCGCGGTAGCGGCTGCCCGCGACCAGAGAACCCAGATCGAGGGTGTAGAGCTGCTTGTCCTTCAGCGTCTCCGGAACCTCGCCGTTGACGATGGCCTGCGCGAGACCCTCGACCACGGCAGTCTTACCGACGCCGGGCTCGCCGATCAGCACCGGGTTGTTCTTGGTGCGGCGGCTGAGCACCTGCATGACCCGCTCGATTTCCTTGGCCCGGCCGATGACCGGGTCGAGCTTGCCCTCCAACGCGGCCTGGGTCAGGTTACGACCGAACTGGTCGAGCACCAGCGAGGTGGACGGAGTACCCGCCTCACCACGCGAGCCGGATTCGACCGGCTCTTTGCCCTGATATCCGGACAGCAGCTGGATGACCTGCTGACGCACGCGGTTGAGATCGGCGCCCAGCTTCACCAGCACCTGGGCTGCCACACCCTCGCCCTCGCGGATCAGCCCCAGCAGGATGTGCTCGGTGCCGATGTAGTTGTGGCCGAGCTGCAAAGCCTCACGGAGGCTCAGCTCGAGCACCTTCTTGGCACGCGGGGTGAACGGAATGTGACCGGACGGAGCCTGCTGCCCCTGACCGATGATCTCCTCCACCTGGCTGCGCACGCCTTCCAGCGAGATGCCGAGCGACTCCAACGACTTGGCCGCGACACCCTCGCCCTCGTGGATCAGCCCCAGCAGGATGTGCTCGGTGCCGATGTAGTTGTGGTTGAGCATCCTGGCCTCTTCCTGGGCCAAGACGACGACACGCCTCGCGCGGTCGGTGAACCTCTCGAACATCGCTCCCTCACTCTCCTGCTCCGACATTCTGGCAACAGACGCCGCCTGCGCTGTCTACAACCGTGGGCGTCAACCTGCCATGAAGCCCGGGGGTTGCGGCCCCCACCTCCCACTCTAGTTGGCGGAGGATGCCACCGTCGCTAGTCCACCCTATTGCCGACCCGCGACAGCACCGTCATTCACTCATAACGCGGACGTCGCGGCATTCGTTTCCGGCCCAGTTTTGCCCTCAGCGAACAGAGCACCCGGCGGTCGGGACGGCTGCCTACCCGGTGAACGGGGGGATGAACTCGCAGGGCACCGGACGTGGATGCGCGGGATCGAGCGCATTGAGCACATAGGCGGCAGCCCGTGGACTG
>NZ_JBJZOO010000009.1:0-149624 GCF_047200775.1 Nocardia spongicola | reverse complement strand
CGGCTGGGCGGTGAACGCGGTACCGACGCTGAAGGGTGGCTCAGCGCTCGGCATCGCCAGCCCACCCGCGGTACGACTACCGTCCGGTGAGCTCGTCACCCCTGGTATCACCGATGCCGAACGTCTGCAGGGGTTCGACGCGGACTGGAGCGCGCCCGCACTGCAGACACCCGGTGTGCGCAACGGTCATCGCTGGAAACTGGTCGGCAATGCGGTGAGCGTGCGCATGGCGGCCTGGGTCGGTGCCAGGCTGGCCGCACCACTCGAACCGATCCATGACGATCAGCCGCTGGCACCGGGCGCACCGTGGCCGGTCGCCGCGTGGGGACACGCCGGGTCGGCCTACCGGGTGCCCATGTCCACCTGGCCGGTACACGAGCCGTACGAGGATCTGACCCACTTCCTCAGCGAAGCGCAGCTGCTCTCCGCCCGTGCCACGGCCGGGTTCCTGCGCCGGACCACCATGGGAAGCCTGCGTTTTCCACCCGGCTTCCTCGCCGATGTGGAAAGCCATCTCGACCGGATGGGTGGCTGGGCGGCATGACACCGCGGCCGGACACCGATGCGGCCACCAGTGCGCGGATGGCGCGTCAGCGCCGCAGCGGAACCGGTCCGGAACTCGCGCTGCGCCGCGAGCTGCATCGCCGCGGCCTGCGCTATTTCATCGATCGCGCACCGATCCGCGGGCAGCGTCGCCGCGCGGATCTCGTGTTCCCGCGCCGCCGGGTCGCGGTCTACGTAGACGGCTGTTTCTGGCACCGTTGCCCACAGCACGCAACCGACCCGAAGCGCAATGCCGAATGGTGGGCCGCCAAACTGGCCGGAAATGTGGCCAGAGATCGTGCCACCGATGCGGCACTGAATGCGGCAGGGTGGCAGGTGGTCCGCATCTGGGAGCACGAAGACCCCGTCAGCGCGGCCGACCGCGTCCAAACGGCACTCGCCGCGCGTTAACGGTGCCGAATCCGGACCACCGAGCGCGGCGCATGTGCGGCCAGATAACCGGACAGCACCATCATCATGATGACTGCTATTCCGGCTATAGCCGTCGCGAAGTCGAACATATGAACCTCCTCCGATTACGACTGCCATTCAGCGTGCCCGGCGAAGCTGACAAAACCCTGTGCCCCGGATGGCAATGCTTTGTGTGACCACAGTGCTATCCGATAAGGAACTGATATACCAAAGCAGCACAATAATGGTGTGACGGGTAGCCCGGAACTCGCCGACCAGCGCGGAAAACTATCTTCTTCGGTGCTCGCGGCGACAGTCGCGGTCGCAGGGCTGTGCTATTCGTCCTGGGTGCTTCAGTTCGTGCTGAAAATCGATCTGGACCCGGTCGACTCCTTCCTCAGCGAACTGGACGCCGAGGACAAGCCATACCGACAGGTATTCGCGACCGCGGACATCATCACAGGCATATCGTTGATATCGGCGGCGACCGTGAGTCTGCTACTGTTCCCGCGCCGCAGGCTCACTACGACCGGATGGGTGGCGTTGTGCTGTTTCGGTGCGGCGACCATCGCGGACGTACTCCTACCGCTGCGTGATTGCGCCCCCGGCGCGAATCGGTGCGGCGAGGCCGGCGGTTTGTTCCCGCAACTGCATCAACCACACGCGCTGACCAGCACCCTGGCGATCACCGCGATCGCCACCGCCGCATTCGCCTTCAGCCTGGCCGCGTTCCGGTATCGGCACTGGCGAGTTCTGCGCGGGTTCGGTCTGGTCGCGCTGATAGCCGGGTCGACGGCGACCGTATGGTTGCTGGTCGCCGACAATCTCCCCGGCGATTACGCCCTCGGCATCGCCCAGCGCATCCAGGTAGGAGCGATATCTTTGTGGTTGCTCGCGCTGGCCGCCTCGGTACACCGAGAACGCCACGAATGGGCCGAGCCGAACTGAAAGCCAGCACCGACCGGACCGGATTCGAATGGCCGGGTCCGAGGTCCGATTCACTAGGGTCTGGATCATGACCACCGCCGCCTCCCAGATCTCCGGGCAACTCGACACCGTCGCCACGGCGACTGCTCGTCTGTTCGACACCATCCGCGGTCTCGATGAGGGCGCCGTCGCGGAACCCTCCTTGCTGCCCGGCTGGACCCGCGGCCATGTCCTCGCCCACTTGGCCCGCAATGCGGACAGTATGGTGAATTTGCTGCTGTGGGCGCATACCGGCGTCGAAATACCGCAGTACGCCAGCGCTTTTCTGCGCGATCACGATATCGAGGCCGGGGCGGCACGCCCGCTCGCCGAACAGCTCATCGACAATAAGGCCGCCGCGACCCGCCTGCTCGGGCTCGCCAGGTCACTATCGGAGCACACCTGGCAGGCCCAGGTCCGCACCCGCCAGGGCCGCCCGATCCCCGCCGCCGAAGCGCTCTGGATGCGCCTGCAGGAGGTGGAAATCCACCATGTGGACCTGAACGCGGGCTACCAGCCTGCCGATTGGCCCACACCCTTCCTCGCCCGCATTCTTCACCAAGTCACCACCGATATGAACCACCGCACCGCCGATACCGCCTTCGCGCCGTGCGCCATCATGGCCACCGATACCGGCTTCACCGCCACCATCGGCACCGCCCCCGCCACACACACCATCACCGGCTCCGCGGCAGACCTCGCCGCGTGGTTGCTCGGCCGTAGCAGCGGGTCCGGTTTGGCAGGCGATCTGCCTGCCCTGCCTGCGTGGAAATAAGCCCTGCCGGAGATATCCGGACCGGCCCATCCATAAAAAGTCCGATCGAATTGTCGAAGAATCCACCGATCAGGTTCAAACTGAAAAAGTGGACATGGCCAGCTTCGAACGGCCGACAGCCGCAGCCGAACCCGGCGGTATGGACCATCGCGGTGGTCTGAGCGCCGGGGTGGTGCGCGAGCGGGCTGATATGAACAGTTTGCGGGCGTTTGCCAGGTCCTCGCCGGGTCGGTTGGTCGCCATCGGCGTGCTGTTGATCAGTTTGTGCTTGCTCGCGGGTTCGATGACCACAGCGATGATCGGAGATCGGCAGCGGCGTTTGGATGTGCTGTTGTACGACACCGAACCGGATGCGCATTCCGCGCATCGGTTGTATGTGTCCTTATCGATCGCGGACGCGGCGGCGAGTACGGCGTTCATCGCCGGGGGGATAGAACCGCCCGCGGTGCGTAATCGCTACAGCCAGGCCCTCGGGGAAGCCGCCGCGGAATTGATGCACCAGCCTCATGCCGGATCTAGACCGAAGATGGAAGTCAATCGGGATGGACAGCTGCAGATCGGGATCGCGACCGGTCTTCCGGTGTACTCGGGGTTGGTTGAGACCGCGCGAACACACAACCGCAGTGGACATTCGGTCGGCGCGGCGTATCTGAGCGAAGCGTCCAACCAGATGCAGACCACGCTGCTGCCGATGGCCGCGCGACTGCAAGAGCGGCGCCAAGCGGCGGAACAAGACGCGTACCGCACGCATGCGCGTCCGCCCTGGCTCTTACTCGGCCTGCTTGTCCTCACGCTAGGGGCGCTGGGGTGGGCGCAATGGGATCTGGCACGGCGCTGGCGACGGGTGTTCAACCCTGGATTGTTACTGGCCTCGGCGGCGATACTGCTGCTGCTGATCTGGACGGTGACCGCGGGATCGGTGTCGACGGCAGCCATGGTCACCGCACGCGACTGCGGCATGCTGCCCTCGGCCTTGCTCGCCGAAAGCCGCAGCCTGGCTCAGCAGGCCCGCACCAGAGAGATATTGCCGCTGGCCCGCCGTGACTCAACCGATGATTACCGCAGCACGTACCTCGCCGACACGCAACGATTGGCCGACCTGCTCGACAGCTATCCGCAGTCCGCTCCCGCCGCGAACGAAGTCGAGGTCGCTCGCAGCGCATTGGCCCGATGGCAAGCAGCACACCACCGTATGACCGACGCCCTGGATCGGGGCGATGCCGCCGGCGCGGCTACCGTCGCCACCAGCCGCGACCCCGGGGACTCCGCCGTCCAGGTACAAACACTCGACTACGCGCTCGAACAAGGTATAGACCGCACCCGCTATGCCCTGCGTAATGACATCTCCCGAGCAGAACACGCCTTGGACTTCCTCCCCTTCACAGCCATGGTGCTCGGCATTCTGGCAGCAGGCTGCGTCGGACTCGGCCTGTGGCCCAGGCTCAGGGAGTACCAATGAAACCCATACCCGCCGTCATGCCCGGCAGCCCGCTCACCATCGTTCCGATGGTCCTCATGGCGTTGACGTTGGCGTTGGCCAGTGGTTGTAGCACCACCCCGGCCAACCAGCCCTCCGCGATACCCGACTACACCGCCCCTCCGCTGCCGGCCAACGCCGTCCTGATCCCCCCGGATGCGCCGATTCTTGCTCCGGACACCACGTCATGCGGTGATCCGACCGCCAGTCTGCGTCCCAGCGAGGCGGGCACCGCGGCACGCGGACCGACACTCGATGCGATTCGGGCACGCGGTAGGCTACTGGTGGGCTTGGACACCGGCAGTAATCTGTTCAGCTTCCGCGACCCGGTCACCGGTGTCATCAGCGGTTTCGACGCCGATATCGCCCGCGAAATAGCCCATGACCTGCTCGGTGACCCGAACCTGATCGAGTTCCGCACCCTCGGCTCCACCGATCGGACAATCGCCCTGCAAGAACACACCGTCGACGTGGTCGCCAAAACCATGACCATCACCTGTCAACGCCGCGAGAAGATCGACTTCTCCACCGTCTACCTGTACGCCAATCAGCACGTGCTCACAGTCCGCGATTCCGGTATCCATAGCGTGGCCGATCTGGCCGGTAAACGTGTCTGCGCCGTAGCGGGCACCGTCTCACTCGAATACCTCCGCCTAGCCCAACCCGCCGCAGCCATCCTCACCGTACCTACCTGGGACGATTGCCTGGTCGTCCTGCAACAACGCCAGGTCGACGCGGTCGGCACCGAAGAACCTCTGCTCGCGGGTCTCGCCGCCCAAGACCCCTATACCGAGCTGGTCGGCGACAGCATCAGCAAGGAGTTCTACGGTATCGGCATCCCCAAAGGCGAAGACGATCTGGTCCGCTTCGTCAACGGCACCCTCGAGCGCATCCGCGATGACGGCACCTGGACCCGGCTCTACCAGCAGTACCTCACCGAACTAGGCCCCACCCCCACCCCGCCGAGCCCCACGTATCGGGATTGACGGGCACTTCAGGATCGACGAACGATGACCATACGGCCCACCCCGAAACCCGAACCGGAGGATCTTCCTGCGGCACCAGCCGCACAAGGAGACTCCGCCGCCGAACTCAGGGCAAGCCCGAACATCGAAACCGCACATGCCGAGCCGGAAAAAGTCCCGGAAGCCACGGCGGCGAGCCCACCAAGGGCACGACACGCAGAATCGAGACCGAGGTCGACATCGCTATCGCGTGTCTCAGGCAATCGCATACCTTCCACACGAACCCATCCGACAGTACGGATCGGCGCCGGTCTGGTGCGGATTCCAGAGGTGACGCCCGCCGATCCGTACGAAGCCGTGCTCGCGGACCCCGAGGTATCGGAAAGCAAACGATTCTGCTGGCATTGTGGTAAGCCGGTCGGACGGGCTACGAAAACCAGCCCCGCGATCACGGAAGGCACCTGCACGAGCTGCGAATCGCCCTTCGATTTCCGGCCCACACTGCACCCAGGTGAGATAGTGGCGGGGCAGTACGAGATCCAGGGGTGTATCGCCCACGGCGGGCTCGGCTGGATCTACCTGGCGATCGACCACAACGTCAGTGGTCGCTGGGTGGTATTGAAGGGCCTGCTGCACATCGGTGACGCGGAAGCACAGGCCATGGCCATAGCCGAGCGGCAATTCCTCGCCGAAGTGACACATCCCAGGATCGTCAAGATCTACAACTTCGTCGAGCACCCCAGCCCCGAGGGCACACCCATCGGCTATATCGTCATGGAATATGTAGGCGGCCGGTCGCTGCACGATATCCTCGGCTCCTACGAATCCGGGCAACGCATGCCGGTCACCGAGGCGATCGCCTATGTCCTGGAGATCATGCCCGCGCTGGACTACCTGCACTCGGCCGGACTCGCGTACAACGATCTCAAACCGGACAACATCATGGTCACCGAGCATGGCGTCGAACTGATCGACCTCGGCGCCGTCAGCACCATGGGAGAGTACGAAAGTATCTACTGCACCAGAGGTTTCCAAGCACCGGAGATCGCGCGCACCGGACCAACCATAGCCTCGGACATCTACACCGTCGGCCGCACCCTGGCCGTGCTCACCCTGGATATGCCCACGGAGTACGGGCACTATCGCGACGGCCTCCCCGACCCGATCGACGAACCGGTGCTGGCTCGCTGTGAGTGCTTCCACTATCTCCTGCTCCGCGCGACCCACCCGGACCCCCGACGCCGCTTTCCCTCCGCCAAAGCGATGTCCGAGCAGCTGCTCGGGACGCTACGGGAATTCCTCGCCCTGGAAACCGGCACCGAGCACCCGCAATTGTCCACCGTATTCACCCCACCGCGCGCAAGCTTCGGCACCGAAGAGCTGATCGACCAAGTCGACGCCTATGTCGACGGCCATCCCAGCAGCAGGCTCAGTACCCTCGATGTGGTCGCGGGACTGCCGATGCCGCTGCCGGACCCAGCCGAATCGGTCACGCCTCTCCTCACCGCCGCGCTGCTCTCCGAACCCGCGGAAGCGCTGGAAACACTGCAGCACACCCGGGACCGGATCAAGTCCGATCCCGGTGCCGCCACCCGCACTCTGGATTTGGAACTCAATCTCGCCGAAGCGCAGGTACGGATCGATCTGCGCGAGTCGGATACCGTCTTGAACCTGCTCACGCATTTACCCGAACAGGATTGGCGAGTCAGCTGGTATCGCGGCCTGGCCGAATTGCTGGACCGCGAGTACGAGCACGCTTTCGCGGACTTCAAGGAAGTCTCCCAGATGTTCCCCGGCGAGATCGCCCCCAAGCTCGCGGTCGCCGCCACCGTCGAACTCATCGAGCAGCAACGGGATTCGGCCGACGCCGAACAATGGCACATCTACGCCGAGAAGGCCTATCAAACCATCTGGTGCACCGATCACACCGTGGTGAGCGCAGCCTTCGGACTGGCAAGGCAGCTGGCAGGCAACAATGCGGTCGACGAAGCAGTGCAGGTGCTCGACAGCGTGCCCGCGACCTCACGGCACCACATCAGCGCACGGATGACCGCCGTCCTGCTCCTGCTGACCGCCGCGCCGACAGCCGAACTCGACGAACCCACCCTGCACATCGCGGCGGCACGAGTGCAGAGCCTACCGCCCATCGAAGGGCGCGTGATCCAGATGCGAGTGCTGGTTCTCGGCACGGCATTGGCCTGGCTGCAAGCGGGCAACACACCCAAACGCCCCGACGCGGCCCTGTTCGGTTCGCCCTTCACCGAACGCGATCTCAGAGCAGGAACCGAAATGGCCCTGCGTTTCCTGGCCCGGAGCGCACCCGACCGCAAGCACCGCTACGCGCTGATCGACCTGGCCAACGCGATCCGCGCCAAGACCTGGTTCTGATGCCGCTCTCGACGCTGCCCAGGACAGCACAGCCGCGATACCCGTGACTATCTGGCATATCCTGGCGTGCACATCGTTACCGTGCCAGGTGCTGTAGGTGAAGGGCTGAGCAGAGTGCATCTTCTTGTCGAAGGCGTCGCCGGGTCGAAAGCATTCGGTCCGCTCACCATGGCCGGTGCTACCGATTACGCGAGCATCCGCACGGAACCGAGCGTGCGGTGAGGATCTTCTACACCGCGGACCTCCATATCGGGCATCGCATGGTCGCCGAAAGCCGCGGATTTCCGGATGCCGCCGCGCATGACGCCGAACTCGCACGACTCTGGGACCAGGAAGTGGACATCGACGATCAGGTGTGGGTGCTCGGTGACATCTCGGTCGGCGGCACCAAGAACGAGACGACCGCCCTGCGTTGGCTAGCGCACCGCAGTGGTCGCAAACATCTGGTGTGCGGCAATCACGATGGCTGCCATCCGATGCGTTCGAAGGCCGCACGGTGGCAACGCGTCTACCTCGAGGTGTTCGACAGCGTCCAGCAGACCGCGGTGCACAAGATCACCGGACACCGAGTCCTGCTGTCACACTTCCCTTTCCGTGGTGATCCCGAGGGCGATCACACACCGGTGAACAGATTCGAGGAATGGCGGCATCCCGATGGCGGGCAATGGCTGCTGCACGGACACACCCACTCCCGCGAAAGCCAGCGGGGCAGGCAACTGCACATCGGGCTCGATGCGCACAACCTGTCGGTGGTACCCCAGCAATGGGTCATCGACCGCATCACGACCGGGTCGTATTCCGCTCCCCCGATGCACCAGGAGCAGCTGAGTGCGCAGCAGCTGCAACAGCTACGGGATGCGACGCTGCATTACCACACGGTCGGTGAGTATCCGGCGGACCTGCCGGAACCGATACGACGCTTCACCGAAGAACCGGACGGCGGCCTACTCGGCCTGATCGACCTCGCGATCACCCAAGCCCGCAAACTCGACAATGCCGTCGCGGGCAACCTCACCGACACCCGGATCGAACCCTCGACACCGCTCTGATGACGCTCGAACACCGTATGGACGAACTACGCGACCACTTCGGGCTCACCCCCGAAGACCACAACATCGACCTCGGACTGCTCGACCCGCTGCTGCCACATGACCAGCCCGAATGACGATTCCGGCGACCTCGACATGCCGAATCCCACAGCTACGTATACCAAGGCGCCGATAAGTGAGCGGGAGGTTCGCTGATGGCTGAAGACGAAGCGAAACAAAGAGACACACGGCAAAAAGGGATCGGCGACTCGTTGGCATCGCGATGGCGGCCATGGTGGGGTGTGTTGCGGCGCACCGTGCGTGAGTTCCGGGAAGACAACCTCATCGACTGGGCCGCGGCGTTGACCTACTACAGCGTGATCTCGCTGTTCCCCGGCGCCATCATAGTTTCGGTGCTACTCGGATCGGCCAGTCCCGCAGCCATCCGATCACTGACAGACACTATCGGCGAGGTCGATGACCGCGGCAATTCGGTGGTGGTCCAACTGCTCGAGCGATTACAGCAATCGCAATTGCCTGCGGGACCGCTGGCAGGCATCGGAATCATCACGGCGCTGTGGACGGCTTCGGCCTATATCGGTGCATTTGTGCGTGCCGCCAACGCGATCTACGAGACCGAAGAAGGCCGACCACTCTGGAAGACAGTGCCGCTACGTCTCGTGCTGACTATAACGATCATGGTCTTGGTGGCGCTCTGCGCGGTCGGAATACTGGTCAGCGGCCGGGTTGCCGCGACACTGGAGCAATGGCTCGGCTTGGGATCCGTGGCGTTCACCGTATGGGCCATCGCGAAGTGGCCCGCAATGGCAGTGCTGGCAAGTATCGCGTTCGCACTGTTGTATTGGGCAGCGCCGAATGCCCGCCAGCCCGGATTCCGGTGGCTGAGTCCTGGCAGCGTACTCGCGGTCTTCCTGTGGATCACAGCATCTGCCGGATTCGTCTTCTACACAACATACTTCGGCTCCTATAACACCCTGTACGGGCCTTTGGCCGGGGTGATCGTATTCCTGATATGGCTGTGGCTGACCAACGTCGCGATCCTGCTCGGCGCGGAATTCAATGCCGAAATCGCCCGCGGCCACAACATCGAACAGGGCGAGTCCACCGACGCCGAACCGATCCTGCCCCCTCGTGACGAGCCGAACTGAGACAGCAAGCCTCATATGCCCTCACATCAGTGGCGCGGGGCCATTGGGCAAGCTACGCCGTAATCACACGGCCGCCCATGCACAGTGTCGATGTCGACCATCTCGTCTTCTTCGTGTGGCCGCCCTGGGAAAGCAGTCGGATCGACGGCCCCTCGACGATCGACCCCTGCACTTTCCAGCCCACGCCTGACGTTCCTTTCCGCAGGGCACGCTGCCCGCAACACGACGGACAATAGCTCCGACAGGTTCGCCGGTCGGAACCTACCTATCGGACTCGGATGCGACTTTCAGGTCTGCAAGTTCGCCGCAGAGCGAGATCAGGAAGTTCGTACAGGTGACGTTGCATACGGCCGATCGGTCCAACACAGGATGGTGCGATGACAGCGGCAGAGAATCCGGACACAGGCCGGCGATCGTGACCGAGTAACCGGTGAAACCGGAAAGGTCCCCTGGCAGTGCCGCCAGAGGACCTTTCCACTTGTGCGCCCGAAGGGATTCGAACCCCTAACCTTCTGATCCGTAGTCAGATGCTCTATCCGTTGAGCTACGGGCGCAGGTGTTATTCAGTTGTACCCGGTTTCCCGGGTGTGGCGGAGGCGAGAGGATTTGAACCTCCGGTCCCCGTGAAGGGACAACTCATTAGCAGTGAGTCCCATTCGGCCGCTCTGGCACGCCTCCTGGAGCCTTCTCTTCGAGGGCACCGGTCCTTTCGAACCGCCGAGCAGAAAGGTTACATGAGCTATGGGCAAGATGACAAAACCACTGGTCAACGCAGGTTGCTATCGAACCAATCGAAGATTCTGGTCTGCGAATCGATCAGATCTACATCGTCGGCCTCCGTGGTGTCGGCGCGGTAGCGCAAGCCGGGGTAGGTGATGACCAGACTGGCGACTGCCGCGCGAGCGGTCGCGTCACGGAGCTTGTCGACATCGGCGGGTGGGGTGGCCGGATCGTCCGCGCCGAACAGGCCGAGCCACGGCGCCTGGAGGTCGGGGGCGGCGCGGACCAGGGCATCGGCCTGGTCGGTGAGTGGCTCGGTGATACCCGGTGCCGCGACGCTCACCGCGGCACCGATCGAGCGGTTGGTCGCGACCAGGAACGCCGCGGTGCCCGCGGAGTCGAAACCGAGCACACCGATGGTGTCGGGAAACACCCCGCGGCCGGTGAGCCAGTTGAAGCACGCGTCGAAGTCCTCGAACAGTTCATTACCGAATACCGCGCCGCCGAGTTCGGCGTCGATCCGGTGGCAGAGATCGGGCGCTACTACCGTCCAGCCCTCCCCGGCCAGCGCGTTCATCAATTCCCTTAAGGCACCGGTGAGTTCATGGGACTCGTGCAACACCACGATCCCGCCCCTGGCATTGCCCTCCGGCTCCACCACGACGATGGGTACTTGCCCACCAGTAGCCAGCCGTTCTTCTCCCAGGTCGCCTGCCCGCAACGGAGCCATTTCGGCGTAGGTGCCCGACATAGAACCAGCCTAGGTCCAGTTGCTGCTCTTCGGTAGAAATTGCACGTGAGAGCCGACAAACATGGTAATTTTCCGGTACACCGATCGGGCTTTCCACGGCGCCGATTAGGGTTGGAGTGTGACAGCGCAGATCCGGCCGGACCTAGAGGCGATCCCGGCATATACCCCTGGCCGCAGCCATCCCGACGCGGTCAAATTGGCCAGCAATGAAACGACCTTCGGTCCACTACCCGCTGCTGCCAAGGCCATCGCCGAAGCAGCCGAGCTGGCCAACCGCTACCCGGACAATCAGGTCGCGGAATTACGCGCAGCGCTGGCCGGATTCCTCGGGGTGGGATTCGACAATGTCGCGGTCGGATGCGGCAGTGTGGCGCTGTGCCAGGAATTGGTCCAGATCACCTGCTCGTCGGCAGCCGACGAAGTGCTGTTCGCCTGGCGGTCGTTCGAGGCGTATCCGATCGTGTCGAAGGTCGGCAATGCCACCGCGGTACCTGTACCGCTCACCGCCGATCTGGTACACGATCTGGACGCGCTGGCCGCCGCGATCACCGACCGGACCAAACTGATCTTCGTCTGTAACCCGAACAATCCGACCGGAACCGCTGTCGGTAAGACGGAGCTGGTTCGGTTCCTGGACCGGGTGCCATCGCATGTGTTGGTGGTACTGGACGAGGCCTATTACGAGTACGTGCGGCTGAGCGATCATCCGGACGGAGTCGAACTCGGCCGGACCCGGCCCAATGTGGTGGTGCTGCGTACCTTCTCCAAGGCCTATGGGCTGGCCGGCCTGCGGGTGGGTTATGCGGTGGGCGATCCAGCCGTGATCACGGCCCTGTTGAAGGTGCATATCCCATTCAGCGTGAATCGGCTCGCACAGGCGGCGGCGATCGCGTCGCTGGAAGCACGTCACGAACTACTCGATCGCACCGACCTGCTGATCGCCGAACGCGGTCGGGTGCGTGATGCGCTGGTGGCGACCGGATACCCGGTGCCGCCGAGTGAGGCGAATTTCGTCTGGCTCGCATTGGGCGCGCGCAGCATCGAGTTCGGTGAAGCCAGTGCGGCGGCCGGTGTGCTGGTGCGCCCGTACGGTACCGACGGTGTGCGCGTCACTGTCGGCGACCCGCACGAGAACGACCTGTTCCTCGACTTCGCCACCGATCGCGCTGTGTGCGCGCGTTTTCTCGACTAACGGATGCCGAGCGCACCCGCGATAGTCGGCCAGGATCGAACAAGCTCATCGGCCCAGTACGGCCAAGAATGCGTACCGGTGGGCCGGAAGTGCGTGGTGATCGGGATGTCGAGCGCACCGAACCGATCGGCGAGCCGCCGCGTACAAGCATTGGTCACCGCTTCCAGGGTGCCGCCGAATGTGACGGTCTTGACGAAGTCGATATCCGGATTCCACGGCACGTCGTACACACCGGGCAGGCCGCTACCGACCGACAGATAGATCGTCTTGCCGCGCAGTGCATCCGCATGCAGTGTGACGTCGTGGGCCAGCCAATCCGGATCGCCCCATTCGCCGAACATATTGGCTCCATCACCTCGGTAGGTGGCTACCACGGCACGGGCCTGCGACTGACCGATATCGGTGCCCATCGAGAAGCAACCGCTGTGCGCCGCGACAGCGGTATAGAGCCTCGGCTGCCGGAAAGCGAGCATCATCGCGGCCTCGGCACCCATCGAGACGCCCATGATCGCATTGCTGCCATTGCCGTCGAACTCCGTATCGATCAGCGGGGGCAGCTCCTTGGTCAGGAAGGTCTCCCACATGTATGTGCCGAGCACCGGATCCGGGTGCTGCCAATCGGTGTAGAAGCTGGCCGGACCACCGACGGTGAACACCACGTTGACGTCCTTGTCGGCGTAGAAGCCGACCGCGTGCCCGAGCTCGATCCAGTTGTTGCTGTCCAGGCTCGCACTACGACCGTCGAGCATGTAGACGGTAGGACGGGGACGGGACCGGTCGCGCGGCAGTAGTACCTGCACCTCGACCACCCGGCGCATCGCAGGCGAGGCGACGAACACCCGAAGCCACCGATCATCGATCGGTTCGATGCGATCGATCCGCGCGGCCGCGGGCTGCGCGCTGGTCGGCTCGGCCGGTACGGACTCACTCGCCGACCCGGTACTCGCAGGTGGCTGCGAGTCGGGGACCGCGATTACCTTGGGAGCGCCGAACACCAAAGCGCCGCACACGAGTAGGCCGCCGGCAAAAACACTGGAGACCCCACGCCACACCCCGCGTCGAGAGGACATGCGGACCATCCTGCCAGAGACCGTGCGTTCGGGTGGCCCGGTGGCGGTATCGAGAACTGCGCGTCGCGCTCACCGCGCGGAGCGGCTCGCATCGGTCGCGAGCGCTCGCACACCACCCGCGAGCAAGGCCACGAGCACGAACACCACGGTGGAGTGACCGAGCGCGAACCAGAAACCAACGGTCTGCGGTTACTTACCGACGTTGTCCACCAAAAGTTCTCGTACAGCATTACCGACCGTGGTGCAGGGCTCGAAACCCACCCCGCACCTACGAGCCGAACGGCGGAGACGGAGGGATTTGAACCCCCGGTCGCTCTCACGACGCTCGCTTTCAAGGCGAGTGCATTCGGCCGCTCTGCCACGTCTCCAGGCACCTGATCGTAGCGGACGCCTCAGCCGGGGTGCTGCCCTATTTCCTTATCGACCCGCTCGAAGGCCGTGCCGATCGCCTCTAGCTGGGACGGAGCGAGCAGGTCGATGAAGTGGCGGTGGACTGCTTCCACATGACCGGGGGCCGCGGCCTCCAACCGACGCATACCCTCGTCGGTGAGTTCGGCGAGCACACCGCGTCCGTCCTCCAGACAGGTATTGCGGCGCACCATCCGCTGGGCCTCCAGCCGCCGGATCTGATGGGTCAGTTTGCTTCGCGATGACAGCACGCCGTCGGCCAGCTCACTCATTCGCAGCGAGCGATCGGGGGCCTCGGAGAGCAGCACCAGAATTCGATACTCGGCGACGGTCAGATCGCTGTCGCGTTGCAGCTGACGGTTCAGCGCGGCCATCAAACGTTGGTGGCCGTCCATATACGCCCGCCAGGCGCGCTGCTGCGCAGCGGTGAGCCAGCGCGGTTCAGCTACCACACGACCACTGGGTTCGGGATACACGCTGGTCATTCTATGCGCGACGAGCTGCGGAAATGAGCGGATAACGCAGGTAGGCACCAGTCGTTCGGCGGTGCCGGGCGCCCGGCCACCACGTCTTCCGCCGCACCTCGACAGCGGATCGCGGAGAGGAGCAATCGTGGGTAGACAGTCGCCCCTCCTGGCGGAACAATTAGGACATTGTGCGTGCTATCCACCTGAACGGTTACGGCGGCCCCGAAGTGATGTCCTTGGCCGCGGCACAGGACGAGGAACCAGGGCCAGGTGAAGTGGTGATCACAGTCGCCGCGGCCGGTGTCAACCGCGCCGACCTGCTGCAGCGCCGCGGCCATTACCCACCCCCGCCAGGGGCGAGCCAGATCCTCGGCCTCGAATGTTCCGGCGTCGTCACCGCGCTCGGTGCGGGTGTACAGGACTGGGCAGTCGGCGACAGAGTGTGCGCGTTGTTGTCCGGTGGCGGTTATGCCGAACGTGTCGTTGTCCCCGCGACCCAGATGCTCCCGGTTCCCGACAGCCTCGATCTTGGTGCCGCGGCCGGGCTGCCCGAGGTAGCCGCCACGGTGTGGTCGAACCTCGTGATGACCGCGAACCTGCACGCGAACCAGTTGGTACTGATCCATGGCGGCGGCGGTGGCATCGGCACGCATGCCATCCAGGTCGCGAAAATGCTCGGGGCGCGCGTCGCGGTGACCGCGGGTTCGGCCGAGAAACTGGCGCGCTGCGCGGAGCTCGGAGCGAGCGTGCTGATCAACTATCGAAAAGAGGATTTCGTCGCCGCGGTGCGTGCTGAGGAATCAGGCGCGGGCGGACCTGGCGCCGACATCATTCTCGACAATATGGGCGCGGCTTATCTGGAACGGAATGTCGAAGCGCTTGCCGAGCACGGACAGCTGGTGGTGATCGGTATGCAGGGCGGGGTGAGCGCGGAGCTGAATCTGGCCACGCTATTACGCAAACGGGGGACCATTCATGCCACCACGGTGCGCACACGACAGGCGACCGGCGCGGGCAGCAAGGCCGAGATCATCGCTGAGCTGCGCAGACACCTATGGCCACTGATCGCCGACGGCACCGTGGTTCCGGTCATAGACACAGAGCTGCCGATCGAGGAGGCTGCCGAAGCGCATCGATTGCTGGATTCCGGCGAAGTGTTCGGCAAGGTGGTGCTGAGAATACGGGAACTCTGAGTACGGGTTGCTGTCACAGCGATCCCTGCCACTGCTGCCGCAGCCACCGCCGATCACTCCAACGCGAGCAGCGCCCTGCCGAGCTGATCGATCTCGAACTTCGTGGTGTAAGGCGCGAGACCGATGGTCACCGCCCCACCCTCGTCGTTGACACCGAGTGCGTCCAACAGCCTGCTGCCACCGTGAACCCCGCTCACCGTGCTGATCCGGTGATCGGCCAGTTTGGCCGCGACCTTCTCCGCCTGCATGCCTGCGAGTGTGAAGCTGACCGTGGGGATACGTGTGGAAGCGCGGCCGATCACGGTGAGGTCGGGAACCGCTTCCAGCACCTCCATCAGGTACTCGAACAACAGGTCGTGGTAGTCCTGCAACGACGTGATCGACATCTCCAGGCGCTCACGCCGAGTGCCGCGCGCTCGCTCATCGAGCCCGGCGAGGTAGTCGATCGAGGTGGTCAGTCCGGCGAGCATCGCGTATTGGTGCCCGCCCACCTCCAATCGTTCAGCGCCCTTGGCATAGGGATTCAAGGACATCGAAGGGATCCGGTCCAGGAACGCGGGATCGCGGAAGACCAGCGCGCCGATCTGCGGACCTCCCCACGCCGGTGCGCTCACCGCGACCACATCGGCGTTCAGCTCGTCGATATCGATCAGTGCGTACGGTGCGGCGCCGAACGCATCGGCTACGAGCAGACCGCCTACCTCGTGCACCCGGTCCGCGGCCACCCGGACCGCGGGGGCCGAACCGACAATCGGCGAAGCGGCGGTGAGCGCGACCAGCCGCGCTGTCGGACCGATCAGTTCCTCGAACTGCCAGGACGGCATCTCGCAGGTCTCGATCTCCACCTCGGCCCAGCGCACGTGCGCGCCATACCGGTTGGCGATGCGTAGCCACGGCGCGACATTGGCCTCGTCGTCCAGCCGGGACAGCACGATGCCGGTGCCGAGCCCGAGCCGGGAACTGAGCGATTCGGCAAGCCAGGCCAACAGCACCGAGCGGTCGGGACCGAGTACGACGCCCGCTGGATCACCACCGACCAGGTCCGCCACCGCTTCCCTGGCCGCCTCTAGAATCGCCGCGCTGCGCACAGCGGCACCGTGCCTGCCGACATGCGAGAAGGAAGACGTCCGGAATCCGGTCGATACGGCACGAGACACCGCATCCGGAACCAGCATGCCTGCCTGCGGATCGAGATGGATCCAGCCGTCGCCCAGGGACGGTATAAGGCCCCGAACCCTCGCGACGTCATATGTCATGTTGGCCACTCTAAGGGCAGCGGGCGAGCCTGTGTAACCGTGTCGCCCTCCACATCCTGAAAGCAGCACAGCAACCTGCGACTCAGCATGGCGACCGACTTTCGACAAATCTGAACCATACGACCTGAACAGGATAAAACGCCTGAGGCAAGATAGGAGGCTTACAAGGCAAGACGGAACGCCGAGGCAGACACTGCACCGGGAAGGACACCAACCGGAGCTGTCGCGACCTCGAGATGGACCGTGGGCGGCTTAGCGCGGCCGCAGCGTAAGCGACATGATGGGACCATGACGCACTCGGATGAGGCACCGGACCATATCGTCGTTGTCGGCCCGGATGGCAAGCCGTTGACCATCCCCGCGACAGCAGGCTCGGCGACCTCCCGCACCACACGGGTGGTCGCCGACGATGCAGTTGCCGATGACAACGAGAAGAGCGAATCCGACGAAAAGGACGACTCCGGCGAATCGCTCGCCGATATGGTCGAACACCCCGCGAAGGTCATGCGGATCGGCACCATGATCAAACAACTGTTGGAGGAAGTGCGCGCGGCGCCGCTCGACGAGGCCAGCCGCAACCGGCTCAAGCAGATCCACAAATCCTCGGTGCGTGAACTGGAACAAGGCCTCGCCCCGGAGCTTCGGGAAGAACTCGAACGACTGACCTTGCCCTTCACCGACGACACCGTCCCTTCCGACGCCGAGTTGCGGATCGCGCAGGCGCAACTGGTCGGCTGGCTGGAGGGCCTGTTCCACGGCATCCAGACCGCACTGTTCGCACAGCAGATGGCCGCCAGGGCCCAGCTCGAACAGATGCGTCAGGGTGCGCTGCCGCCCGCCGTCAACGGTGCCGAACCGCGCGGCAACTATCCGAGTCAGCTCACCGGTGGTTCCGGTCAGTACTTGTGAGAGCGGCGATGCGCGCAGGCCACGCAGGCGGCGGAATCCGCAAGAGTAGTCTCGTGCACCGTGCCTGCTTCTGCCGCTCGCCCCGACTCGGTACCCGACCCGAGTGCGGCGCGTCCCGAAGAGAGCTCAGTCGGTTGCGATGACCGAGCACATGATGACCGAGCACATTCGGATGACGACAACGCACCATCCATCCCGACCGAACACCCACCACGTTCCAGCGACGCCGAAGCGAAGGAGAAATCGGTGAGCACGGCCACGCCGGAGACCCCCGGCTCGCGCGCCGGAGCCACCCTGGCGAAAACAGTGTCGGACTCACAGACCTTCCGACGCGCGTTCCTCGACTTCACGAGTGGATTCGCGCAGCGTGAGCTGTGGCTATCGCTCGGCTGGCAGGACATCAAGCAGCGCTACCGTCGCTCGGTGCTCGGCCCGTTCTGGATCACCATCGCCACCGGCGTGCAGGCCGCCGCGATGGGAGTGCTGTACGCGACCTTGTTCGGCCAACCGCTACAGGAGTATCTGCCTTATGTGACGGTCGGGCTGATCATCTGGAACGTGATCAACGCGAGCATCCTCGAGGGCTCGGAAGTCTTCATCGCCAACGAAGGCCTGATCAAACAGCTTCCCTCCGCGCTGAGCGTGCACGTCTACCGGCTGGTATGGCGCCAGCTCTTGTTTTTCGCGCACAACATCGTGATCTACCTGGTAATGCTCGCCGCGTTCGGAGTCTGGCGCCATCTCGATGCGGCCAGCCTGCTGGCGATCCCGGCGATCGCGCTGATCTTCCTGAATTCCATGTGGGTGACCATCGTCTTCGGCATCTTCAGCACCCGCTACCGGGATATCGCGCCGATCCTCAGCAGCACCACGCTGATGTTGTTCGTGCTGACCCCGGTGATGTGGACGACCAAGACCCTGGAATCGCAGGTAGGGGCGGGCGATCGCGCCAAGCTCGCCGAACTCGTGCCGACATTCCACTACCTGGAAATCGTCCGGGCACCCCTGCTCGGCGAGCCGCAACAGCTGCGGCACTGGCTGATCGTCGGCGCGATCACCGTACTCGGCTGGGCTGTCGCCATCCTCGCCATGAAGCAATACCGGTCACGCGTGCCGTATTGGGTATAAGAAATCACCGATACCCCCTGATCAGGTGACCCAGTTCCGCTCGGGTGCGGCAGCTCATGGCTATCGCTCCGGCTGCCGACAGTGTTCGGTAGACTCCACTGACACACAGCAAAAGGGGGAAAAGGGTATGAGCAAGGCTCCATTGGAGGATCGGGTGACCAACCTGGAGGCGCTTGTTGCGTCACACGTTGGAGAATTGCATGAACTCGACAACTATGCCGCTGCCATAGACGAGCATTTCAAGGTCGTTTACGCCGATTTGCACGAAGTCAAGGCCGGACTCGGCAGAGTTGAGGTCGAGCAGTCGGAGTGCAGGAAGCTACTCGAATCACAAGGGGAAACACTCGAGTCACACGGGAAGCTACTCGAATCACAGGGGAAGACACTCGAGTCACACGGGAAGCTACTCGAATCACAGGGGAAGACACTCGAGACGCACGGGAAGCTACTCGAATCACAGGGGAAGACACTCGAGACGCACGGGAAGCTACTCGAATCACAGGGGAAGACACTCGAATCACAGGGGAAGACACTCGAGACGCACGGGAAGCTACTCGAAGCCATTCTTGCCAAGCTGGACCGGTAACCCAAGAGATGACAAAGACCGCCACGACGAGGGCGGTCTTTGCCATCTCTTGGCTCGGATTTGCCCGCGTTGAGCTCCTCGGCCCTTCCCGAAGGGACGGAGGGGGCCACGGAGCTGAAAGACGCTTCGGAAGCCACGAGGCGGCGGGGATGAGCACAGGGCCTCGAGCGACCGCGACTTCCCGGCACGTACCCTTGACCAGCCGGCACTACAGGGACGCTGGAGGGCTCGGAGGGATAGTGACGAGGACACGGCAAGGACCAGTCGAACTAACGTACTGGGTATAGGAGCACCCGATGAGTCGTGTGAGTATCGAAACCCAGCAGGCGTGGGTCGAGTTCCCGATTTTCGACGCCAAGTCGAGGTCGTTGAAGAAGGCGTTCCTCGGTAAGGCAGGCGGCGCGATCGGACGCAACCAGTCCGACGTCGTGGTGGTCG
Source organism: Nocardia spongicola (assembly GCF_047200775.1). NCBI lineage: Bacteria > Bacillati > Actinomycetota > Actinomycetes > Mycobacteriales > Nocardiaceae > Nocardia > Nocardia spongicola. Next base: position 129,784 of record NZ_JBJZOO010000009.1, on the reverse strand, counting down.
AGGCGTTGCGGGATATCACGCTCTCGCTGCGGGAAGGCGACCGGATCGGGCTGGTCGGGCACAACGGGGCGGGCAAGTCGACCCTGCTGCGCCTGCTCTCCGGCATCTACGAGCCTTCGCGAGGCAGCGCCCGCATCCGTGGACGGGTGGCTCCGGTATTCGATCTCGGCGTCGGTATGGACCCGGAGATCTCCGGCTACGAGAACATCATCATCCGCGGACTGTTCCTCGGACAGACCCGCAAGCAGATGCTGTCGAAGATCGATGAGATCGCCGACTTCACCGAGCTCGGCGAATACCTGTCCATGCCACTGCGCACCTATTCGACCGGTATGCGGGTCCGCCTCGCGATGGGTGTGGTGACCTCGATCGATCCGGAGATCCTGCTCCTCGACGAGGGTATCGGCGCGGTAGACGCGGAATTCATGAAGAAAGCCAGGCTTCGGCTGCAGTCACTGGTAGCGCGTTCGGGCATCCTGGTCTTCGCCAGTCATTCCAACGAATTCCTCGCGCAGCTGTGCGATACCGCGCTGTGGATCGATCATGGGCAGATTCGCTTGCAGGGTGGTATCGAAGAAGTAGTGCGAGCCTACGAGGGGCCGGAAGCGGGCAATCATGTCGCGACCGTGCTGCGCGAGATGCAGGCCGAACGGTCTGCGGGAACCGAACGAGAATTGAGCGGAATCACGCATGAGTGAGCCGACCGGGCACAGCGCCCCGATCGACGAAGAAGCGCGGGCACAGGCCGAGGGCGCGGCGAGCACCGACGCCGCACTTGTCGCTCCAGGCGCTGCCCCCGCCCAGAATTCCGCGACGACGCCGACCGCGGGTGCGCATGCCAAGGTCGTAGCCGTCGTCGTCACGCACAAACGCCGCGAACTACTGACCCAGTCACTGAAAGCAGTCACATCCCAGTCACGTCCGGTGGATCACCTGATCGTGATCGACAACGGCAACGAACCGGAGGTTTCCGAGCTGGTGCGCGACCAGCCGGTGGAGTCGACCTATCTCGGCTCGGCACATAACCTCGGTGGGGCAGGCGGGTTCGCGCTCGGCATACTGCACGCGCTGAGCATCGGTGCGGACTGGGTGTGGCTCGCCGACGATGACGGCAGGCCGGAAGGCCCCGAGGTGCTGTCCATCCTGTTGGACTGCGCGGACCGGTACGGGCTTGTCGAAGTGTCCCCCGTGGTCTGCGATATCGACGAACCCGACCGCCTCGCCTTCCCGCTGCGTCGCGGTGTGGTCTGGCGACGGCTGCGCTCGGAACTCGGCACCGAGGACTTCCTGCCCGGTATCGCCTCGTTGTTCAATGGCGCGCTGATCTCCGCTCGAGCAGTCGACATGATCGGCGTACCCGACCTGCGTCTGTTCGTGCGTGGCGACGAAGTAGAAGTGCATCGTCGGCTGGTCCGCTCCGGAATGCCGTTCGGCACCTGCCTGCAGACGGCGTACCTGCATCCCAACGGCGCGGCCGAGTTCAAGCCGATCCTCGGCGGCCGGATGCACACGCAGTATCCGGACGACCCGGTGAAGCGCTACTTCACCTACCGCAACCGCGGCTACCTGATGTCCCAGCCCGGTATGCGCAAACTGCTTCCGCAGGAATGGATCCGATTCTCCTGGTTCTTCCTCGTCACCCGGCGCGATCCGGCGGGGCTACGCGAATGGTTCCATCTCCGTTCGCTGGGGCGCAACGAACAATTCGGCAAACCCGACTGAAGCCCGCCGATTCCGCGATCGCCGTGTATCAGCGCTTCGACCTGTTGTCCGGGCATTGGCACGCATAGTTCGATGTCGGCGAATCCTCGAGAGCGGAATAGTTGACACGTACCCGATATGGCCCGGGTGCGGAGTGGAAATTCGGTTGTGCGGATCAACGACTGGATGCGAAGCTAGGGACCGCTGCGAAACAGACAAGGAGGTGCGGACCGTCATGAGCATCATTCGGGTTGCCGTGTCCAGGCACGCCCAGGTCAGGCGTGCCGTTACTGGAGACCTCAGCTCTTTCGCCACTCGCTGAACCCTGATCGGGTTCGGCGCCCGATAAAGGATTCCTTCCACCATGGTCGATCACGACCTTCTTGTCCCTTACGGCTGGACCGAAGCCGTTTCCGCCCATTACACCTCGATGATCGAGGAAGACTGCGTACCGGCCCGGGTGATCCGGATGGACCGCGGCGCATGCGATATAGCCACCCCGAACGGACTAGCCCGCGGCCGCTGTCCCCGAGCGGATGCCGAGGTCAGCGGGCTGTGTACCGGCGACTGGGTGAGTGTAGACGCCGATTACGCAGTGCGGCAGCTACTTCCGCGACGATCGGCGATCATGCGATCCTCGGCCTCTGGGCGGTCGCAGGGCCAAGTGCTCGCGGCCAATGTCGACACTGTACTGATCTGCTCGGCTGCCGACACCCAGGTGAACCTCGGGCGGATCGAACGCATGCTCGCCTTGGTCTGGGAAAGCGCGGCGCAGCCGATCGTCTTGCTCACCAAAGCCGATGCGGCGGCCTATCTGCCGCTCGATGAGGTGCGCGCTATCGCACCCGGGGCAGCCGTGCTCGCGGTGAGCGCCGATACCGGCGCCGGACTCGATGTGCTCCACGCGATGCTCGACGGCACCGTCGCCCTGATCGGGCCGTCCGGCGCCGGGAAGTCGACTCTGGCCAACGCCCTGCTCGGGGCGGAGGTCTTCGCCACGAATACCGTCAGGAACGCGGATAAAAAGGGCAGACATACCACAGTGCACCGGGAGCTGCGGCCGCTGCCAGGCGGCGGCACGCTGATCGATACCCCCGGGCTGCGCGGGGTCGGGCTCTGGACGGCCACCACCGGCATCGATAAAACGTTCAGTGATATCGAATCCCTCGCCGAGCAGTGTCATTTCCGGGATTGCGGACATCGCGGCGAACCGGACTGCGCGGTGCGGGACGCGATCGACAACGGCGAGCTGACCCAGCGCAGGCTGGACAGCTACCACAAGCTGGAACGAGAGAACGAGTGGATCCTGGCCCGCACCGATAAACGGTTACAGGCCGAACGCGAGCGCTACTGGCGCGACATCACCAAACGGCAGCGCAAGCTGTACCGGGAGCGTGGTGATACGCGGCGCTGATGCCGACCTTCCCTGTGCCATGAATCGGTACTCGCCGATATCCACCATGTCGGCGAGTACCGAGTGCACCACTATGCAACTGCGTGCATAGTGACAGGCATTACGCTAAGAGGCGCACGTGCGCACAGTCACAGGTGATTGCCTGTGGCACAGATGAAGGAGCAGGCCAATGACGGAACCGGGAGCCAAGCCACTCGCAGGCCGGACGATGATCATGTCCGGTGGCAGCCGCGGCATCGGTTTGGAGATCGCCAAACGGGCCGCGGCCGACGGCGCCAACATCACCCTGATCGCCAAAACCGATCAGCCGCACCCCAAGCTTCCCGGCACCATCCACACCGCTGCCGCGGAACTGGAAGAGGCGGGCGGGCAGGTGCTGCCGTTCGTCGGCGATGTCCGCATCGATGAATCGGTGGCCGAGGCAGTACGCCAGACAGTCGAACGGTTCGGTGGCATCGATATCGTGGTGAACAATGCCTCGGCGATCGATCTGTCGCCTACCGAGGCGCTGTCGATGAAGAAGTACGACCTGATGCAGGACATCAACTGCCGAGGCAGCTTCCTGCTGTCCAAGACGAGCATCCCGTATCTGCGTGAATCGGCGAAAGCCGGGCGCAACCCACACATCCTGACCTTGTCGCCGCCACTGAACCTCGACCCGAAATGGGCGGGCACCGCATTGGGCTACACCATCGCCAAATACGGGATGTCACTGACCACACTGGGTCTGGCCGAGGAACTCGCCGGCGACGGGATCGGCGTCAATTCGCTGTGGCCGCGTACGACCATCGCGACTGCCGCGGTGCGGAATCTGCTCGGTGGCGAGCAGATGATCGCCACCTCACGCACTCCCGATATCTACGCCGATGCCGCCTATCTGGTGCTCACTTCTCCCGGTAAGGAGACCAGCGGCAACTTCTTCATCGATGACGAGGTCCTGGCTACCCACGGCATCACCGATCTGGACAAATACCGCGTGGTTCCGGGCGACGGCGAGCTCACCACCGATCTGTTCCTCTGAGCACACCATGGCATGAGCCGCACCCGCTCCTCGCGGATGCGGCTCATGTCACTGGGGTACGACAGGCTATTCGGAGCCGATACCGTACAGCCGCTCCCAGTTGGCGCGGCTGGTCAGTTCCGGCATAGCGGCGCGGTACTGCGCCTGCACGGCAGGAAGTTCACGGCGCAGCCTGCGCAGCACGCGCAGCGTGCGCCGCAGCAGTTGCCTGGCACGGGCCTTATCGCGCACCCGCACCCGCACACCGGATTGCGACGCGTCGGTGACCACAACATGGTCGAACAGCGAAACATGCCACCAGTGCGCGTCTTCCCTGGTAACCCCGACAATTCCGGGCTGGGTACGCCCGAACCACTGACCGATCGCGCGCTTGACCAGCACCAGCGTCGTACGGCTCGGTGTCCCACCGGCACGGCGTATCCGGATATCGGCCGAGCGGATCGGTGGCGTCGCGGCCGGATGCTTGATCGTCTCGGGATAATCACCCCGGCTGGTGCGCGCGGCAGCCAGTGCGGCGATACCGCCGTCCCGCAAAACCTTGGGCCCTTGCAGGAAGTCCTCGATGCCCTGCAAGGTGGTGTGCACCAGACCGTACTGCATCGCTACCAGATGCTCGGCCAGTTCCCGCCGTAGCTTGCGTGTGATCTCTTCGGCGTCCAGATCCGCGTGCAGCGAACCGACGATCAGCGAATTGCGCGTACTGAAGTAACGCGCCCAGTCGTCGTAGTCCTTCCAGTAGAAATCCGCGTGCCACACCGCGGCATTGGGCAGCGTGACGGTGACGAATCCGTGCTCCCGCGCCCTGATGCCGTACTCCACATCGTCCCACTGGAAGAAGATCGGGATCGGGAGGCCGATCTTCGCGACGACCTCGGCCGGGATCAAACAGGTCCACCAGGCGTTGTAGCCCGCGTCGACACGGCGCTCCTGGTTCTTTTTCAGCATGCTGGTGTTGGACAACGCCTTCGGCACCCGCTGCCCGTGACGTAGCTGGTGCAGATGCACATCTTCGGCCCCGACATTGAGGTACTCCGGGTTGAGCAGGAACAGCATCTGCGCGCCGACCAGGGTCGGCTCCACTGTGAGGTTGGCGAAGGCGTTGAGGCGTAGCACCGTCTCCGGCTCGCACAGGATGTCATCGTCCATCAGGATGACGTCGGCATGCTCGTTGACTGCGGACACCTCATAGAGCCCGCGGGTGAATCCACCGGCGCCACCAAGGTTCGGCTGGCGCAGATAGCGCAGCTTATCCCCGAAAACGGGTACTACCTCCTGGTAGCGCGGGCGAGCCTCGACCAGATCGGTGCCCTGGTCGACGATGTACACCGCGTCGATCGCCGCGAGGACCGTCGGGTCGGAGGAGAGCGCGGCGACCGTCTCCGCGCAGTCCGCGGCACGGTTGAAGGTGCAAATGGCGATGGCGACCGGCCGCACCTGCTGCGGCGCGGCGGCGCTCCAGGTCAGCTCGGTGATGGCGAGCGCGCCACCGATGGCATCGAATTCCAGCCACAGAGCGCCACCGTCGACGTACTGGTCGATAGGGGCGGTCAGGGTCACCGGTCCGCTGCTGTCGACCCGTACGGTGTCGATGATTCTGCGGTGCCCCGCGATATCGGAGGCGACCAGCCGGATATCCGCCTGTCCGGCGACATCGAGCACCATACCGACTCGCACTTCGGTCACCGTGGTCCAGCGCTGCCAGTAACTGGCGGCGAACCGGCCGAAGTAGGTGTTGGTGTGCGCCCTTGCCCCCTGATCCAGCCGCAGCATCAGCCGCTCCCGCTGCGCACCACCTTTGACAACAGCGTAGAGCTCGTCACTCACCTTGGCCGACGGCCCGGTGAAGATACCGCGCTGAAGTACCAGCCGATCGGGCGCGCGATGATCGGCGCGCAGCGCGGCAGGCGCGTCGATTGCCGTCGAGTGTTGATTATTTTCGGTAACGGCCTCGGTAGCCGACGGATCCATGAAATCCTCGAAGTTCTCATTGTGCCGGACGGGACGAACGGGCCCCTGGATGCCTTTCGGCCGGGGTGAGGATATCAACCGGCCCGTACGTATGTCCGCTATGCGACATGTCGAAGTACGACCGAAGACGGTACGACCGAAAACCGCGACCCACGTTCTCTGGCGAACGAGCCGACCGGGCGCCGGGTAGCTGTGAGTTCCCTGTGCCCTCCTCGTGCTCCCACCTTAATCACCGATCATGAGTATTGTCCCAGTGGACTCCACCGAGCTCCGTATTGCCGCCGTGGTCCCGTGTCGCAACGAAGAGGCCACGGTCGCCGAGGTCGTCGCCGACCTGCAGGCCGCGGTGCCGGGAATAGTCGTCTACGTCTACGACAATCTGAGCACCGACCAGACCATGGATCGGGCCCGCGCCGCGGGCGGGATCGTGCGCCGGGAGCAGGCCAAAGGCAAGGGCAATGTAGTGCGCCGCGCTTTCGCCGATATCGAGGCCGATGTGTACGTGATGATCGACGGCGACGGCACCTATGAAGCGGCAGCCACACCACTGATGATCAAGACACTCCTGGACGGCCCCTACGACCAGGTGCTCGGCGTGCGCAAACCCGACGTAGACTGCGCGGCGTACCGCCCAGGACACCATACGGGCAACAAGGTACTCAACGGCGTGGTCGGAAAGGTATTCGGCGAAAATGTCGAAGATATGCTCTCCGGCTTCCGGGTGTTCTCCCGCCGTTTCGTGAAAAGCTTTCCCGCGGTCTCCCGCGAGTTCGAGATCGAGACCGAACTCACCGTGCACGCGCTGCACCTACGGGTGCCGCGGACCGCCGTGCCGGTCGGTTTCCGCAGTCGCCTCGCCGGTAGCGAGAGCAAACTACGCACCTATCACGACGGGTGGAAAATTCTCGCGTTGATCATCGGATTGGCCCGGCACGAACGGCCGGTCGCGTTCTACGGCCTGTTCGGCACGCTGAGCTGGGTGGTCTCGGTCCTGATAACCCTGCCGATCATCATCGAGTTCTACCACGTCCATGAGGTACCGCGCTTTCCCACACTGCTGCTCGGCTTCACCTTGGTATTGCTCGGCAGCCTGGCTTGGACCGCCGGCCTTGTCCTCGACGGCATACGGCGTTACCGACATGAAGCCGTACGGCTGGTCTATCTGGGCTACCCGGCAGTTGGCACGGTGGACTCCTACCTGAATGATCGCGACAGCGATGACGGAGCCTGGCATTGACCACTTCGGCGGATCGGTCCGCACCGAGCGACCAGAACCCCTCCGCGGACCCGGCCGCCACGGCACACCCCGGAGCAGGTTCGGCGCAGTCCTCTCGGAAGGATGTGGGCAAGTCGGAGTCGACCACATCGAAGCGGACCGTGGGCCGGTTCGTGCGCCGAACCGTGGCTGACCTCGGTGCTGCGGCTATCGCCTGCACCGCGCTTGCCGCGCTCTTCGGCGCGCTGTTCAGCGTCCTTACCCCACCGTTCTGGGGGCATGACGAGATCACCCAGTTCGGCCGCGCCTACCAGGTGGCACATGGTGGCTTCCGGCCCGAGCGCATCCCGGATAACCGCGGCATCGCCTACGGCGGCGAGGTTCCGGTCGGTATTGCCGCGCTGATGGACTACGCCCTGCTGGACTACACCACCAACCCGGAGGAACCCGGACCCATGGTGGAAGATCCGGCCCGCTACGACCAGTTACGGAATACCCCGGTTTCGGATACCACCCAAACGATCTGGTTCACCAATACCGCCGCCTACCCACCGGCGGCGTATTTCCCGGCCGCGATCGGCATCCGGCTCGGCGAAGTACTCGGACTCGATGTGGGCGCACTGCTGCTGCTCACCCGGCTCGCCGGACTGGCGGCCTATCTCGCGATAGTCGGATTCGCACTGCGCGCAGTGCGGGCATATCGAGTTCAGTGGCTGGCAGGCACGGTCGCCGTGCTGCCGATCGCGGTGTTCCAGGCAGGCACGGTCACCGCCGACACCATGACCAACGCGCTGGCGGTGCTGATCTCAACGCTATTGGTGAAAACTCTGTTCCTCGGCGCACGACTTGGTGGCGGGGAAGTCTGCGCCCTGCTGGCCGCAACACTGCTGTTGCCGCTGTGCAAACCCACCTACGTACTGCTCGCAGCACTCGCTGTGCTGGTGCCCGCCGAACGCTTGGGATACGCCGGATGGCGGCGCGCAATCCCATGGATCTGCGCCACAACCGGCGTCCTCCTCTTCGCGATATGGCTGAAGATCGCGGCGCCGACCGGGGAGGGCATGGGCCTGATGCGGCCGCGACACCAGTGGGACTCGGTACGTCCCGCTGATCAGCTCCGCGCCGTCCTCGATGATCCATTGGCGTTCGTTCACGTATTCGGCGAAAGTATCGCGCTGCGCGACCAGCGCTGGTTCAACCAGTTCTTCGGCGAGCTCGGCTTCGCCTACCTCGATGTTCCCGCTCTCTCGATCGTGGCCTGCCTGCTCGCATTCGTGGTCAGCCTCGGTGTCGCCGAGCGGATGCACAGCCCAGGGGTATATCGCACGCTATTCGTCGCGCTCATCGTGACGACCACCACGGCGATGATCTACGTGACGCTGTATCTGTCTTTCACACCGGTCGGCTACTACCTCATCGATGGTGTCCAGGGTCGCTACTTCGTGCCGCTGGCGATCGTCGCGCTCGCGGTCGCGCTGCGCTCGATACCGGTGCGGCTGACCGATACCACGGGAAAGAGCCCGGCGATCGGCGCGGCGGTCACCGTATTCGCCGCGATGAGCACGGCACTTATCGCGGCCGCGGTGAAGTACTACGTCATCGTCTGGGGCTGAGCCGCGCAACCGCACGGCGACGTACCTTCAGTCTTCTGCCGCGCTGAGCGTCCGTTCCCCCGCGGTCAGGTAAGCACGTTCGGTATCGGCCTTTGCCGGCCGCCACCAGGATTCATTGTCCTGATACCACTGGATGGTTGCCGCCAGTCCGGCGCGAAAGTTTGCATAGCGCGGCTGCCAGCCGAGTTCGGTGCGCAGCAGCGAAGCGTCGATCGCATAGCGTCGATCATGACCGGGCCGGTCGGTGACGTGATCGAAATCGTCCGGTTCTCGGCCGAACTCCGCCAGGATCGCGCGCACCACCGATTTGTTGTCGAGTTCACCCTCGGCGCCGATCAAGTAGGTCTGCCCGATCCGGCCATGCTGCAGGATGTCCCATACGGCGCGATTGTGATCATCCACATGAATCCAATCGCGCACCTGGTCACCCGCACCGTAGAGGCGCGGCCGGACGCCGTCGATCAAGTTGGTGATCTGGCGCGGGATGAACTTCTCCACGTGCTGATAGGGCCCGTAGTTGTTGCTGCAGTTGGAGATCGTGGCCCGCACACCGAACGAGCGGGTCCACGCCCGCACCAACAGATCGCTCGATGCCTTCGTCGAGGAATAGGGGCTGGAAGGGTTGTACGGCGTGGTCTCGGTGAACGCCGGGTCCTGCGGCGTCAGATCACCGAACACCTCATCGGTCGACACATGGTGGTATCGCACCGCATGGCGGCGTACCGCCTGGAGTAGCGAGTAGGTGCCCACGATATTGGTCTGCACGAACGGCCACGGCTCGGCGAGGGAATTGTCGTTGTGCGATTCGGCGGCGAAGTGCACCACCGCGTCGACGCCACTGACCAGTTCGTCGACCAGATCCAGATCGGCGATATCGCCGTGCACGAAATCGATGCGGTCGGCTACCGGATCGAGGGACGCCCGGTTACCCGCATAGGTCAAGGCATCCAGAACGGTGACGATCGTCTCCGGATGGTCGGATACGGTCTGCTGGACGAAATTCGCGCCGATGAACCCGGCGCCGCCGGTGACGAGCAATCGCACTCTGACGACTGTACGTGGTTGCGGCGCACCCATACAGACGCGAGCCCCGTCCCGGCCGGACGCGGGGCGGGGCTCGCCTGGACAACCCGGACGATCACGCCGTCCGGGCCTGGTAGCCCTCGGCGAAACAGGCCTGCACGAAGTGCGCCGTGCGGGCCAGGGCCGCTCTGCTTTCCGGCAGGTCCGGCGCGATGCTCATGAAGGCATGCACTTGGCCGCGCCACAACTCCAACGTGTTCGGCACACCCGCCGCGGTGAGCCGCTGAGTCATCAACTCGCAGTCGTAGCGCAGCAGTTCCTCCTCAGCGGAGATCAGAAGCACCGGAGGAAGTGCGGCCAGTTCCGCGTTCACCGGGGAAAGCCGCGGGTCGAGCACGCCATCGACCTCGGCACCGATCCGCACTACTGCCGATATCGCCGACAACGGGATGTACGCGTCACGTGCGCGGTGCTGGTAATGCCGCTTCGCGGTGTAGTCCAGATCGAGCAGTGGGCTCAGGCCGACCAATCCGGCCGGCGCGGGTAGTCCCGACTCCTGTGCGCGCAATGCGGTCGCGAATGCGAGATATCCGCCCGCCGAATCACCGGCGAAGACGATCCGGCCCTGATCCACGCCGTGGCGCAGCAGCCAGCGGTAAGCGGTCAGGCAGTCCTCGATCGACTCGGTGATGCGGGTGCCTGGCAGTTGGCGGTACTCGACATTGACCACCGGCAGTCCGGTGCGGCGGGCCAGGCTCGCCGCGATCGGACGATGGCTGCGGATGCCGCAGATCGCGAAGCCGCCACCATGCAGGTAGAGCAGCGCACCATGGTGCAATGCGCGTGCCGTCCCCTGCGGCCGCACGATCTCCATGCGGAAGCCGTCGAGGACGATTCGCTCGCGCTCGATCCCCCGCGGGCTCGGCCGTAGCCGGGCCAGCCCGTCGATGGCGCAGGCACCGACCGGGATGGTGGTGCGGGTGATCGGTGCCACTCGCAGCAGCGGCCGTACCAACCCACGGCAGGTTGCCGACAACAATCGGGCCGAAGCGCTCGGACCATCGGGATTCATCACGACAGCACTGCTGCCGACTGCGGTCGCTGTCATAGCGCACCTACTTCCCAGAGGCGCGCCGATCCCGGCCAGGCGGAACCTGGGGTGAGAGTCGGCGCTGACGTCTCACACTGCGCACCGTTACGACGTGCCCGCGGCGCTGGTGGTCACGCATTCCGGCGCATGGATCGGGCCGTAGCGATATGCGCTACATCACTACGAATGTGATCCATGCACTATCAATCACCCGGCACGCCGAGTGGCTAAACCTTTGTAATGATTTCGTGCGCCAGCTGGAATCTTCGCTCAGCCGATCGGACGCCCGCTCCGGCGCCGCCTGACCTGCTGAGCGCCGCCTGACCTCCCGGGCACTGCCTGGCCTCCGGGCCGACCCCTATGCCGCTCGCGGAAGCCTGACTGCGAGACTGAGGCCGTGCGAGGAATCATCTTGGCCGGAGGCACCGGGTCCCGGCTTTATCCGATCACCCGCGGCGTAAGCAAACAGCTGGTCCCGGTCTACGACAAACCTATGATCTATTACCCGCTCTCCACGCTGATGATGGCGGGAATACGGGAAGTGCTGGTCATCACGACTGCTGAAGATTCCGCCGCGTTCCGTCGATTGCTCGGTGAAGGAACCCAGTTCGGTATCTCGATCGACTACGCGGTGCAACCGGAACCGAACGGCCTGGCTCAGGCCTTTATCCTCGGAGCCGAGCACATCGGAACCGACAGTGTCGCATTGATCCTGGGCGACAACATCTTCCATGGCCCCGGTCTCGGCACCAGCCTGCGCCGATTCCACGATATCGACGGTGGCGCGGTATTCGCCTATCGGGTGGCCGATCCCAGCGCGTACGGTGTTATCGAATTCCGCGACGGCAAAGCGGTTTCCATCGAAGAGAAACCGGTACGACCCCGTTCGAACTACGCGATTCCCGGTCTGTATTTCTACGATAACGAGGTAGTCGAGATCGCCCGCGCATTGCGGCCTTCGGCGCGGGGCGAGTACGAGATCACCGATATCAACCGGGCCTACCTCGATAAGGGCGCGCTGCGGGTCGAGGTGATGCCCCGCGGTACGGCCTGGCTCGACACCGGCCTGTTCGACTCCTTGTTGGATGCCGCCAACTACGTCCGTACCATCGAACAGCGGCAAGGACTGAAGATCAATGTTCCCGAGGAGATCGCCTGGCTGCAAGGATTCATCGATGACGAACAGTTGCGAGCTCTGGCCGAACCACTCCTGAAGTCCGGTTATGGCAGCTATCTCCTCGGTCTGCTCGGCGAAAGTTGATGCGAGGGCAAGTACGAGGCACAGGAGAGTGATGCCATGACCATGCAGGTGCGCGAACTCGCGATCCAGGGTGCTTGGGAGTTCACCCCGACGAAGTTCGAAGATCCGCGCGGGGTATTCGTCGAGACGTTCAAATCCACCGTATTCGAAAAGGTGACCGGCAGGCCGTTCGATCTTCATCAGGTCAACTGCTCGGTATCCGCCGCGGGTGTGCTCCGCGGAATCCACTACACAGCCACCCCCCCTGGCCAAGCGAAGTACGTGACCTGCGCGCATGGCGCACTGCTCGATGTGGTCGTCGATCTACGTCCCGACTCACCGACCTATGGACGGTGGGACAGCGTAGTACTCGACGATATCCATCGACGGTCGGTGTATCTGTCCGAAGGGCTAGGTCACGCGGTTCTCTCCCTCGAAGACAACTCGACCCTCGTGTACCTGTGCTCCCTCGAGTATTCACCCGAACTCGATCGCCAAATCGATGTTTTCGACACCGATTTGGCGATCGAGTGGCCGACCGTTGGCCGGGACGGCAGGCCACTCGAATTCACCCGCTCTGCCAAGGATGCCGCGGCCCCCTCGTGGCAGGCATGAGCACCACCGCTCATACCAGCCGTTCATCCCGGCCGCGGTGCCACCAGCCCGGCGGCGGCCGGCCTCGGCAACGCTTCCAGCAACGCCTCGCGCCAGGGTCGTAGGGCGGTCGCGGCACGGAATGGTTCCTGCCGCCTCATCGATGCTCGCCGAGGAAATGCAGAATATGGCCGAACACATCGAGTGCGGCGCCGCGCCCGATGATGGCGTCCAGATGACCGTAGCCAGGCACCTCGACGTACCGCACATCGAGCTGTGGATACCGCTCCGAAAGCACCTCGTAACACAGTTCGTTGGAGTTCTCCCAGAACTTGTTCTGTGAGCCTGCCAGTAAGAGCACCGGGCAATCGAGACGATCAGCGGCATCCACCGCGTTCACCGGCAATGCCTCGTAGCGGTCATCGTTGTCGTGCCAGCGCATGACCGCGTGCGCGAGTTCGACCCGGCGCATATGCGGCAGGATCCAGGTCGGGACCGGGCCGAGCAACTCGGCAAGCCGCTCGTGGGTGCGCGGATGCAGATTGTCGTGCACGAACAGATCCCCGCCCATCCCCCAGCTGTTGTGTACCAGCCTGCAGGTCGGATCGGCGCAGTCGTCGGTTCCCCTGGCGAGCAGAGCGTAGGCAGGCAGGAATCGGGAGCGCAGGCCCACTTTCCGGAAATCCACCGGGATGTGATCGAGGCGCGACCGCAGCAGCTCCCCGCCGAGCGAAGTCCGCAACCGGGTCTTGACGCTCATCTTGGGTGTCAAGAAAACACCGTGCGCGACCACACCGGCCAGGCCGGTCACCAACCCGGCGGTGAGACTCAACGACAACGTCAGTGCACCGATACAGTGTGCGACCACGAAAAGCTGCTGGTCGCCGATCCGCTCGCGGATCGTTGTCACGGCGGCGGGAATGTCGTATACCGCTACGTCGTCATAGGTGAAACGGGCACCGGTCTCGTTATAAGGCAGACGACAGCTCCCGCGCCAGTCCAGCAGCCAGGGCTCGTACCCGCCGTCGAGCAGCACTTCGACCAGATTGCGTATCTCGGGTACAAGGAACATATCCGACGAGGCGGTATGTCCGTGTAACAGCAGGACCGCGGGGCGCTGCCCGGCGGGCGCACCGGTGTCGGTGACCCGGCGCAGGATCAGCCGCGTCCCGTCTTCGGTACGCAGGGGGACATCCTCGACCCAGGCTTCCCGCTGCCGTGGATAGAGGGATTGCAGAGCAGGGGTGGTGGAAAGCGAAGTCATCGGATCTCCCGGAGTGCACGGCGAAAGCGAGGATTGGCGGTAGCGCCACGACGGAGGTCGAGCAATTCGGCCCCGGCGCGCAACGCCGGTTCGAGCAGGCCCTGGCCGACCTGAGCGCCGAACCAGGCCAACCAGACGGCCTTCGCGGCACGTTGTTCTCGTGCGGACAGCTTCGGGTCGACCCGGATACCGTCGATCTGCTCCCTGACATAGGACTCGGCCGGGACGATCACCTCGCCGGACACCGTCGCCGGTGCGCCCTCCCTGCCGATCCGGACGGTAAGGGCTCGGGTCTGCCGCCATAGATTCCAGCGGGCTCGTGCGGTCTTCTGCCCTTCCAGCCACCACGATCCGCCATCGGCGTCACGCAGCCGCAGCCGATACCGCAGCAGCGGGTGACGCAACTCGGCTGACGGCGGAATCCCGTCCTGCGGCCGGATGACGATTTCGCCTGATTCGACAATCAGTGGATCGGGATGCACTCGCACACAGGTCATTTCGCCGGCGACGTCTACTCTGCGTTCATCCAGCAGCTGGTACATGCTTGTGATCGAGAGGGTCAACGACAACGAGCACGGGGTGTCGGCAGCGCCGTCCGGAATGCCGACGGAGCCTTCCATCGTCTCGGCGAACCAGAGGTAGGGCTGATCGGTGCGGTGCGGCAGCTTGGCGATACCGTTCGCGGCCAGTCGTTCCAGGGTCTTCTGCTGCTGCCGCGCATCGTAGCGGCGCGGTGCGGGCAGATTGTGCGCCCGGACGAAGGCTTCGGTGCGCGCACCGGTCGCGGCCGGGCCGAGCAGTGAGGCCTCGGCGAGCAGACTGGCCGTATCGGATTCCATCATCCGCGCCAGGAACTCGAGTTCGGGAACATTCTCGGTCCGGATGCGCCGCACCACATCGGTACGCCACTGCGTCCATGGCTGCACCCGTGCGTGCATGCCCGCGAGTGCCATCTCGCCGAGTACATCGTCCAGAGTGGACGGTACGCCGGTGAGGTTGTAGTTATAGCCCCAGGCGCTGGGGGCGCAGATGATCTCGACAGCGATCCGGCTGACCCAGTCCACCGGAGCGGCGTTGACATGGCGGAAGGCGGGCACAGTACGGAAGCGCGACAGCGCGCCGAGCAGAGCGCTGCTCAAGTCGTGCGGGTTGTGCGCACCGGTCTGGGTGTGTCCGCCGATACCGCCGGGCCGCAGGAACGTCACTGTCAGTCCGTGTTCTCGCGCCCGGCGAAGCGCCGCTTCGGCAGCCCATTTCGTCTTGTCGTAGCCGGCGGAGAGACGATCGATATGGGCGACCGGATCGTCTTCGCCCATCGACGCGATACCAACCTCGTTGAACACCGCGATGGACGAGATGTGGTGCAGTGGTTTGATCCGGCCGGTTACCGCGAGATCCGCCATGGTCAGAGCGCCGAGCACATTGCTGTGCCGCAGCGAGGCATAGCCCCGCAGGAAGTCGACTGTCGCGGCGACATTGACGATCGAGTCGACCTCGAGGGTCAGCCGATCCCACTGCTCGCCCGTCAGGCCGAGCGCGGGTTTACGCAGGTCCCCGGCCAATACCGTGACCCGCCGCTGCACCTCCGGCGACCAGGGCAAGGCGAAACCGGCCAATGCGTCGGCCAGCCGCTGTTGTGCCGCCGTATCGTTCTCGGCCCGGACCAGGCACACCACGTGCGCATCACTGCGGCGCAACAGATCGAGCAGCATATGACTACCGAGAAAGCCGGTCGCGCCGGTCAGCAGCACCCGGCGTGGCGCGGTCTGCTCAGGAGCCGCGACGAACGGCAGCCTGTCGGCCTGCGCGATATCAGCCATGATCTCGCGCAGTTCCTCATCATCGACAGCGAGCTCGATCTGCGTGGGCGCCACGGCCTGTCGCTCGGGTACGGCGGCGGGCGCGACACCGTTGCGGGTCGCCCAGCGCCGGGCCAACCGGCGCGGCCTTGCGTCGACGAATACATCGTCGAGCTCGAGTTCGATATCGTAATCGCGGGCCAGAGTCGCGACGATCTCGACGACGGCTACCGAGGTGGCTCCGCCTTCGAAGATATCGGTATCCGCATCGATCGGATCACCGGAAACGAATCTGTTCGCCACAGTGGTGATGATCTCGGTGACGAATTCGGCGTCCCGGACAGCAGGAGCCGCCGCCGACGCGACGGCCGAGTCGGTACCACCGGCATCGGCCAATAATTGCGCGATATCGAGTCCAGCGCCGTGTTCTATGGCTTCTGCCTGACCCCGCTGATCCACGCCAGGCGACCTGACCGATCCGGAGCCGTTCGTATCAGTAACGGACATAACCTTGTTCAACTCTCTCGATCGCCTACTGCTCCCATGACCGGAACGCGCGAACACGATCCAGCGTGACCTGGATATCCAGATCCTGGTCATGGGAATCGACATCGCCGAGTGCGGCGAGCAACCGTCGCACCGGCACATTTCGGGGGGTGCGCTGCGCGCGGAAACGCACCGTCGCGCAGCCGAGCGCTTCCGCGCGATCGGCCAGCCAGGCCAGCAATCGCTCTTCGACGCCGCGCCCGAGGGCCCGGCAGCTCAACTGCCAGCCGAGCACGTGCAGAACGTCGCCCTCGGCACGTATCGCCAGCACACCGATCAGCCCGTAGTCGCCGAAACGGTCCTTGGCATCGGCGGTCCATACCTCGCCGATCTGCTGCCACTGGTCGAATTCGGCTGGGCTGACCTTCCACAGCGTGAACTGGTTGGTGCGGCGGGTGAGCTGGGTGGCCCGCTCCAGGGTCGCCGCACTCAGCGGCGACACCTCGAGCCGCAGCTCCAGCTGCTCCAGGAATTCTGCGAAATCGCTTTGTTCCCTGACTGATTCGCGATCCCGCTCTTGTTCGTAGAACACCGCGCGTGCGGCGTCCTCCGCCGTGGCCGCCCTAGGTGTCAGCGGCCAGAGCCGGGTCAGGAACTGCGGTAGCTGCGCTTCGGTCGGGCAGGTGACGCTGAGTACCTCCGGAAGCGCCGAGCGGACCTCAGCGACAACGACCGGATTGTCGTCCAGAAAGACGAAGCTGTCCAAGCCGAGCCGCAGCGTGCGGGCCGCGGCCTCGATGCGCTGGGACTTCGGGCCCCAGTCCGCGGAGATCACGCTGAAATGCTCCGGGCCGAGCACGCTATCGGGCCGCTGCAGCACAGCGCGCACGGTCGCTTCGTCATTGTTGCTGACCAACACCAGCAGCGTGCCCGCGGCACGCCATTGCAGCAGCTTGCGCGCCAGCATGGCCCTCGCGCCACCCACTGCGACCTGATCAGGGCCGATTTCGGCAGCTACCCCGCTCCAGAGCGTGTCATCACCGTCGACCACGACGACCTTGGGTGGCGTCGTGACCGCGGCCCTGGTCACCTCGGCCAGCGTCAGCGCGATCACCGCTTGGAACTCTTGCCGGAAGGGCAAATGCGCCAACGCGTCGGTCTGTGGATCGAAGGGGTGCTCGATGTGATGCCGGTAGCTCCAGTCTGCGCCGGAAACAACGGCTACGCCGGGCACCTCCCGGATCTGGTCGATCACCGCTGTTTCCCATCGGCGCAGCCGATCATCCACCTCGGCAGCGGGCAGGAAAGCGACAATAAGCGGGCTCGGGCACCGCTGCACCGCCGCACGCACCGCCGCCGGATATTCGGTGGCCAGCTCCACGAGCAGCTCATCGGACACCGGGCCGAAGCGTTCCAGGTCGGTGGCGCGCACCAAGGCGATCCTGGCGAGCGCGGCATTGTCGGCGAATGCTCCTGCCGGATCACGCAAGCTCGTCAAGACCTGGTGGTACGGCGCCTCGATGAACTCCGTGCCGAGCTCCCCACCGAGCCCGCAGTTGCGGAAGGCGACACGCGCAAGATCCGGCAGCTTGCCCAACGCGAAGGTAGCGGCGAGAGCGAAACGCTGTGGCTGTTGCGGCTGCGCTGGAATTTGCGCCACCACAGGCACTTTCGCTGGTGTCGTGGTGTCGGCGACAGCCGATTCCAGCAGTGTGAGGTACGCGGCGCCGAGATCCGCACACGCTTGTTCGTCGATGATGTCGGAGTTGAAGCTCACCGCGATATGACCGAGATCGGCCATCACCGTGACCATCAGGTCGAGATCGGAATACCCTACTCCCGCCGGTACCAGCTCGACCTGTTCGAATACCGAGCCGGAACGTAGGTAGTTGAAGTAGGCCTCGACCAGTGGCGCGTTCGGGCGGTACAACCCCTCCTTGGCGAGCGTGGCAAGGGTATCGGCGAAACCGACTCCCTTGGTCAGCAACGAACGCATCCTGGTGCTGGTGCGAGCCAAGACGTCAGCGATCGAATCATCTGGTTCGACCGCGACGGGGAACGGCACCGGCACACCGAAGTAGCCCACTGCCCTGGCCGCCTCGACATGCATCCGGGTATCCACCGGCACCGCGAGCACGAACCGTGCTACATCCTGCGTCCGCGCCAACAGCACACTGAGCGTGCCGAGGAAGAACGCCGCCGGGGTGATACTCAGCTCCCGCGCCTGCTGTGCCACCCGGTCCAGCAGACCGTCGGGCAATTCCAGCACCAGCGCGCCCGCGCGGTAGGAACGCGTCGGCGGACGCGGATTCGACAGTGTCAGATCCAATCGTTCGACGCCACGGAACTCACCGCGCCAAGCATCACGCTCCGGTCCGGACGCAGCGGGCACATCCTCCTGTTGCGCCGCGAGCAGCAGGTCGATATCGCGGTTGGTCGGATCGGCCGATAGTTCGGTACCCGCCAGTGCCGCATCGATATCCGCGGCAACGAGCAAGAGCGATTGGAGATCGCAGACACTGTGATGGGCGCCGAAGAGCAGCACCTGATCACCATCCACGCAATCGAGGAGCTCGAAACGCCACAGTGGCGCGGTGTCCAGATCGAAGGACGGTTCCATCAGTGCCGGGAGTCGTTCCCCTGCCAGTGCAACGCTGTCACCATCGGCGCGGTTCCAGCGCAACAACGTACCGGCCGCTCTGTGCACCTCTAGTTGCCGTCCGTGCTCGACGCTCGGGGTGATCGCGGTACGCAGTGCCGCATGCCGATGCGCTACCCCCACGAGGATGGCGGTCAGCTCCGGTTCTGTGGTCCGGCCGCGCAGTCGCAGGGCCAACCCTAAGGTGTGCGCTGCGGTCGGGACCCCTTTGGTAGCGCTGCGGAGCAGGCGAAGGACATCACGCGTCGCGGGTCGTACCTCGACTTCAGGCACGTCAGGGACCTCGACGACCTCGGGGACGCCTGCATGTGCCGCCCGCTCGGTCTGCGCCGCCGCATCGACCAGATAGCGAGCCAGCGCCCGCGGTGTCGGATGCTCGAACACCGCGCTCAAGGCGATCGAGATGCCGGTGGCCTCTCGGATGGCGTTGCGCAGCTCCACCCCCATGAGCGAGTCGAAACCGAGAGCTTGGAAGGACTGCTCCGGCTCGATGCGCTCGACCTCCTTATGCCCGAGCACCGCGGCCACCTGAGCTCGCACCACGTCCAATGCGTAGCTGACCGCCTCCGGTCCTGCTGATCCGGCGATGACCGCGGCGAACTCGGTACGCGCGGCCGGATCGCCTGCGGGAACATCGGCCACCACCCGTCGAGTGCGGCCCGGTACCAGCTGGTCGAACAACGAGGGCAGCAGCGACGCTGACCGTAGCGCATCGATATCGATAGCGACCGGAGCCAGCACTGGCGTCGGCTGGGCGATGGCGGCATCGAAGAGGGTAAGAGCGTGCCGAACCGACATCGGCCGCAAACCCGACCTGGCCATCCTGGCTCGCTCGCCGGAGTTCAGTGTGGTGGCCATACCGGTGTCCCACAGCCCCCAGGCGAGGGAATGCGCGGGCAGGCCCTGCGCGGCTCGGTAGGAGGCGAACGCGTCGAGGAACGCGTTGGCCGCGGCATAGTTCGCCTGGCCCGGTGAGCCGAGCGTGCCCGCGACCGAGGAGAACAGCACGAACAACGACAAGTTCATCTGGGCGGTCAGCTGGTGCAGGTGCAGGGCCGCGTCCACCTTCGGCCGCAGCACCGTGTCCAGCTGCTCCTCGGTCAAGGTGGTCACCGTGCCGTCGTCGAGCACTCCGGCGACATGCACCACGCCGGTCAACGGAACAGAGTTCACCACCTCGGCGAGACTGTCGTAATCGGTGACATCGCAGGATGCCAGGATGACCTCGGCGCCGAGATCGGTGAGTTCCCTGTGCAACTGCGCGGCGCCGGGGGCCGCACTGCCACGACGGCTGACCAGCAGCAGCCGCTTGACCCCGTAGGCACTGACGAGGTGCCTGGCGATCACAGATCCGATCCCCCCCGGAGCGCCGGTGACCAACACCGTGCCGCCCTCCAGCTCACCTGCCACCGCTGCTGTCTGTTGCGCCGGTACCGCTCTGGTCAACCGGGCCGCGTAGCAGGCGCCGTCCCGGACCATGAGCTGAGGTTCGGTACTGTGCAGCAGCGCCGAGACCGGAAGCGATCCGTCGGTATCCACCAAGAGGATGCGGTCAGGGTGCTCGAGCTGCGCCGACCGGACCATACCCCAGACCGCGGCGGCGGCTGGATCGGAAACTCGCTCGTTGTCGCGGGCGAGCGCACCCTCGGTCACTACCATCAGGGTGGTCGAGCCGAAACGTTGCTCGGTGAGTAGCGACTGCAGCACCGCCAGCGTGCGCTGGGTCACGGTATGGACCGCAGCGCGGTCCTCGCCCCCGGAAATCTCCAACAGCACCGCATCGGCAGTGGTGTCGTCCAGATCCGACCAGCGGACCAGCGGTACGGTCTGCTGCCGTGGTGGCACCGCGATCCGAACCCATCGCATCTGGAACAGATCCCGAGGCGGCGCCCCGGCCCCGGCGAGCGCGAGTTGCTCTACCGATACCGGATGAACCAGCACGGAATCTACCGAGACAACAGGTTCTCCGGTGTGATCGGCAGCGGTGATCGAGATCGTGTCCGGTCCGGTCCGGACTATGCGGACCCGCAGCGATCTGGCCGCGTCCGCGGATAGCCGCACGCCGGTCCAGGCTATCGGGACCACCGTCGGATCAGCATCGGTGCCGCATATCAGCATCGCGTGCAATGCGGCATCGGCCAGCGCGGGGTGCAGCACATACCGGCCCGCATCCTGGTGTAGCGATTCCGGAAGCGCGACGTCGGCGAAGATCTCCTCGCCGTGCCGCCAGACGCGACGCAGACCGCGGAATGCCGGGCCATAGACATAACCGCGCTGGTGGAGATCGGCGTAGGCCGCCTCGATATCGGGCATCTGTTCGGCGCCGACCGGCGGCCACTGGATGAGACTCGGGGCCTGCGCCGCGGACGGCTGCGCACTCAGCGTGCCACCGGCATGGCAGACCCATTCGGCGCCCGGCGCACCTGTGCTGGAATGAATCGACACCGCGCGTTCCTGCGCGGCATCGGGCGACCCGACCACAACCTGGATCAGGAGCTGCTCCTCCTCGCGCAACACCAGAGGGGCGTGCAGCACCAGTTCGCGCAGGATCGGGGCAGCCACCTCGTCACCTGCCCGAATAGCCAGCTCGACCAGCCCGGTTCCGGGGAACAGCACCACACCGGCGACAGCGTGGTCGGCCAGCCACGGATGCGTCCGCAGCGATACCCGGCCGGTCAGCAGTACACCACCGGAATCGGCTTGCCGTACCACGGCGCCGAGTAGGCCGTGATCAGTGTCGGCGAGCCCGAAGCTTGTCGCGCTATCGCGGATCTCGGTGGCGTCCAGCCAGTATCTCGTGCGCTGGAACGCGTAGGTCGGCAGCTCCACACGGCGCGCACCGAACGGAGAGAAGTATTCGGCCCACGCGATGTCACCGCCGCATACGTGATAACGCGCCGCCGAGCGCAGGAATTGATCGAGCCCGGCGTCATTGCGCCGCAAGGTTTCCCCGACGAAAACCTCTCTCGCTTCGGCCCCGATGGCGTCCAGGTTCTCCTCGATCACCGCGGTAAGCACCGGATGCGGGCTCAGTTCAACGAAATTCCGGAAACCGTGCTCGTAGGCGGCGCGTATCGCTTGGTCGAAGCGCACCGTCTGCCTGGCATTGCGGTACCAGTAGTCACCGTCCAATGTGCCGGTGTCGAGCACATCGCCCTGCATTGCCGAGAAGTACCTGATGCCGGTGACACTGGTGGCCCGCACATCCAGTGCTGCGGCGAGTTCGGCACGCAGCGTATCGATCTGCGGCGAATGCGATGCGTAGTGAATGGCTACCCGGCGCGCGGCGATCCCTTCCGCTTCCAGCTCGGCAACGAATTCCGCCAGCGCGGCACTCTCTCCTGATACCACAGCAGCGGTCGGGCTGTTCACCACTCCGACCACGAGCAGGCCTCTCCAGCGAGTCAGCCGCTCGGCCAGCTGTTCGGCCTGCATCGGTACCGACACCATGCCGCCATGGCCTGCCAGCGGTGCGAGTGCGCGGGCCCGCGCCGCGATGAGCCCCGCCGCATCCCGCAACGAGAGCGCGCCAGCGGCATAGGCGGCGGCGATCTCACCCTGGGAATGCCCGAGCACAGCGGCAGGCCGCACACCGACCGAATCCCACAGTGCGAGCAGACCGACCTGGATAGCGAACAGCACGGGCTGCACCACATCGAGCCGGTCCACCTCGGGTGCGCCATCGACGCCGCGCAGCACATCGAGCAATGACCAGTCGACGAATTCGCTGAGCACGGCACCGCACTCAGCGATCCGCGCGGCGAACACCGGTGCGGTGTCCAGCAGCTCGACGGCCATCCCGGCCCATTGGGCGCCGTGCCCGGAGAATACGAAAACCGTTTCCCCCGATGTCGCCGCCCGGCCGCGCACCACTGCCACGTCGGGTTGCTCCGCGGCCAGCGCCCGCAGTCCGGACAGCAGCTCGGCCCGATCGGCACCGATGACAACAGCCCGTTCCGCGAAACCGGAACGAGTGGTCACCAGCGAGTAGCCGATATCGACCGGATCCGCGGCGGGGATGCGGCCGATATGCTCGGCGAGCCGTTCGGCTTGTGCGGTCAGCGCCGCGGCGGTAGCGCCGGACAGCACCAACGGCAGCGCACTCGGAGCTGTTCGCGGCAGCTGCTCCACGGCTGCTTCCTGTGCCTCGGCAGGCTGCTCGAGAATGACGTGCGCGTTGGTTCCGCTGATCCCGAACGACGAGACACCGGCGCGGCGGACCCCATGCCGCACCGGCCACTGCCTGGCTTCGGTCAGCACCTCCACCGATCCGGCCGACCAGTCGACATGGCTGCTCGGCGCGTCGACGTGCAAGGTCGCCGGCATGGTGCCGTGCCGCATCGCCGCGATCATCTTGATCACCCCGGCCACCCCGGCAGCCGCCTGAGTATGGCCGATATTGGATTTGATCGACCCGAGCCACAACGGCTGTCCCGCTGTACCTCGCTCGTGACCGTACGTCGCCAGTAGGGCCTGCGCTTCGATCGGGTCACCCAAAGTGGTTCCGGTGCCGTGCGCTTCGACAACATCTACCTCAGCACCCGACAACCCGGCATTCGCCAGCGCGGACTGGATCACCCGCTGCTGCGCAGGCCCGTTCGGTGCGGTGAATCCGTTACTCGCACCGTCCTGGTTCACCGCCGATCCGGCCACCACCGCCAGCACCTGATGGTTGTTGCGCCGCGCATCCGACAGCCGTTCCAGCACCAGTACCCCGGCACCTTCGGCGAAGCCGGTGCCATCGGCGGCATCGGCGAAAGCCTTACAGCGCCCATCCGGCGCCAATCCTTGCT
Source organism: Nocardia spongicola (assembly GCF_047200775.1). Classification (NCBI taxonomy): domain Bacteria; kingdom Bacillati; phylum Actinomycetota; class Actinomycetes; order Mycobacteriales; family Nocardiaceae; genus Nocardia; species Nocardia spongicola. The sequence goes on along the minus strand of NZ_JBJZOO010000009.1, from coordinate 105,903 downwards.
TCCTGGCGAAACTGACCAATACCCCGGGGGAGGCCATCACGGTGACCCCACCGGCCAAAGCCATGGAACATTCGCCTGCCCGCAATGCCTGGGCGGCCATATGCAGCGCTACCAGCGATGAACTGCACGCCGTATCGACAGTGACCGCAGGCCCTTCCACCCCGAGCGCGTACGCGACGCGACCGGACACCACACTTCCCGTGCTGCTCTCACCGAGGTGCAACTCCACCTCGTCGGGCGCCCGGCCGTACAGCCTGGCGGCGTAATCGGTGTAGGTCACACCGCAGAAGACCCCGGTCGCGGCCCCCCGCAATGATGTGGGGGCGATACCAGCGTGTTCCAGTGCCTCCCAGGAAACTTCCAACATCAACCGCTGCTGCGGGTCCATCGCGAGCGCCTCACGCGGACTGATATGGAAGAACGCGGCGTCGAAATCGGCGACATCGTCGAGGAACCCGCCCGCCCTTGCATAGGTGGTTCCTGGACGAGTGGGATCGGGGTTGTACAGCCGCTCCAGATCCCAGCCTCGATCCGAGGGGAAATCCGACAGCACATCGCGACCCTCGCGCACCACCTGCCACAGATCCGCCATAGAACCCACCCCACCCGGATACCGGCACCCCACACCGACGATCACGATGGGGTCGGTATCCGATGCTCGGCGCGTTCCGGCCACCGAAGTGGTGACCGCCGCTGGCACGAGCCGGTCTCGAATATGCGCGGCCAGCGCCGCGGGTGTCGGATAGTCGAAGACCGCGGTAGCCGCGAGCGTGATCCCGGTGGCCTGCTGCATCCGGTTACGGAACTCGACACCACTCAATGAGGTGAATCCGAGTTCGGAGAAGGTCCGTTCGGTATCGATGCGGGTGCCGTGGCCGAGTACGCCTGCGGCATGCTCGGCGATCACCGCGAGCACCAGCCGCTCTTGTTCGGCTCGGCTCGATCCGGCCAGCCGCGCGGCCAATCCGGATGCCGGAGCGCTGCGGACCGTCCCCACAGTGCGCCGCCTCCTAGGCAGCAACCCGGTGAACAACGCGGGCACATCCGGCCGCTGCGCCACTGCGGCGAGGTCCAACCGAACCGGTACCAGCACCGCGTGTTCGCTACCGAGCGCGGCGTCGAACAGAGACAATCCCTCGGCGACGCCGAGCGGAACCACCCCGCCCCGCGCCAGGCGCTTGCGCTCGGACTCATCCAGCTGCGCGGTCATCCCGCTCGGCTGCTCCCACAAACCCCAGGCCAGCGAGGTACCGGGCAGCCCTCGGTGCTGCCGTGACCGCACCAGCGCATCGAGGAAAACGTTCGCGGCGGCGTAGTTCGCTTGCCCCGGCGACCCCACCGTGCCCGCCACCGAGGAGAACACGATGAAGGCAGCCAGATCGAGGTCGGAGGTCAGCTGGTGCAGATGCCACGCGCCGGCCACCTTGGGCCGGAACACCGTATCGAGATGCCCACTGGTCTGTTGCGTGAACAACGCATCATCGAGCACACCCGCCAGATGGACAACCGCCGTCAGCGGATGCTCCGGGGGCACTGCGGCGATCACCTCCGCCACGGCGTCGCGATCAGCCACATCGCACGCCACCGCACTCGCGTGCGCTCCGAGCGCGGCCAGCTCGGCGACCAGCGGCTCAGCGGTAGCTGCCGGGACATGCCGCCCGAGCAACACCAGATGCCTGACCCCGTGTGCCGTTACGAGGTGCCTGGCGACCTGCCCACCGAGTGTCCCGAGCCCACCGGTGAGCAGGACGGTGCCGGACGGATCCAGCGGACGTGGCGCGACAGACCCCTCCGCGCCGAGCTGTGGCGGCTGCCCAGCAGCGCCTGCCCCGCCTGCGGCGACTCGCGCCAGCCGAGGGACATACAGTTCACCCCGGCGCACCGCCAGCTGCGGTTCGCTGCCTTGTGCCGCGAGGCGGACAGCGAACTCCGTATCGGTGTGCTCGTCGAGGTCGAGCAGCACAATGCGTCCGGGGTGCTCGGTCTGCGCGGACCGCAGCAGCCCCCAGATCGGAGCGTGGCACAGATCGGTGATGTCGTCGGCAGCGCCGACCGCGACCGCACCGGTAGTGCGCACGACCAGAACCGACTCATCATGCCCAGCGGCCAGCCACTGCTGCACGCGGTGCAGCACCTCGGCGGTAGCCGCGGCAGCGGCGGCGGGCAGATCATCGGCCTGCTCCTCGGCCGCGGGCACGATCAGTACCGGCTGTTCGGCCGCGGCCCGTTCCAGCGCCGTATCGATATCGAGCGCCGCGAGATCGAACCAGGAGGTTCGGCTTTCCCGGTCGAGCGGACCGAGCGCAGTCCATTCGACCAGAAACAGCGGATCGGATGCCTGCGCGACGGCCGAACGCAACTGCGCGGTATCGATTTCCCGCAGGCGTAATGCGGCGATATCGGCTACCGGCGCGCCAACGCTATCGGACAGTGCCACGTTGAGCCGCGCACCGTCCTCGCCGGCGAGCCGGACCCGCAACACCGCGGCCTGTGTCGCGTACAAAGCGACACCGCTCCAGGCGAACGGCAGCGCGACCGTGCCGGAGTCCGAATGCCCTTCGAGGAAGGCACAGGCGTGCAGGGCCGCGTCGAGGAGTGCGGGATGGATGCCGAATCCTCTGGTATCGAGCTGTTCAGGCAGGGCTACCTCGGCGAAGATCTCCCCATTCAGTGCCCATGCCGCCTGTAGCCCCTGGAACACCGGGCCGTATTCATAGCCCCGCTCGGCAGCGCGATCGTAGTAGTCGTCGACATCGATCGCCACGGCACCTGCAGGCGGCCACTGGTCCGGATCGGTCCGCGCCGGTGGCGCCCCCGCTGCCACCAGCGCACCCTCGGCGTGCAGCGTCCACGGCTCGTCGACGCCTTCCTTACACGAATGAATCGCCACCGAGCGCGCCGCGGAATCGTCCGGCTCGCCCACACTCACCCTGATCCACAGCCCGGTATCGGCGGGGATGATCATCGGAGCCTGCAGCACCAGCTCCCGCACGGTCGAGCAGCCGACCTCATCACCCGCGCGGATCGCAAGCTCCACGAATCCGGTGCCCGGCATCAGTACGGTGCCCCGCACCGCGTGGTCGGCCAGCCATGGATGGGTGCGCAACGATACTCGGCCGGTCAGCTCCACCGCGGTGGAATCGGTCTGCGGCACCACAGCGCCGAGCATGGCGTGGTGCACCGGGGCGATACCGAGTGCCGTAGGCGATGCCGGTTCCGGTGCACTCCAATACGACTGGAGCTCCCAGGCATAGGTCGGCAACTCCATACTGCCGTGGGAAACCACCAACCGGTGCCAGTCCAATGGGTAGCCGCTCACGTACAACTGCGCCCGAGCGTGATCGAGGCAGCGCTGGCCGTCCTCGTCCCGCCGCAAGGACCCGGTGACCACCACCGGATGGGACGTATCGTCGGCGATAGTCTCTATCGCAGTGGTCAACCCGGGATGCGGGCTCAATTCGACAAAGAATCGGTACCCTTCCGCGAGCATGCGTTCGACGGTGCCCGCGAAGCCGACCTGCTCCCGCAGATTGCGATACCAGTAGTCCGCTCCGCTGGATTGCGCGACGATCTCCCCGGAGACCGTCGAATACCAGGGGATCGCTCCCGGCCTCGTCGTGATGTCACCGAGCTCGGCGAGCAGCGAAGTGCGGATCTTCTCGACTTCGCGGCTGTGCGAGGCGTAGTCGACGGCGAGCCTGCGAACGAAGACCTGGTCGGATTCCAGCTCGGCCAGCACATCCGCCACAGCGTCCCGCCTACCCGACAGCACGGTGGAACGACCACTGTTGACCGCCGCGATCGATACCGCACCGCGATAGGCGACCAGACGCGGCTCCAGCTCGGCGACCGACATCGCCACCACTGCCATCGCCCCGCTACCGGCGAGCTCGGCAAGGGCCCTACTCCGAATCGCCACAATGGCCGCCGCATCGGACAGCTCGAGCGCACCCGCGACGTACGCGGCCGCGATCTCACCTTGGCTGTGTCCGATCACCGCGTCGGGCTCCACCCCGGCCGCCCGCCACACTGCGGCCAGCGACACCATCACCGCGAAGAGCATGGGCTGGATCACCGCATCACGATCCAGCGTCGGGCTGCCCTCGGCGCCGCGCAGCACCTCGATCGCCGACCACCCGGTGTGCACCTGCAATGCGGTATCGCAGCGCTCGAATTCCGCACCGAACTCCGCCGAAGTATCCAGCAGATCGCGGGCCATCCCCACCCATTGCGCACCTTGTCCTGGGAAAACGAAGGCCAGCTTCCCCGAAACAAGCCCAGGCGCCGCGTCCGCGCCCGCGTGAATTCGCTCGACCACATCGGCGCAGAGCCGATCACCGGCCAGCGCGCCGAGTCCGTCGAGCAGCTCGTCACGGTCCTGCGCGACAATCACGGCGCGCTGCTCGAAATGCGTCCGGTGCAGCGCCAAGGAGCGGGCCAGCACCGGTAGATCGGTATCCGGCCGCGCTGCCACCACCCGTCTGAGCCGCTCGGCCTGCGCGCGCAGCGACCCCGTGGTCCGGGCCGAGACCGGGAACATATTCGCTGCGCGGTCCTGCTCCGCGCTGTCCGGCAGCGGCTCGGCGGCCTCGCTCGGCGCCTCCTCCAGAATCACATGCGCATTGGTTCCGCTGATCCCGAAGGCACTCACCCCGGCTCGGCGCACGCTGCCATCGGTGCGCCACGGCATCGGGGCACCGGCTATCCGCAGACCACTCGATGCCCAGTCCAGGTGTGGGGTCGGCTCCTGCGCATACAAGGAGGCCGGAAGCAGTTCGTGCCGCAGCGCGAGAACGGTTTTGATCACGCCCGCGATACCCGCAGCCGCCTGCGCGTGGCCGATATTCGATTTGACCGATCCGATAGCCAATGGCCGGTCGGCAGCCCGGTGCGCGCCGAAAACCCTTGCCAAAGCGCGGGCCTCGATCGGGTCACCCAATGTCGTTCCGGTGCCGTGGGCTTCGACATAGTCCAGATCCTCCGGACTCAACTCCGCCGCAGCGAGCGCCTGACGGATCACCTGCTCCTGCGCCAGACCATTGGGAGCGGTCAATCCTTGGCTTCGACCATCTTGATTGACTGCCGATGAACGCAGCACGGCCAGCACTCGGTCGCCGTCACGACGAGCATCGTCGAGCCGTTTGAGCACCACAACTCCGCAGCCCTCTGCCCACACGATGCCGTCCGCGGTAGCCGAGAAGGGCTTACATCCACCGGAAGGCGAGAGCACCCGCAGGCGGCTGAACTCCACATGCGCGCTTGGATCTACCAGGAGACTCGCCCCACCGGCGAGGGCGGCATCGCATTCCCCCGCACGCAACGCCTGCGCCGCCTGGTGCAGGGCGACCAACGAGGATGAACATGCGGTATCGACCGAGACCGCAGGCCCGTGCAACCCAAGCGCATAAGCGATCCGACCGGAAGCCACGCTCGTCGCCGAACCCGTACCGACATACCCGTTCAACTGACCGAGACCGGCACCGGCTAAATAACCGCTGCCATAGAGCCCCAGGTAGACGCCCGTCGAGCTGCCCTGCAAACGGCGCGGATCCCAACCGGCCCGCTCGATGGCTTCCCAGCTCACCTGCAGCAGCAAGCGCTGCTGCGGATCCATCGCCGCGGCTTCTTCAGCACTGATTCCGAAAAAGACGGCATCGAACTTGTCGATACCGTCGAGGAAACCACCCCGCATCGTGTAGGTCTTGCCCGGTGCGTCGGGATCAGCGTCGTAGAGCCCGTTGGTGTCCCACCGGCCGGTGGGAACCTCGGTAATCGCATCGTGCCCCTCGGCCAACAGCTGCCAAAGCTGCTCCGGATCATCAGCTCCGCCGGGAAAGCGACACGCCATCGATACGATCGCGATATCACCGGAGGCCTCCTGGTGTACGCGGGGGGCGGTGACCTGTTCCTCGGTGGCTATGGCGGTGCGGATCGCCCCGATCGATGGGTGTTCGAAGAACAAGCTCGGCTCGATCTGACGTCCGATATGTTCCGAGAGATCCGCCGCCAGCTCCACCACACCGCGAGAGCCGAGCCCGAATTCCGCGAGCGGGCGCTCGATATCGATTCGAACGCTCGCCAAACCGGTCCGGGTAGCTACCGCGTCGACAAGCCAGGCCTCGATTTCCGCCGCGGAGAGCTGAACCGGCTGCCCGGCAACGGGTGATACCGCACTCGCGTTCGTCTCATCCGCACGGTCCGTAACCGGTGCGATGGATTCCGAAGCCGCTGCGGCGATATCGAGTTCGCCGTGCACAAAAGCGGCCCGGCACGCCTGTCGCTGGATCTTGCCGCTGCTGGTCTTGAAGATGCTGCGCGGCTTGATCAGCACAACCTGTCGCAATGCCAAACCGTGCGTCATACTCACCGCACCGCGCACCGCGTCCTCGATCGCGGCCAACTCCGCCGGATCTTCGGTTTTCACCTCGGCCACAACCACCGGCTGCTCACCGGTACTGTCGGCATCGACCGAGAACGCCGCGACGCAGCCCGCGCGAATACCAGGATCGGCGGCCTCCACCGTGAGCTCGATATCTTGCGGATAGTGGTTCTTACCGTCGATAACCAGCAGATCTTTGTGTCGTCCGGTAATGAACAGCTCACCGTCGCGCAGAAAGCCCAGATCACCGGTACGCAGGAAGCCCGTCCGCCCGTCCGCCAGCTCGGCGTGGAAGGTCTCGCGTGACTTCTGTGCATCTCCGAGGTAACCGCCCGCGACACTGTCGCCTGCTACCCAGATCTCGCCGATCTCCTCCGGTGCGCACTCGACGCATGATCGCGGGTCAACGATCAGCACCGTGAGACCATCTCCAGGGGTGCCTGAGCTGACGATCTCGGCGCTCTCTGTCTCCTGCCCGGCCGGGCGTGGGGCGAATGTCGGCTCGGCATCCGTATCCACACCGGTCACGAGCAAAGTCGCTTCCGCCAATCCGTACACCGGCTGGAAGGATTTCGGGCGAAAACCTGTCGGCGCGAAGGCTTCCGCGAAGCGGCGCAATGTGCCCGCGCGTACCGGCTCGGCACCGTTGAATGCCACCCGCCAGCCGCTCAGGTCGATATCCGCCAGCAGATCCGGCGTGGCGGCACGCCGAATGCACAACTCGTAGGCGAAGTTCGGTCCGCCGCTGGTATCGACGCGATACTCCGAGACCGCGCGTAACCATCGCTGCGGCCGCTGCAGGAAATGCAGCGGGGACATCAGTACCGAGCTTCCCCCGGAGTACAGCGTGGCCAGCACCGGGCCGATCAGGCCCATATCGTGGAACATCGGCAACCAGCTCGCCATGAACCAGTCGCCTGCCTGCGCGAGTCGCTCCGGAGTATGCCCCATGACCTCGGCGATTACGCGCTCGTTGTGCAGCAGATTGCCGTGGCTGACCACAACACCACGTGGTGCGCTGGTCGAGCCGGAGGTGTACTGCAGGAAGGCCGTAGTGTCGGGACCGAGAACGGGCTCGCGCCACGATGCGGCCAATTCTCCCGGGATCTCTTCTGTAGCAAGCCAAGTCAACCGAGACAGCTCCGGGATCCGCTCGGTCACCACCTGGAGCATGTCGAGCACCGGCCGAGTGGTCAACACCAAGTCGATCTGCGCGTCGGCGATCATCTGGTGGAGGCGGCGTAGTGCGCGCTCCAACATATGCGGCTCCGGAAGCGGCGCGGGCACGGCCGCCACCTCCGCGGATAAACAGCCGAGGAAACCACTGATGAATTCCAGGCCGGGGGGATAAAGCAACATCGCATTGCGACGCGCGTATCCGTTTTCCTGTAACCAAGCACCGATCGTTCTGGCGTGATACCAGAGATCGTTGTAGGTCAGATCGCGCACCGGGCCGTCGACGTCACCTGTCTCCAGGAATCGATAGGCAATAGAATCCTGCTTTTCCTGCTGCTGCGAGACCAAGACGTCGACAAATGAGTGGAACACTTACAAACCAACCTTTTACCCAGCGCGGTATGAATAGATGCCGAATCTGCATGTACGTGAATTCGGATATTCTTCTCTATATGCCTCGACCATCGGCCTTCGACCCGAAGTCGAATTCATATGGAGCACGATCTCTATAGTATTATTTATGACAATCGCTCGACCGCCACTACAGAAGCAGTCTCGGAAGTCATCCTTCGCGCATACCGCTTCATGAGCCGGATCATTTCGAACACTCGACGAAGACCCTCGGCAAGCGGTCCGAAAGAGGCGGTATGCGGATATTCGCATACCATCGGATCGGAATCAGTCTACCTAATGTCTTCTTTCCCGACCAGGAATGAAATCGCAGGGATCTACGGGCCATCGAATATGTCCGAAACGAACAGACAACCACGTGCCCTCATGCTGATAACGACAGACTCGTGGAGTCACATCCCAATGCAGCAAGACGCCCCCAATGCCAGCCCCATGGGCACCTCCGCGAACTTCATGGAGGATGTCCCGACTACACCCTCTCACGTCATTCTTCAGTGAATCAGCACCACCTCGTACTGTCAAATGCTGCAGACCACATCGGAGGAAAATAATAATTGTGACGATGATCACCCGGCATTGGTTTGCTCGAATTTAATGGGGATGATGTGATCGTATTTTCTACTTTCACCGCGCCGTGACATAAGCCCCAGGTCAACCGCCCAACTGTGGTGCAGTAAATTACTGCACTGCGGTGCAGGAATTACCATCGGCTGCGACCATAGCGTCGCCGAGCAACACCAGGCACCCACGTAGGCCGCGATCCGGCCGCGGCGCGCTGGAATCAGTTATCCAGTCCAGCCGGACGGAGACCTCAGGCAATCGACCAGCCTATGCTCACCGGACGCCAACCTGCCCCATCATGTGGACAGGAAACCCGGCCTCGTGGCCAGGATATCGCCACGACACGCCCCGCGATGCCTTGCCGGCACTGGCGGATGGCTCGGATACGAGGGCATACCCTATCCAGCCGACCCGACCGGCAGGCTCACAATCCTGAGTATGGGCCGGCACCGCCGTGCGATGCCTGCTTTCGTAGTCCAGGGCACCGCGGATACCGTACTGCCACCTGCCATCGGCAGACTGATGCTGGGGCAGTGGCTCGGTGTCGGCGGACTGTCTACCCGGCAACCAAGCGATGTCGTCTCGATCGCGGCCAGCGCGACCGATCCATATCCGACCATCCTGGAAACCTATGGCAGGGAAACAAATACACCGCTGATTTCTTATGCCGAAGTACAAGGCGGGCCCCATGTGCTCGGCAGTGGCGGTATCGCCCCCAATGGTCCAGCACTGGACCGGATGTTCATCAATTTTCTGCTGGAACAACGCCGGGACGAGTAGGCCACCGGCTCCGATCCACCGCATCACTGGATCGGAGCCGATAACGGGAAATGGCCGCCGTTCGGGTTACCCGCAGACAGCGGTCGCGCCCGAACGGCGGATCGACCTGCGCGAATGTGCCGGTAATCACATAATCTTCCGAAAAGACCTGCATCAAGGCTGTTTTCACCACAGTGCGCTACGGTTTCCGACCATGAAGGTCGCGATGCTCACCTACGGATCCCACGACGACCTCAACCGTTGCTCATTATCGCCGACGAATTGCGTACGAGGGGTCACGATGTGGTTTTCGCCGAGAACACCTCTGATCCGGAAGCCGTCCAGCAGCTCGGCTTCACACCTGCGGAAATTTCGGTGGATATTCGAAAGCTTTTGAGATCCAACGCTCCTCAAAAGCATTTGATGCGTGGTAGCACTATCGAGTTCAGCCAGGAACTCACCCGCCTGGAGGTACAATCCGGCGCCGATATAGATGATGCCTTGATTCGAGCGTGCGAAGACGCCGATATCGTCGTGACCGGACCGCTGACATCCTTGCGTGCGCTCTGGATCGTGGAACGCTCCGGTCAGCCACTGACCGGCTGCCTGCCTTATCCGATCGAACACTCCCGGCAATTCCCCTCACCCCATATCGTGGATCGTCCGATCCCCCAAGGAATTCCTTCGACCAGCCACCCACGCCGTATTCGAGCGGTCCTACCTCCACACCAATCGGGAAAGCATCCGGCGCACCGGATGGCGACTCGGCTTACCGGACTCGGTCCCCAATGGAGTCACACGACTGCGTGAGCAACGCGTCCCGATAGATGTTCTGGCCAGCCCGGTCCTATCCACATACCGAAGGACTGGCAGGCGCGGTGCGCTGTCGTCGACGCCCCGTGTTTGTCCCCGGCGCAACGCGCCGCTCGTACCGGATCGGCCCGCGATACCGAGGGCGCGGACCCAGCTGCCTACCGACCACAGAGCCACCACTGCGGCCACGCGCACCCTGAGCTCATATGAGCGGGGATTCGCCCTGATCCACGAGATCTCACCACTCGATGTCGTCGCATGGGTTCGGGTACACGGTTCGATGGACCGGGCACATCTGGCCGGCGCGGCACAGTCGGTTATGCGACGACATCCCCTGCTGCGGCAGCGTATAGCGCCTTCGTGACCCAGCTCATCTCACGGCAACACGCGAATTCGATCGCGGATCATACGGTAGCCGCGTTACGGGCGGCGATAGCCGAATAGCAGGCACATAACTGAAAAGCCGGCCACCCACTCGGGTGGCCGGCTTCAGTTCAGGAATCTCAGCCGTGCAGAGCACTCAGGATATGCGGCCGAGCCTTACCCAGCTGCTCTTCCCAGTACTTCCAGCTGTGCGTACCCCTGGCCGGGAAGTCGTAGACCGCGGGGATACCGAGCTTCTTGAGGCGGGCCTGGAAGGAGCGAGTGGTCACCAGCGAGATAGCCTCGATCCCCATGGCATTGGCCGTATTGAACACGCCCACCGCGGAATTCGGATTGTCGTACTCGCCGGGCAGGCCGCTCGCGGCCGAGATGTAGAGCGGAACGCCACGCAGTTCGGGAGCGAATACATACGGATCCATCCGCAGCCACTCCGAACTCCACGGCGCCGCCATCGCGTCGACATTGAAACGACCCGCGTCCATCATCATGACGCGGATGGCCTCGCGCATACCGGGCGCACCCCAGTTCAGCGGACCGGAGAAAGCCGAAGCGTGCTTGAACTGATCGCGGTGCAGCGCGGCAAGGCGCAGCGCGGCCGGAGCGCTCATCGACAGCCCGACAGCCGCGTTGTTCGTCCGCGAAACGCCGTAACCCTCCAGGAAGCTCGGGAGCTCGCTGGTCAGGAACGTTTCCCACTTATAGGTGTATTTCTGGCCATTGGTGTTACTCGCCCTGACCCAGTCGGCGTACCAGCTGGACTGACCACCGACCGGCATCACCAATGTGACGTCGTCATCGGCGAACATCTGCATCGCGTTGGTCTCGAACGACCACGCGTTGCGATCGTCGCGCGCGCGGAGACCGTCGAGCAGGTAGATCGCCGATGTACCACCATTTTTCGCCCACTGAACCTGGACCTTCACCGGCCCCATGGCCGAAGGAACCATCAGCTCCTCGTAGCCACCCGCGGGCGCGCGAAGGACCGGGCCGTGTATCGGAGCCGCGAGCGTGACAGCCGGGTACGCCGCAGTGGCAGCGATCGGTAACGCGAATGCCGCGGCGCCCAGAGCTAGAACCCGGGTGCGCCAGCCCCGCAGGCTGTTTCGTCGCACCGGTTCCGTTCCTTTAGGCGCAGCCGCCCTGCCGAAACGCATGAATAATGCTCTCTTTCTGCTGCTCGCTCTATCGCGCTGTTGGTGTTGTGCCAGTGCGCTCACCGTCGCACCGGACCCGACTTCCGATACGAACAGGAGCACGCCACTGTCGACAATGCGCTGGCTGGACAGTATTCGATCGCCAATGCCTTAGCAAGATCGAGTCTCGGTGGCCGGTATCCGTCTGTGCACGTTCTGCGGTTGTGCTGTGACTTTATCGTGTCCAGATCACACTGTCCCGCCGAGCCCGGGCCCAGCCACGGCAGCCAGATCCACCGGGCGCCGCCACACCTGCCTATCCGGCCGAACGATTCACCGAACGGCTATCCGATATTCGCCGAGAGCTCCGGGAGCATCCGATATACCTCGTTTTCCCAATTACGCCAGTTGTGCACCCCACCGGGTGGGAACGAGTACACGACATTGTCCGCGCCGAGACGCAGCATCCGTGCCTGGAATGCGCGGGTCTGCGCCAGCACGATCGCTTCGATGCCCATCGCAGTGCCGGTATCGAAGCTCACCGGGTCTCCCGGTGTCGGCAGACCGCTGCCTGCCGCGATCCACAGCCTGGTCTTATTGGCCACCAGCTGGGGCGCGAAGACGAAGGGGTCCAAACGCAACCACTTCGGGCTCCACGGTGGCGCCATCGCGTCCACGTTGTATCCGCCTGCGTCCAGCATGGCGAGGCGAACCGCCTCACGCACAGTGGGAGCCGACAGATTCAAGGCACCGGAGAAGGAACCCGCGAAACTGAACTGCCCAGGGTGATAAGCGGCCAATGCCAACGCTGAGCTTCCGCTCATGGACAACCCGAAGACGCCATTACGTATCGGGCTGAATCCCAATCGATCCCGTAATGCCGCAGGCAAGTTCTGTGTGAGGAAAGTCTCCCATGTGTAGGTATAGCTCTTACCAGGTCCGTCGGCGAAGACCTGCAGGCCGCCGGAGCCGGACGCCGAACCGGAACCCGATCCGGACCCAGCGGGCACCCCCAAGAATGTGCTCGGCGCCTCCCAGTCCGTATAGAAACTGGAACGTCCACCGACCGGCATGACGACGTTGATATTCCACTTCGTCAGTTCCCTGGCGACCTCGGTGTCGATCTCCCATCCGTTGAGATCTTCCCTGGCCCGCATTCCGTCCAGCGCGTACACGACACGCTGGGTATTTCCGTCAGCGGCTCGGAAGACGCGCGACTTGATCGGCCCCATACCGGAGTCGACCCAGAAGTCGAAACCATCCGGGTCGAATGCGGCTCCCGCGTATCCGGCCCCGGCAACCGACACCCCGAACGGCAGCAGTATCGCCAGGACCACACTCACAGCCAACCGTGGCAACCACCCGGTTCGACCTCGGGCGCGCACAACCTGGCGGTTGACATATCTACTGGCTGTCACTCGCATAGCGCCCCCTGACATCACTATCGGCCTTTCGCCCCTCGACCTGTGTGCCTGCGCGGCGTACGGAAACCGCACCGGCACACAGGTACCGGAAATACGAGGGGCAGCTTATCGCTTAGCGGAGGTCCGAGTAGTGGTGAAGCAACCTGCCCCCACAACCGACCTGACCACAGTGTCAGAGCACTCCGAGCGCGCTCTCGATACCGGCGCGCGCGTCGACAGCCACCGCTTCGATACTCGCGAGGGCCGCGTGGAAACGTGCGACCTCGGGCTCTTTGTCGACGTAAAGGGGCCCGGTAAGGGCCTCCACACACACCACCGACGGCTCGGGCGGATTGCCGGAATCCACCTCGGGGAACTCCAACAGCACGAACTGGCCCGAGCTCATCCCATCGTGATAGCCACAATCCATCGGCACCAGTCGAATCCGAACGTTCGGCAGCTCGCACATACGCCGCAACTGATCGAGTTGTTCGGCAACCACCGCCGTAGTACCGATGCGCCTGTGCAACACTGCCTCGCTGATCAACGCGTCCACGCGCAGTGACGTATCGGCGCGGGTGAGCTGCGCCTGCCTCGCCTGGCTCAATTGCACCCTGCGGTCCACCGCATCGGCGGATAGCTCCGGATGCGCCGCCGCGAGCACCGCGCGAAGATAACCCTCGGTCCGCAACAGGCCTGGTACGAGTTCATTCGCATAAACGAACAGTCTGCTCGCCGCTTCCTCCAGCCCGATATAAACTTCCAAGCCTTCCGGGATCGCGTCACTGTAAGCGGTCCACCATCCCCTTGCCTTGGTGTCGCGAGCCAATGCTGTGAGCGGTTCGAGCAGTTCAGACGGTGCGCCGTAGATCTTGCACATCGCCTCGACATCGAGGCCACGCAGCGAAGTCTGCCCTGTCTCGATCCGCCAGATCTTCGCCTCCGACCACTCCAGCCGCCGCGCGGCCACCCGGGTGGTCATACCAGCGCGGTTACGCAGATCGCGTAACCTGCGGCCCAATTGCCGCCGCGGCATCGTCGATCCGGTCGTTCCCTGCGGTAAAGCCATGCTTCCCCCTACCTTGCCGCACCCAGCCTGGCACATTGCGCCCAGTCAGCGGTGCGGTCAATCCTTTCCGGATATCTGTATTGCTATCCGGGTATCCGAACAGCATTGTTCACAGCGAGATCGACACCGGCAACTATGGTTGTCTCATATCAGCCGGTGGCATATTTGCGTCAAACTATATCCTCGCGCCTCTTCTCCACTATCTACCTTCGTGGTCCACGCTTGCGGAAACGCCAGAACTGCACCGCCCGAACATCTTCGGAGAGCTGGTTGACCGGCTCCGCCACATCGGACAGCGCCTGAGACAAGCCGTCGGCCAGTTCACTGATGTGCGCCACCCTTGTCGCCAAACGAGATGCGTTCACCAGGAATTCGAGTGCCAGGCGCACCGCGGCAGCGACGGTCAAACCGAGCGGCACCCCCAGTAACGCAGCGAACACACCGAGTACCACCGAAACTCGCCACAGCACGATGGTCAGCACGATCGGCAGTGTGCAGGCGAACCCGAGGCCGAGCAGATAGGCCAGCGGCAGCAGGGTGCGCGTAGCCGGACGACGGAACTGGACATCCAGCAGAGCGCTCGCGGCCGCCGCACTCCACTGCAGAAAGGCCTGTGGACTCCGAAACGGCTCAGCTACTTTCTCCTCGTCGGAGAGCACCGAGCCCTCGGTTCCGGAACGGGAAAACCGTTTGGCCGCAGATTCTTTCCACGTGATCCACCGCGATTCGGCCTCGTAATCCTCAGTGTTAACGGACTCATGGTCGGTAAGCGCACCGAGGCCGTTGGATTCATCCCTCATGCTGTATCCCTTTCTCGCACGAGCGGAACCCTCCGTGGCCACGCTGCGCTGCCGCCTCCGGGTCCGACCGCTCCTGCTGTATCCCTTTCTCGCACGAGCGGAACCCTCCGTGGCCACACTGCGCTGCCGCCTCCGGGTCCGACCGCTCCTTCGGAGATCTTCCCCGCCCGCGACGATCCGAACCAGCCGGAAACGCACGCAACTGGGAGTTCTTCACTCAGGAAACATCAGTCACATCAGCCACATCAGTCGCACAGTCTCCGTACCGCAACAGGGGTGTGTTCGGATCCGTAGCCGAAAGCAGCTGAGTGGCAACGACTGCGAACTGTCGCCGGACGCATGCCAGGCGCGCTAGAGCGGCATCGAAAATGAGACATAGACGACACTTGGCGAATTGTTTCGTAGATCACGTAACGCTCCCGGCCACTCGCGGCGATACGGCCCATGAACGCAGGACCCAGAGATCTACCGGGGAATGGAGAGAACAGTGCGCACCACGTTTCCGACTTCCGTCTCGGCGGCTGAGAAGACCGCCGCTGCGCAGGTCTACACCCAGCGCGGATGGACGGTCGCCGAAACGGCCAACGGTCTCAGCCTGATCACCGACGACACCGTGTCCGGCATCGAGGTCGCCGGTGAGCTCGCCGACGACGTGCGCCGCTTCTTGCGCGCGAACGACCTGTCCGGCCCCGTGATCGAGATCCCTGGCGTACAGCGCCGGGAGATTCATCTGGTCACCGGTGTCCGCAAGGCGGCGATGGCGCTTCAAGCACTGCGCGACGCCGGCGCCACCGTGTACACCGACGGCATGGGCATTCCACTGCCACCGACCCAGTTGTCGGCCGGATCCGCCTGCTGGGGCATCGCCCCGGACGAAGCTCGCTGGGTACCGCCTGTCGTCGCGATCGCCGCGGCAGTACGCGCCACGACGACAGGCCGGGCGAAGCTGACCATCGCCTGCTGAAGGTCACGCCCCTGAGTTGCGCCGACCTGCCACTCAGCACAGGCGCACACCCTCCGGCCTGCGGAAAACCGGTTTCCAGACGCGGCACGGCGGACCCGGTCGCCACACCGCGGGATACCAGTCGGCCCAGGTCGGACAAAGAGTACGCGTAATATCACGCGTACTCTTTTCAGTTGCCGCCCTGGACGCCAAGATGGGGTATGGCCCCGAACACACCATCGCGCATCCTGCTACGCACCTGCCCGCTCTGCGAGGCGGTCTGCGGGCTCGAACTCACTGTGGACGCCGATAATCACGTCACCTCGGTGCGTGGTGACCGGAACGATCCCTTCAGCAAGGGCTTCCTGTGCCCCAAGGGGGCCAGCTTCGGCAAGCTCGACGAAGACCCGGATCGGGTGACCGAACCACTGATCCGCGACCGCGCGACCGATACCTGGCACGCCACCTCATGGGACGGAGCCTTCGACTACATCGCCGAGCGGTTCCCCGCCATCGTTGCCGAATACGGAAACCAAGCTGCCGGGGTTTATCTGGGTAATCCGAACGCGCACACCGTAGCGGGCACACTGTATGTGCCGATGTTGTTGCGCGCGCTCGGCACCAAGAACATCTACTCGGCCAGCACCGCCGACCAGATGCCCAAGCAGGTGTCCAGCGGACTGATGTTCGGCGACCCGTTGACCGTGCCGGTACCCGATCTGGACCGTACCGACTATCTGCTGATGCTCGGGGCCAATCCCCTGGAATCCAATGGCTCGCTGTGTACCGCACCGGATTTCCCCGGCAGGCTGAAGCAGCTGCGAAACAGGGGCGGTCGCTTCGTCGTCATCGATCCACGGGTAACGCGCACCGCGAAACTGGCCGACGAGCATCTGTTCATCCGCCCTGGCAGCGACGCGTATCTGCTGTTCGGCATAGTGCACACCCTATTCGCCGAGCAACTGACCGATCTCCGTATCGATGTCACCGGGTTGGATGAATTACGCTCGGCAGCAGCAGTATTCGACCCAGAAACCGTAGCTTCTCGTACCGGTGTCCCCGCGGCGACCACAATACGACTGGCCAGGGAACTCGCCACGGCACCGACCGCCGCGGTGTACGCCAGAATCGGCACCTGCACAGCCGAATTCGGCACGATCACCCAGTGGCTCGTGGATGCGATCAATACGTTGACCGGTAACCTCGATTCCCCCGGCGGAGCGATGTTCGCCACCCCTGCCGCAGGCGGTATCTCGCGGAGCAGGCCGTTCCGCACCGGCCGCTGGCACAGTCGGGTCCGCGAACTGCCCGAGGCCATGGGAGAACTTCCCGTCGCGACGCTGGCCGACGAGATCTGCACACCGGGCGAGGGCCAGATCCGGGCCATGGTGACGGTCGCGGGGAACCCGGTGCTGTCCGCACCGAACGGTGCGCGCTTGGACGACGCATTCGCCCAACTGGAATTCATGGTGAGCGTGGACCGGTACGTGAACGAAACCACCAGGCACGCCGATGTGATCCTGCCGCCACCGCGAGCTACCCAATCGCCGCACTACGATGCCGCGCTCCTACGGTTCGCCGTGCGCAACTATGCCCGCTATTCGCGGCCACTGGTGCCGCTGGGCGAGCGCCCGTCGGAACCCGCCGTCCTGATCCGGCTCGCCGCGGCAGCGACCGGCAGACCGCACGACGGCTCCGACGGGATCGACCCGCTGACCGCCGCGGACCAACTCGTCATCGCGGGGCTGCTACAGAAAGCGGGACTGGCCGACCGGCGTGACGAGCTCATCGGCGCCGACAGCATCGAGCAGCGCATCGACCTGATGCTGCGCCTCGGCCCGTACGGCGAATGGAATGGCGGCAACCTCTCGCTGCGCACCCTGCTGGACAACCCGCACGGCATCGACCTAGGACCGCTGCGACCGAGCCTGCCTGGCGTACTGCGGACAGCGAGCGGACTCGTGGACTTGGCACCTCAGCCACTGCTCGACGATGTGGCACGGCTGCGGGAACGACTCACCGCCACAGCACCGGAGCTGGTATTGATCGGACGGCGGCACCTGCGCTCCAACAACAGCTGGATGCACAACATCGCACCGCTGGTAGGCGGATCCAATCGCTGCACCCTGCAGATCAATCCGACCGATATAACCCGCCTCGGCCTCGGCGACCGAGCTGTGGTGAAGTCCGCCGCCGGAACGCTGACAGTAACGCTGGAGCCGACCGAAACCATCATGCCCGGCGTGGTGAGCCTGCCGCACGGCTGGGGCCACACCGACAGCACACAAACCGTCGCCCGCGCCAACGCCGGCGTCAACGCCAATGCGCTCACCGACGATTCGGTGATCGACACCCCTTCCGGCAATGCCGTGTTCAACGGGGTTCCGGTCACCCTGACCCCGGCCTGAGCCACCACGAACCGGCACCCGGGAATCCGCCCGGCCGGGATCATCCCCGTCGCGGCGGATCGTGGCCTGATTCAGTCGACAGCGTGGCGCCCTCGGATACGGAGTCGCCGCGCTCGACGCCTACATCCAATGGTGTAACCAGCACATCGGCCCGGTGTGCTGGTTGCGCTGTCTGCTTCGAAGTCCAACGACCGGAGTATCTACCGAAGATTCATCGACGCGATGCCGGCCGAGTCCGGTCCGACTGCAACCGATCACCCTTGTGTGTTCTGCTGTGACTGTCGCAGGTGGATAGCTGTCCTGATTCTCGGGTGATACCGGCATTATCGCGGTCGAGCCTGCCGCGCTAACCGGGTTCACTTCGCAGGATCGGAGCCGCCGGCACCCGGTAGCGGTGGGAGCCGATGCGGGTTCGGGCTCGGCTGGTTCCGCGGATGGTGCTGAGGTTTCGCCGGGCACCAAAATTTTTGAAGATCGATGGAACCGATCACGGTAGAGGTGCGTCCTATCTTGTGATGGAACAGAACTCGGACCGACCCCGAAGATACCCGGCCCATCCGATGGTGGTGGCCCGGTGAGCGAAGCGGGTTCGGCACGGCTTCGAGGAGAGAACTACCGTGTTGATGGATGTCCCCGCAGTACAGGGGCTTGCCCGTGATCTGAGGGGCTCGGCGATGACGGTCAACGATGCCGCGGTCCGGGTCGCAGGCTGCGTCCGTGAGTTCGACCCGATGGGTGCGGGCCGGGATTACCGAGCCCAGGGTGATCGCCTCGGCCGGGGCCTCGAAGAGGTCCGCCGGTACCTGTTCACCTGGGCCAACTGTGTACATGACTGTGGTGAGGCACTCGAAGCGAGCGCGAACAGCTACCGCGATGTCGATCAATCCGCAGCAAGCAATCTCGGCGCAGTGACCGGGGCATTCGAATGAGGGAGGCCGCCGACGGTGGCGCCGAAGCCATCCTCGGCCCGAGCGCCGAAGCACTGCGATACTTCGAGGTGTTCTTGCCGCGCTACCGGGAATGGACCGGAAAGGTCCCCGCAGGCGCGGACTATCACAGCCTGGCGGAGTTGTACGAGCAGCAACACGGTATGGACATCGAAACCATCCGAGCTTTCGCCGCCGCGCTACGCGATGAGCTCGACAGCCGCATCAACGACGAAGCCGGCGTGCAAGTCGCCCGAGTACGGGAACTGGCGACATCATGGAACGGCTCCCCCGCCGCCGCCCACGCCCAGCAGTTCCTCGCCGGCGTCGAAACCCGCGTCAGCACCGGCCTCGACACATTGTGGTCCATCCACACCACCGCCGCGACCACAGCCGACCGGCTCGAAGACGCACTGCGCCACAAGGCCGAACGCAGCAAAACAGAGTTTTCCGCCGACACCGCCGCAGGCAGAACACCACAACAGATCGACTGGATCATCGACTGTGCCAACGAACCCACCGGCGCCACCACAGAATCGGCCCGGAACCAGCTTCGCACCATACTGCCCGAGCACAGCTCCGGAAACACCGATCCACACAGCGTCTGCCGGGACTGGCTCGACCAGGTCTTCATCCCGGAGATCGACAGCAAAGTCGCCGCATTCACCACACTGTGCACCGACACCCACACCACTGTCGTCGACGCGTACAACCACCTGATCAACACCCTCGATGACCTGGATTCCGGCTACATCTCCCCAGGCGGGCACCCTTCACCCACCTTCGATCTCGCCTACACCAGCCATACACCCCAATACTTGAGTGCTGGCAGCACCTCTACGGCATCCACCGAACCGGAAACACAGGCGGCACCGATAGCAGGCCGAGACCTCGATCAGACCCTCCCGGAACCTCCGGCCACCCCCGAAGACACATACCCCTCGGACACACAACCCAGCTCAACGCTGACCGACACACCTACCTCGGCACCCGAGCCGACCGATCCCCTCTACACCGAGGCCGACACCCCGGCCTCCCCCACTCCGGGCAGCCCAACCACAGCAGAGCCCTCCGCTCCACCACCCGATGTACCCGGATACCCGGATACCAGCGCACCCGGCGAGTGGACACCGAGCGACATCACCAACATGGTGACCGCGATCAGCCAGATCACCGGAACCATCCCCGATCTCATCACTTCTGTCGGCGGACTCGTCGACAACCTCGATGAGATCATCACCGCAACCGGAGAGGCCACCTCCTCCGTGATCAGCGCAATCGGCGAATCCACCGCAGCCGTCATCGACGCCACCGATAACCAACCCGACACACCCCCACTCAGCACTGACAGCACCGACAACCAACCCGGCATGTCCCCACCCACCGACACCGAAGCCACGGACACCGAAGACGTCAACATCGACCACACCGAGAACGGCGACATCACTACCGAGGCACAGCCCCATACCGCGCCGACCCCAGCGACTACACCATCCACTCCCGACACAACGCCGGACCCTGCAGCTATACAGCCCACACCCCTGATAGCCACCGCATTCGGAGCCTCGGCCAAGAACAGTGACCACACGCACCAACCGCTGGACTTACCACCACCACAGTTACAGCACCAAATTTGACTAGAGGCCCGCAGACTCACACCGCCCGAGAGACCACTCCCAGGTCGGAAAAGACCTGGTGGTGAGGAGCTGCAACTCCCCACCACCAGAAGTTGCGCACGTGTGCGCAACTGTTCACAGTTCACAACCCATAGAACAGGAACACTCCATGAACCTTATTCGTAAGGCTGTTGCTGCAACAGCAATTATACTCACCGCAACCGTGGGCGCCGCATCTGTAGCCGAAGCCACACCGATGCCAAAGGCTGAAACAATACCGACGGCAAGAATTTCTGCTACAGAGTTCCATACAGCGAAGAATCCGCTAGCCATCTTCACTACTGTAGTTATCGCAGCATTGGGATCGTGTGTATCCGCGGGATTGTTGAGTGTGCCTACATCTTTCCTGCAGGATATGGTTAACCGAGGGGAGCCTACTGACTATGTATGGAATGCGGTTGCCTCATGCGCAACAGGTGTAGTGATCGGCGGCCCCGCAGCGGCAGCGTGGAGGGTGCTCGCCCCCGAACTTCAGAAGAAGGTGGTCATAGCAGTTATTTCCTGGGTTATAAAATATGGCCGCAGGTAGTATATTCATCTGACCCACCAGTAATTTGAGTGCCCTTCGGCGGGACAGTTCCTGCCGAAGGGCACTCATCTTCCAGATATTTTCATAATATCATAGGAGTGCCGATGTTGATGAATCCTTATCTCATACTTACGCTCTGCACAATATTACTCATAGTGGGCGCCGCAGAGGTCTTTGCCGGTTACATCCGAGATACTTTCAGCGAGAAGGCCAATAAGGTACTCAGGTCCTGGGGAACTGTGACTATCATATTCAGCATACCGCCGATCGTAGCAATGACCCGCATCATCAGCACTGGAGACGATTCCGGCCTTCCAGTGCCATTTCGCATTTTCCTTTCTGTGTATGTGATTGTTCTTGCAATAATTGCTGGATATCCACTAGAAAAGGTCAAACGACTCTAGTTTCGCGAGTCGCTGATTCATCGGCAGTGAATGGCACAGTGTTTCGAAGATTTCTTCGGCGGTCTTGTCCCAGGCGAAGAGTTTCGGTGCGTCGCTGGCGCAGGCAACGGTCCCCGAGCGGACCACAAGAAGGCCTGGAAGTTACTGAAAGACAGTCGCTTCAAGAAGTAGAAGGAAGGAGTCAGCTAGTTGGCCAAGAGCCCGTACATCGCCATCACACTGTTCGAGTTCACCTCCGATGCTCCGGACTATGTACCGCTGTACCGGGAAGATGTGACGCTCCTTTACGCGGAGTCCGAAGAGGAAGCGCGGGAGCTTGCCGAGGAGAACTTCCGGAGCGACGAGGAGACCTACAAGAACGAAGCCGGCTACAACGTCACCGTCACCCCTACCGCAGTGATCGACATTGTGGCGGCGTTGATCGACGACCTGTCCGAGGGCGGTGACCTGTATTCACGCCACTTCCGTGACTTCGAGGCCTACTCGAAGTGGGAGCCGATGCTCAACGGACCCTTATGACGTTGCAGTGAGTGCTCTAACTGAGATTTTAGACACAACACTTTGTCCCGCTTGCGTTTTGACTTACGAAGGTCCAAGACGTGAGAAGGGTGTACGGCGCTGCGCGAAAACAGGGTATCCGGAGAGTCCGCGGGTGGTGACTGCGCGGCTGGCATAGGATCCGCACCTGTGAGCGTAGACCCCTGACGGACGAGCTCGAACCGCTCGGATTCACATCGGCGGCCGACGGTTCCCGTTACCGCGTGTACCTATCGGTGAGCTCTGCGTATAGGAACACATGGGCTGATCGGCGCAAGCCAGCCTTCAGCGGATCTTGAATATCACCGCGCGCTGGATGACGAAGTTGATCACCGTGGCGGTGCCCTGGGCGACGACGAAGGCCAACGGCTGCCGCCACCAGACCTCATCCAAAGCGTGGTAGAGCGCCGCGTTGATGCCGACCTGGACCGCGAAGGTGAGCGCGTAGAGCGCGATCACCGCGAGGAAACGAGTCCGGCTCGGCGGGGCCTGGAAGGTCCAGCGCCGATTGATCAGGTAGGCGGTTGTGGTACCCGCCACAAAACCGATCGACTTGGCGACGCTGACCGGGAGGCCGACCACATTGAGCAGCAGGCTGTAGAGCCCGTAGTCGACGACAGCCGAGAACCCGCCGGTGAGAGTGAACCGGATGATCTGTGTCTTGAGGTCGACGTCGGTGCCGCCTGGCTCGTCGACCAGCGGTAACTCGACCGGCAGCGGCAGATGTGGTTCGGCTTGCACGCGATGAGCGTAGCGTCGCCCTGGCCGGGGCGCGGATTCGATACCGCACTCGCCCGCCGCGCCCGCGGGCGCACTCCTACCGGTGGGTACGGCGAGCGCAACCGGATCCGGCGTAATGCCTGTAGCCTCTATGCCGATGTCCACGAAAGCTCCGACCGCCACCACGACAACCGGTAACGACACCGGCGTCACACACGATGGCCCGGCCGCGGGGTCCGCGTTCGCACTGCCGACGCGCACCCGCACGTTGACCGGGTGGGGTCGCACCGCACCTACCTCGTCCGAAGTGCTCTCGACCGGCGATCCAGAACTGATCGCCAAGGCCGTGGCCATGGTCGCCGAGGACAACGACGGTAAGCCGCCGCATCTGCGCCGCGGCGTGATCGCCCGCGGCCTCGGCCGCTCCTACGGCGACCACGCCCAGAACGCGGGCGGGCTGGTCGTCGATATGACCGCACTGAACAACATCCACCGGATCGATCGTGATACCAGGATCGTGGATGTCGACGGTGGCGTCAGCCTGGATCAGCTCATGAAGGCCGCGCTGCCGTTCGGGCTCTGGGTACCGGTGCTGCCTGGTACCCGCCAGGTGACCATCGGTGGCGCGATCGCCTCCGATATCCACGGCAAGAACCATCACAGCGAGGGCAGCTTCGGCAACCACGTGCGCTCGATGGAGCTGCTCACCGCCGATGGGCAGGTGCAGCACATCACGCCGAGGCGCAATGCCAAACTGTTCTGGGCCACCGTCGGCGGCAACGGCCTCACCGGCATCATCCTGCGCGCGACCATCGAGATGGTGCCGACCGAGACCGCCTATTTCCTCAATGACGGCGTGAAGACCACGACCCTCGACGAGACCATCGCCGCGCACAGCGACGGCAGCGAGGCGAACTACACCTACTCGAGCGCCTGGTTCGATGTGATCAGCCCGCCACCCAAGCTGGGCAGGGCCACGATCACCCGCGGCAGGCTGGCGAAAGTGGACGAGCTGCCGAAACGGCTGCGTAGCAAACCGCTGAAGTTCGACGCCCCGCAGCTGATGACAGTGCCGGATATCTTCCCCAACTGGACGATGAACAAGCTGACGCTGATGTCCATCGGCGAGGCGTACTACCGGATGGGCGGCAACTACACCGGCAAGGTGCAGAACCTGACGCAGTTCTACCACCCGCTGGATATGATCGCGGAGTGGAACCGCGGCTATGGTTCCAACGGATTCCTGCAGTACCAGTTCGTGGTACCGACCGAGGCGGTCGAGGAGTTCAAGCGGATCATCATCGACATCCAGGCCTCTGGGCACTACTCGGCGCTGAATGTGTTCAAGCTGTTCGGCCCGGGTAATCAAGCCCCGCTGAGTTTCCCGATGCCTGGCTGGAACATCTGCGTCGACTTCCCGATCAAACCGGGTCTCAACGAACTCGTCCGTGAACTGGACCGGCGGGTGCTGGAGTTCGGCGGGCGGCTGTACACCGCGAAGGACTCGCGGACCACCGCGGAGACCTTCCACCAGATGTATCCCCGGATCGACGAATGGATCAAGGTCCGTCGAAATGTCGATCCCACAGGCGTTTTCATGTCCGATATGGCGAGAAGGCTGGAACTACAGTGACGGTAGGTTCTACGAAATGATCAATGCCGTTGGTAATCCGCAGTCGATTCTGCTGCTCGGCGGGACCTCGGAGATCGGCTTGGCGATCTGCGCGGAGTACCTGAAGAAGGGGCCCGCGCGCATCGTCCTCGCCACGCTGCCAGGTGATCCGCTGCGCGCGGACGCGGTCGCGCAGATGGAGGCCGCTGGCGCGAGCCAGGTGGAAGTCATCGACTTCGACGCACTCGACACCGGCAGCCACCCCAAGGTGATCGACGCTGCCTGGGACGCCGGTGACGTCGATGTCGCCATCGTCGCGTTCGGTCTGCTCGGCGATGCCGAACAGCTGTGGCGCGATCAGCGCAAGGCGGTGCAGATCGCCGAGATCAACTACACCGCGGCGGTATCGGTCGGGGTGCTGGTCGGCGAGAAGATGAAGGCCCAGGGCTACGGCCGGATCATCGCCATGTCCTCGGTGGCTGGCGAGCGGGTGCGGCGCTCGAACTTCGTCTACGGCTCGACCAAGGCCGGTCTGGACGGCTTCTACCTCGGTCTCGGTGAGGCACTGCGGCCACACGGTCCGCGCGTACTGGTGATCCGCCCCGGTCAGGTGCGCACCCGGATGTCCGCACACGTCAAAGAGGCGCCGCTCACCGTCGACAAGGAAGATATCGCGGCGCTGGCGGTTTCCGCCTCGCAGAAGGGCAAGGAACTGGTCTGGGCGCCGGGCGCGTTCCGCTACGTGATGATGGTCCTGCGGCATATCCCGCGCGCGATCTTCCGCAGGCTGCCCATCTGAATCCGGTGCTCCAGCTCGGACCGAAGTGCCCGCGTGATCGGCGATCACGCGGGCACCTATCGTCTGACGGAGTCGACCTGAGTGAACCTTCGACGGAATCGACCCGAGTGAACCCGGAGGCGTCATGCGAGTAACCGAGTGCGGCGAGCACGGAGCGATCCGTTGCGTACAGTGACCGCGACCAGCGACGCACCGGCACAGGTCCCCGGTCCGGCACGGATGCCAGGGCGGGCGGCGCTGCTGGTACGACAGGTCGCGGGCGGGATCGCCGAGGCCGCACTCGCGGCCACCGTGGCCGTGGTTGTTGCCGCCGTCGGGCTCATCGCGTTCTCCATGGTGCAGTGGCCCGCCTTCAACTCGTCGAATGTGACGCGGACGCTGACCACGCTCGGGCAGGTCGGCGCGGCGGCACTACTCGTTGCCTCGATCACGTTGCTCCGGCGGCACAAATGGCGATGGATCGCGAAACTGCTTTCCTGGGTGGGAATTTCGTCGTTCGTCACGGTCACGCTCGGCATGCCGTTGGCGGCGACCAAACTGTATCTGTTCGGCATCTCGGTGGACCAGGAGTTCCGCACCGAGTTCCTCACCCGGCTCACCGACTCCCCCGCCCTACGCGATATGACCTACGCGGATCTGCCGCCGTACTACCCGGCAGGATGGTTCTGGCTCGGCGGGCGGGTAGCGAATCTGCTCGGTATGGACGGCTGGGAAGTATTCAAGCCGTACGCGATCGGCTTCCTTGCGGTAACGGCAGTGGTCGCACTGGTGCTGTGGTCCGAGTTGATCCGCGCGGACTGGGCCGTGGCCGTCACAGCCGCGGGCACCGCGGTCACGCTGGCCTATGCCGCACCAGAGGCCTATGGCGCCATCATCGTGCTGTTGCTGCCGCCCGCGCTGGTGCTCGCCTGGGGGGCGCTGCACCGGCCGAGGGAGAATCACGAGCCGGGCACTACGGCGCAGAAAGCCATCGAAGGGCACACCGCGGGTGGTTGGGGCGCGGTCATCGGCACCGGGCTGTTTCTCGGCATGGCTGCCACGTTCTACACCCTTTACTTCCTGCTGGCCGTCTTCGCGATCGGCCTGATGGGTCTGCTGGCGGCCTGGCTCGCGGTACGCGAGCAACGTGTGGCGGCCCTGGCACACCGCACCCGCACCGCCACGGACGGCAACCGTCCGCCCTGGCGCGCGGCAGTGCCGCCGTTGCTGCGGCTGGTCGTGATCGGCGCGCTCGCCGGCCTGATCGCACTCCTCGTGTGGGCGCCGTACCTGGTACGGGCACTGCGCGACGCGACAGCGAGTTCCGGCACCGCACTGCACTACCTACCGGAGTCCGGATCGCGACTGCCACTGCCGATGTTCGAGTTCTCGCTGCTCGGCGCGTTGTGTCTGCTCGGCACCGGGTGGCTGGTGCTGCGCGTCACGTCGTCCCGGCGGGCTCAGGCACTGGCGATCGGTGTGGCGGCGATCTACCTGTGGGCGCTGCTGTCCATGATGCTGACCGCGGCGGGCACCACTCTGCTGTCCTTCCGGCTGGAGCCGGTCCTGCAGGTGCTGCTCGCGGTCGCGGGAGCATTCGGGTTCGTCGAGGGCGCGCGGGCGATCTATCAGGCGCTGAACGAACCCTCCCGGTTCCGCTGGATGGCGCTCGTCGTCGCGACCGCGGGGGCACTGGCATTCACCCAGGACATCCCGCACATCCTGGCGGCGGAGATCACCACCGCCTACACCGACACCGACGGCGACGGCAACCGGGCCGACCAGCGAGCGCCCTCAGCGGTATCGCATTACGAGGAGGTGGACGCGGCACTCATCGCACAGACCGGCCGCCCCCGCTCGGACACGGTAGTGCTCACCGCGGACACCAGCTTCCTGGCGTACTACCCGTACTTCGGCTTCCAGGCACTCACCTCGCACTACGCCAACCCGCTCGCCGATTTCGCCGGGCGGGCCGCGACGATCGAGGAGTGGAGTGAACTGAGCACACCGCGGCAACTGCTCGACGCGCTGGCGGCGAGCCCGTGGCGTGCACCGGACGCATTCCTGTTCCGGCGCAGCGGTGATGCCTACACGCTGCGCCTGGCCGAGGATGTCTATCCGAACGATCCGAACGTGAAGCGCTATACCGTGAGCTTCCCGAAAGAGCTGTTCGACGACCCGCGTTTCACCATAACGGACATCGGCCCGTTCACTCTGGTCACCGTGCGTCGCTGACCGATTCCCGACCCGCCACGCCTGCGAGATATTGTGGGTCGGCGGGCAAGGCCGGATTCCGATCGACAGTGTGGTTACCGGCAGCACTAGCATCAACCACCGTGCGACCGGACCGATCTTCTCGAGCGTTCATGCGTTACCGCGCCATCGCCCTCATCGCCGGGCTGCTCGGATTCGTCTTGGCGCTATCGACTCCGCTGCTGCCGGTGCGGCAGGACAGAGCGAGCATGGACTGGCCCCAGCCCGGCACAGCGAGCGTCGCGGCGCCGCTGGTGTCCTACGAGCCGTTGCGGCTACGGGCGACCCTGCCGTGCTCGTTGCTCGGCGAGGTCGACACGGGCACGGTGTTGTCCACAGTTCCCGCTGCCGCCGAGCAGGCGACCAGCAAAGGGATGGTGGTCTCGGTCGCCGATGGCACGCTCTCGGTGCTGCTCCGGGACATTCCCCTGCTATCTGCGCCGCTGCGGGAGATCGGGTCTTGTACGGCGCTGACCATCGAATCCACTGCTACGGCCACCACCGCGGAACTCAGCGGAGCATCCAGGCAGGACGGCACGCCGTTCCGGTCCACTGTGAACCGAGATGTCCGGCCGCAGCTGGTCGGCCTGTTCACCGATCTGGACGCCGAACAGCTCACCGGCGCGCAGGTGCGGGTCGATATCGACTCGCGCTTCTCCACCACGCCGACGCCGTTGAAACTGGCCGTGATGATCGCCGCCGCGCTGTGCACGCTGCTCGCGCTGCTGGCACTGCATCAGCTCGATACCGCGGACGGCCGCAGGCCACGACGATTCCTGCCAGCCAACTGGTGGCGGATCACCCCGACCGACAGCGTCGTGCTCAGCACCTTGGTGCTGTGGCATGTCATCGGGGCCAATACTTCCGACGACGGTTACATCCTGACCATGGCGCGCGTCTCCGAGCACGCCGGTTACCTGGCCAACTACTACCGGTGGTTCGCGGTACCGGAGGCGCCCTTCGGCTGGTCCTACGAGGTGCTGGCCTGGATGACCAGGATCTCCGACGCCAGCCTGTGGATGCGCCTGCCCACCCTGGCGGCGGGCATCATCTGCTGGCTGGTGATCAGCCGGGAGGTACTGCCGCGCCTCGGCGCCCGCGTCCGGCGCAACAAGATCGCACTGTGGACCGCCGGCTTGGTCTTCCTCGCCTTCTGGCTGCCCTACGACAACGGCCTGCGCCCAGAGCCGTTGATTGCGACGGGCGCGCTGCTCACCTGGTGTTCGATCGAACGCGCCATCGCGACCGGCCGGTTGCTGCCCGCCGCGGTGGCGGTCCTGATCGCGGCGTTCTCCCTCGCGGCCGGCCCCACCGGCCTTATCTGCATCGCGGCGCTGATCGCTGGCTCGCGGCCGGTACTGCTGATCCTCATCAAACGGGCGCGCGGCGTTATTCCGGCCGGCACCGGGCCCGGTGCCGACATGACCACGATGAACGCTCCTGCGGTCGAACGCGGACCGTCCCTGGCGAACACGGTGTTCCGGTTCGCGGCGCTGCTCGCGCCCGGTGTGGCCGCGGGCACGCTGATACTCGTGGTGATCTTCGCCGACCAGACGCTGGCGACGGTATTGGAGGCCACCAGGGTACGCCGGATCGTCGGCCCGAATGTGGCTTGGTTCGACGAACGCGCCCGCTGGGACTCGCTGCTGATGCTGTCGCCGGACGGTTCATTGGCACGGCGATTCGCCGTGCTGGTGATGCTGCTGTGCCTGCTGGTCTGTGTGCTGCAGGTACTGCGTAAGGGACGCATTCCCGGCACATCCCGCGGTCCGTCGGTACGCATTCTCGGCATCGTTTTCGCGTCGTTGTTCCTGATGATGTTCACCCCGACCAAATGGACACATCACTTCGGGGTGTACGCCGGGCTGGCCGGGGCGCTCGCGGCGCTCGCGGCGGTCGCGGTGGGTACCAACGGTATTCGCTCACCACGAAACCGCACGCTGTTCGCCGCCGCGGTGCTTTTCCTGCTCGCGGTCACCTTCACCGGCTCCAATGGCTGGTGGTATGTGTCCAGCTACGGCGTGCCGTGGTGGGACAAAGCGCCACTGATCGCGGGCAAGGGGCTGTCCACGCTGTTCCTCGGGCTCAGTGGTCTCGCATTGCTGGTGGCCGTCTGGCAGCACTACCGAGCGCCCTACCGGCCCGCGATCAGCTCCCCACCCGGGCGTTTCGATCGGTGGGCCTCGGCTCCGCTCACCATCGCCGCCGCTCTGTTGGTCCTGTTCGAGGTCGCCTCCCTGACCAAGGCCGCGGCCACCCAGTACCCCGCGTACTCGATCGGCAAATCCAATCTGGAATCGCTGCTCGGAGATTCGTGCGCGCTGGCCAATGAGGTACTGGTGGAAACCGATACCGCGGACTCGGTGTTGCTTCCGTATACCGGCACGCCCGCGACCGGACTCGCCGCGCAGAACACCGGATTCACGCCGAACGGGGTCGCCCGCGATCTCACCGCTGACGTCGAAGAAACTGTTACCGGCGGTGCGAACTCGGTCGACACCGATACCGAGGACCGGGCCAGCACAACCACCGGAACGGGCACCGAGGGCGGAACGACCGAGTCGGCCGGCGTCAACGGCAGCCGAGTGGCGCTGCCCTTCGGTCTCGACCCGACCAAAACACCGGTACTCGGCAGTTACCGCGAAGGCGAACAACAGCAAGCGAAGTTGACCACCCAGTGGTACCGGCTCGACCTGACCGACAGTATGCGCGATGATCCCGCCTATCGAGTGCTCGCGATCACCGCGGCAGGCCGAATCCAGTCGGTCGATACCGACGGGGTGCGCACCTACGGTCAGCAACTACATTTGGAGTACGGAGTCCGCGGTACAGACGGCGAAGTCCGTACACTCGGCTCGATCGATCCGCTGGATATCGGACCGGCACCTTCGTGGCGCACCCTGCGAGTCCCCCTGGACCAACTGCCCACCGAGGTGAACGCGGTGCGGCTGGTCGCGATCGACAACGACATCACACCCGAACAATGGCTGGCCATCACCCCACCCCGGCTGCCCAAGCTGGCCACACTGAATTCGTTAGTCGGCGAACAGGATCCGGTACTGCTCGACTGGCACGTCGGCCTGGCCTTCCCGTGTCAGCGTCCGTTCGATCATCTCGACGGCGTCGCCGAGATCCCGAAATGGCGCATCCTGCCCGACCGGGTCGGCTCCGAGGCATCCAACGCCTGGCAGGACGATCTCGGCGGCGGACCGCTCGGCTGGACCGACCTGCTGCTGCAGGCGCAGATCGTGCCGAGTTACCTCGACAACGACTGGGCCAGGGACTGGGGTTCACTGGAGAAATTCACCCCCTACGATCCGAACGCCAGACCTGCCGATATCGACCTCACCGTCGAGACCCGCGACGGACTGGCCGACGACGCTCCGATCCGCATCCGCTGACACCGAGGTGGGGTACCCGAAACACTCGCTACCGGGCACGGATAACAGCAAGGACGATCACCAACATCATTGCTTCCCTGCTCCATACCGGCCGCTCGGTGTTGTTCGTCGACGAGAAGGCCGCGGTGCCGCATGTGGTTCAATGATCGGTGTCATATCGAAGTGAAGGGGGAAAGCGATGGCCACTGTCCTCAGCGTGGACATCGAGGTACTGCGTAGTGCCGTGCAGTCACTGAACACTGCCGAAGATGTACTCACTGACGCGATGAAGGCGATGTCCAAGGACCGGCATATGGACATCGGCACCAAAGCATTGAACGATGCCGCGGACAGCTTTCAAACCCGCTGGAAGTACGGCATCGAACGCATCGGTGAGGCAGCGACAGCCACAGCGGAAGGCATCTCGAAATGCCTCGTGGCCTATACCGAGATGGACAGGGCGTTCGCACAGGCACTCGGACAAGCCGAATCCGCTGTCGATGCGACAGCCGCGCGGTCACCGATCGCGGCGGAGAGAGTGTGAGCCAGAACCCGTACCCGAATCTCGGATTCAACCCGGTACCCGGTGCGGTCGGCGATGTCGCGGGCCTGCAAGGTCAGATCAGCGGAGCATACGAGGCGGTCCGGGAAACCAACAGGCTGCTCGGCCGCTTGCGCAACGGTAACGACGACGTATGGAAAGGGTACGCGGGCAACGCCTTTCGCACCAACTTCGATGCTACCCTTGCCCAGGACCTCGACTACGCGCAGAGCTCACTCGAAAAGGCCGTCTCGCTGATCCAGGAGTGGCACAGCAACCTGGTCAGTTTCCAAGAAACTGCCAGAGGGCTGGAAACCGAAGCGGCCGAAGCGAGGGGGCAGCATGCCAAGGCCACCGCGAAATTGGCACAGGCCAAGTCCAACCCGGACCTAGCACTGGCGAACACCAGCTATTCGGACGCTGAGAGCCTGGCAGCGGCACAATCACGACTGGACACCGCCATAGCGGCAGTCCGCACCGCGACCGCAGCGGTCGACGAGTGGCAAGCGACGATCAATGCCATTGTCAGACGCGCGCACGATCTAGAATCCATCCACGACAGCCTCGCCCGCCGGATCGCCGCAGAGCTGGATGCCTCCGCAAAAGCCTTCGCTCCCAGCCCACCGGACCAGAGTATCTGGGACCGGATCACCGACGCGATCAAAGGCATCGGCGAGTACATCAGTGACCACAAGGACCAGATCCACGACGTTCTTGCAGGTATCTCAGCGGTGACGGGCCTTCTGGCCCTAGTGACTCCGCCACCCGCGAGCGCGGTCTTGGCGGTGATCGCACTGGCATCCGGAGCCGGTGCACTGGCGATCGACTTCATGAAGCCCGAAGTACAGCAAGCTATCGGCGACTTCACCTCAGATGCCTTCGACGGCCAGTTCAACGGGGATGCTCTCAAGACGATCGGTGCCACGGTCGGCATGGACTCGCTCGCCGTTATCCCTGGTATCGGTGGGCTGGTCAAAGGTGGTAAGGCGCTCTGGCAAGGGGCCGAATTCAGCACGGCGATCACTGCCTTCACCGAAGGCGCTCAAGCGCCGAGCATCCTCGCAAAGAACCTCGACCATGGCCTCGGCTTCCTGCAGTCCATGCCAGTCGTCGGAAATGTCGCGGACAGCGCAGTGGTAGGCCTGCAGGATCTCAGCCAGGTGAGCAAATTGAACCCGGGCAGCGCTCTTGCCGGCATGGAGGTGTTCCTACGATCGGCGAAGGCCGGTTCCGGGCTGGTCGAAATGGGGAATGTGGTCTTCGGTGATTGAGGCAAGACTCGATATCTGGATCCCTGACGGCTACATGGAGATGCCACTGACCGAGATCTCCGAACGAATAGATGTAGCCGAATCCCTGCTCACCACAGTCGGGACACCAGAAGTACGCGCACTTACGCGAACGATCCTGCCGACCGTCGAACTACTCTTCGGCCAGTTGTCCGCGAGAGGAACCCGGTATTGCGGGATCGGTCAGCATCTGTCCACCGAGGGAAATCCGGTGACTTCCTGCCTGACGGTGTCCGTCTACGAGACCGGCGGCGACGAACTCAATCCCCGCTTGGTCTTGGCCGACCTCGTGGACTCGAGAACGAAATCGGGCGAGCTTGGGGACACGCTGGTTCGGCATGTCGATGATCGGCCGATGTTGTTCTCCGAGCGCATCACCGAACTCCCCACACCTGAGATACCTGGTCGGCCATACACCAGCGACACGACTGCTACCTATCAACTGGAGGCTGTCGTCCCTGCGGACGATGGATCCGCGCTCGCGATCGTCGAGTTGTCGACCGTCGATATCAGCTCCGGTCCCGAATTTCGGAAAATGCTGGTCGATATGGCGAGGTCTGTCAGCCTGCAGCCAAGCCTGAACCAGGTTGCGCGCCCCTCCTCTCTGGACTTGTGAGGTACCGACATCGACGCGCTATCATCGGCCATCACCAACCCCACCACCCGGTCCATCCTCCGTACCGGAGCCATCTGGTCATGGGCGCTGCTGATCGGCGGAGTTATCAGTGTTCCAGGCATGCTTGCCTACATCGAGCTCAGCGATTCGAAGTACGGACAGACAGTACAGAACATCGCCGGACTCGGAGGTATAGTTTCCGTCATCCTGTTTTGCACCGGCATCATCGGCGCTTGCGCTGTCTGGTCCAATAACAGGATTCGTCGCGTCCTCCGAAGTTATCCGTGGATACCGTGGCAGATGAGCTACGAGGCGGTCGGCCGAGAAGAATACGTCGAATTGCGTGATAATTGGAATCGTCCTGTCACGCGATTGATGGTCAGCAAGTGGCGCCGTTCGGGCTTCGACGAGAAGTCGCCAGTCGTCTGGTTCGCCGGCGATCCATACACACGTGGTGTGCTCTCGGCGCCGGGGGGAGGCAGTCCCCGCTACGCGGAATACGCAGATCCAGCACAGAGTCCCCCTCCGCCTGCGAAACCGGCTACCGATGGAGCGTCCCGGCGTCACGGCGCGAACTCCGATGATCGCTATCCATCACCGCGCCGTCTGCGACGAATCATCGCGTTCGTTATAGATTGGTCGATTCACTTCGGTGGTGGTGCTGCCGTTGTCGTTCTGGGAGAAGGGCATATACCAGCCGTCGGCGCGTGGGCGCTCGGCACCTGGATTATCCTGTCGTTCACAGATAGAGTCGTGATCCAAGGATATTTTCACACGACGATCGGAAAATCTGTTTTCGACTTGTACGCGATCAGGCCGGACAACGGAGAACTTCCGTCATATGGGCGCCTCACCAAAATCTGGTTCACAAATCTCTTCTATTGTTTACTGCCCGTAGCATTAGACGCTGCCCCGGATAACCTCGGCGACTACTTCCTCACCGCAGTTCGGAAACGAGATCTCCGAAGAGAGTAGACAAGCCTGGTGCCACACATACGAGAATGAGCCTTTTCATCACCTCTGATGACGGCTATATCCTCACCATAACGCGCATCCCGGAGTACGCGGTACCTTACGTCCTGAGCCGTTGAACACGACGGGCGCGCTGGTGCTCATGGTGAGATCACCGACCGGACGCCGGCGACAGTACTGGAAGCCACCGAGTGCGAAGGGGCGCCGGCCCGAATATGCCCCCTTCGACTTCACCGGCTCCGTTGCTGCCGAATACCGGCACATCCGTGACCAGGCTCGCC
Organism: Nocardia spongicola; assembly: GCF_047200775.1. Classification (NCBI taxonomy): domain Bacteria; kingdom Bacillati; phylum Actinomycetota; class Actinomycetes; order Mycobacteriales; family Nocardiaceae; genus Nocardia; species Nocardia spongicola. The sequence continues at coordinate 71,150 of NZ_JBJZOO010000009.1, read as the reverse complement.
GCGCAGAACACCGGATTCACACCGAACGGGGTCACCCGCGATCTCACCACTGGCCGCCGACACTCCGATCCCCCTCCGCACCCGCTGACGCGAGGTGCTTGACTACTCTTCGCCATACTTCTAATCTTGAAAAGCTGTCAATCTTGGAAGATTGAAGATTTCAAAGTGAGATCGAACGGGGAGATGCTGGTGAAGCACCGGATCGATATCGATGACGAAGTGTACGACGCACTTGCAGAGCGTAGACGTGGCTTCGAACAACCCAATGACGTCCTTCGAAGATTACTGTTCCTCGGCGACACCAGCACCAGCCAACCGAGTCAGTTACACGTCGGACGGCTTGCACCATTGATGAATGCCGGACTGGTGAAGAGCGGCGACGTACTTCGCCACGAACGTGTCCGTAAGGGACAAGTCTTCACCGCAGCAGTGACCGATGACGGATTGCTACGCACCAACCTGGGCACCTACAGCGCCCCGTCCCCAGCACTGAAGGATCTGGTCGGAACTGAGATCGACGGATGGCGCAACTGGATCCACGTCGATTCCGGCAAGACACTGGACGAACTTCGGAAATCGCTCTGATCAACCGCCCCCGGCAGACAGCAGTGGCCTGAAAGAGAGAACCGACCGCCCCTCCCTGATGCGGGAGTGGACGGTCGGCCATGTCCGTACATCCTATCAAAGGTGCTTCGATGAGTAACCACTTGTCAGCGCGTCCTCGAACCGGTCATGGACACCGACCATGACGGCCTACGACAAGCCGTTCCTGACTCTCGCGGAACAGGTGCGCCTACTCCGTGACCGTGGAATGACCATTGACGACGAAGCAGCGGCTATTCGAATACTCAGTAAAATCGACTACTACAGGTTGAGGGATTACTGGCACATCTACCGTATGCGAATCCAGGCTCCAGAGACACACCCAGAGGAAATCGCGAGCGTCACTATAGGTGAGGGGTTCGTACCTGGGACAACATTCAACCGCGTCGTGGAGCTCTATGAGTTCGATCGTCTTCTGCGACTGCATATCCTGGACGCGATCGAGCGCGTCGAAGTCGCGCTACAGGCCCGACTCGGTTACACGTTAGGTGCCGGGCATCCCTTCGCCCACCTCGACCCAGCTTCTTTGGATCGGACATTCACCGAGTTCGATGACCAGAACCCTATTGTGAGCAGGGCGCAGTGGCTGAGCAGCGAACATGCGCAATGGCTGACGAATGTACGACGGATCGAGGACCGGTCGAAAGAAGATTTCGTCAAATACTTCAAGTCCAAATAAGGTATGCCACTTCCAGTCTGGGTCGTTACCGAACTGCTCACCTTCGGTGCCCTTTCCACCTTGCTCGGCGGCTTGAAAACTCCACATAAAAACCTGATCGCCGCAAGCTTCGGAATTTTCGATAAGAACCATGATGGCGACGGCGCGACCCTGACGAAGTGGATCACGAATCTGACATACGTGCGCAACATATGCGCCCATCAACGGCGTTTGTGGAACGCGAATATAGTCGAGCAAGCCGGTCGCCTCGAAGGGGTACCGGATCTCGCTCATGCGGCTGATGTCCACTCGCGCTCGAGGGTATATGCGTCGCTGGCGATACTCGCCTATCTCACAAGCCAACTCGACCCGGAATCGACGTGGCGGCTCGAGACCGTGGACTTGATCAAGACCGGACTGGCTACGGTACAGCAACCGGACAGTCGTATCGGATGCCCGGCGGGATGGGAGCACCAGCCGATCTGGTCGACAGCCTACCAACCTCCTCCGGATCCGCTTCCAGCCGAATACCGCCTGGTACTACAGCGATTCGAGTGCATAGGGACATCCGAGGTCGGTGCGATCATCGATACCAGCACCACGCCAAGTCGCAGAGCCAGTGCCGTACGGTACCACCGTGCTCATTCCAGGCTTCTGGGATTTCCCGTCGGAAATACCTACCGGTTCCCTGTTTTTCAGCTCGATACCGCCGGACAACGTATAGACCCGATAGCGGAGGAAGCCAACGTGGCGCTTGGCGCCAAGCAGCGTCCATGGGAAGTAGGAATGTGGTGGAGCACCCCCGACAAGGAGCTCGGCGGCGCTGTCCCGATGGATTTGCTACGCACCGGAAATCTGACCAGTCAACTGATCGCCGCAGCAGTTGAAGGCCGCCGCGATGGTTGAGCGCACGAAACCGGTTGTACGGTATGAAAATATGCTCTCACCAGTGGCGATGTATCGCAGGACGAATCGGGCTATTGGCCTTAATCTGGGAACTATGACAACGGCATTCGATGGTATGGATCTGCGCGATCTTGTCGGACTGCTCAACGAGGAGGAACAGCGGGAGCTGCGCCCCGCGGTGCTGCGGATGCTCGGCCGCCTTCCCGCGCAAGAGGTGCTCCGGCGCGAGCTCGGTCTTCGGCTGAAGGTCTGAGCAGCCGGTTACGCACCGGAACCGAACGGCAGGGCCGCCACGCAGGATAGTCTGTGCGGCGACTCTGCCGTTCGGTTCTGTGCGCTCTGCCGTTCTGCGATGGACGCCTAACCTGTACACAACTCGCCGAAAGCGACGTCGACGGGTATCGGCACATCCACAGTCAATCGCCGAGTGTGCAGGCACACCAAGTGGTATCGGCCTTCGGAAAGGCGGTACTCCTCGATCTGCTCGATTCCATCGCCCGGATCGGTGAGAAACACTATGAGGTACATCGGGATACCGGCGGAGGCTGAGCGGGATATCCCCTGGATGTGTATATCCAGGGGCAGGACAATGGCAGGCCGCCGCGCGGGATCGCTTGCGCGGCGGCCTTGGTCCGGGGTGGCCAGGAACGGGTCAGAACACTCGTAACCTGCCTGGTGACCACAGGCCCGACCTGGTCACCGTGCCGGTGTCCAGGGTGGCCTCGACCGCATTGCGGTCGTACCGGCTGTAGCGTTCCAGTGAACCCCAGTCGCGTGCCCAGTCGTCCTTCAGATAGGTAGGCACTGTGGTCGATTTCGCCAACATCTGGGTGAAGCCGAGCGGACCGCCGAACTCCTCGGCCTGCCAGGTGTTGGTCGAGCTGATGGCCAGCGGACGATCGGGCAGGATTCGGTAATTCGGCATTTCGGCCACGCCGTTGCGGTGGTCGAACGGGCGCTGGCACGGGAACTGCAGGCCAACCGCCCAGTCGAGCAGGATCGGCTGCTCGGAGCCGAGGAAACTGTTGAGCGACTGCAGCTTCGGCATACGCGGCGGTGTGAACGCCAGCCATTGGTCACCGATCAAGGACGGATCCCGCGCGACGATACGCACCGCATCGGCATCCGGCGCGATCTCATCCAGCGGTACCCGCAGATTGCGCCAGGACGGGGACGGGCCGATATCCCGCGGCTGGTAGGTGCCGAGCTGTTCCACACTGCCGTCCGGCTGACGCTTACCGTAGTCGACGGTCAGCCACTGGCCGTACTGCATCGCACCGGTGTCGTCGTAGGAGAGGATTCGTCCGGCGGCCGAGATCACTACCAGCGGTTTGTCCGCCGAACGTGGCTCGAGCTGATACCAGCTGGAGGTGAGTTCCGCCGGCTGCTGCATACCGGTCTGATAGCTGCCGAGAACCGGTGTGGTCGCCGGGTCGAGGCCGAACGGCAGGGCAACGGTACTGCCGTTGACGCCCCGCGCACCCTGACCACCGCCGGTACCCGCGTTCTGCCCTTCGGCGAAAGCGGCGCCGATCGACTGATTGGAGGTGTTTCCGGTCCCCGGTTTCACCGGCACACTGTCGGCGGACAGATCGTCGGGCACCCCGTTCGGATCGAAACCGACCGGATCGGCGCCTGCCAGCGGATCAGCAGGATCGGTCGGCGGATTCGCCGGATCGATGATCGGCTCCAGCCTGCCGTTGTTCGGGTCCGGTTCCACCAGAACATCATTGGCCAGGCCGCAGGTATCGCCACCGAGCGCGGCGAAGTTCGCACGGGCCAGCGAATACGCCGGATACTGTGAGACCGCGCCTTTGAGCAGCGAAAGCACTTCCAGCGCCACGACTATCGCGGTGACCACGGTCAGCGGAATCGCGGCGAACCGGCGAATCCGCCTGCCTCGCGGCGTCTTCGCCGACGGCTGTGGCCCGGTGTACTCCTCCCGCAACGCGTACCAGCCGATCAGCGCGAGCGCCAGACCGAACAGAATGAGTATCACGGTGCTGGACTGGTAACCCTGCAACGAGACCGGCTTATCGAACCACGGCACCCCGTAACTGGACACATACCAGTAGCCGTTGATGCCGGAGAACGAGATCGCGAGCACGAACAGCAGCCCGGCCAGGAAGATCACCCGGTTCTTGCGGGCCCGCAGTGCGCTCGCCGAGACCGCGACCGCGGTGACCGCGGCCAGTGAGCCCGCGATGCCCGCGTACGCGCCGAAATGATGGGTCCACTTGGTCGGGTTGAACATCATGAAGAAGATGGTTCCGAACACCACGCCCATCAACCGCCAGGTCGGCCCGCTCGCGATACCGGGAACCCGCCTGCGCCGTAGTAGCACCAGCATGGTGGTGAACAGACACAGCAACATCACCAAGAAGGCGAAACGACGCGATAGCGAACCATCCACCGTTTCCACGAACAGGTAGTAGTACCGCAGGTAGTCCTCGTTCCAGCGGAGGTTGGGACCGGTCGCCTGGCGTACCCGGTTGGCCTCCTGGATACCCGCGAAGGTCTGATCGCTGTAGACCACCGTCAATACGAGCAGACCGGCCGCCGCGAACGGCGCCAGCAGGGGCAACGTCGAACCCCACCGCCCGACCCCCTCGGCGGCGAACTGCCGATGCTTGCGCACCACGATGCGCACCATCGGCCGGATGCCCGCGAGCAGCGCTGCCACACACATGAGCCCGGTCGGCGCGGCGGCCAGGGTCAACGCCGCGATCAATACAGCGACCGCGGCGGGCAGCAGACGGCTGGTCGCGATCGCCCGTTCGATCGACACCCAGGTCAGCAGCGCGCCGAGCGCGACGATCGGCTCGGAGCGCAGGCCGTTGTCGAAGGGCAGCCAGAAGGCCAGGAACACCAGACCGCCGGTCCACAGCGCCACCTTGCTGGTCCGCACACCGCGCCCGAGCCGAGGTACGACCTCACGGCTGATGACCATCCAACACAACAGCGCGCAAGCCAGCGCGGGCAGTCGCACCCACGGGCTGGCCGTCGAGATCTGCGCGAAGAGCCCGATCACGTCGTAGTACCAGCCGAACGGGGCCTCCGGCACGCCGTACCAGCGGAAGTAGTTGGCCATATACCCCGCGTGCGGGGCCACCCGCACCATGCTGAGGATGTAACCGTCATCGGAGGTGTTCGCGCCGACGAAATGCCACAGCAGCAGGATGCCGACCACCGCGCCATCCGCCCCGGTCGGCTTCAGCCAGTTCGCCGGGAAGAACCTTCGGTGCCCGCGCCCGTCACTGCCGTCGAGCCGAGCCAGCGCCGTCAGCGCCAGCAGTGTGCACAACACCGCCGCGAACATCGCGATCAGCTTGATCGCGGTCGGGCTGGTCGAGAAGCGGGTGTCCAGTGTCATGTGCACATCGAGGCCGGCGGGAACCGCGCCCTTCAGATCGGAGAACACCCCGACCACCTGCGGCCGGTGATCGCCGAGCAGCTGCCCTTCCACCGGCACCGCGACCTTCTCGACCGCACCGGGTCGACCGCCCTCTACCGGCCGCTCGATCTGCTCGGTGAGTCCGTCGAACACCGCGTAGGTGCGGTCGCTGTCGGAGTGGATACTCAGCGAGGTGCACTCGTTCATCCGCGCACGGTCGGCCGAGACCACGACCACGTTGCGGTCCACCACATCCACCGAGTCCGGCGAAACCCGTACGAACATGGCCTCCAGAGCGGCCCGGTCGCCCTGCGGTGGCGCGGTAGCCAGCAACATGCCGCCCCGCCCTGGCAACTGCGCGACGACATCGCACGGGATCGTGGCGTCCAGTTCGATCGGCACCTGCGACATCAGCGGCGCCTGCACAGTGCCGAGTGTCCCGTTCTGCGGCCAGCTCAGTACCGCGGTCGTCTGCGTGACCGGCAAGAACGGAGTCGCCAGCGCGAATAACGCGCCGAGCACCCCGGCGATCAAGGCGATTATCCGCGCGGTACGGAAATCGCGCGCGGCCGCCGCCGGAGCGGTGGGCGGTTTTGTCAAGACAGCGGTAGCGGCGTCGTGCACGATTGGCAATGGTATCTTCCCGCATACGCACGCGAGCGCAGGCGCAGGCCGAACAGACTCGTGGCTCTCAGAATGTTCGGAGCCGACGGCCGGAATGTTGTGCCGATAAGCGAGAAAATTACCCCGAAATCCGCCACGGCGAAGGAACGGACCCCCATGCCGCTGACCGATAGCGACACGATGGGAAGGTAGGGGTATGACCAAGGTGAATATCTCGACCAACCACGGCCCGATCGTCCTGGAACTGGACGAGCAGAAGGCACCGGATACGGTGCGTAATTTTGTGGACTACGTGAACGCGGGCCACTACAACGGAACGATTTTCCATCGTGTCATTCCCGGCTTCATGATCCAGGGTGGTGGCTTCGAGCCCGGGATGCGTCAGAAGGGGACCAAGGCCCCGATTCAGAACGAGGCGAACAACGGCCTGAAGAACGCCAAGTACACCGTCGCGATGGCGCGTACCAACGATCCGCATTCGGCCACCGCGCAGTTCTTCATCAATGTCTCCGATAACGACTTCCTCAACCACTCCGCCCCTACCCCTTCCGGATGGGGCTACGCGGTCTTCGGCGCGGTGACCGAGGGCACCGACGTGGTCGACAAGATCGCCGCTGTCTCCACGTCCTCGGCGGGCATGCACCAGGATGTGCCGGTCGACGACGTGGTCATCGAATCCGCGAGCATCGTGTGATCCTCCGCTAGGACCGACGCGCATCGGGCCGCACCCACAGGGTGCGGCCCTGATCGCGCGGTACCGTTCCGCTACTGTCGTCCGAGCGCCGCTACAACGGAAACAGATGGTGCTTACGTGGGTTGCGGGCAAGGTCTTTGTCCCGCAGCAGATGCAGAGCGCGACGGATCTCCAGCCGGGTAGCCGACGGTTCGATGACCGCGTCGATATATCCGCGCTCGGCGGCCACCCAGGGTGTAGCCATGGTGGCGTTGTAGAAGTCGATCAGCTGCTGCCGGATCGCCGCCCGCTGCTCCTCCGGAGCCGACTCGATCTGCTTGCCGCTCATCAGGCTGACCGCGCTTTCCGCACCCATCACCGCGATACGCGCGGTGGGCCAGGCCAGGTTCACATCGGCGCCGAGTTGCTTGGACCCCATCACGGCGTAACCGCCGCCGTAGGACTTGCGGATCACCACGGTCACCTTCGGCACCGTGGCCTCGACGTAGGAGAACAGGAAGCGGCCACCACGTTTGATGACGCCGATCTTCTCCTGCTCCACTCCGGGCAGGAACCCGGGCGTATCCACGACGAACACCAGCGGAATCTCGAACGCGTCGCACAGCCGCACGAAATGCGCCGCCTTATCCGAGGCCCGTGCGTCCAGCGCGCCCGCGGACACCATCGGCTGATTGGCGACCACACCGACGCTGCGCCCGTCCACACGGGCGAAACCGGTGATGATATTGCGGCCAGAGGCCGCGCCGACCTCATGGAACGCCCCGTCGTCGAAAATGCGCAACAGGATCTCGTGCATGTCATAGCCGGAGTTGTCGGCGTCCGGCACGATCGAGTTCAGCTCCAGGTCGCTGTCGGTGGTCTCCGGCTCCAGCCCCGGGTTCACGATCGGCGGCTGCTCCTGGCAGCTGGTGGGCAGGTAGCTCAGGTACTCGCGCACCCACTCGAATGCCGCGGCCTCGTTCTCGGCGATATGGTGGATATTGCCGTATTCGGCCTGGCTGCGCGCGCCGCCGAGTTCCTCCAGACTCACATCCTCCCCGGTGACCTCACGGATCACTTTCGGACCGGTGACGAACATGTACGCCGCATCGGTCGCGACCACCACATCGGTGTTGATCGGGGCATACACGGCACCACCAGCACATTTGCCGAGAATCATCGAGATCTGCGGGACCAGCCCCGATAACGGCTCCTGGCGCCTGCCCAACTCCGCGTACCAGGCCAGCGAGGTGACCGCCTCCTGCACCCGCGCGCCGCCGGAATCGTTGATGCCGACCACCGGGCAGCCGACCTTGGCCGCGTACTCCAGGATCCCGGCCACCTTACGGCCGAACATCTCGCCGACCGAACCGCCGTAGACGGTCTGGTCGTGCGAGAACACCGCTACCGGCCTGCCCTCGACCGTGCCGTACCCGGTGACCACACCGTCGCCGTAGAGCGCGGTGGGATTACCTGGTGTGCGCACCAATGCACCGATTTCCACGAAGGTGCCTGGATCGAGCAACATCTCGATTCGAGCGCGCGCGCTGGGGATTCCCTTCTTCGCACGCTTGGCCACCCCCGCTTCACCCGCGGGTTCCTGCGCTGACTCCAGTCGAGTGCGCAGTTCGGCGAGTTTCTCGGCAGTAGTGCTCACTCGTCCCCTTTCGCCTCTATCGCGGCGAGTTTCGCGGTCAAGTCGGCCCCGATCTTCCCGATCCGCGGCTCATCGATGATCTGCAGATGATCGCCGGGGATATGGACGATTTCCAGGTTAGCGAGATATTCGTCCCAGCCGCCGTTCGGTAGTCGCTCGGCATAGCGGGGCTCCAGCTCGATCGCGCCATCGTGATAGCGATCGGCGAGGTAGAGCACCACATCACCGTCGTAGCGGACTGGCTGGACCTGCTGCAAGGCCCGGCTCTCGACCCATGAGGTGCGCTGATGTTCGAGCACTCCGCCCGGGATCTTGGCACCGGTCAGCTTGATGAGTTCGCTGATCATCTCGAACTGTTCCTCGTCCGATGCGGCGGCCAGCTCCCGCAGCTGCTCGGGCGGAAGTTCACCCTGGACGTTGTAGGTCTTCCGCGCGAAGGCCTGGTACCGCTCGATGCGTCGTACCCGCTCTTCGGGACTGTTGTCCTCCGGCTGGCTCGGGATCGCGAGATCGATGAGACCGACCACCCGGACGTCCGCGCCTTCCGCACGCAGGATCTGCGCGGACGCCATGGCCAGCACGGCGCCGAGCGACCAGCCGTAGAGCACGAAAGGTCCGTCACCCTGCAACTTGCGCAATTCCGGCACATACTGCCGTGCCCGCTCCTCGATGGAACCGGCCACCCGCTCGAAGCCGTACATCGGTGTGTCGGCGGGCAATCGCTTGAGCAACGGTTCGTAGACCAGTGTGTTGCCCCCCGCGGGATGGAACACGAACACCGGCACCGCGGTCGAGCCCTCCGGCCGCGCCCGCAGCGGACGGATGAAACCATCCACATCGGCGCCGCTGTCCTGCAGCGTGCGGACGATCTCGGCGAGCTGCTCGATGGTCTCGCAATCGAGCACATCGTCGACGCTGACCTCGGCCCCGACCCGCTCGGTCAGACGCGCGGCCAGCTTCTCCGCGGTGTCCTCGTCGAGGATCGGCAGCGTGTTGAAAATGCCTTTCGCGGACTGCCCGGTGACCACCGCCCAGGTAGCGAAGGTGAGGCGCTCAGCGGCATCACGTGGCGGAACATCGTCCTCGCCTGTCGTGGTCTGCTGCCCGCCGCCGAAGGTCGCGGCCGCCTCGACCGGTGCGGGCTCAGCGGCGGGAACCGTATCGGACGCAACGGTATCCGGTGTCTCGGCAGCGTGGCCCGCGGGCGCGCTATCGATATCCGGCGCGGCATCGGCGCCGGGTACCGCGGCCATGGGGTCGGCGCCGGTGGCCAGCGCCTCCCTGGCCGCGGCGATGAAATCGGTGTCGACGGCCAGCTCACCCGATCCGCCATCGGCCTTATCGGCGGCCTGCTGATCGGCCAGCGCCTGTACCTCGTCGCGGTGTTCGATGGCGTAGCGCAGCACCTTGCCGACCTCGTGCAGGCTCGCATCACGTACGGCCTGGATCTGCAGCTGCGGGATATCGAACTCGTACTCGACCCGGTTCTTGATGCGCATGGCCATCAGCGAATCCAGACCGAGTTCCATCAGCGGAATCTCCATCGGGAGGTCTTCGACGGCATAGCCCATGGATTCCGCGACGATCAACGCCAGCCGGGCCTCCACGGTCTGCGTACCGTTGGGGTCCCAGCGATCGCCGAAGGTCTCCACGATCTCGAAATCCGCTTCGCCCTTGGCCGGTTCGACTTCGGCAGCCGGGATCGGCTCGGCCACAGTCGGTTCCGGCAGTGGGGCGCCCGAGGTGACCACGGCATCGAGCAGCAACCGGAAGTCACTGCCCGCCTTGGCATGGACCTGCACCGAGGCGCCGCCGGGGTGCGGGGTGAGTGTGGTGGTGAGCGTTCCCGTGGCCGGAATCGAGCCGTGCGGAATCGATGCGCCCAGCGATACCTCACGCAGCACCTGCGCCGCCGACGCGGTCACCAGTGCGGTGAGATCGGTGACGGACGCGGCCTGCACCTCCCAGACATGCCTGCCGTCCGGCAGCGCGACATGCGCTCCAGGCACCCGGTTGTTGCCGCCAGCGGCGATCTTCGCCTTGGGCCAGTACGGCTTGCGCACGAACGTGGTGCGCGGGATATCCGCGTAATCACCGGCACTCAGCAATGAGGGCAGATCCACCCGGTGGCCGTGCACGTAGAGCTGGGCGAAAGCGGCGATAACACCGGCGGATTCGTCCTCCTTACGCTTGAGCGTCGGGATGAGCTGTGCGTCCGGTACGCCCTCGGCGAAGGTGGTGCCCAGAATCTGCATCAGCGCAACGGAATTCGGCGCCAGCTCCAGGAATGTGGTGTGCCCGGCGTGCACCGCGAGTTTCACCGCGTTGGTGAAGTACACGCTGTGGCGCATGTTCTTGACCCAGTAGTTCTCGTCGTGGATCGGGTCGTGTCCTGGCCGGAAGAACTCTTCCTTGTGCACCGTCGAGTACAGGCCGGTTTTCAACCGGGTCGGCTCGATACCGGCCAGTTCCGCGGCCAGCTCGCCGAGCAGCGGATCCATCTGCGAGGTGTGCCCGGCGCCACGGGTCGGCAGTACCCGTGCGAACTTGCCCGCGGCCTCCACCTGCGCCACGATCGCCGCGACCTGCTCCTGTGGGCCGCCGATCACCGTGTTGGTCGGCGCCGCGTACACCGCTACCTCGACATCCGGATAGTCCGACAGCAGATTCGCGATATCCTCGGCGCTGTACTCGACCAGCGCCATATTGCGTACATCGTCATCGCTGACCATCTCCTCGCCCTCGCCCATAAGGCGGGAGCGAGCACAGATCACCCGGACAGCGTCCTCCAGCGCGAGGCCACCGGCGATATACGCGCCGGCCACCTCACCCATGGAATGGCCGACCACCGCCTCCGGTTCCGCGCCGTGTGCGCGCAGCACCGCGGCCAGACCGATCTGGATGGTGAAGATACCGACCTGCGAGGTACCGACGGTGTAGTCCTGAGTGTCGTCGAGGAACATCTCGCGCACCGAGTATCCGGCCTCGTCCTGCACCAGCTCGTCGACCTGGTCGACGGTTTTCGCGAAGATCGAGTTCTCCAGATAGAGCTGCTTACCCATCTTGCGGTGCTGCGCGCCGAAACCGGAGAGCACCCACATCGGGCCCATGGCAGCGGGCGCGTCGGCGGTGAATACCCCGGAACCCGGCTTACCCGCCGCGATGGCGCGCAGCCCGGCGACCGCCTCCTCGTGCGTCTTCGCGAGCACGACGCCGCGTGAGCGCCAGTGACTGCGCTTGGCCAGCGACCGCGCCACATCGGCGAGCGGGGTGCGTGCGCCCGTTTCGGACTCCAACCAGTCGGCCAGCTCGGCGGCGGCACGGCGGCGGCGCGATGGCAGATACCCCGATATCGGCAGGATGAGCGGCAGCGGTTCGGTGCGCGCGTCGGTCCATTCGGTGACCGATGCGGTGGTCTCAGCCGTTTCGGTCGCCGGATCGTCCGTATGGACTTCGGCGGCGGAGAGGACGGCATCGGCTTCCGCGATCACGCCGGTGTTCTCGTTGTCCAAGACGGCTGCGTCCGGCGCCACCACATCCGGCACCGCCGCTGCCCGCACTGTCTCGTGGTCCGTACCGGACGACTGCTCCTCGACAGGCGCGGAGGAGCCCGACGCATACTCCTGAATGACGATGTGCGCGTTGGTGCCACCGAAACCGAAACCGGAGACACCGATGGTGGCCGTACCGCTGTAGCGCGGGAACGCGGTCGGCTCGTCGACGACCTTCAGATGCGCCTGGTCCCACGGAATGTACGGGTTCGGGCCCGCGTAGTTGATGTTCGGCGGGATGACATCGTGCTGCAGCGCCATGACCACCTTGGCCAGGCTGGCCGCACCCGCGCCGGACTCGAGATGACCGAAGTTGGTTTTCGCCGAGCCGAGCAGCGCCGGTTTATCGGCTTCCCGCCCACGGCCGACGACGCGGGCGAGCGCATCGGCCTCGATCGGATCGCCGAGCAGGGTGCCGGTACCGTGCGCCTCGATGTAATCGACGGTGCCAGGCACGATGCCCGCGTCCCGGTAGGCACGCCGCAGCACATCGGCCTGGGCATCAGGGTTCGGCGCGAGCAGGCCATTGGAGCGGCCGTCGTTGTTGACCGCGGAGCCCTTGATGACGGCGAGAATCCGGTCACCGTCCCGCTCGGCGTCGACGAGCCGCTTGAGCACGACCAGACCCGCGCCCTCGGAACGCGCGATACCGTCGGCATCGGAGGAGAAGGCCTTGATCCGGCCGTCCGGCGCGAGCGTGCCCACCGAATCGAAACCGAGCGTGGCCACCGGGGCCAGCAGCATATTCACCCCGCCGGCCAGCGCGAGATCGGCATCACCGGCGCGCAGCGCGCGCACCGCTTGGTGCACTGCGACCAACGTGGACGAACACGCCGTATCGACCGCGACCGACGGACCACGGAAATCGTAGAAGTAGGAGACGCGATTGGAGATGATGCCGGTGGAACTGCCGGTGATGCCATAGGCCGCGGCCGAGGCGGGTGCCGACGGATCGTCTTCGCCGAGCCCGAGCGCGGAGATCAGCATGAAGTCGTTGGTCGAGGTGCCGATGAAGACGCCGACCGGCTCACCACGCAGCTCACTCGCCGGAATCCTGGCGTGCTCCAGCGCTTCCCAGGTCAGCTCCATCATCAGGCGTTGCTGCGGATCGACCCGCTCCACCTCGATCGGCGACATCGCGAAGAACTCCGCGTCGAAGCCTTTGATGACATCCTGGTCGAGATAGCCACCGCGGGTGTTGCCCGAGGCGATCGCCTCGGCCGCCCTCGGATCCTCGGCGAACTCGATCCACCTGCCCTCGGGCAACTCACGGATACCGTCCCCGCCCCCGATGAGGAACTCCCAGGTCGACTCGGGGGTATCGCCCGCACCGGGCAGCCGGGTCGACAGGCCGACGATGGCGATATCGTGCGCTTCACCCTGGGTATGGCCGACGGTATAGAAGGCCTCGTCAGCCGATTCCGCAGGCATATCAGGCTCGCCGTTGACGATCCGCTCGGCCAACGCGGCGATGGTCGGATGCTGGTACACGATCGTCGCGTTCAGTATGACGCCGGTCAGTTCCTCGATATCACCGCCGAGAGCGAGGGCATCACGCGAGGCGAGCCCGAACTCCTCCATCGGCCGATCCACGGTGATCTGCTCGATCGGCTGTCCGGTCGCATCCGCGACCCAACGCCGCAACCACTCGCGCAGCTCGGCCACCGACATATCGGTCCGCGCGCCGGACACGGACTCGGCCGAGCCCGCGGCCGCCGTATCGGCGACGGCTGATGCGGACTCGGTACCGGTCGTCTGGGTGGGCGTGCCTTCGTTGTCAGCCATCAATTCTCAAGCTACCTGTCTGCGTAACCGGGCGTACCGTAAATCGACGCTCGGCATGGGAAGGTCGGCGCCGAGCGCCGATGGTCGGTTCGAGGCCGCCGTTGGCGATTACTCTTCTGGTGCATCGGGGAACGCTTGCTGGGTGTAACCACCCCGCAGCGTTCCCTCCAGATAAGCGGCCCGGCAGGCCCGCCGCGCGATCTTGCCGCTGGAGGTCCGCGGAATCGAACCCGCCGGTACCAGCAGGACATCGCGTGCGGTCACCCCGTGGCGCTGCGAGATCGCCGCGCGCACCGCGTCGGCGATCGGCAGTGGATCGGCCTTGCCCGCGCCTGGACCACGCTCACCGACGATGACCAGCTGCTCTGAGGCGTCGTCGGCGTCGAACTTCAGGCCGGAATGGCTGTTCTGCGCGAAGACCTCGGCCGGGAGCTGATTGGCAGGTACCGAGAACGCGGCGACGAAGCCGGGGCGTAACGCCTTGCTCGCTTCCTGGGCGGAGTACTCCAGGTCCTGCGGGTAATGATTACGGCCATCCACGATCACCAAGTCCTTGACCCGACCGGTGATGTAGAGCTCACCCTCGAAGTACACGCCGTAGTCACCGGTGCGCATCCAGTTCGCGTCCAGTTCGGTGCCTTCGGCGTGGCTGCCCTCCAGCAGCCGGTTGGTGACCTTGTTGTGGAACGTCGTCGAGGTCTCCTCGGGACGACCCCAGTAGCCGATGCCCATATTGTTGCCGTGCAGCCAGATCTCACCGACCTGACCGTCGGGCAATTCGCGACCGCCGCCAGCGGAGTCGACCGACTCCGGATCGATGATGGTCGCCCACTGCGAGAGCGCGACATAACCACAGGAAACCTGCGCGATGGCATCCTCATGGCCCGGCTCGACCCGCACCATGCGGCCCGCGTTGAGTTCCTTACGGTCGACGTAGGTGACCTTGGCCTCGTCCTCGGACTTGGTTGCGGAGACGAACAGCGTCGCCTCGGCCATGCCGTAGCACGGCTTGATGGCGGTCTTGGGCAGACCGTAGGGCGCGAATGCCTCGTTGAACTTCTTCATCGACGAGGTCGTGACCGGCTCACTACCGTTGATCAAGCCGATGACATTCGACAGATCGAGCGACTCGCCACTCTTGGGCAAACCACGCGCCGCGGCGTGTTCGAAAGCGAAGTTCGGCGCGGCGGCGAAGGTGCCCGCACCATCGGAGACCGCGGCCAGCTCCTTGATCCAGCGGTAGGGGCGGCGCACGAACGCGCTCGGCGACATGATGGTGATGTATTTACCGCCCACTGCGGGCAGGATCACCGTCAACAGCCCCATATCGTGGAACAACGGCAACCAGGTGACACCACGGGAATTCCAGTTCAGGTTGATCGCTTCCACCATCTGCAGCAGATTGGTGGCTACCGCGCGGTGGGTGATCTCGACACCGGCGGGCACCCGGGTGGAGCCCGAGGTGTACTGCAGATAGGCGATGTCATCGATCACGATATCCGGACGCACCCAGTTCTCGCCGACGCTGTCGGGGATCGCGTCCACCGCGATGATGCGCGGACGCTGGGCGGCGGGCAGCGAACGGAAGAACTGCCTGACCCCGGCCGCGGAGGAACTCGCGGTCAGGATGGCCGTCGGTTCGCAGTCGCCGAGCACCGCGTGCAGGCGATCGGTATGGCCCGGCTCATCCGGGTCGAACAACGGGACCGAAATGGTGCCCGCGTAGATCGCGGCGAAAAAGGAGATCACATAATCCAAGCCCTGGGGCGCCAAGATCGCGACCCGGTCACCCGGGTTGGTCACCTGCTGCAGTCGAGCGGCTACCGCGCGCAGCCGGGTACCGAACTCACGCCACGTCAACTCCTGCACTTCGCCGTCGCGCTCACGCGAGTAATCGATGTAGCGGTACGCGAGAGTATTCGCGTCGTTCCGGGTGTGCTTCTCGACGTGGTCAACCAGGGTGTGATCCTCGGGAATACGGATGTTCCCGGTTTCGTCCAGGTAGTCGTCGAAAATCTCTTCCATTCCTTCTCCTCCGAGGCACACACAGGCAATACGGCCAGATTGCCGCTGTTATCCGTGAAACCCCGACTCGCTTTCGCCCGCGGGTGCTCCAAGCACAGAGCAAGCCTGCAGATTTTGTGCGGTCTGCGCGGTGACCGCCTATCGGCTAGATGTATTCAAACCAGGGTTATGTTACAGAGAAGACCTGCTCACTCTTCCCGCAGCAGGGGGATGATGGGAGCGAACGCGTCCATCTGCGTGGGGAACACACCGACGTAGGACATCGAAGTGAGCTGGCGCACACGTCGAATCTGTTCGGCGATCTCCTCGAATGTACCTATCGCCACATAGGGCGAATTCAAGATGTCTTCGACCGATAGTTGTACGTCGACCTCGAGGTTCGGGTGCAGTCCCCGATCCAATGCCGACAGCGCCATCTCCGCGGTCTTCTCGCGATCGTCGGTGATCACGATAGCGGTGATGGCCCAGTTCAGCTCGATGTCGGCGAACCGGTCACCGGCTGCCTCCTTGATCAGATTCACCTTTTCGATGGCCTTCTCCAGGGTTATGCCGGAGAGGAGGCCCTTGCCGTTCTTGGTGGTCACCGGAACGACGGAGATTATGTCGGCGTGTTCGGCCGCCAAACGCAGCATCTTGGGGCCACCGCCACCGGTGCAGATCGGCGGGCGCGGACCTTGCCGCGGCCGCGGCGTCCCCTTGATCCCACGCACCTGGTAGTGCTTGCCTTCGAAGGTGCACTCCTGCCCACGCAGCAGTACATCGAGAATGGTCAGCGCTTCGTCCAGCTTCTCCAGCCGCACCCCTGGCGATTCGTAGGGAATGCCCGCATTCTCGAATTCTTCCTTGATCCAGCCCGCGCCGAGGCCGACCTCCAGCCTGCCCTTGGACAGCACATCGATCGTGGCAAGGTCCTTGGCCAGCACCACAGGGTGGCGGAAGCCGTTCGCGAGCACCGATGTACCGAGCCGGATCTTCTCGGTGGCCTGGGTCAGCGCGCCGAGCGCCGCGATCGGCCCGATCTGGTCACCGAGGTGGTCGGGCACGAAGAAGGTGTCGAAGCCGTACTCCTCGGCCTGCACGGCGGTCTGGACGAACTTGCGCGCACCACCCTCTTGCTTGTTCCCCTCACCGGAAGCACCGAAGCGGAATGGGCGCAGCGGGGTGCCCAGCGCGGTCGTCGCAGCATCCGCGGCACGGCTGACCGTGGTGGCCGGGGCGGCGGCTTCTGTCATGAACTCATGCTCCTGGCTGTACGGAAATATCGGCGCGGCGCCCGTCGGTAACCGGTGTCGGAACGTGGTCTGGCGTCGCGATCACCAGCGCACTTTACAGCGTGCTCCCGATTCGAGTTGTGCTTGTCACGCAACTGGATGCGGGTTATCGCGGGATCTGCGCGTTCTCACGAATGAGCCGGGTGCGGCGCGGCCTCGATGAGGCCCTCCGCCCACGTGACCGCCCACTGGGTCGCGGTAGCGCCACCTGGGTCGACGACGAAACTGTTGTAGAGGCTGTGCACTGGGTTACCCATCGCACGGACCAGGGTATTCAGGCTACCGAGAATATTCCACGGACGCAGCGCCTCGCGGGGAGCGTCGCAGACCAAGTCGCCGGGCGCGCAGATGGTGTAGGTGCGGTCGGCCAGCGCGCCGAAGCCTCCAGGACGTGGACCGGTCATCGTGATACCGGGCACATCCAACCCCTGCAAGGCGACCTCGGCGCCGACCCCGGGCGGGGGCGTGCCGATCTGGACGGGTTGGCCGGGGCCGGTCTCACCGGTACGCCGCCCGTCGGCTATCAGCGTTACACCGAGCACCAGTTCCGCGGGCACCGGGCCCTGGCCGGCGCCGATCCGCGCGGCGACATCACCGGCGATGACCGCGCCCTGGGAGAACCCCGCGAGCACGTAGGTGGTCAACGGGCATTCGGCGTGCCGGTCGGCCATGACATCGATCGTCCGCTGCACACCTTCGGATCGGCTGTTGTTGTAGGACTGCTGACCATCCGGTGGAATCGCGATCGGATTGGAGAACTGCGCGACGTACGGAATGGTGTACACATCCACGCGATCGGCAGGGAAACGCTGAGCGATCGGCTCGGAGACGCTGAGCATCAGCGACGCGGGATTGGCCGTTGGATGGTGCGGATCATCGAAGCTGTTGGACTCCCAGGTGCCTGGCACCGAGATCATCTGCACATCGGGGCAGCTCGCGGGCTGCGAAGCAGGCGGCCGCGGTGGCGTCGGACCGGGACCGGGCGGACGCACCCGCCCGGCGAGCAGATACCACAGCAGCAGGACGACCAGAACGATCAGCACGAAGACACCGATCGCGATCAGGCACCCCACCGGCTTACGCCGGCGGGGCACCGAACGGGACAGCGCACTCACTGGCAGTAGATAGCGCGCGCGGTCGAGATGTAGATCTGCCCGGCTTTCTCGACCGACATCTTCTCCTGATCGAAGGCGGGATCAGAACCGGCCATGGCGTTCACGAAGGTGGTCAGGTCCTCATCGGAGGCGCCCGCGGCAGTGCCCTGACAGACATACGCACCGACGCTCAGCGCGATGTCCGGGGTAGACGGTTCGATGCCCTGCGCGGCCAGCTCATCGAGGAACCGCCTGTCCTTATCGGAGTACTTCGAGGTGTCCACAGAGGGAGCGGCCTCGTTGGGTACCGGCTGTGGCCGCTCTGGCGGCACCTGCGCCGACTGCTCCGGCTCCGGCTCCGGTGCTGGTGCCGGTGCGGGCTGATCGGCAGCCTGCCCTGGCTCGGCAGGCGCAGCCGCGGCAGACGATGTGGTCGCCGTCGCGGTGTGGGTAGGAGTCGGCGTGCTCGTCGCGGTCGAATCATTGTCGCCGCACGCGGCGAGCAGGCTGATCGCGGCAATCGCCGCGGCCATGCCGAATACCTTTCCACGGGTCCGATGCATGAATTCTCGTCCTCGATCTGTCGCGAAGCGGGTCGGGTCGCCCACCAGGCTAGCCGCGTCCGATTCGCTGTGCCCGCGGCACGGGGTGTTCCCTGCCACGGTAAGAGCCGACCACGCCTGCGACCGACTCGAAACCGATCCGGCGCTATCCGATCAGTCCGACCGGATCAGCGGATATCACAGGCTGTGAACTTCCGATTCACCGTCATGGACGGTGATGAAACCGGCTTGGAAGTTCTGCTGCACACCGCCGGGAATAGGGAACTCATCGCTGATCGGGTACCCGAGCTTGCCGTTCTCGTAGCCGAGTTCACGCCAGGTATCCAGTACCGGCCCGTTACGCACCGCCCACGCTCCCGATAGCGGGCTCCAATAGATATTGCCGCCCTCGAAACCGCTGAATCGGCCGAAGTGCGCGAGCGGTTGCTCCTCGGTGACCGGAAACCCGAGTGCGCTGTTCTCATAGCCCAATTCGGCGTACTTGCCGAGGATCAAACCGTGGACATGGTGGGCTCCCGCGTTCCGGCTGTAATAGAACGGGCCGTTCTCGAATGCTTGCACCACACCGTCTCGATGCGGCGTCTTGGCCTCTGCCCCGGTCGGGTAGCCCGCAGGACCGCGTTCGAACCCCTGCCTACCCCACTCCTCTCCGATCGCGCCGTGGATCACCTGTGCGCCGGTCTGCGGCGTCCAGTAGAGCGCGCCGTGCTGGAAAGTCTGAAATCTGCCGCGATCGTCGGGCAGGGCGCGTTCGATACTCGTCGGCAGTCCGAGCGGCCCGGCCGGGCCGACGGCGGCCTGGTAACCGCCGCCGATCGCGCCACCGACCGGATACGCGCCGCTGTCCGGTGTGGAGAACACTCTGCCGCCGGTGAAATCCTGAGCAACACCGTTCGCCACTCGGTACTCGCCGGTAACGCAAGCGCCGAGCCAACCGTTCGCCGCGACCACCGCATCGATCGGACCGCCGCTATGGCATTCGGGCCGGTCCGGATCTACCCCGAGCGCGGCCGCTGCTTGGCGCCAGGACTGACGCATCTCGAAATCCCAGTACGGCCAGGAGTGGGTACCGGAAGGGCGATAGTTCACCTGCACCGGAATCGCCAGTTCGGACAATTTCGTCACGAAGTTCTGCGAGGTGATCCTGGAGAGGATCTCCAGGCCCATACCCGCGACATTAGTGCTCACACCTGGGATGTTCGCGGCGTGGTCGAAGGGACCGGTCACACCGCTTCCGCTGGAAACGTAGAGACTGACCCCGCGTAGTTTGTCGGCCAGCGCGTACGGATCGTGGGCTGCCCATTCCGGGCCCGTCGGCGATCCCCACATCGCCGAGACGTCGAAACCGCCCGCATCTCTGACGGCGAACTCGATGGCCTCTGGCATGCCGAGTGTTGTCGTGGTGAGAAAGCCGGAGTAGGAACCGGCGTAGCGCACGAAACCAGGATTCCGTGCGGCGAGGAGCATCGCGGCGGTGCCACCCATCGACAGCCCCTCGATACCCCGTACATCCGTTGCTCGCCAATAGTTCTCCAGCAGCGGAGGAAGCTCCTTGGTGAGGAAGGTTTCCCACTTGTAATTGTGTCCGTTGTTCGGCTCCAGCCAGTCGGTGTAGAAACTGGACTGCCCGCCGACCGGAAGCACGACGGTGACATTCTTATCGGCGAAGAAGTCGACCGCACCGGCCTCTTTCGTCCAGCCGCTCTCGTCATCGGTGGCACGCAGGCCGTCGAGCAGGAACAAAACGGGGAATCTGGCCTCAGGGCTGGCATTCCAATCCTTGGCCAGCAATAGCTGCACCTGGATCGGCACACCCATGGATGGCGAGTTCACCCATAACGCGACGCGCCGGTCGCTGAGCCACACCACCTTCTCCATAGCCGGTGCCACCATCGCCGCCTCTGGCTGCGCGACGGCGGGTACACCGCTGGACATGCTCGCGGCCAGCGGAATGGTTATGGCGATGGTGAGCAGCATGAGCCAACGTTTGCTCCGGCTACTACGGATAGTCCCTGCCACAAGAGTTTTGTACTCCGGATACGCCCGAGTTCACGGGCGACACGCGCTACATAGCAAACACTATTCTTCGCCGCATCACTCTCCGTCTGCCCAGCAACAGGGTCGGCCACAACCATGAGGCGACCACAAGCGCCCCTAGGTGGCAATTTCTCAGCTAATAATTGCGTCCGCACTCGGCCCCACAGGTCCCGCCCAACCCACGGGCTATGCCCCACCGTGCCGAGAACTCGGCACGGTGGGGCATCCGGCTCAACCGATATGGGCCGACATATCCGGAATCATCCGCCTGGCCTCGTCGGCCCAGTTGTTCCAGGCGTGAATGCCATAAGGCGGGAAGGAGTAGACAACGTTACTGCCGCCGAGCGAATCCATCCGAGCCTGGAAGGACCTCGTATTGGTCAAGGCCAGCGCTTCCAACTCCATACCGTTGAGGGTGTCGATAGTCGGTGGATCCGCCTCGGTCGGCCTGCCGCTGGCCGCGGCGATCCACAGGCGTGTCTGATTGCTGATCAAATTGGGCGCGAAGACGAGTGGGTCCATCCGAAACCATTGCGGGCTCCACGGCGGTGCCATCGAGTCGACGTTGTAACCGCCCGCTTCCAACATGGCGGTGCGAATCGCCTCACGCATACCCGGCGCGGAATTGTTCAGGTAGCCGGAGAACGACCCGGCGAAGCTGAACTGATCCGGATGATAGGCCGCGAGAGCCAACGCGGCGCTGCCACCCATCGACAGGCCGAATACCCCATTACGGTTCGGATTGAAGCCCAGCCGATCACGCAGCGCCCACCGCAGATTCTCGGTCAGGAAGGTCTCCCATTGGTACCGATAGCTCTTGCCCGGCCCACCGGAGAGGGCGTTCAATGCCCCTGAACCGGAGTTGCCTCCGGTACCAGCGGGAATGCCGAAGAACTCACTCGGCGCAGTCCAATCGGCGTAGAAACTGGATTGGCCGCCGACCGGCATGACCACATTGATGTTCGCACCGGCCAGGGCTGCCGGGATATCGGTCTCCAATTCCCAGCCGTTCAGGGTCTCCTGTGCTCGCAAACCGTCCAATGCGTAGACCACCCGATGGGTATTACCGTCCGCGGCACGGAGAACCCGGGTCTTGATCGGTCCCATACCGGAATCGACCCAGAAATCGAAAGCTGCTGGATCGAACGCCGCGGCGGCCGGTGCGCCGGTGCCTGCGATGGTTGTTCCGAACGGTAACAGCATTGCCGCGGCGATACCGAGAACCCATCGCCGCAACGACGCGCCGGTCGATCGGGAACTGCCGGGCTTGCACGCACTTCGCATCACATCGACCTTCCGCTCGGATTACCAGGTCAGCAAATGTTCCGCGATATTCACTACCTCGCCATCGAGCTCCGAGGCCCACCCCGCCGCGAAACCGGCAAAACAACCTCGCGATATGTTCTACGGCTATCAATCGAGGGGAATCTCTTCATAGTGCTGGATCGTCCGCTGCGGCACAACTACTGAACCATCTCATCTTCATATTTCTGACAGCGCTACCCGGACCGGAAAACGTGCGGTTGCCCTGCGCTACCGGCGCAGGGCAACCGCACGTCCGGCCGGAACTACCCGATATTCGCCGAGAGGTCAGGGAGCATCCGGTAGACCTCCGCTTCCCAGTTACGCCAATTGTGCAGGCCGACAGGCGGAAAACTGTAGGTGACATTGGTGGCGCCCAGCGACATCATCCGTACCTGAAAAGCCCTGGTATTGACCAATGCCAAGGTCTCCAACGGCACGCCTTGAACCACATCGAGCACCGATTGCACATCACCTTCGGACGGAAACCCGCTACCCGCCGCAATCCATAGCCGAGTGTTATTGGCCTTGAGCTGCGGCGCGAAGACGAAGGGATCCATCCGTAGCCATTGCGAGCCCCACGGCGGCGCCATCGCATCGATGTTGTAGCCACCCGCACTCAGCATCGCTACACGCATCGCCTCACGCATACCCGGCGCGGAAATGTTCAGGTAGCCGGAGAACGACCCGGCGAAGCTGAACTGATCCGGATGATAGGCCGCGAGAGCCAACGCGGCGCTGCCACCCATCGACAGGCCGAATACCCCATTACGGTTCGGATTGAAGCCCAGCCGATCACGCAGCGCCCACCGCAGATTCTCGGTCAGGAAGGTCTCCCACTTGTAGGTATTGACCTTGCCGAGAGTCTCCCCCCAACCGGAGGAACCGGTCAACGCGGAGCCCGAAGCCGAAGCAGACGACGCCGAACCGGTTGAAGCACCGAAGAAATCACTCGGCGCGTTCCAGTCAGCGTAGAAACTCGACGGGCCGCCGACCGGCATGACCACGTTGATATTCCACCTGGTCAGTTCCCGCGTGACCTCGGTGTCGATCTCCCAGCCGTTCAGGTCGTTACGCGCCCGCATACCGTCCAGCGCGTACACCACACGCTGGGTGTTGCCGTCGGCGGCGCGGAAGACGCGCGACTTGATCGGCCCCATCTCGGAATCGACCCAGAAGTCGAGGCCGTCCGGGTTGAACGCCGCTGACGCCGGGCCGATCGGCCCGGCTAGCGATAGCCCGAGCGGTAGTAGCACTGCCAGCGATACCAACACCGATCGCTGGAACCAAGAGCCTGCACTTCGAGTCTTACGATCACGCCCGACCACGCCTCGCATCCCGTTCAACCTTTCGTCTCACAGCGACAGCGGCAAGCCGTGCACACCATACCCGCCGATGCGTGCCGACGGGGGACATCACGGCCGGAGGCCGGGTCGAAACGTGAGTCCGCGCTCAGCGCGGCGCATCTGGGCGCGGGAACGGATCGACCAGCCCGCACCGCTGGATTTCGTACTTCGGCACCCGCTCGATGCGATATTCGGCGAATCGCAGCGCATTACGCAGGTTGTGCCGGAAACGCTCGAAAGTGAGCGGGCCACGGGAGGACAGCAGCAGAGCCTGAGTGTCGGGGCAGGACAACGCCGTACGTGCCTGGGCCACCCACTGCTCATCCAGGTACCAGGGCAACCACGGCTTCTCTTCCACCATGCCGACATCCGCGATAACCCAATCCGGATACAGGCTTTTATCGTGCCCGATCCGGCCGTCGACGAGCCGATCTGTGTGTGCGGCCAGTGGATAAGCCAAGCCCATCGGATCGATCACCCGCACGTCCAACGGGACGTTCATACTGGTCATTCCGAGATTCAGGAAGAAGACGGTATGCCCGACACCCTCGGGCGGGATAGGTGCGGGCGGCGGAACGATATACCAGAACGTGTACGACGGCGAGTTGAGCAGCAGACCACCCTCCGGGGTGGCCGCGATGTCTTCGACCATCGCACGCATCCGTGGATAGTCCAGATAGTCCTCGGCGCGGATCGGATGATCGTGCCCGGTATTGAGCACGTAGTAGATGCGCTCGTCGACGATACCGGTCGAGGAGATCTCGGTCCCGGTCGTGATCCCGGTGGTATCGGCAGCGAACAATGCCCAGCCCGCGGTACCAGCCAGCGCGATGACCAGCATCGCGAACGACCGGTTACCCGCGAGCACCGCGCGTACGCCTCCGGCGGGCGCGCGCAGCGGGAGCACCGCCACCGGAAGCAAGAGCAGAAACAGCTGTGGCAGCAGCATCCGGCCGTGCATGAAATCGCCACCGACCCGCAGCGCGTACACCGTGAGGAGGAAACCACTGACCAGGATCACAGTGACCACCGCGCCCGGCGAGCGCAACCGCTGCCGTACCCGGTCGAGGGACCACCCCTGCCCGGCGGCACGGTCGATCCGCGGCGTCAGCTCGGCCTGTGTGCGGGCGGCGAGCACACCCGCGATCAGCAACAGCAGCAGCGGCAGCCACAGGTAGTACGGACCGACCAGGTCCAAGAGATAGGTGAACCCTTGCCCCCATTTGGCCCCGCCCGCGTCCTTCGCCACCGCGGTGTTCGGATACGGCAGTCCGTAGTAGCCCATCCGCCAGACCTGATAACCGAGTGGAACCAGGCCTGCCACCGCGACGATCATCGCGCGCAGCGCCATCGGATGCACGCTGCTCTCCGGCATGGGCGCGATGAAGATCATCAACAGCGCGAGCGCGCCGACCAAGGTCAGCTCAGGACGAATCAGCGGGGCCAGCCCGGCGAGGAAGACCAAGCCGAACAGGCCTGGCAGCCGAGGCGATGCGGCTTGGCTCCAGCGCATCAGCTGCCACCACAGCAGACCGATCCAGCAGATCACCAGACCGCTCTCCAGGCCGGAGGTGGCGTAGTCGCGGGCCGGGGACAACGCGATATAGACCAGCACACCCGCTGGCAGCAGCAGCACTGATCCGCTACCACCCCACAGCCGGGCCGCTCCGAGCATGGCGAATACCACTGCGGCCAGCGATAGCGTGAGCGCCAGCCCGAGCACCACGTACTCGAGGCGAGCCTCGGTCAGCCAGCTGAAGAACCAGACCAGGTAGGTCCAGGCGGTGCTGGTATTGGTTTCGACGCGCTCACCCTGGTTGAAGACGGGACCGTTACCCGCGAGCAAGTTCCGCACCGTGCGCAACACGATGAGGCCGTCATCAGCGATCCAGCGTCGCTGCCAGCCACCGATCGCGAAGAGAACGACAGTGAGCGCGATCCCACCGACGAACGTGGCTTTGGATAGAACTGTAAAACGCGACATCGAACGCGCCGACCCATCGGCCTGCTGTCCTGCCACGTATTCTGTTCGCTCCGCTACCAGCATCTCGTCAGGTGAGATAGACAGCGACACCTACCGCTCCGATCCAGGCGACTGCGAGGCATTGCAGGACACGATCCCCCAATGCGATCTCTTCCGGTTCACCGGCCTCGCCGCCATCGACGTCGACCGCGTAACGCAGGATTGCGATGGTAAACGGGATCATCGAGATGGCGAACCAGGTGGTCTCGTTCAACCGGTCCTGCTCGAAGGCCCATAGTCCATAGAACACCACCACTGCCGTCGCGGCGAGGGTCCAGGTGAAGCGTAGATAGGTGGGGGTGTAGTACTCCAGCGATTTGCGGATCTTCGCGCCGGTACCCAATGCGATCTGCAGTTCCGCGTAGCGCTTACCCGCGGCCATGAACAGCGAGCCGAACGCCATGATCAGCAGGAACCACTGGGAAAGCGGGATATCCGAGGCCGCGCCGCCCGCGACAGCGCGCAGCAGGAAGCCGGAGGACACGATGCAGATGTCCAGCACCGCCTGATGCTTGAGCCCGAAGCAGTAGGCCAGCTGGATACCGATGTAGACCGCCATCACCACGGCCAGCTGCCACGACGCGAGGAACGATGCGGCAATCGAGCCGGTCAAGAGCACGGCCGAAAGCGCATAGGCCAGATTCACCGGGACGACACCCGCGGCGATCGGCCGGAACCGCTTGGTCGGATGTGCGCGATCGGCCTCTACGTCGAGGGCATCGTTGACCAGGTAGATGCCAGAAGCCGCCATACAGAACACCACGAAGGCCATGCCGACATGCGCTAGGACATCCGCATCGGTGACCGTGCCAGCGGCCAGCGGCGCGGCGAGCACGAGCACATTCTTGACCCACTGCCGCGGACGGACGGCCTTGAACAGCCCACTGGCCAGTGTCTTGGGTGGGCCCTTGACAACGGCCTCGGCCAGGTCGGCGCCGGTCGGCTCTTCACTCATGTCAACCAAGGCTCTTTCTTGTGCGGTCACTATCGAGTCTCTTTTCGGCAGCGAGCAGGGCAGCGGCGGACGCGGCGCCGAGTGCGGAACCGGCGAGCACGTCGGAGGGATAGTGCACCCCCAGAACCACTCGGGACAACAGCATCGGGGGAACGAGCACCGCAGGCAAGGGTAGCCCGGTCACTCTGCCGAGCAACACGGCCGCCGCGGTAGTCGAGGTCGCGTGCGAGGACGGGAAACTGAGCTTGCTCGGCGTCCCGACGTTGACCTGCACCGATGGATCATGCGGGCGGGGCCGTCGGACAATGCGCTTGATCGCGATCGAGGCGGCGTGCGCACCGACCGCGCCGACCGCGACGCCGGCCCACTGCCTGCGGCGCGGCTTGTCCAGCAACCAGCCCGTGGCGGCGATACCCACCCAGCCGAGCGCGTGCTCCCCGAAATGCGACATACCACGCGCCGCGGATACCACGGCGGGCTTATTGCCCAGGGTGGCCTGTACTGCGGTGATGATCGCTACCTCCGAAAGCGCCGCGGGCACTGCCCGCGCCTGCCCGGCCGCCGATCGCATCGGGCCGCCGTGGCCGTTCGCGCTGTGCAACGGCGGCTCTAGCGCCGCGCCGTCAGCCCCGTTCGATGCGAGACTCACTGCTTGCCATCCTTCGTGTTGTCTGTGTTGTCGCTGATGCCGAAAACTTGTTCCCAGGCCGCGGTACTGGTCAGCTTGGGGTGGGCGCTACGGTAGCGCTGCCGCATTTCGGGGAAGCGAGCGGCCAGCTCCTTACGCAGGCGCATGGCCTCCTTCAACAGGCTCAACGCCTGGCGCGGATCCCGCTTGCGATAGACCACACCTCTGCCGTCGGCCGTGGTGACGGTGACCCCATCCACCTGGGAGAGCAGGAACCAGCGAGCATCCAGCGTCGGCACATTCAGCTGCGGGGTCTCATGATGTGCGGCGCGCGCGGGACGCACATTGTGCAGCAGGCCCTTGACCAGCCGCGTCACCTTGGCGATCGGATTGGCGGGCTCACCGACCGCACCGATATCGATATGGCTGGCCAAAGGTAGTTCGGTAGACGAAGGCAGGATGACCGCATCCGGATACTGCCTACGCAGCGCATGCACCGCACCCAGTGCGCTGGGCAATAGCTGGAACAACCGCTCTGGGCCTGCGAGGAAATCGCGGATAGCCAGATTCTGGATCGCGACCGTCGAATATTCCAGACAGAGCAGGTGTTTCAGGGTCGCCTTGATCGTATCGGCCACCATGGCTCGGCCATTTCCCGGCAGATGCAATGCGGCCACGACCAAGCGATTACGCAGGTGGAAGTACGCCTGCCAGTCGATAGCGTCGTCTTTATCGCTCCAGGCCATATGCCAGACCGCGGCGCCGGGCAAGGTGACGGTGGGGTATCCGGCGGCCCGAGCGCGCAGGCCGTACTCCACGTCGTCCCATTTCAGGAACAGCGGAAGGGGCTGGCCGAGCTCCTCGGCGACCCGACGCGGGATGACGCAGGTCCACCAACCGTTGAAATCGACATCGATGCGCCGATGCAGCAGCTTCGAATTATCCCGGTCGGTGAGCGGGTATCTGGAGAAATCGTGGTCGTATTCGACATTCGGCGCCGCGCTCCACATGAAGACGTTCCGGTCGACGACCTCGCCCATAACATGCAGATGCGAGCGCTCCTGCAAATTGAGCATCTGACCGCCGACCAGCACGGGCGATTTCGCGAAGCGAGCGAACGCCAGCGCGCGCAGAATCGAATCCGGCTCGATCTGGATATCGTCGTCCATATAGACGATGTATTCGGCATCGGTAGTCCGCAATGCCTCGTACATCACGCGGCTGTAGCCACCCGAACCGCCGAGATTGGGCTGATCGTGAATAGCCAGCCTGCCACCGAGCGCCGCGGCCGCCTCCATGAAGCCCGGCTCGTCGACCACCTTTTTCGTGCCCTGGTCCGGGATGATGACGGTTTCGATCTGCTCCAGCACCAAGGGGTCAGAGCCGAGCGCTGTCAGCGTCTGTACCGCATCGCCAGGGCGGTTGAAAGTGGGCATGCCCACCGCGATGCTGCCGATGCCAGGCGCCTCGACCGGCGCGTACCAGCCACCGGACAGCACGGTGACCGCGGTATCGGTGGTGATGTCGAACCAGATCCAGCCACCGTCCTCGAACGGGCCGAGATCGGTCTCGAATTCCACGACCACCGAGTCGATACCCGGTGCGGTGATGTCCTCCGGATCCACGGTATCCGGATCCGCGTGCTTATCCGCGAGGCCGGATCCCCCGGTGAACTCCTTGCCCTGGATGTGGATCCGGGAACCATCGGCCTTGGACCGGTACATGTCCACCCGGCCGTGGCCGATCAATTCCAGCCGGAGCACCACCGAGGACACGATGGTCCAGCGCCGCCAGTAGCTCGCGGGCAAGGCGTTGAAGTAGGTACAGAACGAGACCTCGGATTCCGCGCCGATCGCCAGCGAGGTACGGGTGACGGCATGCGCGCGCTTGGCGTTGCTCGCCGACTCCTCGAGGTAGAGGGTGCGCACATCCAGCGGTTCGCCCGGCCGGGGCAGGATGATGCGCTGCAATAACGCCGCGGCCCTTGTCTCGACGGCGCTGTCTTCCACAACAGTTTGGGTGGTCATTACGCTCCTACCCCTCGTGATCGGCAGCCAGCGGGGCGCCGTCGCGCAGATGCGGGTGCAGCACATTGTCGAATGTGCTCAGCGCACTGCCGATCGCCATGTGCATATCCAGGTATTGATACGTGCCGAGACGACCACCGAAGATCACTCCCGCCGTCGCGGTCTCTTCTTTGGCCAGCGCGCGATAGGCAAGTAGCTTCGCCCGGTCTTCCGGGGTATTGATCGGGTAGTACGGCTCGTCGCCGGTCTGCGCGAACCGCGAGTATTCCCGCATGATCACGGTCTTATCGGCGGGGTATTCCCGTTCCGGATGGAAGTGGCGCGGCTCGATGATGCGGGTGTAAGGCACATCCGCGTCGTTGTAGTTCATCACCGAGGTGCCCTGGTAATCGCCGAGCGGCAGCACCTCGGTCTCGAAATCGATGGTGCGCCAGCCCAGCTCACCCTCGCGGTAGTCGAAGTAACGGTCCAGCGGGCCGGTGTAGACGACCGGTGCGTCCTGGCTCTCGGCGCGCAGCTGTTCACGCACCTCGAACCAGTCGGTATTCAGCCGCACCTCGATCAGATCGGAAGCGGCCATATTCTCCAGCCACTTCGTGTATCCCTCGCGGGGCAACCCCTCGTAGGTGTCGTTGAAGTAGCGGTTGTCGAAGGTATAGCGGACCGGGAGCCGGGTGATATTACCCGCGGGCAGTTCCTTCGGATCGGTCTGCCATTGCTTGGCGGTGTAATCGCG
The DNA here is from genome assembly GCF_047200775.1 of Nocardia spongicola. Lineage (NCBI taxonomy): Bacteria > Bacillati > Actinomycetota > Actinomycetes > Mycobacteriales > Nocardiaceae > Nocardia > Nocardia spongicola. The sequence goes on along the minus strand of NZ_JBJZOO010000009.1, from coordinate 41,292 downwards.
CACGAACGCCTCGTAGAGCGGACGGCCGATGAGCGAGATGGCCTTCTCCTCGAGATTCTGCGCATTCTCGGTCTCGATCTCCGCGGCCTGTTCCGCGATCAGTGCGCGCGCCTCCTGCGGCGAGAAGTAGCGACCGAAGAACTGGGAGACCAGACCGAGGCCCATCGGGAACTGGTAGGCCTGCCCTTTGTGCATCGCGAAGACGCGGTGCTGGTATCCGGTGAACTCGGTGAACTGTGTGACGTAGTCCCACACTCGTTTGTTCGAGGTGTGGAAAAGGTGCGCGCCGTACTTGTGGATCTCGATTCCGGTTTCCGGGTCCGGTTCCGAATAGGCATTACCACCGATGTGGTGGCGGCGTTCGACCACAAGAACCCGCTTACCAAGCACCGTAGCGGCACGTTCGGCAACGGTCAGTCCGAAGAATCCGGAGCCGACGACGATCAGATCGAACTGTGAGGCGGATTTGACGGAGTTATCCGGGGACGATGCGACGGTCACGGGAGCCCAGCGTATCGGAAGTCCTCGCCCTATCCAGGGGGAGCCGGGGGCTGTGCTGGAAGGCACAGCCCCCGGCTCCGGTTCCACCCCGGCAATCGCTCCTCAACCAGCGGCTACGACAACCGCGCCAGCGGTCCGTTCCATGCGCTGTAGGCCAGTGCGCTATAGGCGCCGCTCGGCGTAGATCTTCATCGCCGCGCAGACGAACTCGGCGGTACCGACGCCGTGTTTATCGTAATTCGCCGTAAAGCGCGGATCCGCGACGTACATCTCCCCCAAGCCGATGAAGGCTTCCCGTACCACCGGCCGCCCTCGCCAGCCGAGGCCGATCCAGTCGTAATGGCGCTGGACGATGGCTTGCACCTCCTCGCTGTCCGGCGTGAGCCCGCGGGCATGCGCCCGGCCGTAGTCCGCGGTGATATCCAGGTGGGTCTGCTGGAAGGCATTCTTGTCCGCCTCGGAGATCGACCGCCACCAGCGGTCACTCTGCTCATAGGCGTCCTTACCCCAGCGCTCGATGACCTCGTCTTTGTACTTCGTGTGGTCGAAACCGTCGAAAACTTCTGCCGCCACGAGTCGTTCACCTCTTTCCGTTTTCCGCAGTGTTGTTCGCACCGACTCGATCTGGCGCCGGATCCGGTCCTGTTCCTGCTGGAGCAGTCCCAAATGCGTGCGCAGCGCGGCAGCGGGCTCCTGCGCACCGGCCAGAATTTCGGCGATGACCGGTAAGCCGAGGCCGAGTTCACGCAGGAGCAGAATGCGTTGCAGCCGCACCAAGGAGTTCTGGTCGTAATAGCGATAACCGTTGGCGCCGATCCGGCTCGGCGGTAGTAGCCCGAGCTGTCCGTAGTGGCGCAATGTCCGGCTGGTGGTACCGGCCGCCTTCGCCAGTTCCTGGATAGACCATTCCCCGGTAGCCCTCGGCATCACCGTTCTCCCTTATTGCTCTCGTCGGTGCTTGTTCTCGTCGACACAATGAGCATGCACATTGACGTAGCGTCAAAGTCAACTGTGCCGCGACCGCATCGCTTCCACGGTTTTCCGGGAATGTTCGGATCGCTAGCGGCATGTCATCGCATTAATTTGCTATCCGATAGCTACCTTCACGCAAGGACATCATTCTCAGCACCCGGTCCCGCGCTGTCACTGCTGTGGACATTTCGACTGTTGATATGCCGAAAAGTGACCCCGAACAGCTCATGATCACTGGTTCGACCTGATTGGAGATGCTCGTGCGGTACCGCAAACCGAAACGCTCCTATGCGCTCCCGATGGTCACGGCCCTCGCGGTAGCTGCTCCGCTCGCGACGCTCATGTTCGGCGACTCGAACAACTACCATGCGGCAAGCGACAGCGAACCGGTCTCCGTCCCGACCCAGCTCACCGAGATAGCGCTCACCCAGGCGCCGGATACGGTGCTCCCGCTGCGTGAACTCAACGGATTGGATCTCCCCGACCTGCGTCTTTCCGATCTACGCATGCTCGAGACGCCGGAGTCCGTTCCGGCTCCTGCCGGACTACCACTACCGACAGAGCCGCGACTACCTGAAGAATTCCCCCTACCCAGCGATAATTCCGGACAGCCCGCCGCTCCGGAGACAACCCCGGTTCCGGCGCCCCATCGCCCGCAGCCGCCCGCGGCGCGGATTCTCGCCGCCAACCCGCGCGACACACGTCTGCTCGCCGACCCCGTCCGGCTCCAACCCGGTACCACCGCCGATACTCCCGCATTGTCTCCCGGCGCCATACCCCCAGAACTGATGGATCAGGTAGGGGCGCAGGTCAAAGAGCTTTCCAGCGAAAAACCCTTCAGCATGGTCGCCCTCACCGCCGATGAGCTGGCGAATACCAGAGCGGCGATCCGCGCCAAACAACCCGACGGCGCCTGGGGAGCGTGGTACGACGCCGAACCGGTGGGAACCAACCACTCCGGCGCGAGCACCGACGGCACCGAACCGATCTACGTCGGCACGACGAACGCGGTGCAAGTGCTGGTCACCCGCACACCAACACCGCAGGCAACAGCGATAACGCCACAGGTGACGACGATGACACCGCCGGCACTCGGTGCCGACCACACAGCTCGGCGACCCGTCGAGCACACCAGCGACCCGGCCGAGCACATCGCCGGCCTGACCGCTGTACTCATCGATCCCGGCCGCGGCCCGGCCGACGGCGCACTGCACGCAGCGGCAGTAGCGCTCCCCGCAGGCGGACCGGGCGTGATCACCCGCGCCCAGTGGGGTGCCGACGAATCCCTCCGCTGCGCCGGACCCGTCTTCGACAATGGTCTCGGCGGTGTCACCGTGCACCACACCGCGGGCAGCAATAACTACGGCAGGTCCGAATCAGCGGGGATAGTCCGCGCGATCTACGCCTATCATGCGAGAACATTGGGTTGGTGCGATATCGGCTATCACGCCTTGGTCGACCGGTACGGCCAGATCTTCGAGGGGCGCTTCGGCGGCCTCACCCTCCCGGTGCAGGGTGCGCACGCGGGCGGATTCAATGAGAACACCTCGGGTATCGCGCTGATGGGCAACTACGAGTCCCAGCAACCAACGAACGAGGCGATCAACGCGCTCGGCACGATCGCGGGCTGGCGTGCCAAAGTCGCGGCCCTCGATCCCAAGGGCTACACCACGATGTACTCCGAGGGCACCTCGTACACCCCGTATGCCAGGGGCACAGCCGTGCAATTGCCGATCATCTTCGCGCACCGTGATGTGGGCAATACCGACTGCCCCGGTGATGCGGCCTACGCGCTGATGGATCGGATCCGCGATATCGCCGCGGGCGCACCGGGCAGCCCCCTGCTCGCGATCCCTCCGATCCCAGGACTTCCCGCGCTTCCCGCACTTCCCGCGATCTCACAGGACGACCTGACAGCTCTCGCCGAGTTCACGATCAAACTGCTGAACTTGGTGCACGACAACATCATCGCGAAATACTGGGCACAATCGGGCGGACCGACCGGACCACTCGGCATCGCCCTATCGGACGTACTACCCGCCGCACAGGGGCAGCAGTACGCGAAGTTCACCAACGGCTACGTCTACACCACTCCGGAAGGACAAACCGTAGAAGTACTCGGCGCCATCAGAGATCGCTTCGTGCAACTCGGGGCCGACGCAGGTGCGCTCGGACTTCCACTGCGCAACGCCTACCCGGTCCACGACGGTTTGCGTGCCGAATTCCAGCACGGCGCACTGATTCTAGAGCGGAACACGGGAATCGTCACGACGGTATGGGAGACCTCCGGTGCGAGCCACCCGGTTCAGCCGCAGCAGAGCAATCCTCCCGCTGGTCGGTGAGTTCGGCTACGAATCACGGCTACCGGCACTTTCCGCCGCGACACCCGCCGAACGGCTCGCTCAGCCCCACCAGCGTTCCAAGATCCTGGCCACCCCGTCCGCGGAATTGGATTCGGTGATCTCGTCGGCGGCGGCGAGCGCTTCGGGGTGGGCGTTGCGCATCGCGACGCCGTGGCCTGCCATGGTCAACATCGGGACATCATTGGGCATATCACCGAACGCGACGACGGTTTCCGCGGCCACCCCGAGCCGCTGGGCCACCGCCGCCAACCCCGAAGCCTTGGTGACACCGGGCGCGGACAGTTCGATGAGTCCGTGTTCGGTGGAGTAGGTGATATCGGCGCGCTCCCCGACTATCGGAGCGAGCGCCGCGCGCATATCGGAGCTGCGCGCACCCGGTAGCCGGACGAGCATCTTGATAGCGGGCGCGTCGATGACCTCCTCACGGGCCACCGCGGTGTCGTCCGGGTTGAGCCAGGCGTGCACATACAGCGGTGAGCTGACGAACTGCGGTGTGACCGCATCGTGCGCACTCGCACCGACCCGCTCGGCCGCGAGACCACAGCCAGGCAACGCCCGCTCGGCGACCTCGGCGAGCCAGGAAAGCGTCGCCACATCCAATGTCACGCTGTCCAGCACCCGATCGGTAGCGCTGTCGTAGAGCACCGCACCGTTACCGCATACACATAACGGCGCGTATCCCAGTCCCTCCACCACCGGAGCGATCCAGCGCGGCGGACGCCCCGTGGCCAGTACGAACGACACACCGTCCGCGAGGAGCGCACCCACCGCGGCCTTGGTCCGGTCGGTAACTCGCTCCTCATGATCGATGAGCGTGCCATCCACATCGGTGGCGACCATCTTCGGCTTCGGCAGGTGCAACTTCGGCAAGTGCAAAGACGTCACTTCTCCTATCCTGCCGGACCGCCCTTCACCGTCGCCCGGCCCGTCTGCTGATCGGATCGGACATGCCCGATCCCCACTCATGACACGCGCCGAAGCGACTACATCCTTATGATCGGGGGCTAATCGACGACGCTGGCCCCGCCAGCCGAAAGACCAGAGGACTGATGACCGGCTTCCTGCTACGACGTGCGTTCAACTATGTCGTGCTGTTGCTGCTGGCCTCGTTCCTGACGTTCAGCGTGGCATCCCTGACGTTCCACCCCCTGGACAGTCTGGAGCAGCGGAACCCGCGGCCACCGCAATCAGTGATCGACGCCAAGGCCTCGGAGCTGCACCTCGACGACCCGATCCCACAGCGATATCTCACCTGGCTGGCGGGCATTCCGCAAGGTGATTTCGGCACCACACTCGCAGGGCAGCCGGTGAGCGAAGAACTGCCGCGACGGGTCGCGGTGAGTCTGCGGCTGCTGATCATCGGTTCACTGGTCGGCACCGTACTCGGGGTGTTGATCGGCGCGGCGGGCGCGATCAGGCAGTACAAGATCAGTGACTACTTCACCACCGTGGTATCACTGCTGATCTTGAGCACTCCGATCTTCTTGCTCGCGACCTTGCTCAAATATGGTGCTCTGGAGATCAATACGCTCGCCGGATCGCAAATATTCCTCTATACCGGCGAGACCTCGGCGAACGCGATCGAGGGATTCTGGCCGCAATTGCTAGACCGGCTCCAGCACCTGGTTCTGCCCACAACCGCCCTCGCCCTCGGCGCTATGGCCGGCTACAGCCGCTATCAACGCAATGCCATGCTCGACGTACTACAGGCCGATTTCATCCGCACCGCCCGCGCCAAGGGGCTCACCAGGAGTAAGGCGCTCTACAAGCACGGCCTGCGCACCGCGCTGATCCCGATGGCCACGCTGTTCGCCTACAGCCTCGGTGGCCTGATCACCGGCGCGACGTTCACCGAGAAGATCTTCGGCTGGCACGGCGTCGGTGAATGGCTGGTCGATGCGATCAACGCCCAGGATCTGTACGTGGTAGTGACAGTGACAGCGTTCGCGGGCCTGGTCATATTGATCTCGGGTCTGCTGTCCGACATCGTCTACGCGATACTCGACCCACGGGTGCGTGTGCGGTGAGCGACCGACTCGGAGCAGGTAGCCTGCGTAACCACCAAGAGCCCGGCAATTCCACCTCGAGGGCAGCAGCATGACCGAAACCGAAGTCATCGTCCAAGGCGCCCCCGATGTCGCCTCGGTCGGGCGACGAAAGCTGGTCTTGCGGCGCTTCCTGCGCAACAAGCCCGCTGTCGCGGGTGGGGTGATCCTGATCGTGCTGTTCGCCGCGAGCTTCCTGCTTCCTCCGCTGCTACCCTACGACTACCAGCAGCTGGACTACACCGCGCTACTCCAACCGCCGAGCTTCGAGCATCCGTTCGGTACCACCCAGATCGGCCAGGATGTGCTCGCACAGACCCTGCGCGGTTTGCAGAAATCCTTGGTCATCGGCTTGTCGGTCGCAGTGTTCTCCACCCTGATCGCGGCGACCGCCGGGACACTCGCCGGGTTGCTCGGCGGCTGGACCGATCGCGCGATCATGTGGCTGGTCGACCTGCTGTTGGTGATTCCGAGCTTCATCATCGTCGCGCTGTTCGCACCGCGCACCAAGGGCAGTGGATCCATTCTGCTGTTGATCGTCCTGCTGTCCTGTTTCGGCTGGATGATCTCCGCGCGTATCGTGCGCGGCCTGACCATGAGCCTGCGCGATCGCGAATTCATCCGGGCCGCTCGGTATATGGGCGCACCGACCCGCACAGTGATCATCAGCCACATCATCCCGAATATCGCCTCCATCCTGATCATCGACACCACCCTCGCTGTCGGGGCGGCGATCATGGCCGAAACCGGTTTGAGTTTCCTCGGTTTCGGCGTGCAGCCACCAGATGTATCGCTGGGATCGTTGATCGCTATGGGCACCAAGTCGGCGCTGACCTACCCCTGGCTGTTCATGTTCGCAGGTGGTTTGCTGATCATCACCGTACTGAGCGCGAACCTGGTCGGTGACGGGCTACGAGACGCATTCGATCCCGGTGCCAAGCGGGCTCGGTCGAAGAAGAAGGCACAAGCATGACGGGTTCCGGCGCAACCACGACACCAGTCGAGCGACACTCGACCACACCGCTGCTGGATATCACCGATCTGCGTGTCTCGTTCCCCAGCGAGGAAGGCCGGATCGACGCGGTCCGCGGTGTCACCTACACGGTGTCCGACGGCGAAGTGCTCGCCATCGTCGGCGAGTCCGGTTCTGGCAAGTCGGTGTCCGCGCTGGCGGTGATGGGGTTGCTGCCGGAACAGGCGCGCATCAACGGCTCCATCCGATTCCGCGGCCGCGAGCTGCTCGGGCTCAACGATCGCCAAGTGTCCACACTGCGCGGCAGTTCCATCAGCATGGTGTTCCAGGACCCGCTGTCCGCACTTACCCCGGTCTACCGGGTGGGTGAACAGATCGCCGAAGCCCTGCTAGCGCACGGCACCATGAGCAAGACGGCGGCTGCGAAACGGGCGGTGGAACTCCTCGATCTGGTCGGTATCCCCGATGCTGAAGTGCGGGCCAGGGCGTTCCCACACGAATTCTCCGGCGGCCAGCGCCAACGCGTCGTCATCGCGATGGCGATCGCCAACGATCCGGCGCTGATCATCTGCGATGAGCCTACGACCGCGCTCGACGTGACAGTGCAGCAACAGATCTTGAATCTGCTACGCGAAGCACGGGATATCACCGGCGCGGGCGTCATCATGATCACCCACGACATGGGCATCGCCGCCACGCTGGCTGACCGGGTCGCCGTGATGTACGCGGGCAAGATCGTCGAGACAGCTACCACCGCAGCGCTGTTCGGCGCACCGCGCATGCCCTACACCGTTGGGCTGCTCGGCTCGATTCCGCGTATGGACGGTCAAGCGCGCGGGCGGCTTATCCCGATCGTCGGCGCACCGCCAGCCATGCACGCGCTGCCGCCTGGCTGCTCGTTCGCACCACGCTGCCCGGTCGCGATCGAGGAATGTAAGGCCGCCGAGCCGCCGCTGGAGCTGATCGCTCCGGAGCACGCCGCCGCCTGTATTCGCACCACAGAGGTCGATACGGACCAGTTGTTCGAGGCATACCGTGGTGAGGCAGGCGAGCCGAAGCTGGAAGCCGAGGTGGAAGCCGAGGTGGTGTTACGGGTTTCGGACCTGGTGAAGATCTTCCCGATCACCTCCGGCGTGATATTGCGCCGCCGCAAAGGCGAGATCCGAGCGGTCGATGGCGTCAGCTTCGAGGTGCGGGCCGGACGTACCTTGGCATTGGTCGGCGAGTCGGGCTCAGGCAAGTCCACCACGCTCACCCAAATTCTCGATCTGGTCCGCCCGCAGGCGGGCACCATCGAGGTGATGGGCAGCGACGTCGCAACACTGAGCAAGGCACGCAGGCGAGAGATCCGCAGGAAGATGCAGATCGTCTTCCAGGACCCCACCGCCTCGCTCGACCCGCGCCTGCCGATCTTCGATGCACTCGCCGAACCGTTGCGCATCGACGGGCGGCCACGGTCCGAGATCGTCCGCCGGATACCGGAATTGCTCGAACAGGTGGGGCTGCGTCCGGAACATGCCGACCGCTACCCCGCCGATTTCTCCGGTGGTCAGAAGCAGCGCATCAGTATCGCCCGCGCACTCGCGCTGGATCCGGAGTTGCTCGTGCTGGACGAGCCGGTGTCCTCACTGGACGTCTCGATCCAGGCGGGTGTGCTGAACCTGCTGCGCGATCTGCAGGCCGAGCGCGGGTTGTCCTATCTATTCGTCTCGCACGACCTGTCGGTGGTGCGCAATCTGGCTCATGACATCGCGGTCATGTATCAGGGAAAGATCGTGGAGTACGGCGCTGCCGAGCAGATCTTCACCGCTCCCGCGCACGAATACACGCGAGCACTGATCGATGCCGTGCCGGTACCGGCCGTCAGGTATTAGGAAAGCGACCGATGCGGGTGGATTCGATGGAACAACGGCCGCGATCGGCATCCGCAGCGCGGACTACCGGTCCAGGGAGCGCACCCCGTAGGGACTGCGTCATGATCAGTTCCCCGATGTAGATACGCAGCAGCGCTGCGGAAAGGAGCGAACCATGCGGATTCGTTCATCGACGACACGACTGGCGATCGCCGCTGTCACCATCGCTGTGGTGGCCGCTGGGTGTAGTTCGGACAACGGGAACGCGCCCGCGGGTTCAGCCGCCGAAATCGGCACCACGAACGACATCAACCCCCACGATGTCAGCGAGCTGCGCGACGGCGGCAATCTGCGGCTGGCGATCTCGTCCTATCCCGAGAACTGGAACACCTTGTCCAACGACGGGAACAACGCCCAAACCGCCTCCATCGAACGGCCGATGATGCCGCGCGCCTTCAATACCGATGCGGCGGGCGAGCTGTCGATCAATACCGATTACTTCACCGATATCCAGCTGACCAACACTGATCCTCAACAGGTCACTTACACGATCAATCCGAAGGCCGTTTGGTCCGACGGCACTCCGATCACCTGGGAGGACCTCCGCTCCCAGGCGAACGCGCTCAGCGGCGCCGACAAGACCTTCCTGATCGCCAATAGCACCGGCTTCGACCGGGTCGACAAGGTCGAGCGCGGTATCGACGACCGGCAGGCGATCATCACGTTCAAACAGCACTATGCCGAATGGCGAGGGCAGTTCGCCGGCAATTCCTTCTTGTTCCCCAAGTCCGTCACCGCGACCCCCGAGTCGTTCAACAAGAGCCTCGTCGACGCCATCGGTCCGACAGCGGGCCCATTCCTCGTACAATCCACCGACCGCGCACAGGGGCGCATCGTATTAGGCCATAACCCCAAGTGGTGGGGTGATACCCCCAAGCTCGACACGATCACCTTCAGCGTGCTCGACTCCTCCGCGTGGTTGCCCGCGTTGCAGAACAATGAGATCGACGCGGTCGGCATCGGCACCCGCGACGAGCTGGTGACCGCGAGCAATACCCCTGGTGTCGCCGTCCGGCGGGCGCCGGGCAATGCCTGGAACCACCTCACGTTCAACGGTGCGCCCGGATCCATCCTCGCCGATCCGAAGCTGCGCGTAGCCATCTCGAAGGCCATCGACCGGCAGGGCATTGTCACCGCTATCCAGAACGGTCTGGTCGAGAACCCGACACCGCTGAACAATCACATCTACCTCCAGGGCCAGGCGGGCTATCAAGACAACAGCCTCGGCTTCGACCCTGCGGCTGCGGCAAAAGAGCTGGATGAGCTGGGCTGGAAGCTCAACGGTGACTTTCGGGAAAAGGATGGTCGCAGACTGGAGATCCGCGATGTCATGTACCAGCAGGACACCTGGGTGCAGATCGCGCAGATCATCCAGCAGAACCTCGCTGCGGTCGGCGTCAAGCTGAATATCGAGACCAAACCGGGTCCTGGCTTCTTCACCGAGGAGATCCAGCCGGGCAACTTCGATGTGGCTCAGTGGTCCTGGGTGGGTGACCCGTTCCCGCTCGGCAGCCTCAACCAGATCTACGGGTACAACCCGAACGACCTCCAGGGCAACTACGGCCGGATCGGCTCGCCGGAACTGAACGCGCTGATCGAGCAGACCGTGTCCGAGCTCGATCCGAAGAAGGCGATGGAACTCGCGAACCAAGTGGACCGCAAGGTATTCGAAGAGGGCCATTCGCTGCCGCTGATGCAGTCCGCGGGCAATGTCGCGGTGCGCGCCGACCTGGCCAACTTCGGAGCTGCGGGCCTCGCCTCCCTGGACTACACGAAAATCGGTTTCTTGAAGTGAGTATCGGATCGGGCCACCCCCTGGCCTATCCACTCACCGTGACGATCGGCGCCCTCGCGGTCTGTGCCGCTTGGGCGCCGTTCGGCACCCTGGACCAGCTCGCGGCCATCACCGCTGTCGCCATCGGGATCATCGGATACACCGGATACCGGCTCGGCATCGCCTACGGCGTACTGCCCTTCTGGCGTTCGGGCCAGGCCCGCACGGTGCGGGTCACCCGCATCCGCCAGCAGCACCGCCTGACCAGCCGATCGTGGTTGCAGATCGGTGGGACTGGGCGCCCACGCTGGCTGCCCGTGTACTTCGACCCGATACTGACCACCCACACCGAAACCGAGGCCGAACTCACCGACCGCACGGTGCACAGTGCCGGACAGCGCCTGTACCCCTCCGGCCGTATCCGCGATACCGAACCGCAAGGGCGCCTGATCGATAACCCGAGTCGCCCTGACCCCGACGCCATCGCCCGCACCGCCGAAGCGACCCGCGTACGCCACCGACTCCTGCTCGACGCACAATCCACTGTCGCCGCCCCCATCGCCGCTCTCCTGTGGGTCTATCTCGACGGCGGCGGCCTGCCCGCCTTCCTCGCCGCGACCACCATCGCCGCGGCGGCGGCGATCTGGCTGGCGGCCATTCGCGGCTCCGACCCCACCTGAATTCCGGTGTGCGACGCGTGCCGCATGCGGTGCGGGAGAACCGATCGGCGCCGCCCGCAGCGTGCACTCCGCCTGATCTGGTCCGCAGGCCGCGCTGCCGAGCAGCGAGTGGCAGTCGGCCGATGAGCCCGGCCGCCCGAATTCCCGGTGCCTGCATCATGGAATGCGGTGTACATCTGACCAAACACCGAAGTGCGCCGCCGGTCGAAGACCTGCGGCGCACCCAGCGTCGAGCTCGGGACTACGAACTTCCCGAGGAACCTACCTCCTGGAGCTGCCAGATCCGAGGCCACCGCTGCCGGATCCGACGCCATCGCGCGGAACGGTCACCGTCTGCGGCGGCGCGGCCGAGGAGAGGAACCCTGGCGCGCCGGTGAACTCGGCGGTCACGCTGTAGGTACCTGGATTGGTGAACGTGGTCGAGAACGTCGCCACTCCGTTCTCCACGGTAACCGGCGCACCGATCGGGGTGTCACCGAGCTTGAACTGCACCGTGCCCTGCGCGTTGTCCGGAGCGACCGTGGCCTCGAGCACTACCGGGGCGTTCTTCTGGACCGTGCCCACCGGATCCAGCGTGGTGGTGGTCTCGATGTCCACCGGCACCGGATCGGTCACGCTCACCGGGAAGGCCGGCGATGTGGACGGCGAAAATCCCGTTGTGCCCGTGAACTTCGCGACCACCATATGGGTGCCGGCACTGGTGAAGGTGTACGGCGCGACCGCGACACCGTCGGTACCGACCATCCCCTGAATCGGGGCACCGTCGTCGACGACGAATTCCACCGTGCCGCCGCTACCTGCGGGCTCGACCTTCGCGGTGAGGTTGACATCCTGGCCGACCTTGGCCTCGGTCGGCGCCGTCACCGTGGTCGTGGTCACCTTGTCTGCCTCGACGATCCTCGTTGTGGACAATGGCCCGGCACCGGTGTTGAGCGGTGCGGTCTTGTTGTCGCGCGGGGTGCACTGGGTCGGTGCCCACGCGGTGATGAACAGTGTCGCCTTCGGCAGGAACGTGAGATAGTTCTTATCGTTGCCGAACGTACCGGCCTCACCGCCGGTGCGAAGCTTGACGTTCACCTCTCCCGAAGCACCCGCCCGCAGGCGCGCGCGCACATGGGGAAGCTGGAAGGTGGTTTTCGAACCCGACGAAGCCTTCGCGACAATGCCGCCCTCGGAGTTCTTGCTCGAGGACGGGCCGTTGCCGATCGTCTGGTTGTTGCCAGAAAGGCGCAGGATCGTCCCGTTCGGATCGACAACGCCGGACTCGTTGACCCGCAGCACGTTCGGAGCGACACCGCTGAGCCCGGAACTAGTTCCCGCCACGGCCTCGGCACTGAGGAACTCGGCATTCTGCGGAATATCGATGTCGACCTTGAGCCGCGAGACGTTCTTCACCGACGCACCGGAGGCCGAGTTCGGGTAGGTGATCGGCGAGTACGCGATGACGACCTCGAAGATGTCACCTGGGGCGACCTGTTCCGGGGCGTCGACGGTAGCGAACGCGTCCTCTGTCTGAACGGTCGGGTCCGCGATAGCGGACGGCGTCGCCAGGCAGGAGGCTTTGAAGTTAGTAGTGGCTGGAGCGGCGTAGGCGGGTACACCGCTCAGCAGAGTGAGGCCGACGACGGCACCGACGGTGATCGGCGTTGCCAGTCGGCGAATTCTCTTGTTCTGCATGAATTGTCCTATATATAAGGGAATTTCGTGATCCCCCGGCTCTGGGTGTGAACCGCTCACACCCAGAGACCGGTCAGGGGGTGCGGATCGGTCAGTGGCCGAACGAACCGGCGCCTGCGCTGCAGGCCCTATGCCGCCGACGCACTCGAGGTGCCGGCGATCATCGCGTCGATCGCCGATACGGCGACTGAAACAGCTCCCGCCGCAACATTTCGGCTCTTCATGGAGTTCCTTCCAGCGGTGCCATCAGCACCTTCTGCCAGTCGGCCTGGGCGGCCGTCCAGTAATCCCGAAGGAACAGTAATTCGGGTCACAAATCTGGAAGTATCTTTTTCGGAAAAATGTGAAACGTCACTAATTCATATTATCCGGCCGTGGCTATGCGGCGATCTCGAATGCCGATGAACAGGCACGACCCGGCCGCCCACGATCTCGGCACTTATCCCGATCCCGCCTCCCACCCCGGCAGAACCCGGTCCGCACGAACCCTTCGTCGTGGACCGGGCTCAGTCGCGCGCAGGACCAGCTTGACGAATAGATACCATAGGGGGGTATGGTAAAAAGATCGGACAGTGGCCGGCGGAACGAGGAGAACAACCATGAGCACCACTACCACCGTGACCGTCACCGGTATGACCTGCGGCGGTTGCGCCACATCGGTCCGCGACCAGATCGGCCGCATTCCCGGCGTCATCTCCGTCGCCGTCGATCCCGCCGACGGCCGAGTAACTGTCGACAGCGCGAGTCCGATCGATGATGACGAACTCACCGCCGCGATCGCCCGAGCGGGCTACACAGCCGCCAACTGAGTCCCGAACGGAGCATCAGATGAACACCGCCACCAAGTTCGCCGGTTTCGCCCTCGGGCTTGCCGGGGTTTTCACAATCGCACTGGCAACCGGTGCGCTACTCGGCCCGGACCCTGCCGAACCCACCGCGCACGATACGGCAGGCCACAAGGACACGGACGGGCATGGCGAACCACTCGGCGGCATGCTCGCCACCGATCGCGGCTACACCCTGCAACTCGACACCACGCAGGTCACAGCGGCGGCGAACGTCCCGTTACGCTTGCGCATCCTCGACCGGCACGGCGCTCCTGTCACCGGCTACGTGCGCAATCACGATAAGGATCTGCATCTGATCGTGGTCCGTGGGGATATGGTCGCCTATCAGCATGTCCACCCCGTTCTCGACAGCGAGGGAACCTGGAGCGTTCCGGTGGACCTCACCCGCGCGGGCGAGTATCGGGTGTTCGCCGACTTCGTTCCAGAAGGCGGAGAGAAGCTGACCCTCGGCGCCCACCTGCGGGTCGCGGGTGATTACGATCCGCAACCACTACCGCAGGCCACCACGACCAGCACAGTCGAGGATTACACCGTCACCATGGATGGCAAGGTGGCCCCGGGACAATCCACTCGAGTCATGTTCTCGGTGAACCGAGGCGGTGCGCCGGTCACCGACCTGCAGCCCTACCTCGGGGCCTATGGCCATCTGGTGGCTTTGCGCGCCGCCGACCTGGGCTACCTGCATGTCCACCCGGAGGGCCACCCTGGCGACGGGGTGACCGCGGCAGGCCCTGGCATCACTTTCACCCTTACCGCGCCGAGTGCGGGCGACTATCGCCTGTTCCTCGATTTCCAGCACGAAGGCGTGGTTCGTACCGCCGAATTCACCCTGACCGTCGCGCCGGGTACCCCGGCTGCCGGCGCGGCAACGCAGAACGAACACACTGGTCAGTACGGACCAGCCGGACACAGCCACTGATCCACCTCGGTGTGTCGGGCTGGACCACACGCCTCGACGCACTGGGCCGCACAGAACGGAGCACTCATGGTGACCACCGCGACACAACAACCCGCGTCCGATCAGGTCGAACTGGTGATCGGTGGTATGACCTGCGCGTCCTGCGCCGCTCGTATCGAAAAGAAGCTGAACAAGCTCGACGGTGTGCACGCGACGGTGAACTACGCCACCGAGAAGGCACGGGTCGACGTCACCGGGGACATCTCCCCTGCCGATCTGATCGCCACTGTCGAGCAGGCCGGCTATACCGCGACGCTGCCTGCCCCACCGCGAGCACCACAGCGCCAGGCCACCGAGAACAGCCCAGCCGATCCAGCCGCCGAGCTGCGCACCCGCCTGCTGGTCTCGCTCACCCTATCGGTGCCGGTGATCGCTATGGCGATGATTCCGGCCTTGCAATTCACCAACTGGCAGTGGCTTTCCCTGACCCTCGCCGCACCGGTGGTGGTCTGGGGTGCGCTGCCGTTCCACCGGGCGGCGTGGACCAACCTGCGGCACGGCACCGCGACCATGGACACCTTGGTGTCCATGGGAACGCTCGCGGCATTGGGTTGGTCGGTGTACGCGCTGTTCTTGGGCACCGCGGGGACCCCTGGGATGACCCACCCGTTCGAGTTCACCATCGCCAGAACGGACGGCACCGGCAGTATCTACCTGGAGGCCGCGGCTGGCGTGACCACGTTCATCCTGGCCGGGCGCTTCTTCGAAGCACGCGCCAAACGCCGGGCGGGTGCGGCACTGCGTGCCCTGCTCGAAATGGGCGCCAAAGAAGTCTCCGTGCTCCGCACGGTGAACGAGCGCGAAGTGAATGAGCGCGAACAGCGGAGTCCGGTGGAACAGCTGATCGTCGGTGATCGATTCGTCGTTCGACCGGGCGAGAAGATCGCCACCGACGGCATTGTGGTTGAGGGATCATCGGCGGTGGATGCCTCGATGCTCACCGGCGAATCGGTGCCGGTTGAGGTCGGCCCTGAGGACGCCGTGGTCGGTGCGACGGTGAACGTCGGCGGCCGGATCGTGGTACGTGCCACCAGGGTCGGATCCGATACCCAGCTGGCGCAGATGGCAGAGCTGGTCGAAGCCGCGCAGAACGGCAAAGCGCGGGCGCAGCGACTGGCCGACAAGATCTCCGGCATCTTCGTACCGATCGTGATCGCGCTGTCGGTCGCGACGCTCGGCTTCTGGCTCGGCACCGGCGGATCTGTGGCCGCGGCGTTCACCGCCGCGGTGGCCGTGCTGATCATCGCCTGCCCATGCGCGCTCGGACTGGCCACACCGACCGCGCTGATGGTCGGTACCGGACGTGGCGCGCAACTCGGCATCCTGATCAAGGGTCCCGAGGTGCTGGAATCGACCCGTCGGGTGGACACCGTGGTGCTGGACAAAACCGGCACCATCACCGCGGGCCGGATGTCGCTGATCGACGTTATCGCGGCCACCGGCGAGGAGATCCCGCGGATTCTGGAACTGGCGGGTGCGTTGGAGGATTCCTCGGAGCACCCGATCGCGCAGGCCATCGCCAAGGGCGCCAGGGCACGTGTCGGTGAGCTGAAGCCGGTCGAAGACTTCACGAATATCGCGGGCCTCGGGGTGCAGGGTCTGGTGGATGGACACGCGGTGCTGGTCGGCCGGGCCCGGCTGCTGGCCGATTGGTCGCACCATCTCGACGAGGACCTGACGCAGGCGATGCGTGCCGCCGAGGCCGAGGGTAAGACCGCTGTCGCGGTGGGCTGGGACGGTAAGGCCCGCGGCGTGCTCGTGGTCGCCGATACCGTGAAACCGACCTCTGCCGCGGCGATCACCCAGCTGCGCGCGCTCGGCCTCACCCCGATCATGCTGACCGGCGACAACCGGGAAGCCGCCGAAGCGATCGCCGCTCAGGTCGGCATCGATGAGGTAATCCCCGAGGTGTTACCGCAGGACAAAGTGGACACCGTCACACGGTTACAGGCCGAAGGAAAAGTGGTCGCCATGGTGGGCGACGGGGTGAACGATGCCGCGGCGCTGGCCCAAGCCGACCTGGGGCTGGCCATGGGCACCGGCACCGACGTGGCCATCGAGGCGAGCGATCTGACCCTGGTCCGCGGCGATCTGCGGGCTGCGGCGGATGCGATCCGGCTGTCGCGCCGGACCCTCGCGACCATCAAGGGCAATCTGTTCTGGGCCTTCGCCTACAACGTGGCCGCGATACCGCTGGCCATGGCGGGCCTGCTGAATCCGATGCTCGCCGGTGCGGCGATGGCGTTCTCCTCGGTCTTCGTGGTCAGCAACAGCCTGCGACTGCGCGGCTTCCGCTCCACGGCACAATAGCCGCGTTACCGGCCGGATGCGTTCTTACGCGCGGCGGCCTTGGCCTCCGCTTCAGCGACATCCATCGCGTCCGCCTCCTCCAAGGTGGGGGCGCTACCGCCGAGCCGAGCGGGAACCCAGTAGGCGCCGGGCTCGTGCGCGTAGCTCTTCTGCAGCTCGAGCAGCATGCTCTGCATCCGCGAGCGGAGCTCGGCAGTGAGCTCGGCAGCGGATGCCACCGGCTGGATAGGTGCGCCGACCGCGATGGAGATCGGCGTATTGGTGCGGCCGAGCCGCTTCGGGAAACCCTTGGTCCAGACCCGCTGCGCACCCCAGATGACGATCGGGATGATGGGCACATCGGCCTCGATGGCCATCCGCGCCGCGCCGGACTTGAAATCCTTGATCTCGAAGCTTCGGCTGATCGTCGCCTCGGGATACACCCCGACCAGCTCACCACGGCGCAGATACTCCACCGCGGCCTGATAGGAATCGGCGCCCGCCGAACGATCCACCGGGATGTGTTTGAGCGCTCGCATGATCGGACCGGAGATCTTGTTGTCGAAGACCTCCTTCTTGGCCATGAACCGGATATAGCGTTTCGGCGTGCGCACCGGCAGGCCCGCGTAGGTGAAATCCAGGTAGCCGGTGTGGTTCACCGCCAGCACGGCACCACCCCGCGCCGGGATGTGCTCAGCGCCTGCGACAGTGAACTTCAGACCTTGAACGAAGAAGACGGTACGGGCTAGGCCGACAATCGTCCGATAGACGGGTTCCACAAGTTCGCTAGCCTAGTCGCTGCCCGCCCCGCTAGCAGTATGCCGCCCACATTCACCGCGCCGGAACAAGAACGCACGGGCGGCCCAGCCGCACGGCCACTGAGCAACAGCGGCAGAATCAGAACGCGGCTACTGCATCGGCGCGGCCTCGCCGCGACTACTACCCTTGGTAGCTGATATCGGCAGGAGGAGCAGCTAGTGCAGATCACCAGCGTCGGACACGCCGGATTCCACATCCGCACCGCGGCCGGGTCGATCCTTTGTGATCCGTGGGTGAACCCGGCGTACTTCGGTTCCTGGGTCCCCTTTCCGGACAATACCCAGCTGAACTGGGAAGAGCTGGGCGCATGCGACTTCCTGTACGTCTCGCATCTGCATCGCGACCACTTCGACGCCAAACTGCTGGCGCAGTACGTCGATAAGGACGCGACGGTACTTCTGCCCGACTATCCCGTGCCCGACCTGCGGCGGGAGCTGGAGGAACTGGGTTTCCACACGTTCTTCGAGACCACGGACTCGGTCAAGCACACGGTGAGCGGCCCCGGCGGCGAGCTGGACATCATGATCATCGCCCTGCGCGCACCAGCCGACGGTCCGATCGGCGACTCCGGACTGGTCGTCTCCGACGGCGAGACCACCTGCTTCAACATGAACGACGCCCGTCCGGTGGAGATGGACGTACTGCACGAGCAATTCGGCCACATAGATATCCATCTGCTGCAGTACTCCGGCGCGATCTGGTATCCGATGGTCTACGACATCCCGGCACGCACCAAGACCAACTTCGGTAAGCAGAAGCGGCAGCGCGGCATGGACCGGGCCCGCAGCTATATCGAACAGGTCGGCGCGACCTGGGTGGTCCCCTCGGCGGGGCCGCCGGTGTTCCTTGACGACGAGTTGCGCCACCTCAATGACGATCACGGCGATGAGGGCAATATCTTCCCCGATCAGCAGGTGTTCCTGGAGCAGATGGACCGCCACGGCAACAAGGGCGGGATCCTGATGATTCCCGGCTCGGTCGCCGAGGTGCGCGGATCCGAGCTGACGCTGACCCACCCGATCGATCCCGCCGAGATCTACGACGACAAGGCAGGCTATATCGAGCGGATGGCCCAACGGCTCGCACCGGTACTCGCTGCGGAGAAGGCGACCTGGGCCACCGGTACCGGCACGCTGCTGGAGCCGCTGCAGAAGCTGTTCGAACCGATCATGGCGCAGAGCGATCTCATCTGCGATGGCATCGGCTACCCGGTCGCCCTGGTGATCGGCGAGGAAACCGTGGTGCTCGACTTCCCCAAGCGCACAGTGCGCGAACCCATCGCCGGTGAGGGCCGATACCGCTATGGTTTCCGCATCGCGCCGGAACTGGTGCGCACGGTACTGCGCGACCAGGAGCCGGACTGGGTGAACACCATCTTCCTGTCCACCCGCTTCGAAGCCTGGCGGATCGGCGGGTACAACGAATTCCTCTACACATTCTTCAAATGCCTCACCGATGAACGGATCGCCTATGCGGACGGCTGGTTCGCCGAAGCGCACGACGATTCCGCGTCCACCGAACTCGACGGCTGGGAAGTGCAGCGGCGCTGCCCGCATCTGAAGGCGGATCTGTCGAAGTTCGGCGTCGTGGAAGGAAACACGCTCACCTGTAACCTGCACGGCTGGCAGTGGGATCTGGAGTCCGGCCGGTGTAAGACCTCCAAGGGACACGAACTGCGTTCCCGCAAGCTGAGCTGAGCCGCGGGCGAGCCGCGCGCGACGAAAGCCCGTAGCGGACACCGTGAGCGAATGCCCCGCAGGCACGAAACCAGCGGGCCGTGGTTACGCATCGGAATGACGACCGGCGGGTAGCCAACGGGATGTGGGCGCGGCCAGCATGAGCACGGCGACCCCGAGCAGGGCCAGGAGTGTGGATATCGGCCACCATATGGTCACCAGCGCGGCGAATCCGAAGACCACCAACGAGACCAACTCGCTGAGCAGTCCGGATACCGAGGTAACCGTGGCTCGTGCCGGGCCGGTGATGGCGTCCTGGAGACGAGCTTCGGCAACCACCAAGGTGTTGTGGACGATCCCATAGGAAATACCGATCGCCGTGAAACCGAGGCATACCAGCAGATACCCGACATGCGGACGATGCGCCGCACTGCCGGAGATCAGCGCGCCCACGAGGAAAAGGACGCCGGCCACCGCTATCGCGATCGCCATTGTCCGGCCCGACATGCTCTCCGTCCGCCCGGCCGATACCGAACCGATGAGTGAACCGAGGACGGTGAGACCGACCAGTAATGGCACCACTGCGGTCGATATTCTCGCCTCCAACGCCAGCAGCGCGAAGTACTCGTCGAACGCGGTGATGCCGAACAACAGGGACGTCAGTAACACGCCGTAACGCACCGTCCGGATCCGGATCGCCTCTGCCACACCGGCTCGCAACATGCCGAGGTATCGCATGACCGGTCGCTGTTGCACGATAAGCCTTTCCGGCTGCACCATGATCGGTGATCCGGCGTGTTCCAGAGGCAGAACGGCGATAATGCCGTGCTGTTTCTCGTCTTCGGTATCTTCCGGCAGCGGCGCCACGGTCTCCGCCTCCGGGAGATCTGCCACCGCCTCAGCGGATAACGCCTTCGGCGCGGTGGGCAAGGACAGAGCCAACGCCGCGTGCAGGGCGGCGATCGCGACACTGGACCAGCAGACCAAGGCGTAGCCGCCGAAGAGATACAACGGGGTCGCGACGACGATAGCGATGACGACAGCCGCTTCCGCTCCCGCCCTGGTGTAGCCGAGAATCCGCGGGTAGGCGGCGGACTCGCCGCGCACCACGAGCGTGTCATAGAGCAGCGCCTCGAACGTACCCGAAGCCAAAGCACCTGCCGCGCCCCACAGCACGAAACCGGCGGCGAACCCGCCGAAAGAAGGCGCCACTGTCCACAGCGTGAAGCCAAGGGTCAACAGCACACCACTCAGCACAAGCAGTCCGCGCCGAGATACTGTGTCGGCCCATGCGCCGGAGGGCACCTCTAGCAGGAACGAGGTTGTCGACCAGATCGCGAACAGCGCAGAGATCTGCCCCATGCCCATACCGTGTTCGGCGAACAACAGGGCATACAGCGCGTAGAGGGGAATCAGTTCACCGACACTCTTGAAGAGCACGGCCCGAACCGTCAGTGCACGCAGACCCAGCGGAGCGGCGCTATCCGTCCCCCGCGCGCGCAGTGCTGCGCCGAGTCAATGACCGTAACTGAGCATACGCATGGTGCTCATCATGGATATCGGCACTCCGTATCGTCAAGCGAATTATGTCAACGGCACCCAGCCGTTGGCGGCCACCGAATCCTCGTCCCCCAGTTTCTTGTCCGCGGCCCTGTCCTGATCGCCGAGCAGCTCGGAGACCGGACGCGAGTCGCTGTAGTGGTACCCCTGCGCGAGTGCGAAGCCCAGCTCGGTGAGCACGGCGGCTTGATACTCGGTCTCCACCCCCTCGGCGATCACCTGCAGGTCGAGCGCACTGGACAAAGCGGCGATCACGCCGAGCAGCGGCGGGGCAGGCGAGTCGGAGCGGATCGCGGCGACGAAGGAGTGATCGACCTTGATGATGTCGCTGGGGAGGGTAGCCAGCCTGCTCAATGAAGAGTAACCGGTACCGAAGTCGTCTATGGCTATGCGTACTCCACGGGCCCGCAGGGTACGCAGATTGGTGATCGCCGTCTGTGACTCCGCGGCCAGCTCGCTCTCGGTTACTTCGAGCACGAGCTGATCGGCGGGCCATCCGGTATCGACGAGGATGCCCGCCACCCGGTCGGCATAGCCCACTTCGGCCAATTCGAGTCCGCTCACATTCACATTCAGGGTCAGATCGAGCCGGGCGAAGGTCTCTTGCAGCTGGACTGCGTCCGTACAGGCCCGGCGAAGCACCAGTTCGTCCAAGTCGGCGATGAGGTCGTATTCCTCGGCGACGCGGATCAGGCCCTCGGTGGTGACATCCGGCTGTGTGCTGGACGACCAGCGCAGCAGCGCCTCCACGCCAACCGCCTCACCGCCACCTGCGGTCAAGCTGACTATCGGCTGATAGTGCACATCGAGCGCGCCGCGGTCGATCGCCTCGCGCAGCTCCACCGCCAGCGGCAGCTGCCGGGAGGATTCCAGCACCGTCCGGTTACGTCCGGCCTGTTTAGCCCGGTACAGGCCAACATCGGCCCGACTGACCAGCAACGAACCGGATTCGCCCTGCTGCCAGGAAGTCACTCCAGCGGAGCAGCCGGTCGTCACCGCCGCGCGCAGCTGCTCAGTGAACAAGATCGCAGCCTGTTCCGTGGTATCCGGCAGCAGTAAGGCGAACGTGTCACCCCCGTAGCGGGCCAAGTCCTGTTCGGCGGCCAGGAGTTTCGACCAGGTGTCGGCCACCCGCTGCAGGACGGCATCGCCTGCCCGGTGGCCGAGATGGTCGTTGATCTTCTGAAACCGGTCCAGATCCACCAGTACCAGCGCGAGTCCCTGCCCGGTCTTGGTCGCCCGCTTGATCGCGGTGTCGAGTACCCGATCGAAACCGCGGCGATTGAGCAGACCGGTGAGTACATCGACATCGGCCTTGGCCGCCATCCGGGTCAATATGCCGATGACAACACCGACGCAAACGATCACACCCGCTGGAATCAGGCCCGACCACCACGGCAACCCCGGTGTCACCGGCCGCGCGGGCAGCACCGATAAGCAGAGCAGCACCGCGGCCCCGATCTGCGCCGCCGCCTGCGGCCATACGAGGAACAGTGCCGCATCACACGCGATGAATACGTAGAACGCCACGAAACCGACCGCCCCCACCGTATCGGGGAACGCGTACACCGCGATGGTCACCAATACCGTCGCGGTCACGAGGTAGAGGTGATGAATCGAATGCGGTAGGCGCGGCCCCCACACCAGCAGCGTGAGACCGAGTACCAGCACCATGGCTGCCACCCCGCCGACCAACAGTCGATTCCCCTCCGCACCAGGGGCGATCGCAGTGATCAGTAAGCCGAGAACCCCGCCTATGACGTAGAACGCCCCGGTTGTCCGAGCCATGACCATAGCTGTCGCCAGTGCAGACACGGCCGATACCCGGGTTCGGGTATCGCCGCGAGACCCGATTCCTCGCACGGGGACAGCCTAGACACAGAAAAGCCCGCTGGTTGCCACATCACCGGAATCCGGTATGGCGAACCAGTGCCGGTGTGCCGGAAATCCGCCGCGGACAATCAGTTCGGCGGTCGCAACACATCGGTTCCGACGAACGGGACCAGCGCCTGTGGAACTCGAACCGACCCGTCGGCTTGCTGATGATTCTCCAGAATCGCCACAATCCAACGCGTAGTCGCCAACGTGCCGTTCAAGGTAGCGGCGATCTGAGGCTTTCCGTTCTCGTCGCGGTAGCGCACGGCGAGACGACGCGCCTGGAAAGTAGTGCAGTTGGAGGTAGAGGTGAGTTCCCGATAAGCCCGCTGTGTAGGCACCCAGGCCTCGCAATCGAATTTGCGCGCGGCCGAGCTGCCCAGATCGCCGGTCGCGACATCGATCACCCGGTAGGGCACCTCGATGGCGGCGAGCATGTCCTGCTCCCAACCGAGTAACCGCTGGTGCTCAGCGTCGGCCTGGTCCGGGGTGGTGAAGACGAACATCTCCACCTTGTCGAACTGGTGCACCCGGATGATGCCGCGGGTGTCCTTGCCGTAACTGCCCGCCTCCCTGCGGAAACACGATGACCAACCCACATACCGCTTGGGACCGGCGGCGAGATCGATGATCTCGTCCGAGTGGTAGCCCGCCAGCGGAACCTCCGAGGTGCCGACCAGGTAGAGATCGTCTTCGGCGAGGCGGTAGACCTCGGCAGCGTGCTTGCCGAGAAACCCGGTACCCGCCATGATCTCCGGGCGTACCAACACCGGCGGGATCATCATGGTGAACCCACTCGCCACAGCCCGCTGCGCGGCCAGCTGCAACAGCCCGAGCTGCAGTAGCGCGCCGTAGCCGGTGAGAAAGTAGAACCGGGAGCCGGAGACCTTCGCACCGCGCTCCATATCGATCAGGCCGAGCGACTCACCGAGCTCCAGATGGTCCTTCGGCTCGAAGTCGAATTCCCTCGGGGTGCCGACAGTGCGCAGGAGGGTGTAATCGTCCTCACCACCGATGGGCGCGCCCTCCTGCACCACATTCGAGAGCGCACGGTGCGCGGCATCCAGATCGGCGTCGGCGGCGTGCTGCGCGGTTTCGGCTTCCTTCACCTTGACCGACATCTCGGACGCCTGCGCGAGCAGTGCGGACCGCTCCTCCTTACTCGCTTTCCCGATCAGTTTGCCCATCGCCTTGTGCTCGGCACGCAATGTGTCGGCGGTGGCCACCGCGGCACGCCGCGCCGCATCCGCCTCTAGCAGCGCGTCGACGAGAGCGGGATCTTCGCCGCGAGCACGCTGCGAGGCGCGGACCGCGTCGGGGTGGTCCCGCAGGAATCGGAGGTCGATCATGGGCAACCAGCCTAGTGGTCGACGAATCGCCCTTCACGCCGATATCCCAGGAAGGGACCTATCGGCGGCGATTTGCGCGCATAGTGATTTTATGCACACTCCTTTTGATGAGACAGCCATCGACAATGCGCTGGCCGACCTCACTGCGGGCGAGAAGGCGTGGGCGGCCACACCACTGCGGCGGCGCCGCGATCTACTCGACGAGATCCATGCCCGCACCGGCCGCTTCGCCGAGGATTGGGTACGGACCGCATGCGCCGTCAAAGGCCTTCCTGCGGACTCGCCGTTGGCAGGCGAAGAATGGATGTCGGGCCCGTTCGCCCTGCTGCAGGCCACAGCCGCGCTCTCGGCGACCCTGACCGCGCTGGACAGTGGCCACAGTCCGCTGGCGGGCCACACACTGACAGAAGCGCCGGGTGGGCGGATCGCGGTGCCGATCCTTCCGTTCGACGTCTACGACCGGCTGCTGCTGCACGGCTTCCGCGGCGAAGTATGGCTGCGCCCAGGTATCGACGCAGGCACAGCGCACGAACGGGCCGGGCTCGCCCAGCGGGACCCGGCCAGTACCGGCGGTATCGGCGCCGTGCTCGGCGCAGGCAACATCACCTCGATTCCGCTGCTGGACACGCTCTACGAGCTGTACGCGCACAACCGGGTGGTCGCGCTGAAACTCAATCCGATCACCGATCCGCTGTTCACCGTGTTCGAGATGGTGTTCGAGCCGTTGCTCGCACTCGGCGTGCTTCGCATCCTCACCGGCGATGCCGACCAGGGCGGCTACCTGGTGCACCAGCACAATGTCGCGCATGTGCACATGACCGGTAGCGCGCAGACCCACGACGCGATCGTGTGGGGGTCCGGACCGGAGGGAGCGACACGAAAGAAAGACGACCGGCCACTGCTGGACAAGCCGATCACCAGCGAGCTCGGCGGTGTCTCACCGACCATTGTGGTGCCAGGCGCCTGGTCGGACGCCGATCTGCGCTATCAGGCCGAGCACGTGGCGACTCACCGGCTGCACAACGGCGGCTACAACTGCGTGGCCGCCCAGGTAGTGGTGCTCAGCGCCGGCTGGGAGCGCAAACACGAATTCTGCACCGAACTGCGGCTGGCCATGGCACGGGCACCCCATCGTAAGGCGTATTACCCGGGCAGCGACTCGAGGGTCGCCGCCGCACTGGCGGCATATCCGCAGGCCGAGCGCCTCGGCGCGGGCCGAGTGCTGGTCGAGCAACTACCACACACCGAAACCCCGCTGCTGCGCACAGAATATTTCGCACCGGTACTCGGCGTGGTGGAGCTACCCGGCACCGGTGGCGAGTTCCTGCAGCGCGCGGTGGACTTCGCGAACACCGAACTGGCCGGAACGCTCGGCGCCAACATCATCGCGCCGCCTGCGACTATCCGCAGGCTCGGCATCGCCTTCGACCGCGCGATCGAGCGGCTGCGCTATGGCACGATCGCCGTGAACACCTGGACCGGGGCAGGCTTCCTCACACCGCGCGCTGTCTGGGGCGCTTTCCCCGGGCACACCCTGGACGACGTACAGAGTGGAATCGGTGTAGTGCACAATGCCCTCCTGCTGGACGATGTGGAGCGCACGGTAGTACGCGGCCCCTTCCGGCCCGCACCTCGATCGCTGCTCCACGGTGAATTCGCCCTCACCCCGAAACCGCCATGGTTCGTCGACAATCCCACCGCCGCGAACACCGCACGCAAACTGACCGAGTTCTACGCCGACCCCAACCCAGCCGAACTGCCAGGCATCTTCCTGTCGGCCCTGCGTGGCTGAGCCGACGCGCGCGGATTGCCGCCCGATCGGTCAGATCGTGGCACCGGGACACAGTCACTGCCATGATGGACCGCGATGCCCACCGAACAACCATCTCCGTTTCCCCGCGCGCCAAGGCGCGGGGCATCGTCACGCGCGGTGCTACGCCGCTCGGTCGATCTGCACCTATCGGCGCCCACCGTACGCTGGGGCCTGATCGCGGTGGCTACCGGTGCGGTGATCGCGGCCATGGTGACCTTGTTTCTGACCGGGTTCGACAGCAAGAAGAACCTGGAAGCACACCCGCCCGGCGCACCGGTACAGACCATGCTCGACAAAGAACTCAGCGCTGCGGCCATGGGCGACTGTCTGAGCTGGAGCAAGCCCGACCGATCCGATCTGTTCGAGGTGAACTGCTCCAACGAACACAAGTTCGAGGTCGCGGCCGAGATCGACCTGAGCAGATATCCGGGCAAGGAATTCGGCCCTGGATCACGGGCACCGGATGTACTGCGGGCCACCGAGTTGAAAGAAGAGCACTGCGTGCCCGCCGTACAGAAATACCTGGGCGGTCGCTTCGATCCGCAGGGCAAGTACCTTGTCCAGCTGATGTACCCCAGCCAGGAAGCCTGGAAACACGGCGACCGCACATTACATTGCGGGCTGCAGGGCGCGACTAAAACGGGCACCACCCCCCTCACGACAGGCAGCGCCACCGAACAGGACCAGTCCAAGGTGTACGAACCAGGTGTCTGCCTCGGCATCAATCAGAACCTGCCCACCGATCCGGTGGACTGCGCACAGCCGCACGCCGTTGAGATCGTCTCCACCATCGACCTCGGCACCCGCTTCGACAGCACTCCACCGCCGAAAGAGGAACAAGACAAGTTCATGAACGAGGAGTGCACCCGCACCGCGCCGGACTATCTCGGCGGCCCGGATGTGATCCGCGACAAAACGCTGACCATGTTCTTCGACTACATCGACGCCCGCAGCTGGATGGCAGGCAGCCACAAGCTGAACTGCATGATCGGTAAGGGCACCGACCGGGAAGGTTTCGCACCGATCGTCGGTTCGGCCAAGGGCGATATCCTGATCAACGGCCAGGCGCCGATACCACCCCCGAAGAACGGGCGCTCCACGCCCGCGCCGCTTCCCGGTGCCGCGCCATTGCCCCCTCAGCCCGAGCCGCGACCGAGGTAATCGAACAGCGATGTCCGTCTCGATGTCCGCCGACCGATTCGAGGAATTGGTCGGCGATGCACTGGATCTCATCCCGCCGGAGCTGGCTCGCGCGATCGATAACGTCGTCGTGCTGATCGAGCCGCGCAATCCGGAAGATCCGCACCTGCTCGGGCTCTATCACGGTATCGCGCTCACCGAACGCGACAGCCATTACGGCGGAGCGCTTCCCGATACCGTGACGATCTACCGCGACGCGATCCTCGATATCTGCACCGAAGAGGCCGAGGTCGTCGAGGAAGTGGCGATCACCGTAATCCACGAGATCGCACACCATTTCGGAATCGACGACGAGCGCCTGCACCAATTGGGTTGGGGCTAGCACCGGCTGGACCGTATTGCGTATACCACGCTGTCAGTGTGTAATCGGCAGAGAGATCGAAGAAGTTGGGGATTCGATGGAACCGATCGCGTTGCTATCGCGTCCTATCACTCGAAGGGGGAATTCTCGTGGTTCCGCCGCAACGCCACTAGAAGGAGTCGAGTCATGGTCGGACATGTACTGATCGCACCGGAAACCATCCTCGCCGCCGCGGCCGAGCTGGACCTCGTCGCCGAACGGCTGGCCGCCGCCGCGGCGATAACCGCGCCTGCGACCCATGTGCTTCCCTCCGGCTCGGAGGAGGTCTCGCTGCTCGCCGCGAATCATTTCAACCAGGGGGCGATGTCACACGACCGCGCCATCGCGCAGGCCATCGCGGAGTGCCACCACGCCGCGGCGACGCTGCGCTCGCAGCTGGCCCAGCATGTCGCCGGCGATGTGGTGCGCGCCGCCGGCATCGGCGCCATTCAGGTGTAGCTCCGGCACCGAGAACTGTCAGCAGCACTTATTCAGGGGAGAAGACGAACATGGTTGCAGGAATCACCGGGGTCATCTGGGCCGCCAGGCCATCGGAGGTCAATTCGGCCACCCTTCACGCTGGCGCGCACGCGATTCCGATCTCGGCCGCCGCCACCGCATGGGGTGGGCTCACCGCCACCTGGGTCGACGCGACAGCGACCATCGCCAGGGTGATGGCCGAGCTCGGCATCGGTATGCAGGGCGTCAACGGTATCGCCGCGCTGAGCAAGCTCACGGGCTTCCTCGGCTGGTCCGAACAGCAAGGCGTCCAAGCCGCGGCGATGAGCGCGAAGGCATCGGCGAATGCCACCGCGTACAACGTCGCCGCGTTGGCTATGCCGAGCCCGCCCGAGATAGCGGCCGTCAACGCCGCCCTGGCCGCATCGGCCAACCCGCCGGGGGTGATGTCCGGCGCCTTCGAGGCAGCGGAGGTGGCGAGGCATCTCATGGATATGCGCGCCGCGATGGTCATGGAGACCTACGAGGCGGCCACGAGCGCTATGGTCGCGACCCCGGCCGAGTTCATGACGCCGCCATCGATCGCCGAAGGCGCGGGAACAGCCGAGCCCGCGCAAACAGCGGAAGCAAGGACCGGAGTCCCGGTCGACCCGATCCGGACCGCCATCGCCGCCACACAGGCGTTCTTGAACAACCCCGGTGTCGCCACCGCCGCCACTCAGGCCGCCCAAGCGGTCGGCTCGATCGCCACCACAGGCGTGTCCACAGTCGGAAATGTCGCTGGTGGCGCGATCGCAGCGGTGACGAGTACCCCCGCCGCTCCCACAATGTCCGGTATGCCGCCGATGGCTACGGGTGCAGGCACGGCCGCCGTCGGTGGCGCCACCACCGGTGGTAGCACCTCGACCCGCACAGTGTCGTTCTCCGGTACCGGATCTTCGGCTGGTATGAGCAGCGGCTCCCTCAAGCTCCCGGAAGGCTGGGGCATGGGCGGCATCATCGGCGCCGGTTCCGCACCGATGCAGGAGACCGCGATGGTCGGCCGGTCCGACACCACACCGGCCAGAGTGGCACATGCGGGTAGTGGAAATCCCCTGCTGGGCAGGCAGGCGCGCAGTGCTGGGGAGGATGAGACCGAGCACACCGGCCTGGACTACCTGCGGTCGAACGAACATTTCAGCGATGGCAGGCTCATCGCCGAGGGAGTTATCGGCGGGGACGGCGGGGATCGCAACGGGGTAGCCGAGTGACCGTACTCGGTGCGGGCCGCGGCCCATCGACGCTGGAATCGATCGTCCTTTCGCTCGACGAGATGCAGTATCTCGTGGAGAAACTGGAGATCGAGGTCCCGGTGGTACTGAACGCCAGGAGTCGCTATGACAACCCGGCCGATCACCGTACCGCGATGGCCGCGGCCGCCGAATCTTTGACGCAGCGAGAGTTACTCGATGACGATGTAGTGCACCGCGATCTGGAGAATCGGCTACGCGCGCTGAACCGGCCACACTGGGTCATCGCGCTGCGATTGATAGTCGATGGCTACGTAAGCCGATTCTGCCTGGCGAAAGGTGTCGACCTCGCGGTCGTCGCTCTTCGCGGGCAGGATTCCTACGTCATCGATGAAGCGGGAATCGATCTGCCCGGCACAGTGATCGCGGCACTCGGCTCTACCGAACCGCTCGAGCTCTACGGTTTGAACGCCCCGACCGAACAGCTCGCCGTGATCTTCGGCGACACCGGCGATGCCGCGGCCACCGCGGAACGGCTGGCACGGGTCGGCAACCCGGCACATGATGCGAAGACGCTGGCTTCTGCCTTGGTAGAGATTCACTCGTATGCCGAGATCATCGGCGTGATGTACGGCGACGGCACCAGAGACACAACCGATAACCACATCGCCGTATTCAATACGCGCGCAGGTAGATTCCTGGCAACCGCGAGTAAATCCGACGACGGCACGAAGTGGACCTCACTGAGCAGCGGAACCCCGGCACGCCTGCGGACAGCGCTGCAGGACCTCATCGCCGCACTACCGGAACGCGAGGATTTTCCCCAGAATCCGAAACTCTCCTGAGCACGGCTGCCGAGCTTGCCGACCTCATCCGGTCGCTTGCTCACCCCATCGGGTCATCCGAGGTCGGCGCGACCTCGTATCCGAACGGCGGTGTGAATCTGCCCCAGCGAATGCACTGCCAGCCATCGCCTGATGTCGGGACCAGCTCGATGGTCTCGGTGTTGTCCAGATGGTTGTTGGTCGTGAACGGTGGTTGCACATCGGTGAGTTGCCGTCCGATCAGGCGCATGGCGGCGCCGTGACTGACCAGCACGACGTCGCCCTCAGCGCCGTCCGGCGACAGATAGGTCTCCCGTAACTCCGCGATCGCGGGGAGAAAGCGGTCCAGAACATCTCGGGCGGATTCCCCACCCGGCACTCGCATTGTGAGATCACCTTCGTGCCAAGCTCGATAGATCCGCTGGAAGGTCTGATGCGCTTCTTCGGTATGCGCGCCTTCCAGATCACCGGCTTGCACCTCGTGCAGGCCCGCAAGCACCATGGCAGCCACACCGGTCGCCGCCTCGATGTAGCGGGCCGTCTGCCGCGCACGTAAGGCTTCCGAGGAGAACAGTGCTCTCGGTGGCCGGAGCAGGCTCTCGCCGAATACTTTCGCCTGTGCCGCACCGCGTTCGGTCAGCGGCAACCCCGGCACCCTGGTATCCAGCAGTTTGGCGACATTGCCTTGGGTCTCCCCATGCCGGACCAGAATCAACCTGCCGGTCATAGGTCCGCCATCCCCTTTCTCAGCTGAAGCAGCCACTCCGCTGCCTCTTCGTCCGATGGTGGCGGCGTACCGGACGCCGCGGTAGCAGGCCAGGATCCGAGGAAACGAATCCGTGCGGTGCGGTGCAGCGCCTTGAGCGCCTCGGCCACCGCCGTATCGTCGATATGGCCGACACAGTCGATATAGAAACGGTAAGTGCCCTTGACGATTCGGGTAGGTCGGGACTCGATCCTGGTCAGATCGATACCCCTGGTGGCGAACTCCGCGAACGCGCGCATCAACGAACCCGGCTCATTGGGCAGTTCCAGCACGATCGAGGTGCGATCGGCTCCGGTCGCCCGCGGTGCCACCACCGGGCGGGTGCACAGTACGAAACGCGTGATCGCCTGTTCATGGTCGGCCACGCCGGAAGCCAGTGCGATCAGCCCGAGACGCTCCCCCGCCAGTGCGGTCGAGACAGCGGCATCGGCACGACCAGCCACCACATCTTCGGCCGCGGCGGCATTGGATGCCGCCGGGTAGGGTCGCGCTTGCGGCACATGCCGCGCTACCCACAACTGCACCTGGGCAGCGGCTACCGGGTATGCGGCGAGGGTACGCACATCCGGCAGTGTCGTTCCCGGCCTGCCGAGGATAGTGAAGCTCACCTCGAGTTCGGTCTCGGCAATGATCTGCAGACGCGGACCGATCGCCAGCGAGTCGAGCGTCGCCGAGATCGACCCCTCGACGGAACTCTCGATGGGCACCACCGCCCCATCCACCTCGCCGGAACGAATCAAATCCAATGCGGCCCCTTGGCTGGGCGCGGCGACCCGCTCGACGGGCCCGTGGAAAGCTCCCGAGGATTCGAACTGAGCGAGGGCCATCTCAGTGAAGGTTCCGGATGGCCCGAAGTACGCGATTCGCGGCACGGTTACGAGATTACTTGCGCGCATACCGGCGCTGTGCGCGGATTGCCACGGCAGGCTCATCCTCCGGCATGTTCGGCGTTCGCCTGGCGTGGGTTCAGGTGGCGCTCAGCGGGCGCAGCGCGGCGATCACCTGGTCGATGTCCTCGGTCTCGATGGCGAGCAGTACCGACCGAACCGCTTCGACAGCCGGTGGTTTCAGTGAACTCAGAAAAGGAATATCGGGGTTGTGCAGGGCCGCGCGAATATCGTCACCGCACAGCGCGGCTGCCGTGGCCGCGATGATGGCCACGGCACGCGTACCGGACGACGTACGCGCGATGAAACCGGTATCGGTATGTGCCACATATGCGAGAAATTCGGCGATCCCCGGGTCCGGTACGTCCAGTTCCACGATCGGCACCGCAGTACTCGGCCCGAGAGCACGGACCAATCCATCGACCAGACTCCGTCGTGGTGGCGTCGACAACATCACCATTACCGGTTCCCCGGTTTCCACCTTTTCCGACACATCCCCACGGTAACAACCTTGCTCGCCCCGCCTCGTAGTCGTTCATTTCGAACAAGAGGCTTGCACAGCCTCATCCAGGTGCCTTAGGTTAGGTTAACCTAATTATTTGAACACATCATTCACCTCACGGAGGTTCGTATGCCGCGTCCGGCCCCGCCTGCCGCACCATCCACCGCCGAACGGGTGCGCAACGCATGCGCCCATGCGGAACACGCGGTGCTGGCGGTACCTGGCATGGACCCGACGCCGGTCTCGGTACACCACATGCGACAGTGCGGCGACGCCGTCATCGCAGTGCCTGCCACTTCGGCCGCAAAGATTCTGACGGGCGATTCCGACGAACACGGAGCGCACGGGGTACTCGAACTCACCGACCACGCGCCCTTACCGCTGCGCGAACCGGTGCGCACACTGGTCTGGTTACGCGGCCGGGTGCACGCAGTGCCAGGACCGGAGCAACGCACGCTGGCCGACGAAGTGGCCGCGGAGCACCCGCATCCCGAACTACTCGATGTCGGCTTCGGCGCCACATTGCTACGACTGGTGATCAGCTCCGCCGTGGTCGCCGACTCGACCGGAGCGGAATCGGTGCACAACGACGAATTGCGGCGAGCGCTGCCGGACCCGTTCTGTGGCATGGAATCCGCATGGCTGCAGCATATGCACGCCGACCACGCCGATATCATGGCGCGGCTGGCCCGCCATCTACCCGCGCGCCTTCGCCACGGCATCGTGTACCCATTGGCCATCGACCGCTACGGCCTCACTCTTCGCATCGAAGGGCCGCACAGCGACCACGACTTCCGTCTGCCGTTCGGCGCACCGGCCGACAGTATCGAAACACTCAGCCGCGCCGTACTCATCCTGGCAGGCTGCCCGCTCCGGAGCGGTCTACGCGGCGGTTGATCCGGCACAACAGTTGATCTGCCGTAGGCCCGCTGCGCACCCATACCGCGAACGCAATAGATTCGACCCATGCGTGTGGAGTCCGGTGCCGCGGGAGACGCGGCCGAGCCGGCAGATCGAGAGCGACTCAGGAACACGCTCGAGATTCTCGTGGTGCTACTCGTCACGTTCGGGCTCAGCGGGCTCAGCGCCGTGCTCTCTCTGGTGGAAAGCGCGCTCGCACCGGGAGGAGTCGGGGGACGGACCGTCGCACTGAACCCGTCACGCTCCGCCCAGTCAACCATCGATCTGCTCTATCAGCTGCTCGGAGTGCTGCGACTGACCGGATGGGCGGCACTCGGGCTCTACCTGCTGTGGCGCGGCGGCATCGCACCACGAGTGATCGGACTGGCGAATCGGATCCGCTGGCGTACAGACGTACTGCCAGGCATTGCGCTCGCCGCTGTCATCGGCGTACCGGGCCTGGCCCTATATCTCGGCGCGCACGCCATGGGAATCAGTGTGACGATCGTGCCCGCCTCACTCGGTGACTATTGGTGGCGATTACCGGCATTGATCCTGTCTGCCTGCGCGAACTCACTAGCCGAGGAGATCATCGTGGTGGCGTTCCTGCTCACCCGGCTACGCGGGCTCGGCTGGTCGGCGAACACCGCACTACTGACCTCGGCACTGCTACGTGGCAGCTATCACCTATACCAGGGGCTCGGCGGCGGATTCGGTAACCTTGTCATGGGCCTGATCTTCGGTCGCTATTGGCAGCGGACGAACCGGCTGTGGCCATTGATCTTCGCCCACGCGGCGATCGACGCGATCGCCTACATCGGCTACACGGTATTGCACGATCATGTTTCGTGGCTGCCGTAATGCGACTGTGCCATGGCGGCCGGTAACGTCCCGGTCCGCTCGGCGAATCAGATAACAGGCCGCGGCCGCTCCGGCGCACGGCATCGACAACACCCGATAAGTAGAGTCTTGGTGATGAACGGCGACAACCCCCAGCGCAACGCACAGCCGCGCCGGATGCCGCCACCTCGCAGGCCCGGCGAACCCCCGATGCGGCGCCGCATGCCCGGCCAAGGCGGTCCGCCACCCGCCGAGCCCACTCAGGTACTGCGCCGGGACGGAGCACCCGACCCTTACGCACCACCACTGGCGTACTCACAGGCTCCACCACAACAGCCACTGCGCCCACCGCCACCGGCGGGCACGCACGCCCCCATCCAACGTGCGGCACCGCACCGAGCGGGGCCACCCCACGCGCCCGCCCAGCGTCCGGTCCGCTACGACAGCGGTCCACCACGCGCGCCGCGGCAACAACCGCGGCCGTATCGCGAAGGGCCGTCACGACCATCCCGGCGCGGTAAACGAGCGTCCCCGGCACCGCGACCACGCCGCAAACGCCACCCTTTCCGCTGGCTGTCGGTGATCCTGCTGATACTGGTACTTGCCGCCGCCTACGCTGTCATTCAGCTGGACCGCTCCCTCGACCGCGTCCCCGCGTTGGCGAACTACACCCAGCGAATCGGCGACACACCAGGGACGAACTGGCTGCTGGTCGGCTCCGATGGGCGCGACGGGCTGACCTCGGCACAGGAACAGGAACTCGCTACCGGCGGTGATATGGGCCCCGAGCGCACCGACACGATCATGCTGGTGCACATCCCCGCGTCGGGCCAGAGCACCCTGGTCAGTTTGCCGCGCGATTCCTATGTCAGCGTCCCCGGTTACGGCAGGGACAAACTCAACGCCGCATTCGCCTTCGGTGGTCCCGCGCTGCTCGTCCAGACCGTGGAGATCGCCACCGGTCTGCGCATCGACCATTACGCACAGATCGGTTTCGGCGGATTCGCCGATGTGGTCGACACCCTCGGCGGCATCGATGTCTGTCTACCGGAACCGATCGACGACCCACTCGCCGGCATCGACCTGCCCGCAGGTTGTCAGCGCTTGACCGGACCTCAAGCACTCGGTTTCGTGCGCAGCCGAGCTACTCCGCGCGCTGACCTGGACCGAATGAACAACCAGCGGATTTTCCTGACCGCCCTGCTGCAGAAAGCGACCAGCAGTGCCACCCTGGCCAATCCGTTCAAACTATGGCCGATGGCTTCGGACACCGCGCGATCGTTGAAGGTCGACAACGGCGACCACATCTGGGACCTCGCGAGACTGGCTTGGGCACTGAAAGGTGGCACCATCACCACAACGGTGCCGATCAGTGGTTCCACCGACACCGAAAGCGGCAATGTCCTGTTGTGGGACAAAACCCAGGCGAGCCGATTCTTCGACGCGCTGGCCCAAGACCAACCCGTCCCGGAAGACCTACTGACCAGGTAGCGTCGAGGCTATGCCGGACACCGATGTGGCCCAGTCCTTCCCTGACTTGCTGCGCACCCAGATCGGTCATTGGTTCACTACCGCCCAGCAATATCTCGCCGCCGCCGTGTACTTCGATTCGAATCGCTTACCGCAACTGGCCGGACACACCTATGTCCGCTCGCGCGAACAGTACGCGAACGCCTTGCGTATGACGCAGTACCTGCTCGATCGGGATATCGAGGTGCGCATCGGCGGACTGGGCGATATTCGGTCGACCTTCGACAACCCACACGCCGCGACAGCATTCCTGGTACAGACCGAGCAGACCTGCAGCACCCGGATCGGCGACCTGACCCGCTCAGCCCGCCTATCCGGTGACTATCTGGGTGAACGATTCATCCAATGGTTCGCCGAAGAACAGATGAAGAACGTCGCCGAGATGAACCGGCTACTGGCCGTGCTCGACCGCGCCGACGGAAGGCTGTTCGAGGTCGAAGAATTCGTCGCGCGCGAGCTACGGACGCAAGTGCGCAGCGATATCACTGCGCCCAAGATGGCGGGCGCTATGCAGAATAATTAGGCTGCACTACCCTCGATAAGGTAATACTAGCCTTGATAAGGTTGCACTATCCTTAGTCAGGAAACACTACCCTCAATAAGGCTGCACTTGGATGACAGGCGGCTCTGTCGAGGCTAATGTAATTCCTATGTCAAGCCATCCGGAATCCTCTCGCAGCAAATTCCATAGTCTGTTGCACGACCAGATCCGGCAGGAATTCAACGCCGAGCATCAGTACATAGCCATCGCGGTATGGTTCGACAATGCGGACCTGCCGCAGCTGGCCAAGCGGTTCTACGCGCAAGCGGTCGAAGAACGTAATCACGCCATGATGATCGTGCAGTACTTCCTGGACCGAGATCTCAGCATCGAAATCTCCGGGGTCGACGCAGCCAAGTCTCGATTCGAGAACGCCCGCGAACCGATCGCGCTGGCACTCGCCCAGGAGAAAACTGTCACCGAGCAAATCATCCGACTGGCGAGCACCGCCCGCGAAGAAGGCGATTACCTCGGCGAGCAGTTCATGCAATGGTTCCTCAAGGAACAAGTCGAAGAAGTCGCCAATATGACCACCCTGCTCACCATCGCCGACCGTGCCGGATCGAATCTGTTCGACCTGGAAGAATTCATCGCCAGGGAGATGAGCGCCCCCCGCGATACCTCCGGTGCCCCCAGCACAGCAGGCGGCACCCTCTGACGGTGTCACTACCGACAGAAAACAAAAGAAAGCGCGAGTCCAGCTCTTCAGATGAAGAGCTGGACTCGTCAACGCATGTGAGTAGCGCTCTTATTTTCCTATGAAGCGAACAGTGAACCGAACAGCGACTCGAAGAGATTGCCGAACAGCGAATCGAAAAATGTCCCGGAAAGACTAGAGCTCATGCGATTTCCTACTTCCTCGTTAGTTAGGTAAAGCCGTCCTTACATACCACCGGCTCCGCACCATCAGATGCGGTGGTAATAAGAACCTAACCCGGCCGAACTATGATTCTGCGCAGAGTTCCCTGAGAATCTTCTGGGCGCAGCGCCGAGAGCTACCCCAGCCGCAGGGCGGTACCCGAAAACGACCCCCTGGTCACCGACGATGCAGCACCGGCAGACACCTCGACCCACATCCGGCGACCATCCCGAGACGAACACCGCATCCAGCGCCTCGACCAACCGAACGAAACGGGACCAGCTCTTCATGTGAAGAGCTGGTCCCGTCGCCGCATCCGAGTAGTGGAATTATTTTCTCATGAAGCGAATAGTGAACCGAACAGCGCATCAAAAAAATTGCCGAACAGCGAATCGAAAATTCATATAGCCCAGATCAGAAATCATGCGATTTCCTACTTCCCCATCAGTTCGGTAGATACGTCCTCACATAACACCGGTCACATACCACTTTATTGCGGTGGCAATAAGAACCCAACCCGGCCGAACTATGATTCCGCACAGAGTTCCCTGAGAATCTTCTGGGTGCGCGAGCGGTCAGGATGGACCCGAGGCAACCACGCTCATCGTTCGAACACCGCTCAACAACCGTGAGCACAGCAGTGCCGAACGGCACCTCAACCGCATCTCCGGTACCCACCACAGCGGGTGAAAACCTCCGACCACAACCACCAACCGACCACAAACCACCAAAAAAGAAGCGGGCCCAGTTCGGCACCTGACGAACCGGACCCGCCACCGCGTGCGGGGGGGCTACCCTATCCGCTCATGGAGCTGAGCAATTGCTTGAGCAACAGCTTGAGCAGGATGTTTTCCATGATTCCCTACTTCCTCATCAATCTGGTAAGGATGCCCTCACCTCCCGCCTGCTGTGGCGGTAACTGAGAATCTAACCCAGATATCGATGAGAAACTATGGTTTTTCACAAATTCTCGGAGAAACCTGTGCTCAGCGCAGCGTGATCTGCCGCGACCGCAAGCCGTCGCGCGAACGCCGCTCGTCAGCCGTCAACGGCTCAGCACTGGCCAACGCCTCGCCCAGTCGAGCGCCGAATTCCACGGCCGGTTTCACCCATTCGTCAGGATGCCGCTCGCGGTCCAAGTCGAACACTGGAACGAGCACACCGTGGGTGCGGAACGAGCCGGCAAACCGGGAGCCCTCACCGAGGTGCAGGCCGCCGCTGGCGTGCAGACGGGCCAGGGCGAGCATCAGCTCGTCCTCGTCCTCGGGCCGGACCCAGCGAATATGCGCCTTCTCACCTGCGTCCACCCACCAGGCCGCGCCGATCGCCTCCGCGTCCAGACCGAGCCGCGCCGAAGGCATGATCGCCTGCTTTGCCTGTTCGATAGTCGCCGCGACCTGCGGATCTGGCTCGACACCTGCCGGAACCCACCAGTCGAAGTCCTGGTGGACAGTCAGATCCAAGGTAGCGGTGGGATCGATGACCTCGGCCAGCTTCGGGCCGCCTGCCGCACTCTCCGTAGAAGTCAGCGAATCGCCGGGCTCGGCGGACTGTGTCCACAGAATCGCGGCAGCCAGATCGGTGGCCGGATCAGCACTCTGGAACTGCACCTGCGCGCCGACGTAACCACTCGGCTCAGCACCGGCACGCACCAGCGCGGCCACCGCACCGGGCAGCACGGTGGCCAGCACAACCGGACGCTCGGGTGCGACCGCGGGCGATAACGTCAGCTGCGCAGTGGCCGAAGGAACGAACTCGCGGAGTGCGACCAGGTCGCACTCCGCGGCCAAGCCCTGAAACGGACGTGTGACGGCCTGCGCCGCCTGCTCCAGCGCTGCCCGCCGCTCGGCCAGACGCTGCGCCCGATTCCCGCCGGGCTTAGGACTATTGCGCTTGCTCTTACCCACGAAGAGCCAACCTACAGGGTGCGATTCACTACGGAGCGCGCGCCACGGCCGCTCCGAAAAGAATTCCCAGGAGTATCCGAATACAACAGGTTCAGCGGGCCTGGATCGATCA
Organism: Nocardia spongicola; assembly: GCF_047200775.1. Classification (NCBI taxonomy): domain Bacteria; kingdom Bacillati; phylum Actinomycetota; class Actinomycetes; order Mycobacteriales; family Nocardiaceae; genus Nocardia; species Nocardia spongicola. Next base: position 2,311 of record NZ_JBJZOO010000009.1, on the reverse strand, counting down.
GGCCGCGCTGAGCAGCGATTTTGTGCGCCCGGGGTGATTGGTGGCGATCCAGCTGACGCCTAGATCAGCACATAGCCGCACATCGTCGGATTCATCGACGGTCCAGCAGTAGGTGGCCCGTCCCGCCGCGGCGGCTTTGTCGACCAGCTCGGGATGTTCGCGCAGCGTCTTCACCGAGGGGCCGACCGCTGTGGCGCCGACCGTCGTCGCGGCGGAACCGCCGAGGTAGCGCGACGACTCGCCGAGCAGAACGGTAGGCAATAGCGGCGCGGCGCGACGGATACGCCAGACCGCCGTCGCCGCGAAGGACATCACTACGGCGCGGGAATGGTCGGCCGAGGCTGGGGTGGCGATACCGAATCGCTGGAGCTCGGCGAGCAGCTTGTTCTCCACCAATGCGCCGTAGCGGACCGGATGCTTGGTCTCGATGAACAGCTTGGTCGGCCTGCTTCGCCAATCCAGCACCAAGGTGATGAGTTCACTGAGGGTCAGCACCTGGGCAGGCGAGCCATCGGCGCCGAAATCGAGTGCCCGCAGTTCCTCCAGTGTCATCTCACTGACCAGCCCACTGCCCGAGGATGTCCGGTCGACTGTGCGGTCGTGCAGGCAGACCAGATGTCCGTCCCTGGTCAACCGGACATCGCATTCCACCCCATCAGCACCTTCTCGGAGTGCCAGTTCGTAGGCAGCGAGCGTGTGTTCTGGTTGCGCCGCCGATGCGCCTCGGTGCGCGACGACGAACGGCGCGCGACTGCCCTGACTCACTTGGCCATAACCTCCTCCTGCTCACGGTTCTCGACACCGGTTTCTGTCGCGGGGGTAGCGGGCGCCTCGGCGAGCACAGGGCCTGCGGTGCGGTCGTGGTCACCGGGATGGACCGGTTCGATCACCGGCACGATGGGGTCGACCGCGATCAGCCAGCGGTGTTCGATCCGGCGCCTGCCGCGCAGATCACGCCCTTCGATCGTCCGCAACGTCCAGAGGGTGGACAGCGCGACGGTGGCGGCCACCACGTCGATGAGCGCGGTGAACAACACCCCATCCGCCTCGGCCTGCAACGAATCCGCGGTCCGCCACAAGAGCCCTGCCACCGCCATACCACCACCGAACAGCCAGGCCGCCCACCAGATCCGGATCGCACGCCGCGATCGGGGATCATCCCGCAATGCGGCGACCTCGCTCAAGAAAACCATCGGCCACAGCAGGTTGACCACTGGTACCAGGCAGCCGAACGCGAGCGCTCGCGGCGAACGCGGATCGCGGCGTCCTGCCTCGGCATACGCCGCCCTCCTGATCTCGATCAGCTTTCCGAGTACAGCCACGGCCGCCACCAGCGCGAACACGAGCGCGAGTACTCCGGCGCCGATAACGAACGCATCCGAGGTGTACAGCACCGCGGAAGGGATCAGGCGCGTCCGATTGCGCAACAGAACCAGATAACGTCCTACTTCGGCGAGTGCCGCGAGCGCGAAGAGCACCGCGGTCGTTACCAACAGTCCAGTCACGGAACCGGTCAATGCGCTGAGTGGCTGGCGCGGGGCCACCGCGGCCTGCGGCCGTGGATCGTGCAATCCCCAACGAGGAATACTGGTGTAGCGGGGCGGCCGCGCCCCGGTAGCCGGACGAACGGGTACCCGCGCATGGTGGGTGCGATGCTCCGGAACACGTGCCACCCAACGGTAGTTACGGCGTTCGGCAGGGGCATCGATCGGCGCGGGCGAAAGGAGCACACCGCGGCAGCGCGGACACCAGTGCATCGGCGCCCCCTGCACGCTCCAGCGCGCACCGCAGCGCGCACACGGCTGCACTACTGTACTCACCCGCGCACCTCGTTCTCTCGTCAATAGATCTTCGCCTCGTGGTCACCCTCGGCGGCCAATGGACGTCCTGCCCGCTGCCACGCCACCATGCCGCCACTGACCTGGATGGCTTCGTAGCCGATATGCGTGAGGTATTCGACCACCCGCAGGGAACGGCCACCCTGCCTGCAGACGACATAGAGATCCGCGTCGTAGTCCAGTTCCTCGATTCGCGCGGGGACCTCGACCATCGGGATATGGACCGCACCAGGGGCATGCCCGAGCTGCCACTCTTCGATCTCACGGATATCCAGCAGAATCGGTCGCAGCGCGGCGGCAGGCACCGGTACGTTGTCGAATTCAGCAGGCACGTGCTCCACAGTGACCGACGGAATGTGAGGGCTCGTCACAGACTCGATCCTGCCATGGGTGCGGGCTGACGCGCGTTCGATACTCTTGACGTCCTCCTCGGCATCCTCCGGCTTCTCGCGGGTACGCGCCCTACAGCTAGT
>NZ_JBJZOO010000008.1:0-177568 GCF_047200775.1 Nocardia spongicola | reverse complement strand
CCCCAACAAAAACGACCAATGCGTCGGAAAGACCTTATTGATCGACCGCTTCGCGAACGCCGCGGCACGATACCGCTCATCCGCCTCGCTGGCTTGCGCGGTGATCGTGGAAGTCGAATCCACAGCCATGACCGACACTCCGCCCTCCTGAGAGCGCTACCCGCCCCCTACTACAGACGGTAGCAGAGCTACATGGTGGAATCGATGGGTTTCTCCGGCGAATTGTGAAACAAGATCGTATGTATGTGTCCTGGTGTGCCGAGGGCTCGCCACGGAGTCGATATCGTCCTACTCGTGAGCGCGATAGCACCGCAGGACGCGACCATATACTGGTTATCGGAACGCACCCGCAACGACATATTTCTGCTGTACTGCTTCACCGATCGCGGACAACCCACCGAGGAACTGCGCGCCGTGGTCGTCGAACGCAGTGCGCGCATCCCCGACCTGCGGGTCCATCTCCGCGAACTGCCAGCGGATATCGATTATCCTTCCTGGGCGTACTGCGGATTCGCCGCCGAGCAATTCATGGAACATCAACTGGTGAAACCTGATTGGTCGCATCTGCTGGAAGCGCTCGGCGAACTGCTCGGTACCGGCGTCGACGCCGCCGTGCGTCCTTGGCGCTTGCATGTGTTCCGCGGAATCGTCGATGCGCCGGGACCAGGAGATGGGTCCGCGCTGGTGGCAGTACTGCAGCTGTCGCACGCGCTGGCCGATGGCAGGCGAGCCTCGGCGATCGGACGCGCGCTGTTCAGCGAGTCCGATGTAGCCGGTGTGGCTCTCGCGAGTCCGGCGAGGCAGAGTCCGGCGAGGCAGAGGTGGCCGTTATCGTCCTTGATCGCTCGCGGTCGTGAGGTCGGCACGCTGGTGCTCACCCATAGCGCGCGGACGGATCCGGTGGTGCGGGCACGCCGGCAGGGGATTTCCGCCGCAGCAGTGGCAGGCTCGGCGCTCGGGGCGCTGCGCCTGCCGGTTCGACTGGTGACAACGGTATTGCGTGGGTATCAAGCCATGCGAGCACAGCGACAGCTCACGCAATTGACCGCGACAGGCCAGGTGCCACCACCTGGACCAGGTTTTCCGCCGTGTCTGGTGAACAGACCTGTGGCGGAACCGCAGGCAAAGCGCGGGGTGCGGATGCTGGTATTCGGGTCCGCGGAGGTGCGGGTACCTGGGCGCACTGTCACCGTGGTGGTTCTGACCGCGGTATCCGTGGCACTCGCCCGCTATCTGGACGACCGGGGTGAGCCGGTGCCGCGTCTCGGCGCCCAAGTGCCGATGGCTCTGCCGGAGCAGCCAACCGGACGTGGTGTCCACCCGCGCAATAGCTACCGAAGCCTTGGTGTCGACTTGTTCATCGACGAACCCGACCTGCGTCTGCGGGCCGACAAGATCGCAGCCGCGCTCGCCGACCGCCGCCTGCGGGCACAGCACCCGCTCCTATCCGTACAGGGTCGGGTCACCGCGACCGTGCCCGCGCCGCTGCTGCGCCGCGACGTCGCACGCTATCCCCTGGACACGGTCCCCGATTCGGTCGCAGGCCACACCGTCGTCTCCAGTGTCGACCGTGGCCGCGCCGATCTCACCTTCGGCGGCGGTGCGGTGCGCTTCACCGCCGGATTCCCGGCGCTCGGCTCGGTCATGCACCTCACCCACGGTGTGCACGGTCTCGGCGATACCGTCACTGTCTCCCTGCATGCCGATCCGGCGGTCCTGCCTGACCTCGACGCCTACGCGCACCATCTCCGCCACGCGCTGGCCGCCGTTCATGACGCACATCGCCCTGAGCCGGATCCGGTCTCGCGCGGGACACCGCCGCGGTAATGCCCGACCCCCGGTGAAGCCGGTGATTCAGGCTCGGGTGAGGGCGGGCTGCGGCGTAGGGTGCTGGAGCTCGTTGGAGATCTTGATGTCCAGATCGGTCCGAGCCGCGTTGATCACCGAGCGTTCTTCTTCGATGGTGTTCTCGATCGCCCGCGACCACAGTGCCTGAATTTCCGCGACTTCCTCGGCAGTGGCCTCACCATCGAGTTCGACCCCGCGGCGCTGCACGGTGATGTGCAGCGCCGCGGTGAGCGTGCGCATCAAGTCCTCGCAGCGATTGGGAATCTTGCGCTGCGACACCACGCGTAGGCCACTGATGAAGCCGCTCGACCCGGTGATGGTCCGGCGAAGCTCTTCGCCGACCCGATCCAGCTCCTCGGCTTCCCAGCGCTCGCAGTGCAGCAACTGCTGCCGGACATCATTGGATATCGCCAGTACCGCGGACACCGCGGACAGCACGGATTCCCGCCGCCACTTCTCGTGATCGCGGTGCGCCGCTGCCGCGTTGGTCAACTCCACACTGCGCTGCGCGGCATCGAGCGTCACCCGATTCCGCTCATCCGCGGCATCGACCGCGGCACGATTGGTGCGGTTGCCGACCAGTACGCCGACCAATGCCGCACCGGCGACGACGAGGGAACCGAGAAGTGGAAGCCACTGAGTCACGGGAACGATCATCGCATCGTAATCGGAAGCCACGCAGCCTCGATCGGTGAAGCCCTGTTCATGGCATCGGTAACCGGGTGATGGTTCGGCGGGGTCCGTTGATGTCGTATGGGCCGATGTCGAAGTCGCCGTAGCGCCGCGCATAGCTGTACCGTCGGTCTCCTTCCGCATCGAACCAGCTCGAGTAGCGGGGTGGCTGGGGCGCCGTGCGCGACGATGATTGAGCTTGGTGCAGTTCAGGATTGGGCTGCGGAGCATTACTCGGCGAGTGTGATGCGTGAGCCGGATATGTTGCGTAGGGTCTGTGATATGCGGGCGTATGTAGTCGGATACGTGCCGTGGTGGTGCGGAGGGCGTGATCGACTCGAGTGCCAAGGTTGTGCACGAACGGTAGGACTGGGGGGCTTTCATGTCGGGTGACGATGGGAAAATCGAGTCTCCGTTACTTGCCTGGCCGAGTGAATGGGGAAAGGAGCGTCTGCCCGGCAAGCTGTTGTTTTTTCTCGGGGTGCTCGGCGTCATTATTATTCTGCTGATACCGGAAGCAATCGATCATGCCGATAGCGGGGATTTGTCCGGGGCGGTATTCCTGGTTGTCGGCGGAGTGGGGATGCTGGCTCTCTTCGCCCCGGTGGCGCGAAACATACGTGTGCGGAGAAGTGGGCTACCGCACGATATCGATGCTCGTTGCCGTGACGGCGATCGGATGGGTTTGCGGATAAAGACCGAAGCCTATTGGAAGCCGGTTTTCCTCATCTGGCTCGTTGCGTCGGCGGTTTTCCTCGTCTATCATGGGTTTCTCCTCGTAACGAGGCTATCGGACGAGGACGTGTCCGGGTGGTCGGATGTGACCATCGGTGGACTCGTCGCAGTGCCCGTCGCCCTCGGTGCGATCGTATTTCTATTCTACTACTTGTTATGGGGGAATCGTCGTAGGGAATTCGTCTTCCTGAGTGGCGACGGCATATCCCAGGAAAGTGGGAGATCCAGGAAATACATTTCCTGGGCTGATATCGCCGGTGTTTCGCCGCTTATTGTCAACAGCTCACATGTTGTGCGGATTATACCGGTATCGGATATCAATATTCGTGTCGATACCAGCGAAAGATTTATCGATCGTCTGCAACGGGGGCAGCTCGAGCGCAGTATGGATTTCTATCCGTGGACTCTGAACGTCGACCCCGCGCTGTTCCTGCATCTCGTCCGGTTCTACTGGCGGCACCCTGATGCTCGGCATGAGCTCGGGACCGATGCGGCGATAGGCCGGATACGGCGCGGCGCTCTGTTCGACTGAGGACGGAGTTCGACTGAGGACGGAGCTCGGCTGAGGACGGAGCTCGGCTGAGGACGGAGCTCGGCTGAAGGGTGGACCGGATGAGGTGCGCGTACCGAGCGGTGGGCGGCCGTTGGTAACAGAATGGCCGGGTGGGTGCTACCGCACCCACCCGGCCATTCTTCGGCGGAGGATAGGGGATTTGAACCCCTGAGGGCGTTAACCCAACCCGCGTTCCAGGCGAGCGCCATAGGCCACTAGGCGAATCCTCCGTGGAGCAGCATACCGGTAAGCCCCACCCAGGTGCCAAATAGGGCGCCGCGATCGGATGAAATACCTGGTGGAGCGGGGTGGTGAACCCGGGAGTATGGAGTTGGGCGGCCGACCCGCTACACTGACCAACGGATCCCGCGCGGCGCGCATCCTGTGAACTCCCCCAGGGCCGGAAGGCAGCAAGGGTCAACGGGCTCTGCCGGGTGCGCGGGGTCCCCTTTCGAGGGACCCCGTGGCCGGAGGTCCCCGCCGTAGGACACAACGCATCCGATTTCGCGTGGCGTCCGAGTGGCGCCCGGGTAACGTGAACATCGGTCGCCGCCGCACATCGGCCCGGCCAGGTCCTCGCCCCTTCAGTCCTTGAAAGGCTACCCAGGATGCCCCGGCAAACGCAGATCGGTTTGATGAGCCATACGGAACTCGTGCGCGAGCACGAGGCCCAGTCCGCGAACTACGCGAAGCTCGGGGCCGAGAAGCTCACGCTGGACCTGACCAGGGGGAAACCTTCACCGGAACAACTCGACTTGTCCGCCGCACTGCTCGAGCTGCCTGGTGCGGACGATTTCCGGGACGGCGCCGGTACCGATTGCCGTAATTACGGTGGCTTACACGGTCTCCCCGAGCTGCGCGCGATCTTCGGTGAGTTGCTCCATATCCCGGTGGACAACCTGCTCGCGGGCAATAACGCCAGTCTAGAGCTGATGCACGATGTGATCACCTACGCGATGCTGTACGGCACCCCCGACTCCGAACGGCGTTGGGTCGCCGAGGACACCGTGAAATTCCTGTGTCCTGTCCCCGGTTACGACCGGCACTTCGCGATCACCGAGGCGCTCGGTGTCGAGATGATCCCGATTCCGATGCACCACGATGGCCCTGATATTCGCGTCATCGCCGATCTATTGGCGAACGATCCGCAGATCAAGGGTTTGTGGGCGGTACCGAACTACTCCAACCCCACCGGTGTCTGCTTCTCCGAAGAGGTTGTTCGCGAACTGGTTTCCCTGCCTGCCGCGGCGCCGGACTTCCGGTTGTTCTGGGACAACGCGTACGCGGTACATCCGCTCACCGATACCGCGGCTCCGGTATTCGATGTACTCGGTATGGCCGCCGCGGCCGGAAACCCCAACCGCCCACTGGTATTCGCCTCGACATCGAAGATCACCTTCGCCGGTGCCGGAGTGAGCTTCTTCGGCGGTTCGACGGCGAACTCGGACTGGTATCTGCGCCATGTGGCGCGTAAGAGTATCGGGCCGGACAAGATCAATCAGCTGCGCCATCTGCGTTTCTTCCGGGACGCCGACGGGGTGCGCACGCATATGCAGCGGCACCGCGCGATTCTGGAGCCGAAATTCGCTCTGGTGCTGCAGATTCTGGCCGACCGCCTCGGTCCGTCCAAGGTGGCTTCCTGGACCGAGCCGAAGGGTGGCTACTTCATCAGCCTGGATGTGCTGGAGGGCACCGCGACGCGGGTGATTTCGCTCGCGAAGGATGCCGGGATCGCGCTGACCGCCGCGGGCTCGGCTTTCCCGTACCGGAAAGATCCGGAGGATAAGAACATCCGGATCGCGCCGAGCTTTCCGAAGCTGCCCGAATTGGAGAAGGCGATGGATGGTCTGGCGACCTGTGTGCTGCTCGCGGCTACCGAGAAGCTGCTCGGCCAGTAGGAATACCGCATTATCGCATCGGACTCGCAGAATCCGATCGGAACCGGCCCGCGCCGGGCACGGGGTACCGTGCCCGGCGCGGGCTATCCATCGGTGCTCATCGATCCGTTCAGTGTGGTTTATGCGCGAGAACGGCGAACATGGTGACCGAGAGATGGATATCGCCGCCGGCCGCGGCTGCCTCCAGATCGGCGAGCAGTTGATCGCGCTGTGCTTCGGTGATCGCGCCGCGCGCGACCGTCATCGCGGAGATCCTGGTGACCAGTGCGCCCGCGCCGACACTGCGGTCCTGCACCAGGGCGTGTGAGCCGATATCGTCGACTACCAGTCCTGCTTCGGTGAGCAGGCCGGGGATGCGTCGCCCGGACAGCGGGTTGGTGGTCGCCGAAATCAGTGTGTCGATCACCGCGCGGGTAACCCGCAGTTCACCGGGATGCACGATCGCGGTGTCCCAGTCGCTGTCCACCACCACGACCCGTCCACCTGGCCGCAGCACCCGTGCTATCTCATCGGCCGCACGGGCTGGGGTGGTCAGGTGTTGAAAGACGCGCTCGCACAGGGCGGCGTCGAAGCTGTTCGCGCCGAACGGTATGCCATAGGAATCGCCGGGGTGGAATTTGACCGTGGCGCCGACTCGTGCGGCGCGGCGCTCGGCGGCGGCGAGCAGCTGTGGGTCCGGCTCTACCCCGACCGCGCTACCGCTCGGGCCGACGGCTTCGGCGAAGGTGATGACCTCGGTGCCGGTGCCGGAACCGATATCCACGGCGTGTTCGCCGGGTCGCAGCGCGAGCGCTTCGTGTGCCCAGGCGCGCAATCTGCGGATGCCAGGTAGTGCGGCCTTGAGATCGCGGACATCGACGAGTTGGTCTTGACCTGCTTGATCGAACCGATCTGGGCGTAATGCGTAGGCGTCCATGAACCCGTGTCCATCCCCGGCCGTTGCCGTCGTACTCGTCGATGTCGCCGTCATCGGAGGCATGGCCTGGAGCCTACGTGGCGGTTCGGTTACTCGCGCGTTAGAACTGTGATGTAGGTCACTATTGATATCACGGTATGGCGCGTATCGCGACTCCTGCTGTCACCTCCGGCGAAGATGACGGTTTTCATGCTAGCGATGTGAATCGTCCGCGCTGGTGAGCAGCACTGCCGATGCGGTGCTGAAGAACAGGAAGTCAATCGCGAAGCATGCGACCGAATGCGACACGTTCATCGCGCAGGGGAGTTCGGTGCGATGAACGGCTGACACCCCGCGTCCGCATCGGGAACGGTTGCGGTGTTTCCGGCGACTGCCGGGGTGTCGCTCGATGCACTCAGACCGCTCGGTCGTCTTCCAGTGGGCGGCCGAGGTGCCCCTCGCCGAGCCTGCGCTGCGCATGTCCGTGCACTCCTTCGGCATATGCCGTTTCGGCGTGCAGGGCGAAGTCGATACCCGCGGTTTCATCCTCCTTGCCGACCCGGAACCCGATCAGCTTGTCGATGCCTTTACCGAGTGTGAACGAGATCCCGAATGCGTAAGCCCCGACCACCAGCACTGCCACCAGTTGCTTGCCGAGCTGGGTGAAGCCTCCACCGAAGAGCAGCCCTTCGACGCCTCCGGTCATCACCTGGGTGGCGAGCAGGCCGATCAGCACGGTGCCGACGATGCCGCCGACCAGGTGCACGCCCACCACATCCAAGGAATCGTCGTAGCCCGCCTTGAACTTCCAGCCGACGGCGAACGAGCACACCACACCCGCGGTGAGACCGACGAGCAGCGCGCCGAGGGTATTGACCGATCCGCAGGAAGGGGTGATGGCGACCAGACCGGCCACTACACCGGAAGCCGCACCGAAGGTCGTGGGTTTGCCATCGCGAATCTGTTCCACCGCGAGCCAGCCCAACATGCCCAAGCAGCCTGCGACCAGAGTATTCAGGAAGACTGCCGCGGCGAGGCCGTCCGCGGCCAGTGCCGAACCGGCGTTGAAGCCGAACCAGCCGAACCACAGTAAGCCCGCGCCGAGTAGCACGAAAGGCAGATTGTGCGGGCGCATCGCGTCGATCTTGAAACCGATACGTGGGCCGATTACCAGGGCAAGTGCTAAGGCCGATGCGCCGGAGGCGATCTCGACCACCAGGCCGCCCGCGTAGTCCAACGCTCCGAATGAGGCGATCCAGCCATCCGGACCCCATACCCAGTGGGCAATCGGCGCGTACACCGCCAGTACCCAGAGCGGTACGAAGATCATCCATGCGGCGAACTTGGCTCGGTCGGCGATGGCGCCGCTGATCAGGGCGGCGGTCAGGATGGCGAAGGTTAACTGAAATGTTGCGAAAAGCAGTTCAGGAACCGAGCCCTGCATCGAATTCGGATCTATGCCGGCCATTCCGATATGGCTCAGATCACCGATCAGACCACCGCCGGCATCATCGCCGAAGGCGAAACTGTAGCCGAACAGTAACCATGTCACGGTTACCAGCGGAATGCTGATGAAGCTCATCATCAGCATGTTGAGTACGCCGGTCGAGCGCACCATCCCACCGTAGAAGATGGCCAGGCCCGGGGTCATCAGCAGGACCAGTGCCGTGCTGATGAGCAGCCAGGCGGTGGCCGCTGGATCGATGGTTGAGGACACGGTTGACTCCTTTCACGCGTACATGCGTTGCGAGAAAGTTACCGAATGGTCACGGTCGGTTCGACGGCTGTGTGGCGCGAGAGCCGGCCCGGTCGGGTCGCAGCCTGATCGCGACGGGGGTGCCGCGCATCGGTCCGTGTCTGAAATGAGTATTTCGTGAGGATTGCTTCATGAGCGCTGTGGCCGCTGTGAACATGATTGTCCACCACTGCTCATGTCCGCCCCGCGGTCTCCGTCGCACGAGTTCTGGTGGTTTCCTCGTCCTCGTTCAGCCCGATCGCGGCGTGTAGGCGGACAAGCGGCCCTGGCGCCCACCAGTTGACAGGCCCGAGCAGCCGCATGAGCGCAGGCGCGAGCAGGAGACGGATGATCGTGGCGTCGACCAGCACGGTCAGCGTGAGTCCGAGGCCCATCAGCTTGATGAATGACACCCCTGAGGTGACCAGGGCGCCGAATACGATAGCCATCAGCAGGGCCGCCGCGGTGAAGATCCGGCCGGTACGCGCTACCCCGGCCGCGATCGCATGGGTGTTGTCATGGGTGGCCAGCCATTCCTCCCGTACCCGCGACAGCAGGAACACCTCGTAGTCCATCGACAGGCCGAAGGCAAGGCAGAACATCAGGATCGGGATGGTCGGGATCAGATAGCCCGTCGCGGTGAAGCCGAGTAACCCGGACAGATGTCCCTCCTGGAACACCCATACCATCGCGCCGAATGCCGCACCGAGGGACAGTGTGCTCAGTGCGAGTGCTTTGATCGGCAGCACAACGCTTCCGGTGAACAGGAACAGCACGATGAATGTGGTCAGCGCGATCAGCGTACCCGCGAGTGGAAGCCGGTCGGACAGTGCCTTCAGGGAGTCGGCGTTGATCGCCGAAGTACCGCCGTAGAGCGCGGGGCCAGGCGGGGGTATCGCCTGGACCGTCCGCAGCTGCTGCGCACCGGCCGGTGTGGCAGGATCGACCGTGGTGACGAGATTCAGGTAGGTTCCGGCGTCATTGGCTATACCAGGCGGAGCTGAGGTGACGCGGGTTCCGGAGATATAGATCCCGGCACTGGACAGCACTGCGGCCACGTCGTCGACCCGGGATAGTTCGGTGGCATACGTGCCGATCGTCGCAGTATCGCCGCGGTAGCCTTTCAGCACGATTGTGATGTTGTCCCCTGGGTTGGCCTGCGGGAACTCGGCGCGCAGTATGTCACCGACCTGGCGGCTGGTGGTGTCGGCAGGTAGTACCTGATCGTCGGGGTAGCCGAATCGCACCGAAAGGAACGGGTAGCCGAGCGCCAGCAGTACCGCGATGATCACGATCGCGACCGGTGCCGCGTGCCGCATCACCAGGCTGACCAGTCGGTACCATCTGGTCTGCTCAGAGGGCAGGGGGCCGGGCGCCGGAGCTTCGCGGTGGAACAGGCGGCGCAGGGGAACTCTCAGGTCGAGTGCGTTCACCCGGGGACCGAGCAGGATGAGCGCCGCGGGCAGGAACAGGATCGCCGCGACCGCCGCCGCGCCGACGACCGCGACACCCGCGTAGGCGAAGGACTTCAGAAAGTAGACATCGAACACACTCAGAACAGCCATCGAGAGAGCCACGGTGATCGCGGAGAACAGCACGGTGCGTCCTGCGGTCTGCACAGCCCGGACGGTGGCCGCGGTCGGGTCGAGACCATTGCCGAGTTCTTCCCTGAAGCGGCTGACGATGAACAGGCTGTAGTCGATGGCCAGTGCCAAGCCCATCGCTGTCGTGAGGTTCAGCGCGTAGATCGAGACATCGGTGAACAGGGTGAACAGGCGCAGGATCGCCAGTGCCGCCACAATGGCGAACAGGCCGACGGCCACCGGAAGGGCGGCTGCGATCAGGCTGCCGAACACCAGGATCAGCACGATCAACGACAGGGGTACCGCGATGCCCTCCGCTATCGCGAGGTCCCGGGTGATCTGCGTATTCAGATCGTGATACAGCGAGGCGAGGCCGCCTTGTTTGACGGTGATGCCGTCGAAATCGCCGGTGAGTTGCTTCTCCAGTTCACCCGCGGTCTGCTCCATGTCGTTCTCATCACCTTGGAGATAGGCGATGACCAGGGCGTACTCACCATTGCTGCTGCGCAGCGAGTTCGCCATGAAGGAAGGAGCGGTCCAGTAGGAATTGACACCTTCGATATCCGGGCGCGCTTTCAGCGCCTCTGTCAGTTCGACACCCTTCGCCGCGGTGGCTGGATCGTCTACGCCTGCATCCGAGCTGACCAGCAGAGTGAAGTTGGGTACAGCGCCGCCGAATTCATCGGCCATGATCTGGAGTACCCGGGCGGACTCGGCGTCGGGAGAGATGAACCCGCCTGCTTTCAGATGCGAGGCCGCGGTCGCGCCGAAGGCGCCGCACAGCACGGTGACCAGAAACGCCACTGCCAGTATGGTGCGTGGCATCCGGGTTGCCAGCCGGGCTGTCCTGGTCAGCACTACCGCTCTGTTCGATATCTGATGGCGGGTAGGTCACACCGGGTCTCACCACTGTAAGGACAGCTCAGCATGGCGCTGGTCACCCGCGAGACTTGCGAATTGCCCGCATCCCCCTGCGGCCGGGCACGGGGAGGTCGTCGCGCATGTCAACCCACTCCGCGGTGGTCAACCAGAGCTGCTGGGCGCGCGCGTCGGCGGTGTTGTGGAAGATCCGCCGCCCACGGTCGTCGCGCAGTTCCTGCGCGACGACCGACCAGCGCGGTGGGTGGCCGTGCTCGTTCAGGTAATCGGCGAGATAGGTCGCGATCACAGTTCCGATGGTGTTCACCGGGCGCAGCGAGACCCGGTTACCGTATTGGGCGGCATGAAAGCGCCTGCCCGCGCACAGGGACCGTGGATTGGCATTCGAGGCTATCCAGCCTGCGCGCTGTGCCCGCTCGATCAGCCAGAGGTGTTTGACCGCGGCGGGTGCGATATCACCGACCCTGGCGCGGATCAGCGTCATGATCTGCTCACTGCACAGCACATCGCGGCGGGTGGGACCATAGCCGTGTGCGGTCCAGTGCGCGTCGGCGAGTTTGGCGAGCACCCGGCCGAAGTCGTCGATGCTGCGCTGGGCGCGGCGGCCGAGGCGTTCGATGCGTTCGGCCTCGCGGCGCATCTCGTTCTGCGTGGTCAGGGTGCGAATCGCGGCCATGGTCGGCACTTGGCCACGTTCGAGGAGTTCGAGGATGGCGGAGGCGGTGGCCGGGTCGGCCGCCGCGGTCACCGGTAGTGAATCGCGTTTGATCGCGAAATCCTGCGGGCTGATGGCCCGGCTCAACAGGGCGACAGCGGAATGGTCGCCCGCGAACTCGGTGCTGGACAGCCAGGCGGCGGCGATGTTGTCACACGACGGCACGGTGGAGGTTCCTCCGGTGGAAGTGTGGAAATCGGCACGGATGTCACCCCGGGCCGAACGTATTGGTTGTGCCCCGGTCGGGATGAGGGACCGGCCGGGGTCACCAACCTGATGAAGGTTTGGCTACCGAAGTTGCCGCTTGCCACGTTAGCTAGCGGATTGCATCGCTGTCACCCGTGGTGACGGATTCGTTATCTCGGAAAAGTCGCCGTTATCCGGGGCGTTAGTTCATATTTTTGGGATACAAGGGGTTATGTGACCTGTGAGGTCCGATTTAATCCAGGCGACATGAGTGATTGCTGTGAAGTTGCCTTCCGGTGTTCCCTGGTTGGCCGCTGAAGAAGTCGTGACGTATGTTGTGATGTGAATCACAGTTTGAGATGTGAATGTGTTGTGCGGTTATCGGGATGGGGAGGGATATCGCTCGTCGGCGGTCACCGGTAACCTCTGGCCGTGGCTCTGTACCGGAAGTACCGACCGGCAACGTTCGCTGAGGTGGTGGGTCAGGAGCACGTCACCGACCCGCTGAGTACCGCGCTCGACACGGGCCGGATCAGTCACGCCTATCTGTTCTCGGGTCCACGCGGCTGTGGCAAGACCTCATCCGCGCGAATTCTCGCCAGGTCGCTGAATTGTGCGCAGGGGCCGACCTCGACACCGTGTGGTGTCTGTCCGTCCTGCGTGGCGCTCGGCCCCGGTGGGCCGGGCAATCTGGACGTGGTGGAACTCGATGCCGCGAGTCACGGCGGTGTCGACGACACCCGCGAACTACGTGATCGTGCCTTCTACGCACCTGCCGAGTCCAGATACCGGGTGTTCATCGTCGACGAGGCGCATATGGTGACCACCGCGGGCTTCAACGCTCTGCTCAAGATCGTTGAGGAGCCGCCGGCGCATCTGATCTTCATCTTCGCGACCACCGAGCCGGAGAAGGTGCTGCCGACCATCCGTTCACGCACGCACCACTACCCGTTCCGGTTGCTGCCACCAGCGATCATGCGCGGTCTGCTCGGGCGGATCTGCGAGCAGGAGCGTGTTCCGGTGGAAGAAGCGGTATACCCCTTGGTGATTCGCGCAGGCGGTGGCTCACCGCGCGACAGCCTGAGTGTGCTCGACCAGCTGTTGGCGGGCGCGGGCACGGAGGGCGTGACCTATTCCAGGGCGGTCGCTTTGCTCGGCGTCACCGATGTGGCGTTGATCGATGACGCCGTCGAGGCACTGGCCGCCGGAGACGGGGCCGCACTGTTCGGCACGGTCGACAGGGTGATGGAGGCTGGGCATGATCCACGCCGTTTCACCGCCGACCTGCTCGACCGTTTCCGTGACCTGATCCTGCTGCGTGCGGTGCCCGACGCCGCGGAGCGCGGTCTGGTCACCGGTCCAGGCGATGTGCTCGACCGGATGCGCGGACAAGCCGAGCGTTCGGGTCCGGCCACCTTGACCAGGTATGCCGAGTTGTTGCACGAGGGGCTCGGCGAGATGCGCGGCGCCACGGCACCGCGATTGTTGCTGGAAGTGGTCTGTGCCCGCATGCTGCTGCCAGCGGCATCGGATACCGAATCCGCCACTCTGCAGCGGCTGGAACGGCTGGAGCGGGGATTGGCGAGCGGCTCTCCCGGCACCGGGCTCGCCACACCGACGACTGTGTCGTCCGCTCCCGTGGCAACGGATATGCCATCTGCTCCCGCGACAACGGGAATGCCCGCCGCCGCGCCGCCGCGCCGCCGCGGCGCGGAGGCATTGGCCGCCATTCGCCGGGAAAGCCGTGGGAGCGGCGGCACCGATATGAGTGGGGGGCAGGAGCGAGGTACCTCCGCCACTGATGCCGCTGTGGCCACTGATGCCGCTGTGACTTCCGATACCGGGGATGCCGGTCGGCGGGCTCCGCACGGTGGTCTGTCGGCCGGTAGCACCGAACCGGAGGCGCCGCTCGACGATACGGAGAGCGGGGTGAGTCGAGCCGCTCCCGACCACGGGCAGGCAGCGCCCGCGACGGCGGCGACACCTATGAGCGCGGCGCCACGAGCCGCACCGGAAGCGCCACCGGCCGCTGTCGCTGCCGCCAGTGCGCCGCCGCGTGAAGGCGATCCGCTGCGCGAAGAAGTGGAAGCGGCCTGGGCGGAGATCAAGACCGCGGTGCGGGAATTCGGTGCGGCCGTGCAGGCGATGCTCGCCGGTGCGTCGGTCGCGCGGGTCGAGGGCGCGGTGATCGTGTTCGCGCATCAGCACCCACCGCTGGCGCAGCGGTTATCGGACCCGCGGAACCTGGCGGCGGTACGGTCGGCAGTGCGTGTGGTGCTCGGACATGACTATGAGGTGCGCTGGGAAGTAGGCACGGCGTCGCCCCGGCCTGCAGCGTCGTCCCGATCCGGCGGCGCGGGGCAGCGTGCTCGTGGGCGCGGGGGTAGTCAGGCGGCCGGGCGTGAACCAGGGAACGTGGCCGGGCGTGCCGGGGCGGATTCCGCCCCGCCGCGTTATTCGCGCCCGAGTCGAGTGGGGAACGCGGGCGCGGGCAGGCCGGTCGACGAGGAGCGAGCGCGCCCGGGTGGCACCGCCGAGAGGCCGTATGCCGAAGACGATATTCCGCCGCCCGATTACCCCGACCTGCCGGACGATCCAGGGCCTGCGGACTACCGACGGTACGACGGTGCGCCGAGTGCCGAGGCTTCGCCGGATAGGGGTTGGTCGGGTAGCGGTGCGGTTCCGGCCGCGACGCCGGAAGAGGAGCAGGAGATGCTGGCCGCAGCAGCTGATCCGGTGTCTCCGAGCGACCGGCGCGACCCGGACGAGGTCGCCTTGGAATTGCTGAAGAGCGAACTCGGTGCCACGCCTCTCGACGGTTGACAACCACCGTTCCGAAGACGTTAAGTTAACCAGAGTTCGCACATCTCGCGGTAGTATGAACGGGTAGTCGCGAGCTTCGGCACGACGACGCTCTAAGGTATGCCCAGGCGTACGACCGAGTCGTGTGGCTGCTGTTCCTGCCTGTTTTTGTACAGCGTTAGGACCGGGTGGTCGCAGGGACGGTCGGCGAGGTCAGCCGCAGTTATGCCGCACCAGCGGTGTTGCCGCACCCCGGCGCTCGGACGGACGAAGGTCCGGCCCGCCGCACCCTAAGGAAGGAACACTCCGATATGACCACAGAGGCCTACATTTACGAGGCCATCCGCACTCCGCGCGGCCGCGGCAAGAAGACCGGCTCGCTGCACTCGGTCAAGCCGATCGACTTGACTGTTGGTCTGATCCAGGAACTGCGTGGCCGTTTCCCGAACCTCGACGAGGAGCGGATCTCCGACGTGATCCTCGGCGTGGTCGCGCCGGTCGGCGACCAGGGCGCCGATATCGCTCGCACGGCGGTCAACGCGGCCGGTCTGCCGGATACCGTCGGCGGCGTCCAGATCAACCGTTTCTGCGCCTCCGGCCTCGAGGCGGTGAACATGGCCGCGCAGAAGGTGCGCTCCGGCTTCGACGACCTGGTCCTCGCCGGTGGTGTCGAGTCCATGTCCCGCGTGCCGATGGGCTCCGATGGCGGCCCCTGGGCGCTGGACCCGGCCACCAACTACGACACCTACTTCGTTCCGCAGGGTGTGTCCGCCGATCTGATCGCCACCATCGAGGGCTTCTCCCGCGATGATGTCGACGCGTACGCGGTGCGTTCGCAGGAGCTGGCCGCCAAGGCCAGCACCGGTGGATACTTCGCCAAGTCGATCGTCCCGGTCAAGGATCAGAACGGCATCGTCGTGCTGGACCGGGACGAGCACATGCGGCCGGGCACGACCGCAGAGGACTTGGCCAAGCTGCAGCCGTCCTTCGCCACGATCGGCGAGATGGGTGGTTTCGACGCGGTGGCGCTGCAGAAGTACTACTTCGTCGAGAAGATCAACCACGTGCATCACGGCGGCAACAGCTCCGGCATCGTCGACGGTGCCGCGCTCGTGCTGGTCGGCTCAGAGGAAGCGGGCAAGGCCTCCGGTCTCACCCCGCGTGCGCGGGTCGTCGCGACCGCGACCAGCGGCGCCGACTCCACCATCATGCTCACCGGGCCGACTCCGGCCACCAAGAAGGTGCTGGCCAAGGCGGGGCTGACCATCGAGGACATGGACCTCGTCGAGATCAACGAGGCGTTCGCCTCCGTGGTGCTGAAGTTCCAGAAGGATCTGAACATCCCGGATGAGAAGCTGAACGTGAACGGTGGTGCGATCGCGATGGGCCACCCGCTGGGTGCCACCGGTGCGATGATCACCGGCACCATGGTCGACGAACTGGAGCGCCGCAACGGCCGCTACGCGCTGGTCACTCTGTGCATCGGCGGCGGTATGGGCGTGGCCACCATCATCGAGCGGGTCTGATTCCCAACCGGCAGCGGATAACGGCGGTGTGCGTATCGGTCCAGGAGGCGGTGGCCTCCATGATCACCGCGGGCCTGCGCACACCGCGCATTCACCAAGGAGACACAAAGCTGTGAGCGAAACCAACATGATCGGTTGGGAGCAGGATTCGGACGGCATCGTCGTGCTGACGATGGACGACCCGAACCAGGGCGCCAACACGATGAACGATCTGTACAAGAAGTCGATGGCAGCCACCGTCGATCGGCTGGAGGCGGAGAAGGACACCATCACCGGTGTCGTGCTGACCTCCGCGAAGAAGACCTTCTTCGCCGGCGGCGATCTGAAGAACATGATGAAGGTCGGCCCGGACGATGCCGCGGCCCTGATGGACGAACTCGGCGAGATCAAGGGTTCGCTGCGGCGCCTGGAACAGCTGGGCAAGCCGGTCGTGGCCGCCATCAACGGCGCCGCGCTCGGCGGTGGACTGGAGATCGCGCTGGCGACCCACCACCGCATCGCGGCTGATGTGCCCGGTTCGCAGATCGGTCTGCCGGAGGTCACCCTCGGCCTGCTGCCCGCGGGTGGCGGCGTTATCCGTACCGTGCGCATGCTCGGCCTGCAGAACGCTCTGATGCAGGTGCTGCTGCAGGGCCAGCGCAATAAGCCGGCCAAGGCAAAGCAGATCGGTCTGGTCGACGAACTCGTCGGTTCGGTCGAGGAGCTGATTCCCGCCGCCAAGGCGTGGATCAAGGCCAACCCCGAATCCGGTGTGCAGCCCTGGGACAAGAAGGGCTTCAAGATCCCCGGCGGTACCCCGTCCTCGCCCGCTTTCGCGGCGAACCTGCCCGCGTTCCCGGCGAACCTGCGCAAGCAGCTCAAGGGTGCGAACATGCCCGCACCGCGCGCCATCATGTCGGCCGCGGTGGAGAGCGCGCAGGTCGATATCGACAATGCGTCGCTGATCGAGTCCCGCTACTTCGTGAACCTGCTCACCGGCCCGGTCGCGAAGAACATGATCCAGGCGTTCTTCTTCGACCTGCAGCACATCAACAACGGTGGCTCGCGGCCGAAGGACGTGCCGAAGAAGGAGATCAAGAAGGTCGGCGTGCTCGGCGCCGGCATGATGGGCGCCGGTATCGCCTACGTCTCCGCCAAGGCAGGCTACGAGGTCGTGCTGAAGGACGTCTCGCTGGAGGCGGCCGAGCGCGGCAAGGACTACTCGGTGAAGCTGGAGGAGAAGGCGCTCTCCCGCGGTAAGACCACCGAGGAGAAGTCCAAGGCGCTGCTGGACCGGATCACGCCGACCGCCGACGCGGCCGACCTCGCCGGAGTCGACTTCGTCGTCGAGGCCGTTTTCGAGAACACCGAACTGAAGCACAAGGTGTTCAAGGAGATCGAGGACGTCGTCACCCCCGACGCGCTGCTCGGCTCGAACACCTCCACGCTGCCCATCACCGGTCTGGCGGCCGGGGTGAAGCGCCAGGAAGACTTCATCGGCATCCACTTCTTCTCGCCGGTCGACAAGATGCCGCTGGTCGAGATCATCCGGGGTGAGAAGACCTCGGATGAGGCGCTGGCCAGGGTGTACGACTACACGCTCGCGATCAAGAAGACCCCGATCGTGGTCAACGACAGCCGTGGTTTCTTCACCTCGCGCGTGATCGGCACCTTCGTCAACGAGGCGATCGCCATGCTCGGCGAGGGCATCGAGCCCGCGACCATCGAGCAGGCCGGTCTGCAGGCGGGCTACCCGGCCCCGCCGCTGCAGTTGTCGGATGAGCTCAACATGAAGCTCATGCTGAAGATCGCCAGGGAGACCCAGGAAGCCGCGGCAGCGGGCGACACAACCATGGGTTCCAAGCCGCATCCGGCGCAGGAAGTCATCAGCTACATGGTCGAGGCGGGGCGTCCTGGCCGTCTGGAGAAGGCAGGCTTCTACGAGTACGACGAGAACGGCAAGCGCACCGGTCTGTGGCCGGGCCTGCGTGAGCACTTCAAGACCACGGCGGGCTTCACCGCTCCGTTGCAGGATCTGATCGACCGCATGCTCTTCGCGGAGGCGATCGAGACCCAGAAGTGCTTCGACGAGGGCGTGCTGACCTCGACCGCCGACGCCAATATCGGTTCGATCTTCGGCATCGGCTTCCCGGCATGGACCGGTGGTGTGCACCAGTTCATTGTCGGCTACCCGGGTGGTCAGGAGGCCTTCGTGGCCCGCGCCGACTACCTCGCCAAGACCTACGGCGAGCGTTTCGAGGTTCCGGCTTCGCTGCGCAAGTAGTCTTCGCGCCGAGTACTGCGAAGAAACCCGCCACCGTTTTCGCGGTGGCGGGTTTCGCCGTCTGTGTGGACGATCACCTGCCCTCGAAACTTCTCCCGTGTGCTCTCCCGCCGCGCTAGGTTGGATTATGTGCGGACCTGCCGGAAACCACGGTGCTCGGCTCAGACGCGGAGATGATCTCTGATTCGATGTGAGACGAGGTGATCACATGAATCCACAGACGAATTCGGGAAGCAAGGGCCCCGAATCGACTGCGGACGAATCGAATACGAATATTCAGGTACTTACCGACTTCACCGATGAACTGGAGGCGATGGGCCTGTCGGGCGCGGTGGAGATCGGTCGTGGCGGGTTCGGGGTGGTGTATCGCTGCATCCAGACCACGTTGGACCGGGTAGTCGCGGTGAAAGTGCTGTTTCCGGAGATCGACGCGGAGGGCAGAGAGCGTTTCTTGCGCGAAGAGCAGGCCATGGGCAGGTTGTCCGGTCATCCGAACATCGTCGACATTCTCCAGGTGGATGTCACCGCCACCGGTATGCCACTCATCGTGATGCCCTACTGCATGCGGGGGTCCCTGGAAAGACTCCTGCGTGAGCAGGGACCCTTGACTTGGTCGGACTCGTTACGGGCCGGGGTGAAGCTGGCCGGCGCTATCGAGAGCGCGCATCGTGCCCGGATTCTGCACCGAGATGTGAAACCGGCCAATGTCCTGCTCAGCGGTTACGGTGAGCCGCAGCTGACCGATTTCGGCATCTCGCGCATCCAGGGCGGGTTCCGTACCTCGAGCAGAATGATCACCGGTTCACCCGCGTTCACCGCGCCGGAGGTGCTCAAAGGGGAAGAGCCCACCGTCCGCTCCGATATCTATGGCCTCGGCGCGACATTGTTCGCGTTACTCACCGGGCACGCGGCGTTCGAGCGGCAGGCCGGTGAGCGAGTGGTCGCGCAGTTCCTGCGGATCACTACCCAGTCGGCACCGGATCTGCGCGAATACGATATTCCGCCGGATGTGGCAGCCATCGTCGAAAAAGCCATGTCGCAGAATCCGCGGGATCGCCCGCCCAGTGCCTATGCGTTCGGCGAAATGCTCCGCGAGGCGCAACGTGATCACGCTCAGCTGCCCGATGAGATGGCGCTGTTGAGTACCGCGCCCGAGCCGGAGTCGAAGCCGGCGGCCGCGGAGGCAGTAGGCGAGCCGACTGTGGCATGGACCGGTTCCCCGCCCGCGGTCACCGCACGGCGTAGCTGGCCATTGTCATTGCGACCCGCGGCCTCCCCCCAGGGTGGGGTAGCGGCCGCTACATCCATGCCACCGTCGGCGGCGACGAAATTTCGTCCACCGACACCGACCCATGAGCCGATACCTCGGCCACTTTTACTGGAGACCCTGCGCGCGGCCGGTCGGCGCAGGCTCGTGGTGATTCACGCACCCGCGGGATTCGGTAAGAGCATCCTTGCCGCGCAGTGGCGTGCTGAGCTCACCGAGCAGGGGGTCGCGGTCGCCTGGCTCGGTATCGACCGCTATGACGACAACGAGATCTGGTTTTTGGCCCATTTGCTCCAGACGATCCGCCGGGTACGTCCGGATATCGGTAACGGGCTGGATCAAATGCTGGAGGAACGGCCCGCCGACGCCGCCGCGTTCGTGATTCCCACGCTTATCAACGAGATCCACACCGCGGGTAAGACAATTGTCGTAATCGTCGACGACTGGCATCGAGTCACCGACCCTGGTGCGCAACAAGCGATGGAGGCCCTGTTGGACAGCGGCTGTCATCACCTGCGTTTCGTGGTGACCAGCCGGGAACAGACCGGGTTGCCGACCGGACGGATGCGCGTGGAGGACGAACTCGTCGAAATCGGCTCGGCCGCGTTACGCCTGACCGAGGCACAGGTCAACGAGATCTTGGTGGAACGTAACGGTTTTGTACTCACTCCCGAGCAGGTCAACGAGATCTATACGGCCACAGACGGCTGGCCCGCCGCCATCCAGCTCATGAGTCTTTCATTACGTGGTGCCGCTGACCCGGAGGAGCTGATCGCCACCTTATCGGCAGGCAATCACGGCATCCGTGAGTACCTTGCCGAGAATGTACTGGCCACATTGGAGCCGGGCATGCTCGAGTTCCTGATCTCGATCGCCGTGACCGAGCGGGTATGCGGTTCGCTCGCCGCGGCGCTATCCGGTGAGAAGGACGCCGAACAGTTACTCGAGCAGGCCGAGCAGCGTGAACTGTTCCTGCGGCGGATCGAGCACGACCCGGAATGGTTCCGGATGCAGCCGTTGTTCGCCGAGCATCTGCGCAACAAGGTCGAACGCACTGATCCGGAGAAATTGAAGTCGTTGCACCGCAAGGCTTCACGGTGGTACTCCGAGCACCGGATGTTGCGGAAGGCGGTTGATCACGCGCTGGCGGCTACTGATCTGGAGATGGCGCTGGACCTGCTCGAAGGCGGCGGCATGGACCTGATCGATGCGTCCAGGATGGCCACATTGCTGGACAGTGTGTCGAAACTACCAGCGCAGCAAGTGGCTTCGCGATCGAAACTATTGATGGCGGTGGCCAGGGCCAATGTCAGCATGCAGCAGTCAGGCGCGGCGCGTGTCGCATTGAGCAGGTTGTCGAACATCTTGTCCCACAGCTCGCCCGGTGATACCGATGTGCGGGTACAGCGCTGCCAGGCAGCGGTGCTCAGCGCGTGGGAACAGATCGCCCGTGACAATACCGAGGGCGTACTGGATCGGGCTACGAACTGCTTGCAGCACTCGGATGAATTGCCCGGGTGGGCGGTCTCGGCCGCGGCGAACTTGATCACCTTCATACGTTTGTGCGAGTTCGACTTCGAGGGCGCGACGAAGATCCAGGAATGGGCCGAGGAGTATCACCAGAGCTCCAGGGATCCGCTCAGTATCGTCTTCGGGCGATGTGGTCTCGGCGCCGCCGCCTACGAGCAGCTCGATATCACCACCTCCACCCGACGCCTCGAGGAGGCGTGTCAGTCGGCCAAGACGCGTGCGGGCCCCCGTTCGCAGGCGATGCGCACCGCTACCGCGCTGTTCGGCGAGCTGACCTACCGCCGTGGCGACCTGAAAACCGCTGATCAGCTCCTCGACGTGAGCTATGAATTGGCCGCGAGGATGGGATCGGTGGATTCGCTGATCTATATTTTCGTCGTCGGCGCCAAGGTCAAGGCGGCCAGCGGCGACCTGTATGCCGCGGCCACCAGGCTGGAGGCTGGTGCTCGTATCGCCGCGGATAAACAGCTGCCCCGGCTACGCGCGTACGTCCACGCCGAACAGTTTCGGCTGGGACTGCCGGTAGCCGCGGAGGATCGCGGGTACACCGATGTGGTCGAGTTCATGCCGCTGCAGATGGGCCACCGGCTGACCGGTATCGCCTTGCTCACCGCCGAAGCCGAGGAAATCGCCGCGATTCGCGCGCTGCTCGCCGAACGCTGGTTCGGCGCCAAAGACCAAGCGGTGCGCCGCGCCCGCGCCCTGCACGGCCACACGCTGGAGAAACATCGTCCACGCGCACAACTGGACGCTGCGATACTGCTCGCGGAATGTCTGGCTGCCGCGGGGTGGGTCGGCGAAGCGACCAATCTGCTGCTGCCTGCCCTGACGACCTGCGCGGATCTCGACTGGACCCGGCCGCTGCTCGACGCGGGACCCGGTGTGGTCGGCATCCTGCATGTGTTGCGCGCCGGCCTGCCCAAGGCGGCCGAGCTCGGCAACACCGAACTGCCCGCCGCGTTCCTGGGGAAACTGCTGAACGAGGCGGGCAATCAGGCCTTGTGACGAATTGGATTACGGCTGCCACCAGGGACGAAGTGGCACCGTCCAGTTGCCGTCGGCGGGCAGTTTGACGCCGAGCACCTGATGCAGTTGCACGACGTTGCGTTGGAAGCCCAGCTGGGATCCCGCCATATACAGACCCCATACTTTCGCGGTGCCCTCACCGGCTTCCGCGACGCAGGCATCCCAATTGGCGGTCAGGTTCTCGCACCATTCGCGCAGTGTCAACGCGTAGTGTTCGCGCAGGTTCTCCTCGTGCAAGACTTCGAGCCCGGTGTTCTGGATCTCGGAGATGATCCGGCCGGAACCGATCAGCTCGCCATCGGGGAACACGTAGCGGTCGATGAAATCGCCTGCCCTGGTGGTGCGGGTATTGTCAGGGCGAGTGATGCAGTGGTTCAGGAACAGGCCGCCGTCGCGCAGCTTGCTTTTGACGTAGCCGAAATAGGACGGATAGTTCTGCACGCCGATATGCTCGGTGAGGCCGATCGAGGACACCGCGTCGAAGCCGCTCTCCGGTACATCGCGGTAGTCGGAATGACGCACCTCGGCCAGCTCGGTCAAGCCCTCCTCGGCGAGTTTCCGCTGCGCCCACTCCGCCTGCGCGGCCGAGAGCGTCGCGCCGATGACCCGGACACCGCGCTTCGCGGCGTAGCGCACCATGCCGCCCCATCCGCAGCCGATGTCCAACAGCCGATCGCCTTCCCGCAACCGTAACTTCTCGAACACCAAGCGGTACTTGTTCTCCTGCGCCTGCTCCAGCGACCAGTCTTCCTTCCCGTAGACCGCGCAGGTATATGTCATGGACGGGCCGAGCACATGCTCGTAGAAGGTGTTCGAGACATCGTAGTGATGCTGGATGGCTCCGGCGTCCCTGGTTTTGGAGTGGAGCAGTCCCTCCAAGGCGATACGGCGCCAGCGCGGCAGGGTCTCCTGGGGCGGCGGAGCGATCGGCTTGATCCGCTCCCAGCCGAGTGAGCGTGCGATGGTCACCAGTGCCAGCGCCGACGGGCGGCGAAACTTCAGCTGGTTCATCGCCCGCAGGATGTCGTACGGATTGCCAGGGTGCACGCCGCCGACGGACATATCGCCTGCGATGTAGGCACGGGCCATACCCAGATCACCGGGGGCGTTCACCAAGTAATTGATGCCACGGGGGGTCCTGATGTCCAGTTGGAACTCGGAATTCTCCGGACCGGTAGCACTGCCGTCATAGGCGGTCAGCCGGATGGGGACGCTGCCATCGACGAGGGTCTCGAAGATCTCGGCAATGCTGAGCTTGGTTCCGAGGTCAGCGAAGACATCGGAGCGATCCTTGAATGTCGTCATCTGCGTTGCACCGCCTTCGAATACAAATCCAGTAAGCGCTGGTCCGGGTCATAACGTTGCTTCAGCTCGGTATAGGTGTTTCCGCCGTAGAGTGCGGCGAATTCATCGGGTTCGTAGAAGGAATCCGAGTACAGCGATTTGTGTCCGTGGAATTCGGTCACCACGCGTTCGATAGCGCGGTTGGTCGCTCCCTCCGGCTCTCCCGTCACCGTGGGTACCGCCGACCAGAATCCGACATTCACGTAGGTCCGGTTCGGTTCCAGCGGATACAGCGGCCAAGACCTTACCGCGGGCGTATCGGCCGCAACGCGGGTATCCGCTGGATTCGGGGTCTCGCGTAAGCGCAGCGGGCACAGCCAGATCGGTTCGATCGGAATCTCGCGCAGAAACCATTCCACGAAATCGGCGGTATGTTCTACCGGCACTTCGATGTCCTGTACCACTCGTTCGCGCGGCGGATTGCCCTTGCGGGCCTCCAGCTTGTCGCCGATGTGATATTTGTGATCGAGCGCTACGAGTTTCCAGTAGAAACTGCTGCGCCGGTAGCGTTTCGGCCAGAATCTGCGGATCCGCGGATTCTGTGCGCCGAACGCGCGGGAACACCAGAACCAATCGGTATCCCAGCGCCACAGATAATCGTGGATGGTCAGCCGGTCGTATGCGGCCGCCGCAGCGCCGTCCCCGGGCGCAGCGCCGTCATGCCGGATCGATTGGTAGAAGATGTCCATCCCGGTGTAGTCGCTGATCGGGCCCGGCTCGTCGGTCTGGCGGCCGAGCGTCAGGTAGCTCTCCTCGGCGGAGAACACCACACCGTCGAGATAGTCGACCCGCTCACCCGCGTAGGTTTTGTCCGTGACGATCGCCGCGAGAGTCGCTTCCAGTTCACGCAGATCATGAAAGCGTAGGTGCCGCAGGGCGACATACGGTTGTACCCGCTCCAGCTCGATTTTCAACCGCACGGTGTAGCCCAGCGTGCCGTAGGAGTTCGGGAACCCGCGAAAGAGATCGGCGTGCTCGTTGTCCGGTGTCGCGGTCACGAGCTCGCCCGCGCCGGTCAGGACATCCATCTCCAGTACCGACTCATGGGGCAGGCCATTGCGGAACGAGGTGGATTCGATACCGAGCCCGGTGACAGCTCCACCCAGTGTGATCGTCTTGAGCTGCGGAACGACAAGGGGCGCCAGCCCGTAGCGCAGAGTGGTGGCCACGAGATCCTCGTAGGTGGTCATTCCCGCGACATCGGCGGTCCTCGCCACCGGATCCACCGCGATGACCTGGGTCAGGCCGGAGACGTCGAGCCCGGGCGCGGTGGTCTCGGCCCTGGCACGGAAAAGGTTCGAGGTCTTCTTGGCCAACCGGACGTCGGCATGCGCGGGGATCGCGTGGTAACTCGCCAGGAGACGGTCCACGCCCGCTCGATGCGCGGCAAATCCTGATTCGTGTACGGCCGGTGCGTGTCCGGCCCTCCCTAACAGACTCACTGCCACCCCTAGAAGTTAGTACGGACCAAACCGCAAGGCCACCGGATAACCGCGATCACGGAGAAATGTCACTCATACGTTCTGTAATGGGATACCGAATTGTCCGGAGAAGTTCGCCACACGCCGCGCCCGTCCCGCTTTCTTCTGGTTGGACAGGGCAGGATGGAGATCCGTCGAGACAATTGCGGCAGGACACATCACAGCAGGACAAGGAGCTCATTGTGGGATTGGTCAGCGCCAGTAGTTCGATCGTGGTAGCGGCGCAGCCGCAACGGGTGCTCGAGGCGATCGCCGACTACGACACGGTGCGCCCGCGCATTCTCTCCGCGCACTACCGCGATTACGCGGTGCTGGAGGGCGGCAAGGGCGCGGGAACCGTCGCGCAGTGGACCCTGCAGGCCACCCAGAAGCGCTCCCGTAATGTCCACGCGGTGGTTTCGGTATCGGATTCCGCTGTCACCGAGCGTGATTCGAACTCCACGATGGTCAACACCTGGACTGTTGCCCCGGAAGGCGCCGGTACGCGGGTCACGGCGCGTACGACCTGGCAGGGCGCGGGAGGTATCTCCGGGATCTTCGAGGGGATCTTCGCGCCGTCGGGGCTGAAGAAGATCCAAGCCGAGGTGCTCGGGAATCTGCAGCGCGAACTGTCCTGATTCGCGCGGGCGACAGCCCGGGATCGGGCTGTCGCCCGGGGTGGCTAGGCCGCGCCGATATCGAAGAGGTTGCCTTCCGGGTCGGCCAGTGTCACCCACTTCACGCCGTACTCGTCGAAATCGCCGATACGCTTGGCACCGAGGGCGATCACCCGGTCTACCTGATCGTGCCAGTCGGTGGCGCTCAGGTCCAGATGGATCACATTCTTACCCGGGTTCTTATCGGGTACGCGGAGGAACATCAGAACCGGAGTGG
The DNA here is from genome assembly GCF_047200775.1 of Nocardia spongicola. NCBI lineage: Bacteria > Bacillati > Actinomycetota > Actinomycetes > Mycobacteriales > Nocardiaceae > Nocardia > Nocardia spongicola. The sequence goes on along the minus strand of NZ_JBJZOO010000008.1, from coordinate 151,757 downwards.
CGCCCGCGGTCCGGCCGACGGTGGCGAACTGTGTATTGGCGCCGGGGTCGACCGGCACCTCCAGCAGTTGCGACCAGAAACCGGCGAGCGCGGCCGCGTCTGCGCAGTCGATGGTGATGTGGGCGAAAGTGATCGGCATGAATATCCTCCTTGTTCACGGCTGGGCGATGGGCCAGCACACTTCGGTTCGGTAGGTGGTCGGATCATCGGACTGGCCAGGGCCGTGCAGGTACAGCTCCCGGATCGGAGCGGGCACCGTGACGTCGTATTCGGCGACGTAGCTGCCCAATGCGCCGTAGGTGCGGTCGACATCTTCGAAGGGGCCATCGTGCACGGCGACGGCGAAACGGTGTTCGGGCATGTCGATGGCGGAGAGCTGCGGCGGCAGAACAATATTCGGATCGGCAACAGGGACGAACGCGACGACCTCGCCCGCATCCGCTTCGAAGAAGTCGTCGGCGAAAGTGGCTCCGCCAACTCCGGCGGGCGCGATACCAGCTGTGGCCAGGGTTGTATACAGCAGCGAGAACGTCGTATGGCACCACTCGCTGATACCGTCCTTGGCTACCACCGCGCGGATACCTGCCGCGGAAAACGCCGGGGTCGTGCGGTACTCCACGGTGATCGGTGGTCTTGGTGTCAGCAGCGAGCGCAGCGACGCCACCACCGCCCTGGTGCGGTCCAGCTCTTCTTCCATCCGGGTCAGATGCGTGCGCAGCGCGGTATTGCGGGTGTCCTCATCCGGTGCGTCGAGCACCGCGCGGATCTCCGGAAGCGGCATATCCAATTCGCGGAGCCGCCGGATCAGCTGTGCTTGCGCGACCTGCGATATCGAGTAGCGCCGGTAGCCCGAATTCGTGTCGACGCCGATCGGAGTCAGTAGTTCGATCTCGTGGTAGTAGCGCAATGTCTTCACGCTGAGGTGACTCAGCCTGGAGAACTCCCCGATGGGGACGATTGCTGTCATGGTTTCAGCCAATACCCTCCAGTGGTGGGAGGGTCAACTTCCCGGCTGACTCGGGTCGTGCCCGACGGCTGCCGCGACAGGACTAGGCTGACCGGTGACACCTTCTTCAGAGAGGATCCTCCGTGCAGCCAGGTGGTCAGTTCGATATGCAGCAGTTACTCGCCCAGGCGCAGCAGATGCAGCAGGCGGTACTGGAAGCCCAGGCCGAGATCGCGGCGACCGAGGTAGACGGCGCGGCCGGTGGTGGGCTGGTCAAGGTCACTATCAAAGCGACCGGTGAAGTGGTGTCGCTGACCATCGACCCCAAAGCCGTCGATCCTGATGATGTAGAGACCTTGCAGGATCTGGTGATCGGTGCGGTCAACGAGGCGATGGCCACGGCGCAACGCCTCGCCACGGAGCGGCTCGGACCATTGTCCGGTGGCCTCGGTGGCGGTTCGCTGCCCGGTCTCTGAGCCGGAGCGGCAGGTGTACGAGGGGCCGGTCCAGGATCTGATCGACGAATTGGGCAAGTTGCCCGGCGTCGGTCCGAAGAGTGCGCAGCGTATCGCCTTTCACTTGCTTCAGGTGGAACCGCCGGAGATCGATCGGTTGCAGGTCGCTTTGCAGAAAGTGCGTGATGGCATCAGGTTCTGCGCGCTGTGCGGGACCGTCGCCGACGGTGAGCTGTGTCGTATCTGCGCCGACCCGCGCCGAGACCGATCCATGATCTGTGTGGTCGAAGAGCCCAAGGACGTGCAGGCGATCGAACGCACCAGGGAGTTCGGTGGTCGCTACCACGTACTCGGCGGTGCACTCGATCCACTCAGCGGTATCGGCCCCGACCAGCTGCGGATCCGGGAGCTGTTGGCGCGCATCGGCAACCAGGAGGACGGCATCGATATCACCGAGGTGATTATCGCGACCGATCCCAATACCGAAGGTGAGGCCACCGCCACCTACCTGGTTCGGATGCTGCGTGATTTCCCAGGCTTGCGCGTGACCAGACTGGCCTCGGGTCTGCCGATGGGTGGCGATCTGGAATTCGCCGACGAGCTGACCCTCGGCCGCGCGCTGTCCGGGCGCCGTGCGTTGTAACCGGTTCTCCGGACCAGGTCCTACGGCTGCGGGTACCGAGCGGTGGCCGTGGGCGGGGATAGCTGACGGCAGAGTTCTCAGAGTTGGTTGCCGTTGTCACAGCATGACACGGGACCAGGTCGGGTCCGTGAAGTGAGTGCGGTTGTCGTTGGCCCAATCCCAGATGAGAGCGGAGACAGTGGCGGGGTCGGTGATCGTGGTGCCGAAGTGCTTATCGGGAGAACCGTCTCGGTATTCGAGTGTGTACATACCGGAGCTGTCGCGATAAGTCTGGATGTAGAACTGCGCCTCGCGCTCGACAATCAGATACGGATTCGGCGGGAGCAATTCCGGTACCCACTGTTCGGCAAGTGCCTTGGTCAGATAAGGGAATTCGCCTGCGCCGCCGTGGGTGACCTTGGCCGCGATATGCCCGGAGGGGTCGATCAGCCAGGCCAGCTGCGGGTCGTAGACGGCGTAGTCCAGCGGCGTCGCGAGTTCGAACAGTAGACGGCGGACGAAGCCGACCGAATCATAGGGGCAGGGCACATACAGCGCTGTGCCGGTACTCGCACCGCCTACCGGGATGGTGCTGAGAAAGCTGTCTTCTTCGGGCAGCGCCTCGTTGCGTTTGTTCAGCTCGGCCGCGATATCCGAGACCGTCCCCGCCTCGGGGATACCCTGTTGAGTGCTCAGATAAGCCTCGACCTGCTCGATCGATGACGCGAACCCGGATGGCAGCAGTACGTGGTCATAGCTCATTCGGGCCAGGGTACGGAAGTGCGTAGGCGCGGCGGCGGACCGTATCGTCCTCGGCGCACCGGCAGCCGCCCGCGAGATTGTGGCAATCGATGACGAAGGCGTGCCTGGAGTGGGTGGAATCGATGCACTGCTCCTCGGTGCATTCGGTGATCCAGCTCGCGTGCACGATCAGGGTGCCGTGGCAATGATTCGATGTGGTTTCGCGAGATGAACAACTTGGTGTACGCATGCGACCTCCTCGCAAGATCAGAGTTGTTGTTCTGTGCTGTCGTTGTGGGCACCAGATCTGATTCCCGGTACCTCCCCGGCGTCGCGCCTACTGGACGCCACTGCCATTTCCGACCATCTCGCAACCATTCCGCAATCTTCGGGCTGCGACCGTAAGCGTTTCGCTATCTCGCTGGATCATACGGTCCTACATGCGAAAATTACAGCAAGGTTTATCGAATTTATGCCAAGAGATACTGAGGCTGAACGTGGAAGGGGGCATATGGGCGGGAGTTGGCGATCATCAGGCAACAATGCGTTGTCGCGGCACGATCGGCGTGGTGACGTTGGGTGAGCGGTGGCAGGAGGAAGTGACCGCTACGCGGGAGCGTGCGCGGTTCGCGTCTTCCCGCGCGGCGGGAGTCGAGTCCACCGCCTATGCCGAATGCGGCCGTCCGGCTGATGCGTGCGGCGCTCATGGCGCGGGCTACTGCGACGAATCGGTGGATGCCCGCGGTATGGTACGGCCGCTGTGGGGCGCATTGTCCCGTGCGCTCGCCTGCCTCGGTCACGATGGCCTCGGCGTACTGGACAGCCGGGTACGCAGGCGGATCGCTGCCGATGGCATCACCTCCCCCGAGACCGATACCGCGGTTGAGACCGCGACACCGAGACCATGGTGTATCGATCCGATTCCCCTGATGCTCTCCGCGGCCGACTGGACTCGGCTGGCGGCGGGCTTGGAACAGCGCTCACGGCTGCTCGATGCGGTGCTCACCGACGTGTACGGTCCACGAAGGACACTCAGTTCCGGTTTGCTCGCACCGGAGGTGGTGTTCGGCAGCCGCGGGTATATCCGGGCCGCGCACGGCATCACCGTGCCGGGACACAATCAGCTGTTCATATACGGCTGCGATCTCAGCCGATGGAGCGATGGGCGATTCCGGGTATTCGCCGACCGGGCCCGGATACCGTCCGGGATCGGATACGCGGCGGCGGGCCGCGAGGTTGTCGCTGCGGCGTTTCCGGAGTTGCTCGAGCACGTGAATCCGCGTCCGTTGATGCCTTTCGCCAGGATGATGCGGTCGATGCTGATCGAATCGGCGCGCGCCGCCGACGAGCCGGTGGTCGTGGTGTTCAGCCCGAGCGTGTGCGCGGAGACCGCGTTCGAGCAGGTCTATCTCGCATCGATGCTCGGTTTTCCGCTGGTGGACAGTGCGGATCTGGTGGTGAGCGACGGAGCGCTGCGGCTTCGGTCGTTCGGCAGGTCGCGGCGGGTCGATGTAGTGCTGCGTTGGGTGGACGCCGAGTTCACCGATCCGTTGGATCTGTGCCAGGAAGCACGGTTCGGTGTGCCAGGACTGGTCGATGTGGCCCGTCGTGGTGCGGTGACCGTGGTGAATACCCTGGGTAGCGGGTTGTTGGAGAGCCCGGCGCTGGCCGGTTTTCTGCCAAGGATGTCGCGGGCGTTGCTCGGTGAGGAATTGCTGTTGGAGAGTGTGCCTTCGTATTGGGGTGGCGACGACCGAGAGCGTAAGTACCTGCTCGCGAATCTGGACACGTTGATCATCCGCTCCACGGTCGATGGGGTCATCCTGTCCGGTCCGGAATTGAGCCGTGCGCAGCGAGACAGCTTGAAAAGCAGGATCGATGCGTGCGGATGGCAGTGGGTCGGCCGAGAACCGGCGCAGTTCTCCGTCGCACCCTCGGTACGGGATCGATGCGGGCTTGCCTCGGTGCCGATCGGTATACAACTTTTCGCATTGGCCCACCGCGGTGGCTATACCGTGATGCCAGGCGGCCTCGGCCATAACGCGGCCCGGCCACTACAGCGCAGCCTGCCCGACCGCGTTATGACCGAGGCCGCCGCCAAAGATATCTGGGTGTGCTCCGCGCCGTCCGCCGCGCCGCCATCGGCGGAACGCGACCAGCGCGTTATTCCCGGCACGGCCGGTATACCACCACGGTGAGGTAGCGCATGGATCGCCGAGTGAGTGCTACCGGTGGCGCTGTACGGCGCTATCAGGCAGAGCACCGCACCACATACTCCTACTCCGGAGAGGTCGGCAGCTCATATGGACGTGCGTATCTGACGCCACGTGATACGCGAGGTCAGCGATTGCTCGCGCACGATATCCACATCGACCCCGCGCCGTCGGACCGATCGGTCGGCACGGATGTCTACGGCAATATCACTTCCTACTTCCATATCACCGCCACCCACCGCGTTCTCACAGTGCGTGGTGAGTCGTTGGTCGAGGTGGACTCGTCCACGGGTAATACAGCCGACCACGCCGTGCTTCCATGGGAGCAAGCACGCCCGAACAGCGAGAACGGGGTGTTCGCCGTGGATTACGCCCTCGATGATTACGCCTTCGATCGGCATCCGTCGGAGGTCGCTCGGGAGATCATCGCGTACGCGGCCGAATCGCTGCTACCCGGCAGGCCACTCGGCGCTGCGCTGGCTGAGCTGAACACCCGCATATACACCGATTTTCGATACAAGTCCGGTGCCACGACAGTGTCCACCGAGGTAGCTGAGCTGTTCGTGGCACGCGCGGGCGTCTGTCAGGACTTCGCGCGCCTGGTCATAGCCTGCTTACGGTCGCACGGCCTCGCCGCCAGATATGTATCCGGCTATCTGGCCACCGATCAGCCGCCGGGAAGGGCAGGCAGGCTCGGCACTGCCGCCACACACGCTTGGGCGGCGGTATGGGTGCCAGGCGCAGGCGAGTACGACCGCACCGGTTACTGGATCGACCTCGACCCGACCAATGACCAGTTCGGTGACGAGCGGTACATCACCCTCGCATGGGGCCGGGACTATACCGATATTCCTCCGTTGCGCGGCGTCAGCTATACCGACGCGAAAGACAGCACGATCACCGTTTCGGTCGATGTCCGCGTGGTCGAGGTGTGATCAGGCGCGTAAGCGTTCCCGGCGGAGCTGCTCGACCTCGGGAAGTTCGAGCGGGGCCAGCTCGGTGACACCGAGTGCGCGCATCAGCAGCAGATCGGCGAGCTCGGGGTTCCGAGCGAGCACGGGACCGTGTAGATAGGTTCCGATCACCGAACCCTGCACCGCTCCCTCCAGCCCATCGCCGACGCCATTGCCGACGCCCCGGCTGACCCTGGCGAGGCCGGTCGCCTCGGTGCCGAGTTCGGTGCCACCGCGATGGTTCTCGAAGCCGGTGAGCGCCATGGTGAGCCCGTCGAGCAGCGGCGTGGTGGTCACCTCACCGATGGCGCGTTTATGCCGTGGGGTGGTGGTGGCATCGAGCATGCCGACGCCGTCCACTCGCTCGCCCGCAGAGGTCTCATACCATTGGCCTAGTACCTGGATGGCCGCGCAGATCGCGAGCACCGGAGCGCCTTTCGCGGCTGCCCGTTGTAAGCCGGGATAACGCTGCAGATGCCTGGTGGCCAACCGCTGTGCGGAATCCTCCGCACCGCCGAGGGTGTAGAGATCCAGTGAATCGGGCACCGGCTCGGGCAGGTTGATATCGATGATCTCGGCGGCATAGCCGCGCATCCGCAGCCGTTGGCACAGCACGAGCGCATTGCCGCCGTCGCCGTAGGTGCCCATGACATCCGGCAGTACCAGACCGATACGAACAGTTGATTCGCTCACGCGGGTTGCTCCTCTAGCGCTCGGTTCAGGTCACGGAATGCGGTGTAGTTCGCCAAGACCTCGACGTGGCCTGCCGGGCAGGAGGCGATGGCGCGCACCGGATCCGGCACCGTGGTGTGTGATACGCCAGCGTAGGTGAGTCGTACCGAGAGGTCGGTTGCGCGTTCGCCCGCCGCGACCACCTGTACGCCTTCGAAGTGTTCGAACCGTACGTCCCACAGCCAGGACAGGTCTTCGCCGTCGGGTACTTGGCCGTTCACCGCGATCACCAGCCCCGCCGAGGTGGGTTCGATCATCGACAACGCTTCTTGCCACCCGGCCGGGTTCTTCGCCAACAGCAGTCGTGCGTCGTGCTCGCCGACCTGCACCGTGCGATAGCGGCCCGCGATCTCCCGCACGGTGCCGGTGGCCGCGGCCGCTTGTCCGGCATCGGCGCCCAGCGCGACCGCGGCGGCCACTGCCTGCGCGGCATTACCGCGATTGGCCCGGCCGGGCAAAGCGAGTTTCAAGGGAAAGCGCTCCCCTCGCGGGCCGATCAGCTCATCTCCGTCGAGCCACCAATCCGGTTCGGGACGGTGGAAATCCGCGCCGGTGCTGTGCCAGTGGGTGCCTTCCCAGAGGATCGGCTCTCCACTGCGCGGGCAACTGGTGGCGTCTACTGCCCAGCCACTGCCCGCGGCGACCCACACCACATTGGGGTGGTCGTAGGCGATCGAGGTGACCAGTACGTCGTCGCAGTTCGCGATCACCACAGTGGCCGGGTGCCGCGCCAGTCCCGCCCGCAGTTTGCGCTCGATCATGTTGATCTCGCCGACCCGGTCGAGCTGATCTCGGCTGAGATTGAGCAGCACTACCGCCGAGGGGTTCAGCGAGTCGGTGACGTGTGGCAGATGCAGTTCGTCCACCTCGATCGCGGCCAGCGGCGCGGATCGGTGCGCGTTGAGCGCGGCGACGATACCCGCGTCCATATTGGCGCCATCGGCCTGGGTCGCGACCGCGCCGAGGGTGCTGAGCGCGGCCGTGGTCATCCTGGTGGTGGTGGATTTACCGTTGGTGCCGGTCACCAGCACGGTGCGCCGTCGCTGTCCGAGCTGGTCCATAACCGTCGGGTCGATCTTCAAAGCGATCAAGCCGCCGATCATCGAACCTTTGCCGCGACCTGCCTTTTGCGAGGCCCACGACGCCGCGGCTGCCGCCGTCAGCGCGAGTCGCCCGCGCACCGATATATCTGCCACGCCGAGAGTCTATGTTCGCCTCGTGATCCGGGCGCGCCGCGGGCGGAGTGGAGCGGTGTCGTGCCGTACCGGCGGCTCAGCCGCGGTAGAGCTTGGCCGCGTAGTGTTCCGCGTAGTAGCGCTCCAGCTCTTCGGCCGTCTCGGTGACGTTCGCTTGCACCTCTTTGACCAGGCGGGCTTGGCTGGGCAGCGTATCTTGCGGCCAGTTCTCCGGCTCCCACAGATGACTCCGGAGGAACGCTTTGGCGCAGTGGAAGAAGATCTGATCGATATCCACTTCGACGGCGAGGATGGGGCGGTGACCGCGCACCACCATGTCATCGAAGTACGGCGCGTCCCGAACCAGCCGGGCGCGGCCGTTGATCCGCAGCGTCTCGCCGCGGCCGGGAATCATGAACAGCAGGCCGATATGCGGGTTGGACAAGATGTTGAGATACCCGTCGGCACGCCGGTTGCCAGGGCGTTCCGGGATGGCGATGGTGGTGTCGTCGAGTACTCGGACGAAGCCGGCTGGATCACCCTTGGGGGAGGCATCGCAGTTGCCGTTCGCGTCGCTGGTGCACACCACCAGGAACGGCGTGTTCGCGATCCACTCCCGGTCTCTGGTGTGTAGCGCCTTCCGCTCCTTGGCTGCGACTCTCGGCGCGACTTCGCCGAGCAACTGCCGTAGGTCTGTCGGATCGGTGATTTCGTTAGCGACTGTGTTCTCGGCCATACTCCGATTCAAGCATCCGCCGCCTGAGCCCCGCTCGAAATATTTCGGCTGTGGGGTGGCGATCGGCGGTGGCAGGCCGCGGTGTAGCCGATATGGCGGCGAAGGCGCCTGCTAGTACGACGACTCCACCGGCCACGGACACCGGGCTCGGGGTTTCCCCGAGGATGGCCCATGCGGCGGCGATCCCGATGATCGGGACGAGCAAGGAGAATGGTGCGACCAGACCGGCCGGATAGCGGCTGAGCAAAGTGGTCCACAATCCGGTACCGACGACTGTGGCGAGGATGGCGATATAGGCGAGGGCTACCAGAGCGGATCTGCCCTCGGGGGTGAATGCCGTGGTAAGGGCGTGCAGTCCGGTCGTGGGCCCCTCGGCGAGCACCGATAGCGCGAAGAGGGGTAACGGCGGTATGACGGTGATCCACAGCATCAGGTGTAGCGGGTTGATGCCAGGAGTCTCGGTGCTTGCCAGCCGCGCACCGATATTTCCGAATGCCCAGCCGAGCCCGCCTGCCAAGGTCAGCAGTACTGGTAATACGGTGGCGTGTTCCAGCCGATCCCAGCCGATCACCGCCATTCCGGCCATCGCGACGGCGATGCCAGTAACCTGCACCGGCCGTATCTGTTCGCGCAGCAGCAGCGCACCGAGTAGCACGGTGAACGGTGCGGAGGACTGCAGTACCAGCGAGGCGAGTCCGGTCGGCATGCCCGCGCGCATAGCGGCGAACAGGAAGGCGAATTGCAGGATGCCGAAACCTGTGCCGTACAACAAGAGCCAGCGTATCCGCACTGGTGGACGGGGGATGAACAGCAAGGCGGGAATCGCGAGTACCGCGAAACGCAGGGCCGCGAAGAAGAACGGTGGGAAGTGATCGAGCCCTATCCGGATGGCTATGAAGTTCAGTCCCCAGAGCAGGACGATGGTGCAGCCGAGCAGGCGATCGCGGTTGGTCACGCACTTCATCGTGCAGTTAAGAAATCATCAGAACAATAGAATAAATATGCACTAATAAAGTAGCGTTGCTTAATGGTTTTCAGGGTGGATCACGCTGCTCCCGGTCCGACCATGGCGCTGGAGCGGTTGCGGGTGCTGCGCGAACTCGCTGATCGCGGCACTGTCGCCGCTGTCGCCGCAGCGCTGTCGATGACTCCGTCGGCGGTATCGCAGCAACTCAAGGTGCTGGCCAGAGAAGCGGGTGTGGCGCTGCTCGAACCCGACGGCAGGCGGGTCCGGCTCACCGATGCCGGTCACGCGCTGGTGATGCGTGCCGACGAGGTGCTGGCGGCGATGGATCGCGCGGTCGCGGAGATGGCGCACTATCGCGGCTGTCCGCGTGGCCGGGTCAGGGTCGCGGTTTTTCCTTCGGGTGGCGCATTGCTCCTGCCGTATGTGCTGCCAGGTATGGCGGACAGCGGGGTGGATGTGGTGACCTCGGACGAGGACGAGCCGCCGTCCGAGGTGACTCGCCTGCTCGCCGACTATGACGTAGTACTGACACACCGGGACGAACGCGCCGCGCCGATCGCCGATCCGCGCGTTGTGACCCGAGTGCTCATGCGGGAACCCATCGATGTGGTTGTCGCGCGGACACATCGGCTCGCCGATCGTTCGGCTGTCGCGCCGAAGGAACTGGCCGAGGAGACCTGGTTGAGTGTTCGTGGTGGTTTCCCGGTCGACGATGTATTGCGTTCTATTGCCACCGTGACCGGTGTGCAGCCACGTATAGCGCAGCGCCTCAATGATTTTCGTGTCATCGAGACGCTGGTGGCCACTGGTTACGGTGTCGCGCTCATGCCGCGTTACGCGGTAAGCGATCCCGCGCTCGCGGTGCTGCGGCTGTCCGGCGTGCGTGCCGCGAGGAGGTACGAACTGGCCACTCGCCCACGCGCCGATGACCGCCCGGCTATTGCCGCTGTGCTCGCGGCCTTCGAATCGGCCGCCGCAGAGGTGACCTCGGACACTGGAACGGCAAGGGGCTGAACCGTTTCCGCAACGGTTCAGTGGATGTTCCTACCGGACGAGTCCCTTCGCGGGCTGCGCGCCGATTACATTCCCGGTGGCCCGGGCGGACGGTAGGGGTGCTGGGACATCGAGCTGACATAGCCGAAATCGTCGGCCACCATCGCGGCCAGCTCCAACAGCGCTCGCCGGGTCGGTTTGCTCACCAGTTCCAGGTCGATCTCCGCGCCTTCGGCGAGGTGGTCGTCGAACGGCACCACCTGCACCGCGCGCGTGCGATCGAGGAACAGCTTGCGCAGCTGGTCGAGATCGACGGTGGACGCACCGCGCCGAGAAGCGTTCACCACCACGACCGTGCGTTCCACCAGTTTGCTGTAACCATGGTGGTCGAGCCAGTCCAGGGTGGCCGACGCACTGCGCGCGCCATCGATGGCAGGCGACGTGACCAGTACCAGCGAACTGGCCATATCCAGCACACCGGACATCGCGGAGTGCATCAAACCGGTACCGCAGTCGGTCAAGATGATGTTGTAGAACGATTGCAGGATGCTGATCGCTTTGCGGTAGTCCGCCTCGCTGAACGCTTCGGATACCGCTGGATCCTGTTCGCTGGCGAGCACTTCCAGACGGCTCGGTGCCTGCGAGGTATGCGCCCGCACATCCGAGTACCTGGTGATGTGATCGTCTTCCAGCAGGTTACGCACGGTAGAGCGGGTCTGTCGCGGTACTCGGTGCGCGAGGGTACCCAGGTCGGGATTGGCGTCGATCGCGATGACCCGGTCACCGCGCAGTGACGCGAAGGTGGAACCGAGACCAACCGTGGTCGTGGTTTTGCCGACCCCGCCCTTCAGCGAGAGGATCGCGATCCGATAGTCACCGCGGACCGGCTGATTCACTCGCTCGACGAGGTCTCGGTGGACGATATCGGCTGCCGATTCACCGGGGTTGATCATCCCGCCAGAGGCTTTGTGCATGGCGCGGCGCCATCCGCTGCGTGGCGCTCGCCGGGCCCGCTTGAGCAGGTTGAGGTCGTTCACCGAGTGTCCTGGCTGGCCTGGCTGCGGCACATGCTGCGGTTGGAACGGCGGTGCGGGCTGGTGCGGATTCGGTCCACCCTGCCAGTGCGGCCCCGGCTGCGGCCCGGCTTGCGGTGGCGGTTGATAGGCGGGTGGTGGTTGTTGCGGCATCGGCGGAGGTGGTGGCGCCCAGCTGTAGATCGGTCCGCTCGCGGACTGATCGGGTTGCGGCGTAACGTGTTCCGGCGGCATGGAGTCGACGGGCACGCGCCGGACGAAGCCGTCGCTGCCGATTTCCTGGCGGTAGTCGCGGTATCCGCCCTCCGGTCCTTGGTCTTCCGGCGCGGCAGGAGAATAGCTACCGATAGTATTCGGTGCCGGTGGCGCACCGGCCGAGAACGGTTCCGCGGGAAATGATGTCGGTGCCGGATACCCGCCTGCGCCAGGCGATCCGTACGGTTCGGCGAAACCGGATGGACCGTGGCCGTAGGGCTGTGCGGGTCCGGTCTGTGGATAGGCGGTGGTCTGTTCCGTCGGATCGCGCGGATCCGGTTGGTCCCGGTGTGCGTCCGGTTGTGTCTGCCGGTCCGAGCCGTCGGTTCCCTGCACCTCCGCGGCATCGGCGGGCTCGGTAGCCGCTGTCGTCGATGACTCCGCCCCGGTCACGTCGGCCGTGTCCACGGAATGATTCTGTAGCCAGGGCGGCGAGGTCGGATTGTGGTCATTTGTTGTCACGGTTCCCCCATCTGCTCGGGAATTCGAGCAGAGAGCTCGGCGCTTGAAGTGCGAACCAACGCTAGCACGGGGTGCGTCGTATCGTGCCGCGGTAGGCACGGTGGCACCCGCGCAGCGGCAGACCTGCCGTGGCGGCATACTCCCGATATGTGGTCTGTGTCAGTGGGTTCGGCACCCGGGCGCCGCGGTCGAACTGCCGCGACGCCCGAGCGGACGTTTTATGGAGTACGTGTGTTCAGTGCGCTCGGTTCACCGCGGACACCACTGCGCGCAGCGAGGCGGTGGTGATCGAGGTGGCGATGCCGACGCCCCACACCACTTTGTCGCCGATCGCGCATTCCACGTAGGCGGCGGCCTGCGCGTCGTCCCCGGCGGACATCGCGTGCTCGGAGTAATCCAGGACCTCGACGTCGAAGCCGACGCAGGCGATGGCGTCGACGAACGCCGCCAGCGGTCCATTGCCCTGACCCGAGATCTCCTGCTCGACGCCGTCGACCTTCACCACCGCCGCGATCGAATCGACCCCGCCGTCGGTCTCCGACGCGGTGACTTTCTGTCGGATCCGCTCCAGCGGACGGATCGGGCTCAGGTACTCCCCGGAGAAGACATCCCACATCTGCTTGGGTGTCACCTCGCCACCCTCACCGTCGGTGATCTTCTGGATCGCCCTGGAGAACTCGATCTGCAACCGCCGGGGCAGCGCCAGTCCGTGGTCGGTCTTCATGATGTAGGCCACACCCCCCTTACCCGACTGCGAGTTGACCCGGATGACCGCTTCGTAGGTGCGGCCGACATCCTTCGGGTCGATCGGCAGGTAGGGCACTTCCCAGATGATGTCGTCGACGTCGGAGCCGGTGGTGTCGGCCACCGCCTTCATCGCGTCCAACCCCTTGTTGATGGCGTCCTGGTGGCTGCCGGAGAACGCGGTGTAGACCAGATCGCCGCCGTAGGGATGGCGCTCGGGTACCGGAAGCTGGTTGCAGTACTCGACCGTGCGGCGGATCTCATCGATATCGGAGAAGTTGATCTGGGGGTCGATGCCGCGGGAGAACAGGTTCATCCCCAGGGTGACCAGGCAGACATTGCCGGTGCGCTCACCGTTGCCGAACAGGCAGCCCTCGATCCGGTCGGCGCCGGCCTGGAAGCCGAGCTCGGCGGCGGCCACCGCGGTGCCGCGATCGTTGTGCGGGTGCAGTGACAATACGATCGCGTCACGGCGGGCCAGATTACGGCTCATCCACTCGATGGAGTCGGCGTAGACGTTCGGCGTCGCCATCTCCACGGTGGCGGGCAGGTTGATGATCAGCGGCTTGTCCGGTGTCGGTGCGATGATCTCCGATACCGCGTCGCAGACCTCTTTGGCGTATGCCAGCTCGGTGCCGGTATAGGACTCCGGGCTGTACTCATAGCGCCAGCTGGTCTCCGGATAACGCTTCTCGATCTCCAAGCACAGTGCGGCGGCGTCGGTAGCGATCTTCTCGATCGCGGCGCGTTCGGCGCGGAACACCACCCTCCGCTGCAGGATCGAGGTCGAGTTGTAGAAGTGCACGATCACATGCTGCGCGCCCGCGCATGCTTCGAAGGTGCGTTCGATCAGCTCGGGGCGGCACTGGGTCAGTACCTGGATGGTCACGTCATCGGGGATAGCGCCCTCTTCGATGATCTCGCGGACGAAATCGAAATCGGTCTGGCTCGCGGAGGGGAAACCGACCTCGATCTCCTTGTACCCCATCCGCACCAGCAGATCGAACATCCGGCGCTTGCGGGCCGGGCTCATCGGATCGATGAGCGCCTGATTGCCATCGCGCAGATCGACCGCGCACCAACTGGGCGCCCGGTCGATCACCCGGTCCGGCCAGGTGCGATCGGGCAGGGTGATCGGCTCGACCTCCTCGGCGAACGGCCGGTAGCGGAACGCGGGCATCGAGGAGTTCTTCTGCCTGTTCCAGGAGGGTTGATCGGCGGGAGCGGGCTTGCCCGGCGCCACGATGGTTCGGGTACCGGATACGAAAGCGTCTGCGGGAGTCATGGGCGGTTTCTCCAAGGGTTCCGAGGATGTGGTTTTTCCCAATGGTCTGGGGCGACCGGCATAACAGAACCCCGCGGCGGGAGCCGGTCCGATCAGACCCCGTCGCGGCGGCCGAGAAGAAGTGCCCGCTGCATGATGGGGCGAGTTTACCGTGCCGCAATACCACTCGGAAAGGTGGTCCAGTCAGCGAGCGATCGCAGACCGGTTACCGTTCGGTCGGTAAGGGACAGCGCTGGTACGGACCGGTGTCCGCCGGAACGGCGAAGGATTGGTTATGACCTGGCTGGAGCAAATAGCCGTCTTCGGTGCTGGTATCGCGGCGGGCGGCATCAACACCATCGTCGGATCGGGAACCCTGATCACGTTTCCGGTGCTACTCGCGTTCGGCCTGCCTCCGGTCACCGCGAATGTCTCCAATACCGTCGGCCTGGTTCCCGGCGCGATCAGTGGCGTACACGGATACCGACGCGAACTCGCCGGTCAGCGAGCCAGGCTGCTCCGATTGGGTACCGCGTCGCTGCTCGGTGGCATCACGGGGGCGGTGCTGCTGCTCGTACTTCCCCCTGATGCGTTCATCGCGATCGTGCCTGTGCTCATCATCGTGGCATTGGTACTGGTCGTAGTCCAGCCGCGGCTGGCGAGCTGGGTCAGGCGCAGACGAGCGAACGACGGCGCCCAGGTTCCGGAATACGGCGGCCCGGTACTCTTCGTCGCGATCTTCGCGACCGGTGTCTACGGCGGATACTTCGGTGCGGCGCAGGGTGTGCTGCTGATCGGGCTGCTCGGGGTCTTCGTACACGACGATATCCAGCGTCTCAATGGACTGAAGAACGCGCTCGCCCTCCTGGTGAACGGGGTATCGGCACTGATCTTCATTGTGATCGCTGACGTGGATTGGCGTGCGGCGGCGTTGATCGCGCTGGGTTCGATCATCGGGGGTCAGTTGGGGGCGCGGATGGGCAGGCGGCTGCCACCGGTCGTGCTGCGCGCGGTCATCGTCGTGGTCGGCCTCATCGCAGTGATCCGACTTGTGGTGTTCTAGGAGATGGCTGATGACATGGGAGGGCGATGCGGTGTCCAGAGAATCTCAGGGTCGGATGTCAGTCTCGAGAAGGACGACGATTGCCCGCGTACCGCACAGGATGATTTCTGTGCGTAGCTGGAAGATCCTCGCCATTGCCATGCTCGCCGGCCTACTGCCCGTGGTCGGCGGGTGTACCGCGCTGCCGAGCGAACACGAATCCGCGGTCGCGGACCTGGTCGCACAGGCCGATGCCGTAGCGACGCCACAGCTGGATTGGGTCGAGTGCGCCCAACCGCGGCTGAGCGGCTACCAGTGCGCGACAGCGGCAGTGCCGGTGGATTACGCGAATCCCGCGGGTCCGATACTCGAGCTGGCGCTGGTGCGGCAGCAGGCCGCCGATCAGCAACGGCGAATCGGTACCTTGTTCGCCGCGGTCGGTGGTCCTGGTGGTTCCGGACTGAGCTGGGCTGCTGCGGGGGAGCTGTTCGACGGCGAGATCGCGAACCGCTTCGATGTGGTCACCTTCGATCAGCGTGGCGTCGGTGCGAGCGGACAGGTGCGGTGTTTCGCGAACGTCGATCAGCAACGGCAGTTCTGGTCCAGCGTATGGCTGCCGCCGGTGGACCAGGAGCAGGAGAATGCCGCCGAGGCGGCGAGCCGTGAGCTGGCCGCGGGGTGCGCGGCACACAGCGGTGCGTTGCTCGGGCACTTGACCACTGTCGACGCCGCGCGCGATCTGGACCTGCTGCGCCGTGCGGTTGGCGATGCGGAGCTGACCTATACCGGCGGCTCCTATGCGAGTTATCTGGGACAGGTGTACGGTGCGCTGTTCGGTGACCGGGTACGTGCGCTGCACCTCCAGTCGATGATCGATCCGGACGCGTATACCAACGACACTCGCAGCGCGATCGAGAGTACTGCGCAGGCGACCGAGGAGGTGCTCGGCGAATTCCTGCGACTGTGTGCGGAAGCGGGCAGGCCACAGTGCGTCTTCGCGGCCGAGGATGGCCAGAGCGATGCCGAGCCGCAGGAGAATCTCGATAATCTGGACAATTCAGATGATGTCGACCGGTCTGCCGAGTTGCGCGCCCGGAATGACGCTGTGCTGCGGCGTCTGCAGGAGGGACCCCTCGTGATCGGAGAGGGAGAGCGAACCCGGGTGCTCACCTATCCCGAGGTGCTCTCAGCGCACGCACTACTGCTGTACGACCCCGTGGCGGGCTGGCCCGCGCTGGCCGAACTGCTCGTCGAACTGGAGCGCGGACCCTCGGGTGACCCGGACACCGTCGGCGAGATCTTGGCCGCCGCTACTCAACCGTTCGATGATCTCGACTCTTTTATCGCCATCTCCTGCGCGGACAACACTTTTCCTCGTGATCCCGGCCGCTGGCCTGCGCTGGCGGCGGAGCTCGCTGAGGTCAGTCCGACCTATGGCGCGTTCTGGTGGTATCTGCGGCAGCCCTGCGCTGTGTGGCCGGCTCCCGCCGAGGGGTATGCCCAGCGTTACACCGGACCATGGATCTTGCGCTCGAATACTCCGGCTCTGCTGATCAATAATCAGTTCGACCCGGTGACTCCGCTGTCCGCCGCACGGCACGCGCAGCAGGAATTGGTAAACGCCAGACTGGTCGTCGTGGCGGAGGGATACGGGCATAACACACTCAACGATTGCACCAGGTCGTTGCGGGAGCGCTATCTCGTCGACCTGCACCTGCCCGCTCCTGGAGCGACCTGCCGCCCCGACGCACAGCCCTTCGACCGGTAGCTCCCGCTGTAATCGGTAGCCCCCTCCGTCGTGCGCCGGTGGGGGGATCCCGGTAGTCTGCCCACGCTAGAGCTTGATGATGAAGGGTGACCGGGGTTTGCGTAGACGCGCCTTGTTCAAGGCGGCGGGCACGGCCGCGTTACTCGGTGCCATGGGTGTGGCGGCAGGGACCAGCCGTGCGGTTACGGATCCGATGTGGGAAGCCATGTTCCGCGCCTGGGTGCCGGAGATCTTCGCACCGCTTCCCGACCCACCCGAGCATTCGCCTGCGATAGTCATCGGTTCGGGTTTCGGCGCCGCGGTGACCGCCTTGCGCCTTGCCGAGGCCGGGATCGCCACTACCGTGCTGGAGCGTGGTTCGCGCTGGCCGAACGATCCGTGGCGGGAGATCTTCACCGGTGACGATCTGCCCGACGGCCGTGGTTTCTGGCACCGCACCGACTTCACCGGCGTCACCAAGGTACCGATGCGGTTCACCGACTTCGGCGGGGTGCTCGACTGCACCGAGTACCCGGGTATCGACGTCTGGCGCGCGGCGGCGGTCGGCGGCGGTTCGGTGATCTTCACCGGCGCCATGATCGCGCCGGAACGCCGCTTCTTCGATCACATCTTCGGCGGAACCGTCGACTACGCCGAAATGGAACGCGTCTACTACCCGCGGGTGCGCGAGATGCTGCGGCTGAGCCCGATGCCTGCGGATATCTATCGTTCCGTGCCGTTCACCCATGCCAGGGCCTGGGATGAGCAGGTGCGTAAGGCCGGTTACCAGCCGAGGGCGAACGATTCGATCTTCAACTGGGATATCGTGCGTGCCGAACTCGACGGAACCGTGCGGCCTTCGGCCACAGTGGGCAGGAGCAGCCTGGGCAACTCGAACGGTGCCAAGTTCGATCTGAATCAGAACTACTTGAAATACGCTCAGAACACCGGGCTGTGCGCGATCTTCCCCGGTCACCGGGTCGAGGCCATCGCGAAGGAAGCCGGTGACCGCTATGCGGTCACGGTGACGAAACTATCGCCGACCGGTACGGAGCTTTCCACCCGAACGCTCACCTGTGACCGGCTGTTTCTCGGCGCCGGTTCGATCGGCACCTCCGAGTTGCTTGTCCGTGCGCAGGCCACCGGTACGCTGCCGCGGCTGAACGAGCACATCGGTGATGGCTGGGGCACCAATGGTGATGTAGTGCTCGCCAGAGGTGCCAGTGCGCTGGCCGGTTACGGTCAGGGGGCGCCGAGTGCGAGCCGGATCTTCGATGCTTCCGTGGCGCCTTTGACCCTGGAGAACTGGTACATCCCCGGAGTGCCGTTCGAGACCGGTGCTCTCGCTTCGCTCGGGATGGTGCTCGACTCGGCCCGTACCCGGTTCGGCTATGACCGGAGCACGGACCGGGTCGGGCTCAGTTGGCCGGTGCGTAACCAGGATCAGGTTGTGGCCGCGGCAAGGGAGGTCGACCACCGGATCGCCGAACGTGCGGATGCGCTCATCGATTACGGTGCCCTCGGCTATGACGCGAACGCGTTGTTCACCGCGCATCCGCTCGGCGGAGCGGTACTGGGGCGGGCTACCGACAACTACGGGCGGGTGCTCGGCCATCCCGGCTTGTATGTGATGGACGGTGCGGCGATTCCTGGCAGTACCGGAACGGTCAATCCGTCGCTCACTATTGCCGCACTGGCCGAACGGAATATCGAAGCGATCATCCGAGCCGGTCGCTGAGCATATCTTCGTTGGCGAAGTAACACTTCTCGGCGGGTGTTGTCGACTGCACCGAGTGCGCGCTGTGCGTACTACTGTCGGCGGCACCGGTCGGCGTCGAAGGGATTTGCAGTGTCCGCTCCCACCCCCAACTCGGGCATCGACCACGGTCAGTGGAAGTCGACGCGGGCACAGGAATATCCGCGCAAGCCACCGAGGCTTTGGACCGACTTTCTGATGCTCGGACTGGCCATTGTCTCCGTGACACTCGTCGTCGTGATCACCTTCTTTCCGGTCGAAGGGCAGACCAGGCAGACGATGGTGTTCATCGACTGGTCACTGTGCGCGGTGTTCGCGGGGGAGTTCCTATGGCGCTGGCGCCGAGCGGGCTGGCCATGGACCTTTCCGATCATCTACTGGTACGAGGTCCTCGGTATGGTTCCGGTGACCAGCCCGTTCTTCCGTAGTTTCCGGTTGTTGCGGATTGTGGTGATCGCCGTCAGGTTGGCCAGGGTAGCCGACCGCGTATTCGGCGATCGGATAACCGCCGCGCTGGTGAATCGCTCCGTGACGACCATTGTGGACACCATCCGCAGGCCGATGACCATCGCGGTGATGGACGAGGTGGCGCAGGTGCTACGCACCGGTCACTACACCCGCAATATCGCCGCCGCGCTAGAGGTGAACCGGGCCGAACTGGATGAGATGATCCTCGAACTGATCAAGAAGGACCCACAGGCAGGCCGGGTGCGCTACATCCCGTTCCACGACGAAATCATCCGGCTGATCGCCGATACCACCTTTCGTATCGTATTCCAGGTACTGGCCGATCCACGTACCGATGAGCTCGTATCGGATTTGCTGCGTGAGAACATCGATCAGATGCGCGATGCGGTCCGTAGTGGTATACGCATGCCGCTGCCCACGGTCGATCAGACGCCTATCGAAGAAGATCTGGATCTGGGTAAACGCTGATCTTTACAGGACATTTACCTCTGGTTATTCGTTTCCGCTATATGGATTGGTAGCTTTCCGATTCCGGGAATCGCTCGGCGAAATCGATGAAGCAATCCACTACCACTTCATTGGCCTTGCGGACGGTGCGTTTGAGTAGAAAACCGGGAACCGGGATGGGGAGATAGAGCTCGGTGTGATACCAGACATCGGTGCCTTCGATGCCGTCGGAGATCTCGAACCAGCCGCCGCCCCGGACGCCCCTGGTGCTGTCGGTGACGGTCCAGGACGACCGGGAGTCGGTCCATTCGTATTCCAGCACTTGCAGATCCGAGCTGCCGAGGAGTTCCGCTTTGACGAAGACGCGTCGCGGCATTCGCTGCGCGTCGCGTGAAGCGATCCGGACATCGCGATAGGAAGGCGACCATTCCGGGAGTGATTCGATGGCGGTCAGGGCATCCATGACCTGTGCCGGATGGGCATCGACGAAGAATCGGATATCCGTTGTGGTGCGCATGGCATACCTCCGACCCCCGGGTGGACAAGTGGGCCGATTCTCTCCATCACGTGAGGGATTCGTCAACCTCATGGTCGATAGCCGATTCTCGGCTAACCGGATAACGTGACTTTATCAGGTCGAGATCGGCGATCGGCAACTGTTTCAACAATTTCCGGATGGAAGCTTCGGGGGAAGATGCTCTCGCGCCGAGCCGGTTCATCTACGATTGAATCAGAAAATCTGGCGTGGCCGGTCAGGGTGGGAGGCTGTCGTGAAATACGCGGAACTGTTGGCGCAGGCGCGGGACTCGATCACCGTGCGCCGGGTTTACGGGGAGCCGTATCTATCCGAGGGCGCGGTGATCGTTCCCGCCGCCTCGATCCGGGGTGGCGGGGGTGGCGGAGGCGGAACCGGGAATGCGGAGGAGGGCGAGGGCGCCGGGTTCGGGTTCACCGCCCGGCCCGCTGGTGCGTACGTACTGCGGGACGGTCGGCTCACCTGGCACCCGGCTGTCGACGTCGACGCGATCGTCCAGACGGTCGGCAAGGTGCTGATCGTGGGGATTCTTGCTTTCGTATTGAAGCGGTCTTCGCGTGGACGCGCCGCATGTGGTGCGTCCGGATCATTCCGGTGAGGTGTTCAGTCCGATGTCGAGGGCTCGACGATCGCGTCGGGCCCCGGATATACCAGCGACTCGTGACCATCGGGGAACCGCACCATATAGGGCGGCGTCCCATCCGGCCCGCGGACCTCGATGATCTCGGCCAGGTGATCCACTTCTCCCACCACGTGTCCGTGCACGCAGAGTCGATCTCCTACATGTGCCATCATCGCCCCATTATCGAACGCAGTGGCGCGTGTCACAACCATTTCGATGGCTGTGCGGGTCACCGGCGCAGATCGCCGCTACCGATCGGCGCGGGGTACCGACTCGGCTGTTCGAACCGATCGACATACGTATCGGAGGTATTCAGCCCGCGTCGGTGAGAAACGATAGCCGCACCTGCCGGTCTGGGTTGTCCACATTGAGATCGACCAGCGCGATCGACTGCCAGGTGCCGAGCGCGAGCTTCCCGCCGAGCACCGGGATCGTCGTTTGCGGCGCGATCATCGCGGGCATCACATGGGTGCGTCCATGCCCTGGCGAGCCGTGGGCGTGCCGCCACCGGTCGTCAGGGGGTAGCAGATCGCGCAGTGCGGCCAGCAGATCGTCATCGCTGCCCGCGCCGAGTTCCATGATCGCGACGCCCGCGGTGGCGTGCGGTACGAAGATATGGAGAAGCCCGTCTGTGCCCGCCTCGCGGACGAATGCCGCGCATTGCCGTGTGATGTCTCGCACCACTTCGTCGCGGCCCGTTGTCACCTCGAACAGTGTGCTCTTCATGTCGCATATCGTCCTCCGTCGCGCCACGCTTCGGGCCCGGGTTCCGGGATCGGCGTGAGTGTGGGCTATTGCACAAGCGGGTAGGTAGAAGCAAAACCGCTGGCTTCCGGTCGGTAGGCTGGGTTGCTGTTATCAGTTTGTTGTCGACTTTGGAGGACCCTGTCGTGGCTCTCGTAGTTCAGAAGTACGGAGGATCCTCGGTGGCGACTGCCGAGCGGATCCGGCGCGTCGCTGAACGGATCGTGGAGACGAAGAAGCAGGGCCATGATGTGGTGGTCGTCTGCTCTGCCATGGGCGACACCACCGATGAGTTGCTCGATCTCGCTCAGCAGGTGGCGCCGGCGGCTCCGGCCCGCGAGATGGACATGCTGCTCACCTCCGGTGAGCGCATCTCCAACGCACTGGTCGCTATGGCGATTCATTCCCTCGGCGCCGAGGCCCGGTCGTTCACCGGTTCGCAGGCGGGCGTGATCACCACGAGCGTGCACGGTAAGGCCAAGATCATCGACGTGACCCCTGGCCGGGTCCGCGAGGCGCTCGACGAAGGCCTCGTCGTGCTGGTCGCGGGTTTCCAGGGGGTCAGTCAGGACAGCAGGGACGTCACCACGCTCGGGCGCGGTGGCTCGGACACCACCGCGGTCGCGCTGGCCGCCGCGTTGAACGCGGATGTCTGCGAGATCTACACCGATGTCGACGGTGTTTTCACCGCCGACCCGCGGATCGTGTCCGACGCGCAGAAACTGGATCAGGTCTCCTATGAGGAGATGCTCGAGCTGGCGGCCTGCGGCGCCAAAGTGCTGATGCTGCGCTGTGTCGAATACGCCCGCCGCTACAACGTGCCCGTGCATGTGCGTTCGTCCTATACCGACAAGCAGGGCACCTACGTTTCCGGATCGATGGAGGACATCCCCTTGGAGCAAGCAATCCTCACCGGCGTCGCGCACGACCGCAGCGAGGCCAAGGTGACCGTGGTCGGACTGTCGGACGAGCCGGGTTACGCCGCCAAGGTGTTCCGCGCTGTCGCCGACGCCGAGATCAACATCGACATGGTCTTGCAGAACATCTCGAAGGTCGAGACCGGCAAGACCGATATCACTTTCACGTTGCCGAAGACCGACGGCGCGCGCGCGGTCGAGATGCTGACCAAGCGCCAGGCCGAGATCGGTTTCTCCCAGGTGGTCTATGACGATCACATCGGGAAGGTGTCGCTGGTCGGTGCGGGCATGAAGAGCCACCCAGGCGTCACCGCCACCTTCTGTGAGGCGCTGGCCAACGCTGGGGTGAACATCGATCTCATCTCCACTTCGGAGATCCGGATCTCCGTACTGGTCAAGGACACCGAATTGGATGAGGCCGTCGCCGTACTGCATAAGGCGTTCGACCTCGGTGGCGACGAAGTCGCGGTGGTCCACGCGGGAACGGGGCGATAAGCCATGGGTGTACGCGTAGGAGTGGTCGGCGCGACCGGGCAGGTCGGCGCCGTTATGCGGAAACTGCTGGAAGAGCGGAACTTCCCGGCCGATGAGGTGCGGTTCTTCGCGTCCGCGCGCTCGGCGGGCAAGACGCTGCCCTGGCGCGGCGGTGAGATCGTTGTCGAGGACACCGAGACCGCCGATCCGTCCGGGCTGGACATCGCGTTGTTCTCCGCGGGCGCCACTATGTCCAGGGTGCAGGCCCCGCGTTTCGCGGCGGCGGGCGTTACGGTGATCGACAACTCCTCGGCCTGGCGTAAGGACCCAGAGGTGCCGCTGGTGGTCAGCGAGGTCAATCCCGAGCAGACCCGCAACTTGGCCAAGGGCATCATCGCGAATCCGAACTGCACCACCATGGCCGCGATGCCGGTGCTCAAGCCGCTGCACGACATCGCGGGGCTGCGCCGCCTGATCGTGTCCAGCTACCAGGCGGTATCCGGCAGTGGCTTGGCCGGCGTGGAAGAGTTGGTGAGTCAGGCGCGCGCGGTGATCGGTGCGGCCGAGAAGCTTACCCACGACGGTCGCGCCGTGGATTTCCCCGAGCCGAACAAGTACGTCGCGCCGATCGCGTTCAATGTGCTTCCTTTGGCCGGTTCGCTGGTCGACGACGGTTCCGGAGAGACCGACGAGGATCAGAAACTGCGTAACGAGAGCCGCAAGATCCTCGGCCTCCCGGATCTCGCGGTGAGCGGTACCTGCGTACGGGTGCCGGTCTTCACCGGCCACTCGCTGTCGGTGAACGCCGAATTCGCCGAACCGCTCTCGGTCGAGCAGGCCACGGAGATCCTGGCGAAGGCCCCCGGTGTGCAGTTGACCGATGTGCCGACCCCGCTCGGGGCGGCGGGCATCGATGATTCGCTGGTCGGCCGGATCCGGCAGGATCCAGGTGTGCCGGACGGGCGCGGGCTCGCGCTGTTCATCTCCGGCGACAATCTGCGCAAGGGCGCTGCCCTCAATACGATTCAGATTGCCGAGGTCCTGCTCAGCAACCGCTGAGATCGCGCTGGGCACGGTGACGTACCGCCCGATAGGGCGTGGTTCCGCAGATACTCAACCCACTGGTACCATATCAAGTACCAGTGGGTTGGGAGGATTCATGGCTGCGGCGATTACTGCGAGTGAGGCACGGAAAAACCTTTTCCCCCTGGTCCGGCAGGTCAATGAGGATCACGACACGATAGAGATCGTATCCAAGGGGGGCAATGCGGTGCTGATGTCCAAGGAAGATTACGACTCGCTGATGACCACGGTCGAGTTACTGAGCGGTCGTGATGGGGCGCGTCTGCGCCGATCGGTTCAGGAGCTGGAGGCCGGTGGTGGCGTCGAACGCGACCTCATCGAATGAGAGTCGTCTTCTCCGCTTCCGCATGGGAGGAATACTCCGTATGGCTGCAACGTGACCGTCTCCTCCTGAAGAAGGTCAACGTACTGATCGAAGCTATTCTTTGTGATCCGTTCGAAGGCATCGGTAAGCCGGAGCCCTTGAAGCACGATCTCGCCGGATACTGGTCTCGGCGAATCACGCAAGAGCATCGCATCGTCTACAAGGTGGTGGATGATGCGATCTGGATAGCCAAGGTCGGCAAGCACTACGACTGACTGCGCGGCAGCTGAAAAAACTTTCTTCGCCGGTCGGTCCGGCTGCTAGCCTACGCCGATGGCGAATCCCCATCCCCATGTGTATTTCGGCGACCGGATCGTCGCCGCCGACGCGGCCACGATCGGCATCGCCTCGTCGGCGGTGCTGTACGGCCTGAGTGTCTACACCGTCTTTCCCGTGCATGTGGCAGGGGCGGCGCGCACCGCGTTCCGCCTGGAAGATCACTTCCGGCGGCTAGAGGAGTCCTGCAAGATCATCGGGATCGATCGATTCGCCGCCGAATGGGATTTCGCCGGGTTCCACGCGGCGGTCGTGGCGCTGATCGAGCGGAACGCACCGCAGACGGATGTCTTCGTGCGGGCGACGGTGCACGTGGTGGAGTCCATTCCCGGTACAAGGGTGCGCGGCTGCGCGATCCAGGTCAGCATGTTCGTCTACGACGCGGTACCGATCGTTCCGCAAGACGGTATGCGCCTGAAGTCGAGCCCGTGGCGACGCATTCCGGATAACGCGATTCCTTCCCGTGCCAAAGTCAACGGCGCCTATGTGAATTCGGTGCTGGCGAAGCAGGACGCTATCGACAGCGGCTACGACGATTGTGTCTTTCTCGACGGGAACGGGCATGTCTGTGAACTCAGCGCGGCCAATATCTTCCTGGTCCGCAACGGCACCCTGATCACGCCGGATGTCTCCTGTGACATCCTCGACGGGATCAACCGCAGAACCGTGCTCACTATGGCGGCCGAGGACGGGATTCCGGTGGTGGAACGCACCGTTGACCTCACCGAGTTGTATATCGCCGACGAGGTGTTCGTGACCGGGACTTCCTCCGGGGTCGCCCCGGTTGTGGAGGTGGACGGCCGTTTGGTCGCCGAAGGCACGCCAGGACCGATCTCCCAGGCTCTGCGTAAACGCCACCACGCAGCGTTGCGGACCGATGATGTGCACGGCTGGGTTACGAATCTCGCTGCGGTAGGAGCGGTCCAGTCTTCCCGCTCGTGATATTCACGCTGACCTGAAGGCAGGATATTCCGACCACACAAGGTTGCGCCGTACTTCTGTGGGTGGGTCCCCGCCGCTGCGGGCAATGACTTGTGGCGACGACCGCATAGCCCGGAAAGGGGGGCATTCGGTCTTCGCTTGCCGAGTAGCACTGGTGCGGCGCTGGAGAGGGGAAACTTGTCGGCACCGCACCAGTGGTCTCGGTGACCGCTACACGTAGGTGAAGCCGTTGAGCAGGAAACTCGCACCTAATGCGGTGGTGACTCCGACGGATGCCTGCCCGATGGGGTTCGCGGGGGTAACCGCACTGATGCTGTTATCGGAGTTGACCACGAACGCTGCCGGTACGCCACCGAATGTCACCGAGGTGGTCCCGGTGAAGCCGGAGCCGGAGATCAATACGGCGGTACCCCCGGCTGCCGGACCGGTATTCGGTCCGACCACGGTGACAGCGGGGTCCTGGGCGTAGGTGAACAGGACCGGATTGCTGGTGCCGCCCGGTGTGGTCACGGTGACCCCGACGAGCCCGAGCGCACCTGGGGGAGCGGTGGCGGTGATCTGGGTATCGGAGTCGACTGTGAACCCAGCCGCCGGTGTGACGCCGAAGGTGACTGCGGTGGCCCCGGTGAAACCGGTACCGGTGAGTGTTACCACGGTGCCACCTATATTCGAACCCGTGGTCGGGCTGACCGAGAGCAGAGTCGGTACCGAGACATAGGCGTAGATGATGGGGGTGCTGGTACCGCCCGGTGTGCTCACGGTGACTCCGACCGGACCGACCGCGCCTGCGGGTGCGATAGCGGTGATCTGGGTGGCCGAGTCAACGGTGAACGAGACCGCCGGTGTCCCGCCGAAGGTGACCGCGGTGGCTCCGGTGAGGTTCGTGCCGGTGAGTACGACGATGTTGCCGCCGGTGGTCAGGCCCGCAGTTGGTGCGATCGCGGTCAGGGTCGGTATGGCGGGGGCGCCGTAGGTGTAGGGCACGCCGTTGCTGACTCCGCCGGAGTTGATCACGGTGACCAGGACGGTGCCGGATCCGGGTGGGGCAAGTGCGGTGATCTGGGCGGGGTTGTCCTGGACGAAGGTGGTGGCGGTGCCACCGAAGTAGACCGAGGTCGGTCCGACGAACCCGATGCCGGTGATAACGACGAAGTTCCCACCCGAGGGTGGACCGAACGTCGGGAAGATGGCGGTGATGGTAGGCATGACATGCCCCTTGGGTGAGTGTGCTGGTTACCGTTCACCGGGGGGTGCCCGACGTATGTTGTTGGCCCGGCTTATTCCATTAACACGCTGGTAATGGTTTCCGGACAAGGGGTTTCGTGGTCTGGTTTTGTCCATTTTCAGATTACTGCCCGGATCGCTGTCAGTTCCGGCCTGACCATGATCGGGTAATGCGTCGCGGCATGGAGAGCCGGAACAGACTGTGGCGCAGGCTGTTGGATCGGCTATGTGGGAGAGAGCCGGAGTAGTTCAGCGAATGCCGGGGGTGCGTGGATCGGGACCCAGGCAGACCAGGACGGCACAACCTGGTGGGATGCCTTCGAACGGCGGAGCCAGTGGGTAATTCAGGCAGGCGAAAACATTGCAGCCCGGATACGCCGCGGGACCGATCCCGAACACCGACATCAGGATGTCCCAGTCGACGAACACCCGGGCATCCACTCGCGCGGGTGGTTCGATGAACGGCCCCGGATCGGGCATCGGTCGCTCATCGAACGCATCGAACACCTTGCGGAAGAATTCGTGCGACAGTTCCTGGGTGTTCTGCACGATCCCTGATATACCCTGACTGCTGACATTACCGAAGATGCCTGTCCACATGACAGTGAGATCCAGGCTCGGAATGATGAAGATGTTCTGCATGCCGAGGCCGGACATCGAGTAGGTGTCCGCGGGCAGGAACCCGGGAACGTCGGCGCAGCCGGGCCCGATCCAGAACAGGTAGCCATAGCACTGGTTTCTGGGTGATGGGGTGCGCGCCTTATGCAGATAATCGGAGGAGACGATCCGCTGTGCCCCCCACTGTCCGTTATTGCTCACCAGCAGACCGAGTTTGGCGAAATTTTTCGGCGGAATCATCAGATGCGCGTAGCCGTAGGTGTTTTCGGAGCGATCTGTGGCCCAGTAGTAGTCGCTACGGGGGATGCCGAGCGGATCGAACAATTCTCGTTGCGCGAATTGCTGCAGTGGTTCCCCGATGGCCAGTTCGATCACGAAGGACAGTAGGTCGACATTGCGCTGGCTATAGGTGAAGACGGTTCCCGGTGGATGGATCAGCGGCATGCCGAGCGCCTGTACCGCACTGTTCGGGTCGATGGGAATCACGCCGGTTATACCCTCTGTCAGCACCCCGACCTGCATACCCGAGGTTTCGGTCAGCAGATTCTCCACGGTGATCGACCGGTGTGCTCGGCTGCCGAGCCCAGCGGGAAGGTACCGATCTATCGGTGCCTCGAGTTCGAGATTCCCACGGTCCCATGCGATTCCGGCGAGAATGGAGACGATGCTTTTGGTGGAACTCCAGATATTCCACGCGATATTGTCGGTCCGTTCGTTCTTCAACCCTTCGCCGATCAGGCAATTATTCCGGAAAACCTGCACGTTGAACCGATTCCGTTCGGCTGCGAACACCATCGCATCGTGCAGTCGCGCGGAATTCATCCCGACCTGCTCCGGCGTGGCCCGCTGTGGATCGCGGGTCGAGGTGACCGCGCAGTGCACCGGTTCACCGGGCGTGGCATTCGCGCTCACCGAGAACAAATTTCCCAAAAGTAGCGAAACAGTCATAATTCCTATCGAGAACCCACCGAGACGCCCCATGGGCATGAGGCTAGCGCGCTACGGCGGAATTATCTGTGAATAGGCGGGATGAGACCGGACGTGTCTTAATCGGGGCAGTTGAATGCGGAGCGGACAAGCATTGTGCCGGTTCGGCTCGGCCTGCGTGGCTGTCGGCAGGGCGGCAGGGCTGTGTCGGCGTCCTGCAAGCGCCTCTCGGCGAGTGGTCGCTCGAAGCGACGAAGGGGTGCGGCCCGGGGCTGCCAGGACGCCGACAGCGCTCTGCAACGACCCGCCGACCGGACCTATTCCACGACCGTTTTGTGACATATGCCACTACACTGCACTCGGGGGTATTGCGGATAAGGTCTCTTTCTTGATGGACACCAGTTCTTTTCTTGACTAATTCCAGAAAAGAGGCACAATCGAGATATGCACACCAACGGCACCGACCCTCGCCTGTGGTTGCGCGCTGCGGGTCTGCGGGTCACTGCTCCGCGGATCGCGGTATTGAACGCGGTTGCGACACAGCCGCATGCGGATGCCGATCGGGTGGCTGCCACGGTTCGTCAAGTGCTGGGTTCGGTATCCACCCAGGCGGTCTACGACGTCTTGCACGCGTGCGTGCGCGCCGGGATTCTGCGACGGATCGAGCCTGCGGGCTCGGCCGCGCTGTATGAAACCCGGATCGGGGACAACCATCACCATTTGGTGTGCCGCAGTTGCGGCATGGTCGTCGATGTCGACTGTGCCGTGGGCGCAGCTCCTTGCCTGGAACCTTCGGATGATCACGGATTCGTGGTCGATGAGGCCGAGGTCGTTTTCTGGGGTTTGTGCCCGATGTGCCGTTCTACGGAGCGGCCGACATCTTGACCCCCGGGGCAACCCATCCCGGGATGTTGTTCATCAGCTGAGGAGGCTTATATGACCAAGCCGACAACCACGAACACCGGAACCCCGGTGGAGAGCGACAACGAATCGCTTACCGCGGGTACGCAAGGCCCGATTCTGCTGCACGACCATTACCTCATCGAGAAGCTGGCCCAGTTCAACCGGGAACGCGTGCCCGAGCGCATCGTGCACGCCAAGGGCGCAGGCGCATACGGTGAGCTGGTCGTGACCAATGATGTCAGCAAGTACACCAAGGCCAAGCTGTTCCAGCCCGGTGCTCGGACGGAGTCGCTGGTCCGGTTCTCTACTGTCGCTGGTGAACAGGGCAGCCCGGATACCTGGCGTGACCCGCGCGGTTTCGCGGTGAAGTTCTACACCGAGGACGGCAATTACGATCTGGTCGGCAACAACACGCCGATCTTCTTCATCAAGGACCCGATCAAGTTCCCCGACTTCATCCGGTCGCAGAAGCGGCTGCCCGGTAATGGTCTGCGTGATCACAATATGCAGTGGG
This sequence comes from Nocardia spongicola, assembly GCF_047200775.1. NCBI lineage: Bacteria > Bacillati > Actinomycetota > Actinomycetes > Mycobacteriales > Nocardiaceae > Nocardia > Nocardia spongicola. Next base: position 121,862 of record NZ_JBJZOO010000008.1, on the reverse strand, counting down.
ATTTCTGGACCCTGCGTCCGGAAACCGCGCATCAGGTGACCTGGCTGATGGGCGACCGCGGCATTCCGAAGACCTACCGGCATATGAACGGCTACGGTTCGCACACCTACCAGTGGATCAACGCCGCGGGCGAACGCTTCTGGGTGAAGTATCACTTCAAGACCGACCAGGGCAACGAGTTCCTGACCCAGGCCGAGGCCGATCGCTTGGCCGGTTCCGATCCCGACTACCACCGTCAGGATCTGTGGGAGGCGATCGAACGCGGCGAGTACCCGAGCTGGACCTTGTATGTGCAGGTCATGCCGGTCGCAGAGGCTGAGGGTTACCGATTCAACCCGTTCGATCTGACCAAGGTGTGGTCGCATAAGGACTACCCGCTGATCGAGGTCGGTAAGTGGACGTTGAACCGCAACCCGGGCAACTACTTCGTCGATATCGAGCAGGCCGCGTTCGAACCGTCGAATGTCGTCCCCGGTATCGGTTTCTCACCGGACAAGATGTTGCTCGGCCGGGTCTTTTCCTATGCGGACGCGCACCGTTACCGTATCGGCACCAACTACGCGCAGCTGCCGCCGAACCAGGCCAGGGCCGCGGAGGTGAACTCCTACTCCAAGGAGGGCGCCATGCGATACCACTACAACGACGCGAGTGTGCCGGTGTACGCGCCGAATTCGTTCGGCGGTCCGCATGCCGATCCCGAGCGGGCACCCGACGGCGGTAGCTGGGAATTCGACCCGACCATGGTGCGGGCCGATTACATCCAGCACGCCGAGGACGGTGACTTCACCCAGGCGGGCACCATGGTGCGCGAGGTACTCGACGACGCGCAGCGCGAGCGGCTGGTGAACAATATCGTCGGCCATGTGCTCGGCGGAGTGCGGGAGCCGGTGCTCAGCCGGGTCTTCGAGTACTGGAAGAATGTGGACACCGATCTCGGTAAGCGGGTCGAGGAAGGCGTACGCGCCGGGCTCAACGGCAGCTAGATCCCATCGCGGGGCCGACAGCGGATGGTAGAGAGGTAGGTGCGCGCCGCAGGGGTGTGCACCTGCCTTCGCCATAGTGGAAACACACCTCGTCGCCGGTGGAACGCGCGGATACCAGGGGATTTCCAGCTGTTGGGCAGGTACCGAGTGGTTCTGGCCGCTGTACCGCCCCTGTCGATCTCCGCGCGTGGGCGATGCGGAAACCGTTACGGCTCGAGTCATCGAGCCGTAACGGCCGCCGACATGCTCGGTATGCTCGGTGCACGCACGCGATCAGTCGATGCCTGGTTTGAAGGGAAATACCTTGTGCGGCGAGCACATCCGTGCGGACTTTCCCACAGGCCGGATCACCGGCAACGAGAACCGCTCCGGAGCGCAGGGAAGTCGATCACGGCAACCACTCGATGGCTGCGGTGTCTTCGTGGGAGAAAATCACGGTGCACTGTGGTGGAACCAGCCAGGGGCGGCCTGAATTTTATTCAGTTACAGCAGCGCACACCCTTGAACCTTAAAAGGGAAGGGGTGCCAGTCGACCTTGAAGCATAGACATCAACCAGGACAGTACATCCATTTTCACTCCTAATTTCTGATGCGAATTCCCCGCTGGCCTCCGATTTGTGACAGATACGGAGAAAATTTTCGGGCGCGCATGTGTAGAACTCGACCACCTGTATTGCCGATGTCACGCGGATGTAGATCCGTGTCGTGCCGCATCCTTCGAGGAAGTCATCCCGCGGAATCGCCGATCAGTGTGGCGTCTTCGTGCAAGAAAATCACGATGAATTGTTGTGGACCAAGCCGAGGTAGCAGCCAGATTTTCCTGGCTACAGCAGACCTCACTCCTAAAAGGGTACCAACCACCCTTGGAACCCTTGGAACAAAGACAGTAGCCGGATTCTCAGTTCATCCATTATCACTCCCATTTTCGACGTGTTTATCCGCATTGTACTCCGTTTTATGGAATGAGGGTGAAAATTTTTGAGCACTCTCGTGGGGCCCAGTTACCTGTGGTGCCGAAGCGTCGAGTCCTGGTAGAGGATGTTTTTGTTGGACCACCTTCTACCGGTACTTTGTGTTTTCTTGTTGCACCCCGGCGACTTTCGGTGAGTCGGTAGCTTGCTGTTCTGGCTCGGGAGCTATCAGGAGGGGTTCGGTTCGGTAAAACTACATGGGTCGGAGAGGGTGTGTACCTGCTTTCGCCATAGTGGAAACATGCCTCGTTGCCGGTGGCACGCGCGGATACCAGAGGGGTTTCCAGCTGTTGGGCAGGTGTACCGAGTGGTTCTGGCCGCTGCACGGTCTCTGTCGGTCCTCGCCGGGTGCGGTACGGAAGCCGATACGGCCCAAGCCATCGAGCTGTGACGATCGCCAATGTGCTCGGTGCACGTACGCGATCAGTCGAATGTATGGCCGAAGGAGAATGCCTCGTGCAGCAAGCGCATTCGTAGCTGTCTGCCCACAGGTCGGATCGCCGGCAACGGAAACCGCTCCGGGGCCCAGGGAAGTCGATCGCGGCGATCCCTCGATGGATTCGATGTCTTCGTGCGAGAAAATCGCGATGGATTATCGTAGACCCGGCCGAAGGCGGTCAGAATTTCATTCAGTTACAGCAGCTCGCACCCTTAAAAGGGAAAGGCGCGTCGAAAGCCTTCAAACCCTTGAAACATGGATAGTAGCCAGGAAAATGCATCCATTGTCACTCCTAATTTCTGATACAACCTCCCTATTTTACTCCGATTGTGGCAAAATGGAGAAAATTTTCGGGCTTGCATGTGCGGAGTTCGGCTACCTGTATTGCCGATGTTACGTGGATGTAGATCCGTGTCGCGCTGCATCTTTCGGGGAAGTCATCGAAGTCGTCCCGCGGAATCGCTGATGGGTGTGGTGTCTTCGTATGCGGAGATCGCGATGGGCCGTCGTGGACCTGGCCGGGATCGGCGGCCAGGTCCTGTTCGATTACAGCAGGCCCCACCAGTAGATCAAACTGGCCAGTATCCAGACCATTACGGTATCCATCCTTGCTCCCAACTCCTGACGTACCTGTCTCTATCATCTCGCGATCTGTGGTGGGTGGGGAAACTTGTTTCGCTATCGCTCGATAGAGCACGGCTACCTGCGGTTTCCGGCTTTCTCGGCGGCCGAGGCGAGCGGGCTCATGGTGCCTATACCCGAGGCGGCCCATGGGTGTGCGGTGCTGGACCCAGTGCAGAAAGGGGTGGGAAGCTTCGCGACAGTCGATCTAGAACCTGTTCTAGACAAATTAAGGTGATTGTCTTACACTTGATACGTGGGAAGCAATAAGTATCGGAAGGTTCCGATATTCGAACTCCGCTCCGACTCCACCTGGGCGTCTCCCTGGGGGATGTACGCCGCGCTGCGTGAGCAAGATCCGGTGCATCATGTTGTGCCTGACGGACAACCCGAGCGTGATTACTGGGTGCTCACCCGGCACGAACATGTATTCGCGGCAGCGCGCGATAGCGAGACATACTCTTCACGTGACGGGCTGACCGTGGAATACGGTGAACTCGACGCGATCGGACTGACCGACAATCCGCCATTGGTCATGCAAGATCCACCGCAGCACAGCGACTTTCGCAAGCTGGTCGCCCGTGGATTCACCCCTCGCCAGGTCGAGGAGGTCGAGCCGGTGGTCCGCCGGTTCATCCGCGACCGCCTCGACGGCATAGCCGCTGATGGTGGCGGCGATATCGTCAAGCAGCTGTTCAAGCCGCTGCCGAGCATGGTGGTTGCGCACTATCTCGGGGTCCCCGAGCAGGACCGGGAAAGGTTCGATGAGTGGACCGATGCGGTCGTCGCGGGCAGTATCGACCGGTCGAACCCCAGGGCGCAAGCAGCATCGGCGGAAATGATGGGTTACTTCGCCGAGCTGATCAAACGCCGGCGCACCGACCCCGGCGACGACACTGTATCCCTGCTGGTGCAGGCGGGAATGGCTGCCGACGATACGGACGTGCCCGGAATGGTTCAGATCCTCGCGTACGCATGGACCATGGTCGCGGGTGGAAACGACACCACGACCGGCTTGCTCGGCGGTGCGGTGCAGCTGCTGCAGCAGCATCCCGACCAGCGTGCCGCGCTCGCCGCGGACCCCGGCCGGATTCGTCTTGCGGTGGAGGAATTCGCCCGGCTGACCTCGCCGGTGCAGGGATTGGCACGGACGACGACGTGTGATGTCGAGCTGGCTGGTAAGACGGTGCCAGCGGGCCGCAAAGTGCTGCTGGTGTACGGGTCGGCCAACCGGGACGAGCAGGCTTTCGGCGCCGATGCCGCTGTACTCGATATCGACCGGAACCCGCAGCGTATCCTCACCTTCGGGCACGGTCCGCATCATTGTCTCGGCGCGGCTGCCGCCAGGATGCAGGCCCGGGTCGCGCTAGAGGAATTGCTCGAGCGTTTCCCCGGCTACGTGGTCGATATCGATGCGGTCGAGTATGCGAACGGTCCTTATGTGCGACGGCCGACCACCGTGCCGTTCCGGTGTGCCGCATGACCGGTGACTGGCTGGCGCGGGACCGTGCCGAACTGGCCGCTGAACGTATTCTGGACGCGGTCCGCGAGCTGTTCATCGACAAAGGGGTCGCTGGTGTCGGGATGGCCGAAGTCGCTGATGCGGCAGGTTGTTCCAGGGCTACGCTGTACCGCTATTTCGAGAATCGGCAAGCGCTCTACGTGGCTTTTGCCGGCCGCGAGGCGCGGCAGCTGGCCCAGCGGGTATGGCGGGATCGGCCGTTTCCGGTGCATGCGCCGCCTGCGGAGTGGTTGCTCGATATGTTGACCGAGCTGCTTGCCGAGGTGCGTAAGACACCGTATCTGGCGGTGTGGTTCGAGCCGTCCAATGCCGGAATTGTTGCTCAGCTGGCTGATTCGCCTGGTGTGGTCGATGCGTTGGCTGCGAATTTCGTCGTCGGATTCCGTCCAGGGTTGCCCGCTCCCGCGGCCAGGAGGGTGGGGCAGTGGGTGGTGCGTGCCATGGTGTCGCTGTTGACGTTGCCCGGCGCGGGCGAGGACGAGGAACGTGCGATGTTGCGGAACTTCGTGCTGCCGTTCCTGCTGGATGGCCGGACCGTGATCGATTGACGTGGGTGCTGCCGGGATAGCGGTGATCACGCCGATCCTCCATAGGTAAGGGATGACTCACCGCAGAGCTTCGAATATGGTTTCGAGCTCGAGAGCTATCAGGAAGAGCTCGGTTTGACAAAGCTATATGGGCTGGAGAGGGTGTACACGAATATCCGCAGTTACGAAACATACAGTGCGAGGGGGGAATCCGATGCTGATTTCCGAGCGGGTAGCGCAGGCCCGCGGTCGTTGTGAGGTGCCGCGATGGTGATCCAACCTCATTTCAACCACTACGATGATGATGGCTGGGACGAGGAGCCTTGGGACGAGGAGCCTGTCGCCGCGAGTGCTCCGGTTTCTCCGGCGCAGGCCTGGAGTTCATCGGGTTCCTCGTTCGCCACGATGCAACTCGATGCTGCTCTTCTTCCGGTCCGTGTCGAGCTGAGCAAGCAGTGGAGCCGGTATGTGGAGCCTCGGGATGTCGGCGACGAGCTGATGCGTGCGTATCAGGGCGCGGTCAATGAGCGTGTGGCGCAACGGTTCTCCTCGGGAGCGTGGCCATCGCTGGCTTCGGTTTCAGAAGGGGCCGTTCCGCCGTACCGGACGATGCTGATGCTCTTACTGGAGACAGAAACCTGGGAACAGTATCGCGAAACCTGTAGCGCGGTGGTCCGTAGCGGTGACTATCGCGCCCATGGTCGCGCCGAGATCTATGACGAACCCGCAGTGCTGGTGCGCGCGGATCGGATTTCGCTGCTTTCCATCACCGTGTGGCAGGAATGGGCGCAACAAGCCGATCGTCTGCAGATAGCCGACGAGATCTTGTGGTGTGCCGATGAGATTCGATCACTGCGCCCGAAGCTGGTTGTCAGAGGTGATTTCTCACGGTATTCCGAGGAAGATCTCGAGTTTCGACTGGAACGCCACCGACAGAGGTTGTTCGAAGACAGGGTGATTTAGCATGGCTGCACCGAGTTCCGATCAGATACACGCTGCACTGGCACAGTTGCGGGCCACTGCCAACTTTTGGGAGCAAGCAGCCGATTTCCTGGATACAGCGTGCAAGCTAACCGAGGAAGTCAAGTTCACTCGTTTGGAAGCGGGAATCTTCGCACCGGCATTCGACAAGTACGAACCTGCGCCAGGATACGTAGGCGACAGGGCCAGAGAAGGTGTGAATGCGTGCCGAGAGATCGCTGATACGTTGCGGCATGTAGCCAATGTCTACGAAGAAGAAGACCGGCGCGGCGAACATGCCCTGCGGCAACTGTACTAGGGGGCGGAAATGAGCGTACCTGTAGGAACTGAAAGTAGTTTACGAGCGAAGATCGATGAGATCGAATCGAATATAAGTGAAATAAACGATCTCCCGCAGAGGGTGCAGGCCGGATTCGGTGAACTGGTCAAGGTGGTTCGTATAGTCGGTCATACGGGGTCCATCCTGAATCCATTCGGCTATTTTGTCACCGAGGAAATCGTTGATAAGATTTGGGAAAATCGCGACAAGATCCACGAAGCGATGGGCAAGATCATCGAGAAGTTGGGTGAATTTCTCAAAGGTATTGCCGTGCCGATCACGTTCATAAATTATGCCGATGAATGGCGGAATATCCAGGGGGCGTTCGATGACGCCCACAATGAATACGGGTATACATCACTACGTTCTGATTGGCAGGGTATCGCCGCTGATCGATACAGGGATATGCGTGAGATCCATGACAGTGCGTATACCGCCATGTCGGCGATGTGTGCGCAAGTATCCGAGAATCTCGAGTCTATCGCTGTCTCCACTCTAGAATTATATTCCGATATCGCAGCGAATACCTTCGAGTTGGTATCTAATACGCAGCAGTCTCTAGCCGATATCGCTAGCCAGGGCCCACTGGCCGTCCTGGAGACAGACGAGCTCGTGACGATTGTCCTCGGTCTCCAGAAATTTATTCTGGACAACGTCAGTGACGTTATGAAGACCGCCCAGAAACTGATGATCGCGGGGAATCGCATCGCACAGGCCACTTCGGTGCAAGATGGGATACCGAATAATAGGTGGCCTTCGGCTGTTACCGGCCGAGTCGTGACCAACGGGGTTGTCGAGAATCCGGGTGAAGTGTACGACGACGGAACGGTGACCGACGGCAACAACAAATGGTCCGTCAAGACGGACAGGATTACACAGTGAGACGTCTGAAACAGGTAGCGATCGCCGCGGTGGCGCTGTCGGTTCTCGTGGCGTGCTCGGGGGAGCAGACAGAGAGTTGGGGTACCTCCCCCGCCGCGATCACGCCTGTGCATGCTGAGCACACCATGCGGGATCTCTGTGAACCGACGATGAAATTGGTCCGCGACGAACTACGGTTGGCTCCTTACTTGCGAATCAGAACGCCCAAAGATTTGGACGCTGCATTCGGTAGAAATGGGAATTGTAGCTTAATAGATGATGTCTCACCTGCATATGATATCTCTTTTATAGCATTCGTGTGGGTGCGCCGTATAACTGATGAAGATTTATTGGATCGCATACAAGGATATCAGAAATCGTCTGATTACTCCGAAGAAATGTGGATCGAAGAAACACGTAGTCGGATCGAGTTCGTGACAACCGTGGACGGCTGGATGGGCATCTTCCAAATCGGTGAACCACGTACCGATGTGACCGATGGTTTACTCGAGTTGACGGAAGAGCAGAAGAAGAGGGCCGGAGAGTTCATCATCGAGCTGATGCGCACGCTGAAATCCTGAGCTATACCTCGGCGTTCACCCCTTCGTGGCCAGTGCATCCTGCGAGTTCGATACGGGTCGGTGTCATGGGGCGGGAGACGGCCACAGAGGGTGTGGGAATTGTTGCCCGGCTGGCTGCTTCGCCGGGTACGGTCGATGCGCTGGCTGCGAATTTCGTCCTGGATCGCCTATCCCGCAACCCGGCGGGGCAGTGGATAGTGCGTGCCATGGTGTCGCTGCTGACGTTGCCCGGTGCGGGCGAGGGCGAGGAACGTGCGACGCTACAGAACTTTGTGCTGCTGTTCCTGTTCGGCGACCGGACTGTGATCGACTGACGCATGTGCTATCGAGTCAGCGGCGGCCGGTCGGTGATTTTCAAAGTTGTTGAAGCGCAATACATTAGCCATTCATCTGGAAGAATCCGCAGAACTGGGTGGTAGCGGATGTGAGCTGTTCGCGTTTTCCGGTGCGGAAGATTCGCGATGACATCCGATTACGGGGTGGCTCAACGGGTGCTAGAGGTTTAGATTGAGAGCGCGAGTCTTGTTCTTTCGCAGTGGATTCGCACGTTGTGTTATCAGCTGATGGGGATATTCATGCACGACCAGCAGGACAGTGATGCCGTCGAACCTGTTGTGCCGCAACCAGATCCGGGGCCGATGGTTTCTGCTGATGTCGCGGGGTCGCGGCGGGGGAACAGGTTGGTGTGGTCGGCGCTGGTCGCGGTGATCGTGCTCGCGGTGGCGGCGGGGGTCACCGGGTATGTGCTGACGCGTTCGGAGCCGGTGGCGCTGGCGGTCGAGGATTGTGTAGGCATCGATACCGGAGTTCCTGTCGAATACGGCTGTACCGATAACAATGCGCTGTATCGCATCGTGGCTCGGGAAGCTGCGCTGCGGCCGTTGTACTCGGCCTGTATGAAGTACCCCGATGTCACCAAGGCTGTCGCCGAGCCGGTCGAGGCCGATGTATCACCCGAGGTGGTGTTGTGTCTGGCGCCCACCCATTTCAACGCGATGGACCCGGGAGCAGTCCAGGTGGGTGATTGCATAACTGTCGAAGATGCGGGCGAGACGGTAATCCGTCTCCCTTGCGGTTCGAGCAGCTCCGTGACCAAGGTGATCGCTACTGAGCTGCATACGCAGGTCCCGGTCATCGACCAGGCGTGTCGCGCTCATCCACAGGCAAGGGAGGCCTTCGCGCATGCTTCGCTCGGTGGTCGCGCCATCGTGCTGTGCACTGTCTCTATCAACCCGTACAGCCTCGACAGTGCCGTGGTCGGCGATTGCACCGACAAGAACCTGCGCACGTTGGTGCCCTGCGATAGGTCCGACGCGTATCTGCGGGTCCTGACAGTGCGTACGCTGTATCAGAAACCGATTCGGCCGCAATGTCTCGATGTCTTCGGCGCCAACGCGTTCTCGATGCAGCACAACGATAAAACAGATCTGGTTCTGGCGTTCTGTCTCGGCCCTGCCGATGAAAGTCACGCGCGGTACGCACGAGCAGGCGACTGCCTTCTCGACCGTGGCGCAGGCGAATCGGCACGGCTGAAACTGATCGACTGTGCCGATCCCGCGGCCGATTACCGGGTGATCGAACTACATGAGCCCGACGATGGTATGTGTCCATCCGGGATCTCGGCGAGGATTACCTACGATCCCGGCGTGACCAATGGCTGGACTGTCTGCCTGGGCCGTAACTGATTGGTTCTGTTCCGTTATCGAGAGCGCGAGTCTTGTTTTTTCGCAGTGAATTCGCGCATTGTGTTATCAGCTGATGGGGATAGTTATGCACGACCAACAGGACAACCATGCCGCCGAACCCGCGGTACCGCCACCGGGTCCGGACCCGGTAGTCGCTGTCGACGGCGCGGTGGCGCGGCGGGGTAATGGCTTGATGTGGTTGGTTCTGGTCTCGGTGATCATGCTCGCTGTGGCAGCGGGGGTCACTGGGTACGTATTGACGCGTTCGGAGCCGGTGGCACTGGCGGTCGAGGATTGTGTCCGCCTCGAAAGCGAGGCACCTATCGAATACGGCTGCACCGAAAGCAATGCGCTGTATCGCATCGTGGCTCGGGAACCTGTGCTGTGGCCGCTGGCGTCGGCCTGCGTGAAGTACTCCGACGCGACCAAGGCCGTTGCCGAGCCGGTCGAGGCCGGTGCATCGCCTGAGGTGGTGCTGTGTCTGGCGCCCACCCGTTTCAATATGACGGACCCTGGCGCTCTTCAGGTGGGTGATTGTGTCGAGGTCGAGGACGCGGGTGAAAAGGTGACCCGTAATCCATGTGGATCCAATGCTTTCGAGGTCAAGGTGGTCGCTACCGAGCTGCATCCGCAGGTCCCGGTCACCGATCAGGCGTGCCGCGCTCAGCCGCAAGCCAGGCAGGCCTTCGCGCATACCTCGCTCGGTGGGCGCGCGATCGTGCTGTGTGTTGTCTATACCGACCCGGACGATATCGCCAGTGCGGTGGTCGACGACTGCATCAGCAGTAATCGGTATATGCGGGTGCCCTGCGATAGCTCCGATGCATCTCTGCGAGTTCTGACAGTGCATACGCTGTATCAGAAACCAGCTCAACCGCAGTGTCCGGATGTGGTCGGCGCCAGCGGGTTCTCGATGAGGCACAACGAAAAAACGGATCTGGTTCTGGCGATCTGCCTTGGACCTGTCGATAAGGACGATACGGGGTACGCGAATATCGGTGATTGTGTTGCCGTCGACCGTAGCGGGACATCCATAGAGTCGAGACGGGTCGATTGTGCCGATCCCACGGCCGAGCTGAAGGTGATCGAGCGGTACGAGACCGAGGGGGTCGAGTGTCCATCGAGAGCGGATGCGAGACTCACCATCGAGTCACGGGTAACCAATGGGGCGACGATCTGTTTCAGCTCGAGGTGATGCGGACCGTGGCGGCTCCGATTCAACGCCAACCGCGGCGCAGGACGGGTAACCACAACAATCCGAATACGGTCAGCCCGAGCGCATGCCACGGTAACCGCCACCACCACCCGACCACTGCGCCGAATACATCGTCCTGCTCTCGTGGAGCCGAGTAGGACCTGGCCAGAAAGGCATCGCCGACCGGAAGCATCCCGAAGCCGTACCGCTTGCCCGAACCAAGGGAAACCGGTATCCCCAGCGCCTCACCCAGATCGGTGAGTGGTCCGGACAGCGCCCGGTCGCCGTGCACACGCGCGGCGACCGGGCGTCACCGCCGAGGCGGACAAGCCCGCTCCGAACAGCAGCGGTCCGGAGTCGACCCCGCCTTCCCCATCGATTCCGTGCGGGTACTCCCGCACGGCGGGCAGACCGAGCGGCTGGGCTACGAATGCCGAACGGAACAGCCGATACTGGGCACTTGCCCAGTCTTCGTCATCGATCTGACGCGCACTATGAAGTCCTGACCTGCCACCGAACCCGGCAATGAGGTCGTCTGCTTCATCGAACACCGAACGCCGAACGCGGTACCGGATTCAACGGTCGCGGCGCAGATAACCCAGCCAGCTCGCATAGTGGGTGATATCGGTGGCGGTACGCGCGGCCTCGTTGGTGCAGGTGAATCCGATGACGCTGCGGCCGTCATCGAGTTCGACGCTGGTCAGTGCCATAGGGGCGGGGAGATCGGCGAGGAAACGGCCGAGCCCGGCCTCGGAGACGCGGAAGAGTTCACCGGCGATCGGTGCGCCTTCGCCGTTACCGTGCCGCACCAGTCCCGGTTTGGGCGGGGTGGTGTTCAAGGCGACCAGGCGGTAGGCGTCGGTGGTCCGGATCTCGTCGAGGAAGCGGGCACCGAGCTGTTCCAGCTGCCGGTGCAGCGGTTGCCCACGCAGATGGGCGCCGAAGACCGCGAGGTCGACACCGCGGTCGACCAGCAGCGGAGGGTGTTCGATGCCGAGCAGGCGGGCGGCGAGATCGATGGCTATCTGATCGCAGAAGGCCGGGGTGACCAGCATGACGCCGAATGGCGCGCCGTCGGCGGTGGGTGCGCCTGGGATGGCGACGGCGGCCATATCCAGCAGGTTGCAGAAATTGGTGTAGGTGCCCATCCGCCGGTTGATCCCGATCGGATCCGCCAGCACCTCGGCGATACTCGGATGCTCGGTGGTCGTCGGCAGCAGTAGTGCGTCAAAGCCGTGCAACAGTTCGGTCGCCGCTGCGCCTGCGCGAGCTATGGCGTCGAGATCGGCGGCGAATGCCGGGGCGGTCCGCTCCCGCGCCGCGTTGATGATGGCGGTGACCGTTGGGTCGGCGCCCGCGGGTGCGGTGTCGAGGAAGGCGCCGACCGCCGCGAAGCGTTCTGCGACGATCGCACCGTCGTAGAGCAGCAGTGCGGCGTCGAGCAGGACGGAGATATCGATCTCCTCGATTTTCCCGCCCCGCTCGGCCATCTCGCCGACGGTGCGGGTGAACGCATCGCGATACGGTGCGCTGAGCGCGGTCAAATCCGCGGCGCGCGGTACGGCGATACTCGGTATGAGCGGGGCGGCCAGCCGGATGTCGGCGGGCCAGGTGCGGCTGCGCGGGTCCCGTGGTTCCGGTCCGGCCATTACCGCCGCCGCGGTCACGGCAGGGGCGAGGTCGTCGGCGAAGACCGTCACCGCGTCGTAGTCGGCACATGCGGGCACTGTCGCGTGCGCCGGGATGATGCCGAGAGTGGCTTTGATGCCGACGATGCCGTGTAGTGCGGCGGGTACGCGGCCGGAGCCCGCGGTATCGGTGCCGATCCCGAGATCGGCGATGCCGAGTGCCACAGCCACCGCCGATCCCGAACTGGAGCCACCCGAGATCAGCCGAGGGTCGAAGGCGTTGCGCACCGCGCCGTAGGGGCTGCGCGTGCCGACCAGCCCGGTGGCGAACTGGTCGAGGTTCGTTTTGCCGAGAACGAGTGCGCCCGCCGCGATCAGCCGCGCGACCGCGGCCGCGGTCACCTCAGGCCGGTAGGCGTATTCCGGACAGGCCGCGGTCGTCGGCAGACCCGCCACGTCGATATTGTCCTTCACCGCTACCAGCAACCCGGCCAGTGGCAGGAACTCGCCGGCGGCGAGCCGCCGTTCCAGCCCGGCGGCCTCGGCGCCGACCTCGGCTTCCGGCCGCAGCGTTATCCATATTTCGGGACGATCCACTTCGGCGATCCGCCGGTAGGCGGCGGTAACCCGCGCACAGGGCCCGGCGGCTGCCGTGCTGCTCAGCGGGCCTGGTGGCATTCAGTCGACTCCGATCACTGCTAGCGGTGTTCCCGGTTCCACCTTGGCGCCGGGAGCGATGAGTACCTTCAGTACCGTGCCGGTGGCAGGGCTCGGTACCGGTAATTCGAGTTTCATCGCCTCCAGGATGGCTACCGGTTCGCCTGCCGTGAGCCGTTGCCCTGGCTGGGTTTCCACTCGCCAGACGTTGCCACTCATCGGCGCGGTCACCACGGTCGCATCGGTGGGCAGATCGGCCAGCGGATCGGCGGTCGGTGTCGTTGCGGGGATGTGGGTGGTGCGTTCGAATTCGCCTGCCGCCAGCCACGCGGCCTTTTCCGCTTCGAATGCGGCGGTCTGCCCGGCCTCGAATTCGGCGATGGAGTCGGCTTCGGTACGCAGCAGCCGCATATGGTCGGCGAGCGCGAAGCTGCCCTCGCTCACTTCGGCGTCGAATCTGCCCGCCGTGGCCGCGGCACGATACTCGAGCAGTTCCTCCGCGCCGACCGGTTCCCAGACGATGCGATCGAAGAACCGGAACAGCCATGGGGTTCCCGGCTCGAATGGTGGACGCTGGCGGTAGCTCGACCAGATCGGCACGGTACGGCCGATCAGTTGGTAGCCACCTGGAGAGGCCATCCCGTAGACGCACAGGTATTTGCCGCCGATACCAACGGCATCGGCCGGGGTCCAGGTGCGCGCCGGATTGTATTTGGTGGTGATCAGGCGGTGTCGCGGATCGAGTGGAACGGCAAGCGGTGCACCGAGATACACGTCACCGAGTCCGAGTACCAGGTATTCGGCGGCGAATACGGTTGCCCGCACCTCGGCTATGCTGTCGAGCCCATTGACGCGGCGAATGAACTCGATATTCGACGGCAGCCAGGGCGCGGTGTCCCGTACCCCGCTGCGGTAACGGTCGATGGCTTCCGCGATGGACGGGTCGTCGAACGATAACGGCAGCCGGATGGTGCGGCTCGGTACCACCAGGTCGGTACAGGCGGGGAGTTCCAGTTCGAGTTCGGCCAGTGCGCCGAGCAGCCGGTACTGCGGTAGCAGTGCGGGATCGAAGTGGATGTGCAGGGAACGGACCCCAGGCGTCACGTCGAGAATGCCGGGCAGGCACGCGTAGGCGAGCGCTTCGGCCAGTGCGTGCACCCGCATACGCAATCCGAGATCGAGCACCATCTCGCCGTATTCGACCAAGATGTTGTCATCGCCGCCGCGCAGGTACCGCACGCGCGGCCGGTCCGCCGATGCTTCGACACCACCGAGAATGCCGCGATCACGCAGGGCGGCATGGGAATCGGGAATAAGCTCGGCCACCCGGCCACCGATGGTGGTACGCAGCTGTATCGCTCGCGCATCGTCGACCGGTGTGAACCGCACCGTATCGCCGGGCCGGAGCTGGCCGAGCCGCCAGCGATGCGCGGACACCACGGTCAACGGGCAGGCGAAGCCACCGAGGCTCGGACCGTCCGGGCCGAGCAGGATGGGGGTGTCGCCGGAGATATTCAGCGCGCCGACACTGTAGGGGTTGTCGTGCAGATTGGACGGGTGTAGCCCGGCCGCGCCGCCGTCGGTACGCGACCACGCCGGTTTCGGGCCTTCCAGCCGGATGCCTGTGCGGTTGGCATGGCTGCCGACCCGCCACGTATGCGTACAGAACTGGTCCATATCGGCATCGGTGAAATACGCGGGCGCGGTCTGCGGCCCCACTCCGACCGCGAGCTGCCAATCATGGGTGAATACCGGCCGTTGGTTCGGTGGGGTCGCGGCGGGAACACCGAGCGCGCCCGCGATGGTGGAGGCGATGCCGAGCACGTCACCGGCGGCTATCGCCCGGCCGGTGACCCCGCCGAAACCGCCGAGGGTGAAGGTGGCGGCGCTACCGTGATAGAGCGGAGCATCGATGCCGCCGCGTACTGCCAGATAGCTGCGCAGACCGGTATCGGCGGGCGTGCCGATATCCAGTTCGGCGCCCGCGGGTACGGTGAATGGTTCCCATAGTGCTATCGGCCGGCCGTCCACGGTGACCGGTGTCGGCGCGCCGGTCACGCAGACGACGGTGGGCTCGCAGAAGCGCAATCGGGGGCCCTGCAGGGTGCATTCGAGCGCGGGAAGTCCGATCGGATTGCCTACCGCGGTATTGGCGAGGGTGAACGACAGATCGTCCATCGGACCCGACGGCGGTATCCCGATCTCCCATAGCCCGGTTCGGCCCGGATAGTCCTGCACCGTGGTCATCGTTCCGCCGCGCAGTACGTCGATGCGGTTGCCGACCGGGTGGATATCGGCCAAGGTGGCCGTGGTATGCGCGGTGCGAAGCACCCTGGCGTCGGTGGCCGCTCGGCGAAGCTGCGCAAGGTTCGTCTGCACGCCGTAGATCCGGGTCTCACCGAGTGCGGTGCGTAATGCCGTGAAAGCATCCGCGCGGTTCGGGCCGCGGCTGATCACCTTGGCGAGCAACGGGTCGTAGTACGGACTGATCTCGGAGCCGGTGCCGATCCAGGTATCGACGCGGGCCGAGGCCGGGAAGCACGCGGCCGTGATGCGACCCGCGCTGGGGCGATAATCGTGCCAAGGGTCCTCCGCGTAGACGCGAGCCTCGACGGCGTGCCCGGTGACCGGTGGCCCGCTGTCCGGTTCGCCGTCGAGCATCGAGGTATCGCCACCAGCCAGCCGCAGCATCCACGCGACCAAGTCGATACCGGTGACCGCTTCGGTAACCGGATGTTCCACCTGCAGACGAGTGTTCATTTCCAGGAATGCGGCGGTGCCGTTGTCGGTGTCGTAGATGAACTCCACGGTTCCCGCCGAGCGGTAGCCGACCGATCGGGCGAGTTCCCGAGCCGCGGCGAGCATATGCTCCGACAGTTCCGCGGACAGATCCGGTGCGGGCGCCTCCTCGATCACCTTCTGGTTCCGGCGTTGCAGCGAGCAGTCTCTGGTGCCGAGGCTGACGACCCTGCCATCGCCATCGCCGAACAGCTGTACTTCGATATGTCTGGCCCGCACGATGAAACGCTCCAGGAAGACTTCGGTCGAGCCGAAGCCGGCGGCGGCGATACGCCGCACCCGCTGGTAAGCGCTCCGTAACTCGTCAGGATCGGAACATGCTTGCATACCGATCCCGCCACCGCCGCCGACTGCCTTCAGCATGACCGGGAAGCCGATCCGCTCCGCCTCCGCCACCGCGTGCTCTACCGAGCCGAGCAGCTCACTACCCGCGATGATCGGCACGTTCGCCGCCTGCGCCGCCGCCCGAGCGGTGTGTTTGTCACCGAAGACGCGTAAGTGCTGCGGGGTCGGGCCTGCGAAAGCGATTCCCGCGGCAGTCACCTCGGCGGCGAAATCGGCATTCTCCGAGAGGAAACCGTAGCCGGGGTGGATGGCTCCGGCGCCGGTCGCCAGCGCTGCCTCCAACACCAGGTCGGCGCGCAGATAGGATTCCGCCGCTCGGCTCGAACCCAGATATACCGCGATATCGGCGATTTCGACATGTTCGGCACCGATATCGGCATCGGAGTAGACGGCGACGGTCTTCAGACCGAGTGTTTCGGCGGTGCGCATGATGCGGCAGGCGATCTCGCCGCGGTTGGCGACGAGCACCGTATCGAATTCCAATGCCATGGCCGAGTCCGCTAGTCCGTGGCCAGCGACATCGCCGCGATCGCCCTGGTGACCCGTTCGAGAACCACGTCGAGAGATTCACCGATATGCGTATGCAGCAGCCGGTAGGCGAGAGCGAGGTCATCCGTCAGCACGGCATCGAGAATGCCGAGATGTTCGGCAATGGTGGTCTCGATCCGGTTGTTGACCATGAAGTCGTACATCCGCACATGCCGGATACGGGAGTTCACCGCGCGCAGGGCACGGACCATCTCGGTATTGCCCGCCGAGGTGAGCAGCGTGACATGGAATTCCTCATCGCGCACTACGAAACCCGGTTCCTGCTCCGGAGGATCGGCGCGCAGTTCCAGCCAGGCGGCCTGCTCGGCCTCGAGTAGTTGCCGGTCGTGGGTGACGGCTCGGTTGGTCATGACGCGCTGTAAACCACCGAGCTCCAAGGTGATCCGCAGCTCGTATAGGTCTCGGATCAGCGGGATGCTCGGCCGTACCGGGCTGAAGCCGTACTCTTCCCGACGTAGCAGGCCGTCCGAACACAGGACGGTGAGTGCTTCGCGGATCGGTGTGCGGGAGATGCCGAATCGTGCCGAGAGTTTCGGTTCGGTCAGCCGCTCACCGAATTTGATATCCCCGTTCATGAGCTCGCTGCGCAGCGCCGAGTACACCACATCACGCAAGGGTTTTCCCGCCGCCCCCGCTGGCGCGTCCGTCGGTGTCGACATGCCCGTATACGCTATTGCCCCTGAATGTCCAGGGGGTGTCTATACGTTATCGCTATGTTAGCGTCTGCTCACCGCTCTGGTCGAGGTGAGCCGCTTCGGCCTGGCTGGGTACGTGCGGGAGTGAAACATATCCGACGCCGTTCGGGACGCCATTCGGCAGGGCTGTCGGACCAGTTTGTCCACAGAGCTCACCAAGGAGATGGTATGAAGCGCAGCACGAAGTTCGCCGGAGCACTCGCCGCCGCGACTATGGCGCCGATCATCGCGGTCGGCGCCGCCGAGGCGGATACCGGCACGGTCTATTTCTCGGTAAGTGGCGCGGACTGCGCGATTTTCCAGGACGGCTCGCTCGGCTGCGATTTCGCCCGTCCGGTGCAGCTGAGCTATTACCTCGGCGATATCTACCTGCCGCTGCCGGTAACGGTGAACGAGATAGTGATCGACCAGCCGTGGTTGCCCGCACACCCGACCTACAACCCCGTGTTACGGCACACGATGGCAGGTGGCAATCCCGGTATCGCCACAGTGAAGACCGGTTCGGGCCAGTGGGGTCCGATCATCGAGCACGCGGGTTCGTCGTGCCAGGTCGGCTACCTGGGTAGCTTCACCTGTCAGGCGATGGGTCAGGGGTTCGCCTCGTACGGCGCCACCATTGTGGCGTAGTCGCCGCCCGTGCTGGTCGGTGCTGCCGGACCACGGCTGTGCCGATCAGCACAACGCGCTGCCATAACCGATCCGGCCGCGAGCCGGAGCTATTCGGCGCGGTTGATCCGGATGGACTGTCCGGTGACTGTGCTCGCCGCGTCCCCGGCCAGATAAGCGATCACCGCTATCGGCTCGACCGGTCGCATCGCGGCCATGGCAGCGGCGAGTTCGGCGTTTTCCGTGGTACCGACCCCATGGCTGACCGTATTGACGGTGATCCGTTTGGCCGCGAAGTCCGGAGCCACAGCGTGGCCGAGTTGCTCGACCGCGCCACGGGTGGTGTCGTAGATCGCGCCGCCCGGTTCGGCACCGTGGCAGAGAGTGATGATCCGGCCACCATCGGCCAGGTGCTGCCACGCCAGCTGCATACCGTGGAAGACCCCCTTGACCGTCAGCGCGAAGTCCACATCGAATGTGTCCGGGCTGATCTGGGCGAATGGCTCGGCGTTCGGAACTGTGGCGGTGTTGACCAGAAGGTCCCATCCGCCGCAGTCCTCCAGCAGCACCTGCACCAGATCCTCGTATTCGGCGCGGTCCGCGATATCCGCCGCGAGCTCGAGCGCGCTACCGCCCGCGGATTCGATCTCCTCGACCACCTCCGCGGCAGGTTCGGGGAAATGCGGATGTTGCACCACAACCAGTGCGCCCTGCGCGGCAAGCATTTTCGCGATCGACTTACCTATTCCGGTGTAGGCCACTGTGACCAGCCCGGTCTTCCCCGACAGTGGTTTTCCGGCGGGTAGGTCGTCTGTGGGCCTGCTCATCTGCCGCCCTTTCATCGATTACGGAGGTATGCCTCAGGATGGTATTCCGGTTACGGCCGTGCCCGGCCTCACTGCCGCGGGCTTGGTGCCGAGTTCCCTGACCCGCCATGCGAGGGCGCGGAGATACTCGACGAACTGATCGGACCCCATCGGGGTCACGGTGTAGCTGGTGCTGTCCGCACGGACGTAATAGCGGCCGTCGCCAGGGAAGTCCATCCAGAAAAAGCCTTCGACGCCGTCGGTGCGGTTATCGAGGAACGGCCCTGGATAGCAGAGCACTTCTCCCCATTCGGTGCGGGACCGGGAGAAGAAAGCCTCGATGCGCTCGCGCAGGGTGGGTGGACGGTTCCAGCCGCCGACCCAATCGGGTTCGATATCGAGCTCGGATTTCAGTCCGGTGAGCCGGTGGCGGCCCTGACGTTGTTCCGGCAATGTGCCGGCCAGCAGCACGAATGCCTGGTGTGGGCTGCACAGACTGACCGTTATCTCGCCACTGACACCGGGCTCCTCGTCCTGGTCCTGAATCGCCACCGCCGCGATGGACGGTCCGAAACCGGCGTAGCCGCGCGATCGGGTTCCGTGGTCGGCCGGATCGTCGCCGCCGCGGCCGTGCATATGCACCCGCACCTGCGGATCGGCCAAAGTGTGCATCAGGCGGGCGAAGTCGTCGTCCAGCCGGGGCAGCAGCGTGTCGATGGCCGTACGGCGCCGCTGCCCGAGGTCGGCTTCGTTCTCGGCGCGTACCGTGTTCCGGATCGGATAAGGCAAGCGGTCGCGCCGCATGGCGAAGAACGCCGCTTCGAACTGCTGGCTGGTGAGCCGCCAATGGATCACCGGTGTTCCCCCCGCGCTCCGCCGTGCCCGGAAGAATTCGGCTGCTGTGGATCCTGAGCTGCCCGCGGGGATGGCTCACCGATGACACCGTAGGCGGGGAGTACCCGCTGTCCGTCGTCGATCCACTCCTCCAGGTGCCGTCCGCGCAGCAGATCGGAGGATTCGTGCTCGGCGTCATCATCGGATTTGCCGCGGCCACCGGGTGCCATCGCGCCCGGCATCATGCCCGGCGCCCCCGGCATACCCGCTCGGGCCGCACCGGAGGACGCGGCGGCAGGTGGGAGACCCTGGGATGGGCTGCCTGGAAGGCTGATCCCCGGTCTTCCCTGCGGTGCGGACCCGCTGCCTGAGCCCCCGAATCCTGAGCGGCCAGAGCCCCCGAATCCCGATCCTCCGAATCCCGATCCCCTGAATCCCGAGCGACCTGGCCCACCGAGCCCCGGATTTCCGGAGCTACCCGAGCCTGGGAAGGACGGGGTTCCGGTGGAGCGGGCGTTCGGATCGTGGCCGGGCGGGGTGGACGAGGCGGCAGGGTTGCCGAGTTCCTGGGTGGAGCCGAAGCCCGCGGGTGTGGTGGCCGCGGCCTCGGTGCTTTGTGTCGAAGCGTCCTGTCCGGGCGTGGTGGCCGTTCGCCCACCCTCTGCAGCCGGCTGCTGATCCCCTGGCACTGCCGGGGCCGGGGTGGTCGTGCTCGGTGTTGTGGCGGTCGGTCCGGAGGCAGCCGACCCGCCTGCGGTACCGGACGATGCCGGTCCGGAGATGGTCGGCCCTGGCACGGGTGTCGCCGGATCGGCGGCAGGCTGGACCGGCGGGAGTACGGGCACGCCCTCGTCACCGCCACGGATACCGGGGGAGTACACATTGCGCAGGATCTGCAGACACGCCTGCCGGGCCTCCTCCCGTTGGGATTCGGCATCCTGCTGAGCGCCGAGGACCGGAATCGACGGCGTCGAGGTGCTGCTCGCCGGGGCGCCGGACGGCAGCGGCGCCACCACGGCCAGCACCGGACTCAGCATCCGGAAGGTTTCATCGCTGCCGCGCTGCGCGAACGCCACTTTCATGCCGACCAGTTCGGCCGACTGCGCGATAGTGCCGGAGGTGCCGAGAAACCGGCCGAGCGACTGGGCGGCCTGCCCGGCAGCCTGCCCTTCCCAATGCTCGGCGATGGTGGTGCGCAGGCCGTCACTGAGGGCACGGGTGGCATCGGCGAGTCCGGCGCCGATCTTGTCCCACGCCTCCACGACCGCATGCACCATATCGGGTTTGATCTGGTAGGTCAGATCGCGAATCTGCTCCAGGGTCAGCTGCTCGAAATCGTCTGGGCCGGTCACTCTTCTGGGATCCACACCGGTATTCACCTGCTCGGCCAGATCATTGATCCGCAGCTGTAGCGCCAGCTGGTCGGCATCCCATGCCTCGGTACGTTCGGGTGCCACCATGGTCGCGTAGATATCGTTCCGCATCGTCTCGAGCTGGGCGCGTAGATTCTCGCCGCTGCTCTGATCCAGATAGCTCGACGGCTGCCGCGGGGACGGTGAAGTCATGCCGGGGTCTCTTGCCGCAGTACGTCGGCGAACGCTTGATCGGTCTCGGCGTAGGCGACAGCGGCCTTGCGCAGCGTGTCCTGGATAGCCTCGGCCTCGTCGATCAGCTCTTTGAGCCGCTGCCGGATGGATTCGGCACCGCCACCCTTCTCGGTGAACTTCTGCTCCAACTGCAGGCCGATCGGAAAGCCACCCAAACCGGAGACTTCGGCGACCGTCTGTACATGTATCTGGAGATCGTCGATGTAGTTGATGTAGTTTTGCAGGTGCTTCACTGCGGCATCCAGACCCTCGCGGTGCACCTTCAGTTTCAGGTTGCCCTGTGCGACCTCATCAGCGAGCTGTCGCCACACATACAGTTCCGACATGAAACGTACCTTCCCCCTGTCTACTTGTCGGCCGGCAGATTCTCTAGCAGCGCTTCGGCGATCCGCATCACCTCGGCGCACGAGTCGCCGACCGTGTCCGCACTGAGCTTCGGAATGAGGTCGAATTTCACGGGGCCGCTGATCGTGTCGAAGACCAAGCCGCACCCTTCCGGGAGGTTCAACAGATCCAGCATGACGGCGCTGCGTCCGCCCACAGCCACCGGGTGAGGGTTGCGGTAGTTGTTGGTGTTGTTCACGATCTCGTCGAATGTGTGGGCATTCGTCGAGTACACATTTATCCCGTACCAGCTGTCGCTATTCCAACCACAAATGTCCCAGCCGGGGAACTTCGCGCCGTACTGGCCGGTATCGGCGACTCTTCTCTCCGGGTTGAGTCCAGCCGCCGCGATATCGGCGTCAGGGATGGAGCAGGGGTTCCAGGCGGTGTTGGAGGGAGGTGTCGAGGAGGCCGGCGCGCCACTGGCGGATGTGGCCGAGGTATCGGCGGCGATAGGCGTTCCCTCGATGGAACACCCGACCATTCCGGCCACTGTGCCGACAGCGAGCCCCGCGGCCAGGAATCGTGTGACTGTCCGCATCCTGTTACGTTGCTTATGCTTCCGCCCCATGTCTCCCGTCCCGGTTGTCGGCGTACCGGGGCGCTCATACGGCGGTCCCCCCGCATAGCTGGACTATATAACAGCCAGGTCCCTGCCGCTGGAGCGCGGAACCCATTCGGCGCCGAGTCAAGCACAAATGGCCGCTGTGCTCGAAGGCATGATCCCGACCGGCCGATTTCGAGCCCCGAAAGGTCGAGCGTCGATAGATCCGACCTGCGATAGAATGCCGAAACGCCTCTGTGCATATCGGCGCGACCAGCGATACGGGCGAGGTAGACCAGCCGTGCGGCGACCGGACAATAGTGGCCGATTCTCCCTTCCACCTGCGTATCTCAGCAGAGCAACGCGGAACTTGCTCTCGTGCGGCGCAATTCATCAGCAGGATAAAAGCCACCCTGCCCCGGTTCCGGCATACCGGGGCAGTTTCGCCGTATCAGGCCGGAACGACGTCCGGATTCACTGTGGCCGCGATGGCATCGGCCAGTTCTGCTCCCTTGATCTCGAAATGCCTTGTGAAGTAAGTCAGATGCTCTTCGTGCTCGTGGAAGTGGTGCGGGGTGAGGACCGCCGAGAACACCGGGACATCGGTATCGAGCTGCACTCGCATGAGCGCGTCCACCACCGTCGCCGCCACGAAGTCGTGCCGGTAGATACCGCCATCGACTACCAGTGCGCAACCGGCGAGCGCGGCGTACCGTCCGCTGGCGGCCAATCGCTTGACGCGCAAAGGTATTTCGAAGGCTCCTGGGACCTCGATCACATCGATGTCGACGAATCCGCGCTCGGCGAGGCGGGAACGGCAGGCGGCCACCGCTCGGTCGACGATATCGGCGTGCCAGCGCGCGGCAACGACAGCGATACGGTTCGGGACGGGTGACATGAAGTTTCCTCCTGTTCGCTATGTCACCCAGGGCAAACAACGCGAACAGGGATCACCCGCGTGCGGATGCTCCTGCGCCGCGTTCTCTTTCATCCGGACTATGACCGTCGGCTCCGGAATCGCACCGGAATCTGCTCGACCCACGGCATCTATCACCGCCGTGGCGCTCGCGGGCTCGTGCACCCGGATCTATCCGGATGCCATTACCGCCGGTGGGGAATTCCACCCCGCCCTGAGAACGTGTACAGGGCGGACCGTACCAAGGCCGCCGAAGCGGGCGCAATACCAGTCCGGTGCGTCGTCATGGCTGTGCGGAGGCCGGGAAACCGGTGAAGAGTACAATAGCCACCCCCGCGATGACAGTGATGGCGAACAGGGTCGCCACAATCAAGATCATCCATCCGAGCGCGTCGGCGACCGTGATCACCGTGCGCAGCCATCGCCGAGATCCGTGATCCCGTTGTGTGCCTGCCTCGACCCGCCGCTGATCGGAAGTCACTTACGTCATTGTGGCAGGAAAGGGTGACACGGGATGTCTTTTCAGGTCGAAGCTGTGGCCGATCCAGAGACGGTCGGGCCGAGGCTCGGTGACCGAGGTCCGTAGCACACCTAGATATCAATCAGACCCCCGGCTGATCGACGGACCATCCCCGCGTGCGCGGGGCCTGCGGTGTGGTGCAGGGTGTTGCGGGCGGTGACGACTTCGCCGACCAGCCTGAGCCGGATTCGTCGATAACGATGGGTGGGGTCGGGATCGCGGTGATCTCACAGTTCCGGATCGTCCGGGCTCTCCCGGTCGGTCGACGACGACTCGGGCCTACCGGCTGCGGCGACGACCTCAGCGAGCCGCCGCCGCAGGAACGCCCGTTCCGGCTCGTTGCCGACCAGGTCGAGTGCCCGACGGTATGCCGCCGCGGCCTCCTCGACCCGACCCAGTCGACGCAGCAGGTCCGCCCGGGCTGCCGGCAGCAGGTGGTACCCGGCCAGCCGGCCCTGATCGTCGAGCGTGTCGAGCAGCCGCAACCCGGCGGCCGGACCGTCCCGCAGCGCCATCGCCACCGCCCGGTTCAGTTCCACCAGCGGTGACGGCGCCAGCCGGGCCAGTACGTCGTAGAGCGCGACCACCTGGGGCCAGTCCGTACCGGCCACGTCGGCGGCCTCGCTGTGCAGTGCGGCGATCGCGGCCTGTACCGCGTACGGGCCGGGGCCGTTGGCCAGCGCGTCGGGTACGAGTCGACGACCCTCCTCGATCTGGTCGCGGTCCCAGAGTGTGCGGTCCTGCTCGTCGAGGAGTACGAGGTCGCCCTCGGCGGTGCACCGGGCGGCCCGGCGGGCGTCGACCAGCAGCAGCAGGGCGAGCAGCCCGGTCACCTCCGGCTGCCGGGGCAGCAGCCGGTGCAGGAGCCGGGCCAGCCGGATCGCCTCGTCCGCCAGCTCGGTCCGGACAAGCTGCGGACCGCTGCTCGCCGCGTACCCCTCGGTGAAGATCACATAGATCACCCGGAGCACCCTGGGGAGCCGGGCCGGCAGTTCGGTGGCGTCCGGAACCCGGAACGGGATCCGGGCGGCCCGGATCTTCTGCTTCGCCCGGCCGATCCGCTGGGCCATCGTCGGCACCGGGACCAGGAACGCCCGTGCGACCTCGGCAGTGGTGAGTCCGGCCAGGTAGCGCAGGGTCAACGTGATCTGCGTCTCGCCGGGCAGCGCCGGATGGCAGCAGGTGAAGAAGAGCGCCAGCCGCTCGTCCGGCAGGTCGTCGCCGTCGCCCGGCTGGGGCGCGGCCGGCTCTTGCCGGACGGCCTCGGCCTGGAGTACGGCCAGCCGGGCCGCGTAGGCGCGGTCCCGGCGGAGCCGGTCGATGGCCCGCCGCCGGGCGGTGGTGAGCAGCCAGGCCGCCGGACGGCTCGGCACACCCCGCACCGGCCAGTGCAGCAGGGCTGCCTCGATCGCGTCCGAGGCGACCTCTTCGGCGAGGTCGAGGTCGCCGAAGTGCCGGACCAGGGTGGCGAGCAGCCGCCCGCGCTCCTCCCGGAACACCCGCTCCAGAACATCGGGGGCCGGCAGCTCGCCATCGGACACGTCTATCCGCCCAGACCGTCGTCGACAGCGCCGGTCACGGCTGCTCGAACTCCAGGATCGGTCGAATCTCGACCTTGCCGCGCTTCGCGGCGGGGCAGCGGGTGGCCCAGCTGATGGCGGCGTCCAGGTCCGGTACGTCGACCAGGTAGTAGCCGCCGAGGATCTCCCTGGTCTCCGCGAACGGCCCGTCGGTGATGGTCGGCTCGCCCTGCTCGGGGGCCTGCACCGTCGTGGCGGTCTCGGTGCCCTGCAACGCGTGGCCGTCGAGAATCACCCCCGCGTCGGCGAGCAGTTTGTCGTACGCCGAGTACGTGTCGATCTCCGCCTGCATCGCGTCCGGGTCGGTCGGTTCCTGAGCCGGGTCGCCGTAGAGCAGAAACAGGTATTTCACGCGAACTCCTCCGTCTTCGTTCCATCCGGATCCTGAGGCCGGCGTCACCGACTCGTTCCGGATTGACAGCGCAGCGACTGCTGCACAGCATGACAACGAACGGGTCTGGTCGGGAACGACAGCCCCAACCAACTTTTTGCCGGCCGGCCTCGAACGTACCCAGAGCGGAGAATGGTGGGATCCGCATCGCGGTGACCGGCGGGGCCGGGACGGTCGGACGGTCCGTGGTCGACCATGCCCTGGCCGATGCGCACACCGTGGGGGACTGACCTTGAAGTCTAAAGTTTGACCAGCTCCGAAATAGATCCGGCCCCTGACCATATCAGCTGGTCAGGGGCCGATTCGTGTCTCAACCACACGAGTCGGGGTGGCGGGATTTGAACCCACGACCTCTTCGTCCCGAACGAAGCGCGCTACCAAGCTGCGCCACACCCCGTGAAGTGGACCTGCAGTAGCTTACAACACGGTGGCCTGAGTCGTTAAACCTGCAGGTCAATCAGTTGTGGAGCGGACGAATACTGGTACAGATCCGCTTCGCGGTCGCGGCGTCGAGTGCGTGCGGAACACCGGTGTCAGCGGCGATCACCATAATGAAGTTCCCCTGCTCGTTGGGGAATGCGGCGGTGTAGACGGAATACGCCGTCGCGCACCCGGGCTTGGCCTCGGTGACTGTGCCGGTGGTCGCCACGAACACGCCGCGCTGTGATCCGTCCAACGAGGTCAGCGGCTCGGGTGTGCCCGGTGCGCCGGGGGCGGACCGGTAGGCGAGCAGGGCGGTCTTCGTGCCGAGTTCGGTTGCCGCGATTGC
Source organism: Nocardia spongicola (assembly GCF_047200775.1). Classification (NCBI taxonomy): domain Bacteria; kingdom Bacillati; phylum Actinomycetota; class Actinomycetes; order Mycobacteriales; family Nocardiaceae; genus Nocardia; species Nocardia spongicola. The sequence continues at coordinate 95,547 of NZ_JBJZOO010000008.1, read as the reverse complement.
CGGGTCGGTGATGTCCGAGCCGGTCAGGAAGGCGATAGTCCTGGTCGAGCCTGGGCAATAGCCTTTGCCTTCGCTGGCGTAGCCCTTACCTGCCACGACGTCGGGAGGCTTACCGAAACCGCCGATAGCGCGTGGCGGGGCAATGGTCCAATCGGCGGGCACGTCGTAGGCCGCCGCGTTATCGGGTGCCACGACCACGCGGTAGCCGGGAATGCGCGGGGTCTGATCGTTCACCCTGTTCGTGGTCAGGGGCGTTGTGGGCCCAGCGTTTGTTGTCGTCGCTTGTGGTGCGCCTGTGCTGAGCGCGCTCACCATCGAGGGTGGGCTGCCATGGGCGGAATCGCCGGCTTCGGGTTCGGCCGGTGCCAGGGCTCCTATCGTGACGGCGGCAACCAGCAGCACGACCGCTCCGGTCAGCAGTGCGATCTTTCCTCGGCCGCGGCCATTCGGCTGATGATGCGGTGGCGATCCGTTGGGTGGCCACCGCATCTGTCCAGTCGGGCCGGAGCTCGGCTCCGGGTTCGGTGGCGACTGTCCCGGCCACATCCGCTTGCCGGGGAATCCGGCCTGCGGCGACGGGTCATCGTGCCTATCGCCGAATCCACGCACAACCGCCCCCGCTCGACCTGTCCCCGCTCGACCTACGTCTGGACAGGAGACTCTAGTGCGCGGCGGCTGCCGAGGTGGACACATCCTGGCCGGTATCGGTTCCCGGCCGCTTCGGTGGTGCGGCGACCAGCGTCAACAGTGTCGCCTCCGGACGGCAGCAGAAACGGTACGGCGCCCACGGGGAAGTGCCGATCCCCGCGGAGACGTGCAACTGGGTGTGCTCGCCCCACTGCGACGGTCCCTTCACCCTGGACCGATCGATACCGCAGTTGGTGACGAGCGCGCCATAACCGGGCAGGCACAGCTGGCCACCGTGGGTGTGCCCGGCCAGTACCAGGTCGTAACCGTCGCCCGCGAAGCGGTCGAGCACCCGCGGCTCGGGTGAGTGCGTGAGACCGATCCGCAGATCGGCCATCGGGTTCGGGGCGCCCGCGATGGTGTCGTAGCGATCCCGGTGCAGATGCGGATCGTCGACACCGGCGGTGGCGATCCGGATGCCCGCTACTTCGAGGTCGCGGCGCACATGGGTCAGGTCGAGCCATCCGCGCTCGGTGAACGCCGCGCGCAGGTCTTTCCACGGCAGCGGCGGGCCGTAGGTGCGGCGGTGATCCTTCTTGAAGTATTTCAGCGGGTTCTTCGGTACCGGTGCGAAGTAGTCGTTGCTGCCGAAAACGAAAAGACCGGGCCGGGAAAGCAATCCGCTCAGAGCCTGGACTACCGCTGGCACCGATTTCGGATGCGACAGGTTGTCACCGGTGTTGACCACCAGATCCGGCTCCAGTCGGTCGAGTTCGCGCAGCCACTGCTGTTTGAGCTTCTGGCCCGGCATCATGTGCAGGTCGCTGAGATGGAGTATCCGCAGTGACGATGATCCTGGCGCCAGCACCGGCATGGTCGTCTCCCGTAGCACGAAGGCGTTGCGCTCGACCAGCGAGGCGTAGCCGATTCCTGCCACAGCGGCTCCAGCGGCACTCAGCGCGGTCGTGCGGACAACAGAAGTCGAGATTACGGGCATTTGCCCAGCATAGGTGACCTCGGGTGTGTGTGCCGAGTGCGCATAGCTACGAGCCCGCCTGCCCGCGGCGGAAAACCGGACAGCACGGGAAATGAAGTAGGTCCGGCGTGTCGGACCGGCTACCGTGAGCGGCATGTCGGAACTCAAATCGCAGCTGAGGGCGGATATGACCGCCGCGATGAAAGCCAAGGACACGCTGCGCCTTGCCACGTTGCGGATGCTGTTGTCCGCGATCCAGACCGCTGAAGTCGCAGGCACGGAGGCACGTGAGCTCACCGACGCCGAAGTCATCGCCGTATTGCAGCGCGAGTCGAAGAAGCGCAATGAATCGGCCGAGGTCTACACGCAGGCCGGGCGCGGCGAACTGGCGGCGAACGAGCACGCCGAGGCGCGCATCATCGACGAGTATCTGCCGACCCAGCTGACCGAGGCCGAGGTCGCCGATCTCGCCGACACCGCTATCGCGCAGGTCGCCGAGGAGATCGGCGAGCGACCGGGAATGCGCCAGATGGGTCAGGTCATGAAGATCGCCACCGGACTCGCGGCGGGTAAGGCCGACGGCTCGCGGATCTCGGCCGCGGTGAAGGCCCGACTGTAGTGCCGAAACTCGAGTGGGGCCGCACACCGGACGGTGCGCGGCCCCACTCGTTTGCTCAGCGTGGGAGCGGAATCGGGATCGGAATCGGTGGCAGCCGCGGTAGTGGCGGCGGCCCTGGCGCCGGTGGTGCGGATGGTGGGGCGGGTTCCGGTGTAGGCCGTACGGTGCCGTCGCTGATGTAGAGCGTGATCACCGAACCAGGGATCGCCGAGCCGTTCGGCGCGGTTCCCATCACTGTGCCTTTGGGTTCCGCCCCCGGCCCGGTGACAGTTGTCACTTTGAAGCCGGCGGCTCTCAGCGTGGAGGTGGCCGCATCCCTGGATTTACCGGTGACATCGGGCACTTGGGCGTTGTCCGCGCCGCGCACGTATTTGTCGTCCAGTGGCGGCAGCGCGGGTGGTGGGAACAACCCGATCACCGGTTTGACGGCGCTGAACCAGGTGCGTGCCGGTTCGTTACCGCCGAACAGGTCACCGTCACCGCAGTTACGCAGCGGGAACGAGCAGATCTCACCGGGTGTCGGACTGTCGCCGTATACATAGGCGGCAGCGGCCAACGAGTTGGTGAACCCGAGGAAGGCCGAGGAGCGGTGGCTCTCGGTAGTGCCGGTCTTGCCCGAGGTCGGGAAGTTCCAGCCCACCGCCCGTGCCGCACCTGCCGCCGTGCCCGAGATATCGTCTTTGCTCATCGCGTTGGCGAGGGTGTGCGCCAAGCCGGGTTCGACCACCTGCTCGCACGCTTGCTGGGTCAGTGGTACCTGCTTGCCTTCACGGTCGACGATCTCTTTGATCGGGCTCGGTGGGCACCACCGGCCACCCGAGCTCAGCGTCGCGGCGACATTGGACAGCTCCAGCGGGTTGATCGCGACCGGACCCAGGGTGAACGAGCCGAGGTTCTGCTCTTTGATCATATCGGCCAGGCTCTGGTTGCTGTGGCCGGAGGAGCCGGGTTGGGTGTACGAGCGCATGCCGAGCCGGACCGCCATATCGACGGTCGGGGCGACCCCAACGGCTTGGATCAGCTTGACGAACGCGGTGTTCGGCGAGGTGGCCAAGGCCTCGGTCACCGACATGGGGGACTTGTACCTGCCAACGTTCTCGACGCAGTAGGTGGCGGGTGGGCACCCGCGCGCACCGCCGTCACCCATGCCTTTTGCCTCGAACCGGCCTGGCACATCGAGCTTGGCATCGATGCCGAGGCCTTTCTCCATGGCCGCGGCAGTGGTGAAGACCTTGAAGATCGAGCCGGCGCCGTCGCCGACCATCGAGTACGGCTGCGGTTGCACGGTCTCGTGGAGATCCTGATTCAGGCCGTAGGTGCGGCTGCTGGCCATCGCGACCACCGGATGTGCGTCCTGACCAGGGGCGATCACCGACATGACCTCGGCGATATTCTTCAGATTCGGGTCGGCCGCTTCGGTCACCGCCCGCTTCACCGAATCCTGCACGACCGGGTCGAGGGTGGTCCTGATCAAATAGCCGCCCTTGTCGATCTGCTCCCGGCTGATCCCCGAGTCGGCCAGGTACTGCAGGGCGTAGTCGCAGAAGAAGCCGCGGTCGCCTGCCGCGATGCAGCCGCGTGGCAGGCCACGTGGCTCCGGTAGCACACCGAGTGGCATGGTCTTGGCTTCGCGGAACTCGTCGGCCCGGCTGGGGATGTTCTGGATCATGGTGTCCAGTACGGTGTTGCGCCGCAGCAGCACCCCCTCGGGATTGGTGTAGGGGTTCAGTTTCGACGAACTCTGCACCATGCCGGCCAGCATCGCTGATTGCGGCACGTTCAGATCGGCCGCGTCGATGCCGAAGTAGGTTTGCGCGGCGTCCTGGATGCCATAGGAAGCGTTACCGAAGGGGACCAGGTTGAGGTACCGGGTGAGTATCTCGTCCTTGGTCAGCTCGCGATCCAGGGTGAGCGCCATCCGGATCTCCCGGATTTTGCGTGCCGGGGTGGTCTCGACAGCGGCGCGGCGTTCGGCATCGGTTTTGGCCACCACGAGCAGCTGGAAATTCTTCACATACTGCTGATCGATGGTCGACGCACCCTGTTGGACCTCGCCGCTGGTGGTGTTGGTCAGGAACGCGCGTAGCGTGCCCTGCCAGTCGACGCCATCGTGCTCGGCGAAGCGCCGGTCCTCGATGGACACGATGGCCAGCTTCATATCGTTGGAGATCCGATCGCTCGGAACCTCGAAACGGCGCTGCTCGTATAGCCAGGCGATCGGATTGCCCGCCGCGTCGACCATGGTCGAGACCGCGGGGGCGGTTCCTTCCAGTAGTTCCGCGGAGACGTTGTCGACGGCGTCGGCAGCGCGGTTGGATACGAGCCCGAATCCGCCGGCGAGTGGGAACAGCAATCCGGCGACGAGCACGGCGGCCAGCACGCAGCTGCCGGCCAGCCGTGCGAGCGAATGTGTGATCGGCACTGATCAAGACTAAAGGGTGGACTCTCGGCCTTCTTGGCGGCATTTGTCCGAAGCCGGGAACCCATGGTGTGCGGGCCTGGCGTGTCGCGCAATTGCGCCCGGCGTGTCGAGCACGGTGGCGGATGTGATCAGCCTCACCGCCACGGCTGTATCCTGCGACGCAGGGACGGGCGTACCAGAAAATCTCGGGACGGTCTTGCGCAAGCGCCATACCTTTACCTAGATTGAGAACCCAGTGTGATAGAGCTAACACTCAAAGTGGAATGTGGTGCACTTCGCAGCAGAGCACCGGTGCTGCGAAGTGGCAACGCGATTCTGGAGCGCCGTTGATCGGTGTTCGGACTGCAAAGGGGCACACCAAATGCACATGACAACCCCCATCGCTCGATTGGACGTGGAGCAGGCCGAAGCGAGGATCGCCTGGGTAGCCCAGGCCCGATGCAAGGAAGTGGATCCCGATCAGTTGTTCGTCCGCGGCGCGGCGCAGCGCAAAGCGGCGACGATTTGCAGGCACTGCCCGGTGTTGATGCAGTGCGGTGCCGACGCTCTCGATAACCGTGTCGAGTTCGGCGTATGGGGCGGGATGACGGAACGGCAGCGGCGCGCCCTGCTGAAACAGCATCCGGAAGTCACTTCATGGGCCGATTTCTTCCAGGCACAGCGCCAGCATCAGGTGGCGATGTAGCCGTCCAGGTACACGACGTAGTCCAGGCACACAGTGAAACGGAGCCCGCGTGAGCGGGCTCGGTTTCGTTTCGGAGTGGTTTCCTTTCGGGCGGTTCTGTCCAGTCGAAGTCCGCTCGGGATGTTCGAGCTATAGCCGAGCCGTCTGATTATCCGGCGGTGGCCGGTGCCGTACGGATCAGTTGGTCACCGACCGCCCGTAGTGCGTCCAGATCGGATACCTCGAAGGGGAGTGCGGTGATCGCGGCGATCGGTACGCGCGGATGCGCACCGGTGAAGCGATGCAGCAGATGCTGCTCGCGCTTATCGGTGGCGACCCGCTGAGCGTGCACTCGCAGCACGGCGGCGGTGAGCGGATCGGATTCCGCCAGCCGGTCGGCGGCAGTCAGCGCGTGATCGGCGGGCAGTGAGCTGTGTACCGGATGTGTCCGATTCAAGACCAGTCCGGCCAGCGGCATGCGCTCAGTGGATAGCCGGTCGACGAAGAAGGAGGCTTCCCGCAGTGCGTCCGGTTCCGGCGCCGCTACGACGAGAAAGTGGGTACCCGGTTCGGACAACATCGCGTAGGTCCGGTCGGCTCGCTCCTGGAAGCCGCCGAACAGCGATTCCAGGGACTGCAGGAAGGTCGACGCGTCCTTGAGCATCTGTCCGCCGACCACGGTGGAAACACCGCGCAGCGCGAGGCTCATCGCACCGGTCACGAACCGGGTCACGCCTCGGCCCGGCGCCATGATCAGCCGGATCATCCGGCCGTTGAGGAAGGTGCCGAGCCGTTTGGGTGCGTCGAGGAAGTCGAGGGCATTTCGGGAGGGCGGAGTGTCCACCACGATCAGGTCCCATTCGCGGCGCTGGGCCAGCTGCCCCAGCTTCTCCATCGCCATGTATTCCTGCGTGCCCCCGAAGGAAGAGGCGACAGTTTGATAGAAGGGGTTGGCGAAGATCTGTTCCGCTTTTTCCCGGCTGGTGTGCTCGAGCACCATATCGTCGAACGTACGGCGCATATTGAGCATCATCGCGTACAGCTCCCCCTCGACCTCGGGGCCGAGTGCCACCCGTTGTGGGCTGTTGCCGAGATCGGCGACACCGAGTGATTGAGCGAGTCTGCGCGCGGGGTCGATGGTGAGGACCACCACTTTGCGTCCGAGCTCGGCAGCGCGCAGCGCGATGGCGGCGGCGGTCGTCGTCTTGCCGACGCCGCCGGAGCCGCAGCACACCATCACGCGGGCCGAGGGGTCGGCGATGATCCGGGAAATCTCCAGCGGCGTGGCCATGGGCTGGTTCGGCGTACTCATCGGACTCCCTGTGCGCTGAGACATTCGGCTAATTCATACAACCCGCCCAGGTCCATCCCGTCCGGGAGAGCGGGCAGATAGAGCCGGGAGATATCGACTTCGGCGAGTTCCCCGGCGCTGTCCTGTTGGGCCTGCAGCGTGGCCGAATGCTCGATGGTCTCGGTGAGTAGTCCTTCGAAGTCACTGTCGGACAAGGTGATCCCCGCGGTAGCGAGTCCTGCGCGAATGCTGTCGGCATCCAGGTCGCCCTGTGCGGCCTTGGCGCGCAGGGCGGGCGGCAGGTAGTTCTCGGTCGCCCGATTCACGATTACCGTGCCGATGCGCAAGTCGGCGGCACGGAGTTCGGCGACGGCATCGGCCGTCTCCTGTACTGGCAGTGCTTCCAGCAGCGTGACCAGGTGGATCATGGTCTGATCTGAGTGCAGTAGCCGGGAAACGCCTTCGGCCTGCCCTGCGATCGGCCCCCCTTTGGCTACCTCGGCCATGGCTTTGGTGACATCGAGAAAACTGGCGATCCGGCCGGTCGGTGGTGCGTCGACCACGACCTCGTCATAGACCCGTCTGCCGGACTTGTCCACCCGAACCGCGCATTCCTTGATCTTTCCCGTCAGGATGACATCGCGCAGACCTGGTGCGATGGTGGTGACGAACTCGATGGCACCCATCCGCCGCATCGCCCGGCCCGCGAAACCCAAGTTATAGAACATATCGAGGTATTCGAGGAAGGCGTGCTCGATATCGAGCGCCAGCGCGACTACTTCGCCGCCGCCGTCGGCGGTGGCGATCCTGGTTTCGGTCGGTGGTAGCGGCGGCAGATCGAACAGCTGCGCGATCGACTGCCTGCTTTCCACCTCCACCAACAGCACGCGCCGTCCGCCTGCGGCCAGTGCCAATGCGAGTGCTCCGGCAACCGTTGATTTCCCGGTGCCGCCTTTACCCGAGACGTAGTGCAAGCGAGCCTGCTCAGCGCGCTTCGGCCACCCTGTGTCCAGTTCCGACTCCGCCGAAAACGGCACTGCTGTTGGTAGTCCCACGCTCGCGAGCCTATAACCCGGTTGGCGGTTATGTCCGAAGACTCCAGCTACTACCGGCCCGGTCGGCGAACAGGGCTACGCTCTCGCACATGAGTGATACGACCCTCTGGGAGTACGCGACCGTGCCATTGCTGACACACGCGACGAAGCAGATTCTCGATCAATGGGGCGCTGATGGCTGGGAGTTGGTCACCGTTTTGCCCGGCCCGACCGGGGAACAGCATGTCGCCTACCTCAAGCGGCCCAAGTAGCTCGATCCGAGTAGCACGAGTAGCGAAGGAGAGATGACGCGATGATCCAGTGGGAGAAGAACCTCGCCGAGCTCGGGCTGGCGCTGCCGCCGGTCGCGGCCCCGGTCGCGGCGTATATCCCTGCGATCCGTACCGGGTCGCTGGTGTACACCTCCGGTCAGTTGCCGTTCGTGGACGGTCAGCTGTCCGCGGTGGGCAAGGTCGGCGCAGAGGTATCGGTCGAGGCGGCCACGGAGGCTGCCCGATGGTGTGCGCTGAACGCACTGGCAGCGGTGCATGATCTGGTGGGACTCGACGCCGTGGTGCGTATCGTGAAAGTCGTCGGATTCGTCGCCTCCGCGCCGGGGTTCGGCGACCAACCGGTGGTCATCAACGGCGCTTCGGAGTTCCTCGGTCAGGTTTTCGGCGACGCGGGCGCGCATGCGCGTTCTGCCGTCGGGGTCGCTGAACTGCCGAAGAACACTCCGGTCGAGGTCGAACTGATCGTCGAGGTTCGTTAGCGCGGATCGTCCGGCAACTCAGCTATCGAGGTTTGCGATGACATTGACACACCCCGCCTACGGGCAGCTCAGACAGGTCACCGAGACAGCGGCGGTACTACTGGCCGATAATCCGGGGCGGATGACTCTGGAGGGAACCAATACCTGGGTCTTGCGTGCCCCTGGACGCTCGGACTGCGTGGTGGTCGACCCAGGGCCTGCGGACAAATCGCACGGCCGGGCGATCGTCGAGGCGGTGGGCGGTGAGATCGCCCTCACCCTGATCACCCACCGCCATCACGATCACACCGGCGGTATCGACCGGCTGGCCAAGGTAACCGGTACTGCTGTGCGAGCCAAGGATCCCGCTTTCCTGCGCGGCTCGGACGTGCCGCTGGCACACGGTGAAGTGATCGAGGCCGCGGGGCTGCGGATCACGGTGCTCGGCACACCGGGGCATACCGCCGATTCGGTGAGTTTCGTTCTCGACGACGCGGTGCTGACCGGTGACACCATTCTCGGCGCGGGCACTACAGTGCTGGATTCCAGGGACGGCACTCTCGCCGACTATCTGTCGTCGCTGGACCGGCTGGTCGAAGCGGGGAAGGGTAAGGCGCTGCTTCCCGCGCACGGACCGGACCATCCGGATCTGGAGCCGGTCGCGCGCTATTACATCGCGCACCGGCATGAGCGCCTCGACCAAGTGCGGGAGGCGTTGCGGGAGCTCGGCCCCGATCCTGGGGCGCTGGCTGTGGTGCGACGGGTGTACGCCGATGTGGACAAACGGCTGTGGCCTGCCGCACGTAGTTCGGTGCAGGCCCAGCTGGAATATCTGCGCACGCACGGTTAGCCGGGGAACCGAGCCGGGTTCAGCGTTGAGCCGAACCCGGCCTTCCTGGTGCGTGAGTTACCGAGCGCGGCGGGCGAGCCGCTCGGAGTCGGAGATGAGCACGCTCTTGCCTTCCAGACGCAGCCAGCCGCGGTGCGCGAAGTCGGCGAGCGCCTTGTTCACCGTCTCCCTGGAGGCGCCTACCAGCTGGGCGATCTCCTCCTGGGTCAGATCGTGGGTGACTCGCAGTGCTCCGGCCTCCTGTGTACCGAACCGCTGCGCCAGCTGCAGCAAGGCTTTGGCTACCCGGCCCGGTACATCGGTGAAGATCAGATCGGCCAGATTGTTGTTGGTCCGGCGCAGGCGGCGGGCGAGCACGCGCAGCAGTTGCTCGGCGATCTCGGGCCGTTGATCGATCCAGGCTTTCAGGGCTTCGCGGTCCATCGTCACCGCACGCACCTCGGTGACCGTGGTGGCTGTGGAAGTACGTGGGCCGGGATCGAAGATCGACAGTTCGCCGAACATATCGGACGGACCCATGATGGTCAGCAGGTTCTCCCTGCCATCGGGGGAGCGACGGCCGATCTTCACCTTGCCGGATGTGATGATGTACAGCCGGTCGCCCGGTTCACCCTCATTGAAGATGACATGGCCGCGTGGAAAGTCCACCGGCTGCAGTTGCTTGGCGAGGGCGGCCACCGCAGTGGGCTCGACGCCCTGGAAGATGCCTGCTCTGGCGAGGGCCTCGTCCACGAATGTGCTCCTTATGGGAAATGGCTCTGTGCTGGGCCGAAGCAACTCGGCCAACAGCGCAGTCTACGCGGCGTGATGGCAGCGCAGTGGCGGACACCACGTAACGAGTGGATTGTGGCGCAGCGGAGAACCGTACCAGTATTCTCAGCGGCCTTCGCGGGTCCCCTTCCGTTTGCCTGCGATCTCGGGGGCCTGGCCGCTGTGCTCGCCGGGATCAGCTCGCGCGTGCGACATCCATTTCTTCGCCGCGGGAGCGGCGCTTGCGCATCTTGGCAACGGCCGCGGGCAGGCCGAGCTTGGTCAACTCCTTCACCTCGGCATTGCTTGCTTTGTCCAGGTACTGCTGAACCTCTTCGTCGGGTTCCAGAAGCTTGCGGAGCCGATTTTCGACCCGCTCCATTCCCAGCGCGAACAGCATCAACGCCACTGGGAAGAGCACCACAGCGAGTCCTTGCATGACGAGCAGTAAACACTGTCGAGGTCTCAGATGGAACACGGCAACCGAACTGGAAGGGCAACGTTGGTCGGCAGTTCCGTATTGTGGACGGGTGCGCGTTTCTTCCCCTACTGCCGCTGAGAACGGGCTTTCCACCGACACCGGGCTCGCCGCGGCGAAGCAGGGCGCCGGCGCTGCGCCGAACCGGAAAAATAGGGCGCGACAGGCGGAAACTCGCCTCGGTCTTGTCCGAAGGGCGCGGCGGATGAATCGGGCGCTCGCGGTCGCGTTCCCCGACGCGCATTGTGAGCTGAATTTCACCACCCCGCTCGAACTCGCGGTCGCGACCATCCTTTCCGCGCAGTGCACCGATGAGCGAGTGAATCTCACCACTCCAGCACTGTTCGCCAGGTATCCGGACGCCCGCGCCTATGCCGAGGCCAACCGTGCGGAGCTGGAGGAATGCATCCGGTCCACGGGGTTCTATCGCAATAAGGCCGCCGCGCTGATCGGGCTGGGGCAGGCGCTGCTCGAACACTACGATGGTGAGTTGCCTCACACCCTGCCCGAACTCGTCCAGCTACCCGGCATCGGGCGCAAGACCGCGAACGTCATCCTCGGCAATGCCTTCGGGGTGCCCGGCATCACCGTCGATACGCATTTCGGCAGGCTGGTGCGGCGTTGGCAGTGGACCGCGGTGGAAGATCCGGTGAAGGTCGAGCACATTGTCGGCGAGCTGATCGAGCGCAAAGAGTGGACAATGCTCTCGCACCGGGTGATCTTCCACGGCAGGCGGGTGTGTCATGCGCGTAAGCCCGCGTGCGGAGCGTGCCTCTTGGCCAAGGACTGCCCATCGTTCGGCGTCGGCCCGACCGATCCGGCGGCCGCGGCCGAGCTGGTGAAAGGTCCGGAGCGGGAGCATCTGCTCGAACTGGTGGGCCAGTGAGTTCGAACTCTCCTGGTGATCGAGCGGGACATGCGTGGCGTTGGGCACTTGCCGGTCTGGTCGCGGTGGTGGCATTGGCGGCCGCGGTGTGGCCACGCGGCGACGACGGAGGGGCCGCGCCGGTAACGGGGCAGCAGCCCGCCCGCAGCGTTTCCGGGGTGTCCGGTGAACTGCGCGCCGCTGCCGGACTGGCCGAGTGCCCGGACGAGACCGCACCGGGTAGTGGCCCGCTGGCCGGGGTTACGGTGCGCTGCCTGGCGGATGGCAGGCCGATCGATATGGCCGCCGTGCTGGCAGGCAAGCCCGCCCTGCTGAACTTGTGGGCGTACTGGTGCGCGCCGTGTGCCGAGGAGTTGCCATATGTGCAGCAATACGCGCAGCGCGCGGGGAACGCTATTACCGTGTTGACCGTGCACAGCGACTCCGATGAGGCCAAAGCGTTGTCCAGGCTGACAGGCCTGAACATACATCTGCCTGGTGTGTTCGATCCGGACGCGCGCGTGCGCACCGCCGTCGGAGCCCCTGCGGTGCTACCGCTCTCGGTGCTCATCCGGGCCGACGGTTCGATCGCCGATATCGTCGTGCGGGCCTTCGACAGTGTCGACGACATCGCGAATACGGTCGCGGAGGAACTCGGAGTGGCCGCATGAAGATGCCGATGGATCACGATTCGGTGATGACGATTCCGGTGCGGGGATGTACTGGAGTCGGCGAGTACGCGCACGGGGGTGGCTCGCGATGACCGTCGAGTTGCCCGCACAGCTTCCCGAGTGGTTGACCAGGGCGGCGGATCCGGCCGCGGATGCTGTCAGCAGCTCGGCGAAAGCACGTGCGTTGCGCCGGATCTTCGCCTTGACCTCGACTCCGCGGCAAGCCGCTGTACTTGTGCTGTTCGGTGGCTCGCCGACACCGGACCCGGATGCGCCGGGCGGACTACCCGCCGATGCGGAGGTATTGCTCACTCAGCGCGCCGCCACCATGCGGCAGCACCGCGGCCAGGTCGCGTTTCCCGGCGGGGCGGTGGACCCAGGCGATTCGGGGCCGATCGCCACCGCTCTGCGTGAGGCAGGTGAGGAGACCGGACTCGACCCCGCTGGGGTGGAGCCCTTCGCGGTGCTACCGAAACTGTTCGTGCCGCCGTCCCGGTTCGATGTCGCACCGGTGCTCGCCTACTGGCGCACACCCGGCGATGTCCGGGTGGTCGACGAGGGCGAGACCGAACGGGTCGTGCGGGTTCCGCTTGCTCAATTGCTCGATCCGGCGAACCGGTTCTCGGTCCGGAGCCCGATGGGCTACCAGAGCCCGGCATTCCAGGTGGACGGGATGCTGGTCTGGGGTCTTACCGGTGGCATCCTCGCCGGGATCAGCGAAATCGCCTGCTGGGATCAGGAGTGGGACCGCGGAGATGTTCGTGACCTGGAGACCGCACTCGCCGCCGTGGGCATGACTTTATGAGCTCATCGATCTGGCTCGATATAGCTGTGGTGTTGCTTGCTCTGTTCGCTGCCTCGTCGGGCTGGCGGCAGGGCGCGGTGGCCTCGGCATTGGCCTTTCTCGGGGTGGTGCTCGGCGCGGTCGCGGGCATCCTGATCGCACCGCACATTCTGGTCCATATCGAGGAGGGCCGCACCAGGGTGCTCACCGGCGTGCTGCTCATCGTGGTGCTGGTGATCATCGGTGAGGTCGCGGGTATGGTGCTCGGGCGCGCCGCGCGCAGCGGTATGCGCCATCCATTCGCCAGGGGCATGGACAGCGTGGTCGGTGCCGGGGTGCAGGCGGCCGCTGTACTGGCTATCGCCTGGTTGCTGGCGCTGCCGTTGGCCACCTCGTCACAGCCTGCCATCGCTACCGCGATCAATGGCTCGCGGGTGCTCGCCGATGTCAACGACGTCGCACCGACTTGGCTGCGCCGCCTGCCCAACGAGTTCTCCCAACTGCTCAACACCTCGGGCCTGCCCGATGTGATCGGACCGTTCGGCCGCGCGCCGATCACCGCTGTCGAGCCGCCCGATCCGAGCGTGCTCGCCAGTCCGGTCGCCGCGTCGCTACAGCAGAGCGTGCTGCGGATCCGTGGCGTCGCACCGAGCTGTCAGCGGGCGCTGGAGGGCTCGGGTTTCGTGGTCGCACCGGAGCGTGTGATGACCAACGCCCATGTCGTCGCAGGCACAAGCAGTGTCGAGGTGGACACCGCGGTGGGGCCGCTGCGTGCCACGGTCGTGCTGTTCGATCCGGCTACCGATATCGCCGTCCTCGCGGTGCCAGGACTCACCGCTCCGGTCATCCCACGAACGTCGGTTCCCGCGCGTTCGGGGGACAGCGCGATCGTGCTCGGCTATCCCGGTGGTGGTCGATATACGGCGAGCGCGGCGCGGATACGCGAGACCCTGGACCTGAGCGGACCGAACATCTATCGCGATGGCACCGTTGAGCGTGAGGTGTATACGGTGCGTGGGATGGTCAGGGCGGGGAATTCCGGGGGGCCGCTCGTCGATACCGAGGGGCGAGTGCTCGGTGTCGTTTTCGGCGCCGCCGTTACCGACAACGACACCGGCTATGTACTCACTCTCGATGAAGTCAGCGCGCAGCTCAATGCCGCCGTCGGCTCCGCACTGCCGGTCACAACGGGTTCGTGTGTGCTCAGCTGAACAGCGGGGCCTGCTCTCGGATCCCATCGCACCGGTGGGCTGATCGAGCGCTCAGGCGAGGAATTTCGCGAGTTCGGCTGTGACCGCGTCCGGGCTCTCCTGGTGTGCGTAATGCGCGGCTTCGGCGACAGTGACCAGCCGGCGATGCGGCGACCACTGTTCTCCGCGCTGAAGTGTGGAACGCAGCATATAGGTGTCCAGCTCGCCGTGTAGGGCAAGAACCGGGATCTCGATGGGGTCATGCATGGTCGCCATGAATCTGCGGCCGTCCGGCCGCCACTGGCTGCGAAATGCCCAGCGCTGGTATTCCAGCCCGCAGTGCGCGGCACCAGGGATCTGGATGGCCGAGCGCATCCGCCGGGCGGTATCACGGAATTCGGTGGTTTCCGACCAGTTCGTGCTCACGCGCTGCCGCAACAGCCGCTCAACCTCTCGGCCATCGGAGGTGGTGAGCAGGCGCTCACCATAGCGGGGCGGCTGATAGCGCAGGAAGTTCGGCAACCAGGCCGACCGCTGGTGGCGGTCGCGCAATACGGCACTTTTCAGTGCCGCCGGATGCGGTGAGCTGACCAGCGCGATCGAGCGGATCAGCCGAGGATGCAGCACCGCGGTGGCCCAGCAGACCAGGCCGCCGTCGGCGTGTCCGGCCAGCGTGGCCTCAGTGCAGCCGAGCGCACGGATCAGCCCGGCGATATCGCCTGCCAGCGTCCAGCCGTCGTAGCCTCGCGGCGGCTTGTCACTGTCGCCGTAACCACGCAGATCGACGGCCACAGTGCGGTAGCCGAGTTCGGCGAGGCCGATCAGCTGGTGCCGCCACGACCACCAGAAGTCCGCGAAGCCGTGCAACAGCACGACCAGCGGGGCATTCGGGTACGGCTCGGCTTCCACGACGTGGAAGCGGATACCGTTGGCGCGCACATCCCGATGCGTCCACGGTCCCCCGTAACGGACGCTGGACGGATCCGGAAGCAGATTCGCCGACACGCCGATGCAGCCTAATAGCCGCGGTACGGCCCCGTGAACGCGCGTCTAGGAAGCCGGCTTTTCCAGGGTGAGCTGGTCCTCGTGCGCAGCAGCCCCGCGGGAGCTCGGAAGCACCGTCTTGGCCTGCTTGAGCGAGTCGATGGTCTTCTCCGGCGCGCGCAGTTTCTTCACCCGCCGCCACCCGAGAAACGCCAGTGCCCCGGCCCCGACCACCATCAGCAGGAAGACGATCAGGAAGGCCGCCCAGCGGGGCATCCACACGTCGAGCAGCTCGCCGAGGAAGAAGAAAAAGAAGAAGGTGCTGAACAACAGCACAGTCAGCGCCAGGATGAAGTAGCCGCTGCCTTGCAGTCCCTTTTTGATCTCACCGGTGACCTCGGCCTTGGCCAGTTCGACCTCGGCACGGACCAGGGTCGACACCTGTTCGGCGGCTTCCCTGACCAGGGTGCCGAAGCTCGCGGAGCCGAGTGTATCGGCGTCTGTGAGGGGGATGGAGGTCACCGTACGACCGCGCTGCGCGTCGTTTCCGTTACCACCGTGGTTGAAACTCACTTGGTCGACCCTTCTCCCTGTCCCGGCACTGCTCGGCCTCACTGTTCACGATGTAGCGTGCGGGCGTCCCGCCGTGCCTGGTGGACACGCCCACGTCGCCACAGTAGTGCCGAACCGGCGAGCGAGGCCGCCATTGACGTGACCAACACCGCGGCTTTCGCCAATTCGACGGCGGACCCGTCTCCGATGTCATCCAGCGCGAGTTCCGCCACGAGAAGGCTAACGGTGAAGCCGATCGCGCCGAGCACCGACAGGGCGAATACGTCGCGCCAGTCGAGTCCGCGCGGGCGTGTCGCGATGCCCAACCGGATTGCCACCCAGCTCATCCCGAAGATGCCGAGGGGCTTGCCGATCAGCAGAGCGAGGATAACGGCGAGGGCGAGCCGGTCGGTGAACAGTTCACCGAAAAGTGCGGCGTGAAACGGAACTCCGGCGGCGAACAGCGCGAACAGCGGAACGCACAGTCCGGCGGAGACCGGTTGGAACAGGTGTTCCAACCGGGTGGCAGGCGCCTCTCGCTCATCCGGGTCAGGGCGCACTCTGGTGAGCAGGCCGAGAACGACACCGGCCAAGGTGGGGTGGACACCGGCTTGGTGCAGTGCGTACCAGGACACCAGCGCCAACGGCAGATAGAGCGCCGGGGTGCTGATCCGTTTGTGCTGTGCCAGCGCCCAGCCTGCGAAACACCCGAATGCGGCGAGCAACCACAGTAAGGACAACGTTGTGGTGAACAGCACCGCGATCAGGAGGATCGCCATCATGTCATCGACCACCGCGAGGCTGAGCAGGAATACTCGGGCGCCAGGGGGAATCCGTGAGCCGGTCAGCGCGAGCACCGCGAGCGCGAACGCGATATCGGTGGCGACCGGAATGGCCCAGCCACGTTCCATACCGGGGATGCCGAATCCGATGATCCCGGCCATTATTCCTGGGGTAACCACACCGCCGATCGCCGCGATGACCGGCAGAGTGGCACGTTTGCGGTCGGCGAGTTCGCCGACAACGAGCTCACGTTTGAGTTCCAGTCCGACGACGAAGAAGAACACGGCGAGCAGACCGTCCCCGACCCAGTGGTCGAGGGTCAATTCCAGGTGGAGTGGCCGGATCGAGACAACGGTATGGACCATGGCCGAATAGCTCTCGCCCCACGGCGAGTTGACCCACAGCAATGCTACTGCCGCTGCGATCAGAATGAGTGCGCCACCAACGGTTTCGGTGCGAAGATAACGAGATAGCTCTGAGCGCACCTGCCTGATCACGGGAAACCTTTCGGCCAGCAGCCGACGGAGCGGGCACGGCTCGCACCGGAGCCGGTGTGCACATGACTCCTACCGGAGCCGGTGTTCGGGGTGCGCGACCGCTCGCCGACAGATTTTCCGGCACTCTCCCGCCATTCTAACGGGTGTGGCCAGGGCAGACACCGGCCCCGGCCACACCACTGCGCACGGTTGACCCGTGTTCGTCAGTCCTTATCAGCCGGCTTCCTTACTTGCCCGGATCGCCTCGAAGACGCTTGGGTCGACAAGGGTGGAGGTATCGCCGAGCTGACGTCCTTCCGCGGTATCGCGAAGGAGCCGACGCATGATCTTCCCGCTGCGGGTTTTGGGTAGTTCTGGTACCACGTGGATTTCGCGGGGCCGGGCGATCGGGCTGATCTCCTTGGCTACTCCGGTTTTGAGTTCCTCGATGAGTGCGCTACCGGTATCGGTGGCTTCGGTGGTGAGGATGACGAAGGCGACGATGCCTTGGCCGGTGGTCGGGTCCTCGGCGCCGACAACGGCGGCTTCGGCGACGCTCGGGTGCGCGACGAGCGCGGATTCGACTTCGGCGGTGGAGATTCGGTGTCCGGAGACATTCATGACGTCATCGACGCGGCCGAGAACCCACAAGTCGCCGTCGGTGTCGAGTTTGGCGCCGTCTCCGGCGAAATACCACCCTTGTTCGGCGAAGCGCTCCCAGTAGGTGGCCCGGTACCGTTCCATATCGCCCCAGATGCCGCGCAGCATCGATGGCCAGGGCTGGTCGATCACGAGATATCCGTTGGCCTCGGTTTCACCGTGGGATACCGGTTCGCCCATTTCGTCGACCACTCGTGCGGAGATACCGGGAAGCGGGGTCATGGCGGCACCAGGTTTGGTAGTGGTGACGCCGGGCAGCGGGGAGATCATGATGGCGCCGGTTTCGGTTTGCCACCAGGTGTCGACCACGGGGGTGCGGTTGGCGCCGATGACTTCCCGGTACCAGCGCCAGGCTTCGGGATTGATCGGTTCGCCGACCGACCCGAGCAACCGGATACTGGACAGGTCGTGCGCGGTGGGGATGGCTCTGCCCCATTTCATGAAGGTGCGCACCAGGGTGGGGGCGGTGTAGTAGATGGTGACGCCGTATTTCTCGATGATCTGCCAGTGGCGGTGCTCATCGGGGAAGTTCGGGGTGCCTTCGTAGACGACCTGGGTGGTGCGGTTGGCGAGAGGGCCGTAGACGATGTAGCTGTGCCCGGTGATCCAGCCGATATCGGCAGTGCACCAGTAGACGTCTCGGCCGGGTTTGTGGTCGAAGACGGCGTGGTGGGTGTACGAAGTCTGGGTGAGGTAGCCACCGGTGGTGTGCAGGATGCCCTTGGGCTTTCCGGTCGTGCCGGAGGTGTAGAGGATGAACAAGGGGTGCTCGGCCTCGAAAGGCTCGGCCTGGTGCTCGGGGGAGGCCGGGGTGACGGTTTCGTGCCACCACAGATCGCGGCCTTCGGTCCAGGGCACCTCGATACCGGTACGGCGGACCACGAGCACGTGTTCGACGCTGGACGGGGTGCCGCCGTGCGCGTAGAGGGCCTCGTCGACCGCTTCTTTCAGCGGTGCGGATTTACCGCGCCGCCATTGGCCGTCCGCGGTGATCACCAGCCTGGCTCTGGCGTCGTCTACGCGCTGGCGCAGGGCGGTGGGGGAGAAGCCTGCGAAGACCACCGAGTGCGGCAGGCCGAGGCGGGCGCAGGCGAGCATGGCCACGATCGCTTCTGGGATCATCGGCATATAGATGGCAACCCGATCGCCTGCGACAAGGCCGAGTTCGGTGAGGTAGTTGGCCGCGCGGGAGACCTCGGCGAGTAGTTCGCGGTAGGTGATGGCGCGGGAATCGCCAGGCTCGCCTTCCCAGTGGATGGCGACCTGGTCGCCATGTCCGGCCAGGACATGCCGGTCCACACAGTTGTAGGCGACATTGAGCCTGCCGCCGACGAACCACTGCGCTACCGGGGCCGCGCTCCAGTCGAGCACCCGCTCGAACGGTTGCTGCCAATCCAGCCGCCCGGCTTGTTCGGCCCAGAACGCATCGCGATCGGCCGCCGCCTGGTCGTACAGTTCCTGGCCCGCGTTCGCCGTCGCGGCGAATGCCGCGGCCGGTGGATACGAGCCTCGTGGGTCGGCGGTGGTTTCAGTCATCTCGTCTCTTCCTTACCCGTAGCCTGAGCGCGCGGTTCGACGCAGCCGAGTTCCGACAGTAATCAACTGTGACCTACGTCGCGCTATGCGTCGATGGGTTCGAACCTTCCCGGTCGTGTCATGCGCCGCGCGTCTGCGCTCACCGTCGTACCCGCACCACCCCCATCGACTCGCCCGGCTCGCATTCTCGTAGGCAATGTTTCGAATGTTGCGCTGCTTCAGCACAAATTTTGTGGTGTTTCAGCCGTATTGCTGGATTGATAAAAAATATGACTGAATGGCCGAATGCGATGACACTGCAGGCACCGATGGTTACTCTGCCAACCACACAGGTGGGCTGAGGTGGCATGTATTGGTAGATCCCGAGTAGTGTCGCCCGGCTCTCCCCTTCTGGTATCGGGAGTACGCGTTGAAATTCCACAGAGCGATGGCGCTGACGGCGGCAGCATTACTGGCCACGAGTCTCGGCTTGGCCGCCTGTTCCTCTGGTGACGGCGCCGATGCCGGCATCGTCACCGTGCACGGCGGTGAACCGCAGAATCCGTTGGTACCGACCAATACCAACGAGGTCATGGGCGGACGAGTAGTAGACCGGCTCTTCGCGGGACTGAAGTACTACGACGCCGACGGTGAAGCGCACAACGAGGTGGCCGAGTCGATCGAGACCACCGATCGCAAGAACTATCGGGTAACCCTGGAGCCGGACTGGAAGTTCACCGATGGCACTCCGGTGACGGCCGAATCGTTCGTCGACGCATGGAACTACGGTGCGCTCAGCACCAATGCGCAACTGCAGAACTACGTATTCGGCTCTATCGTCGGTTTCGACGAGGTGTCCGCGGAACAGCCGACGGCACAGACGATGTCGGGGCTGAAGGTGATCGATGACCGCACCTTCACCATCGAGCTGAAGGCGCCATCGATCGATTTCGAGACCGCGCTCGGATACGCGCCGTTCTACCCTCTGCCCGAAGTCGCCTTCGCGAACATGGAGGAGTTCGGCAAGCATCCGATCGGCAACGGCCCCTACAAGTTCGAGACGTGGGAGCACAACGTCAAGATCGACGTGGTGCCCAATCCGGACTACCAGGGTGGCCGCCCGGCGAAGAACGAGGGACTGCGGTTCGTGATGTACCAGTCCTACGACACCGCTTATGCGGACCTGCTGGCGGGTAATCTCGACGTGCTCGACAACTTCCCCGATAGTGCGCTCAGTTCCTATGAGCAAGACCTCGGCGACCGGGCGATCACCAAGCCGACCGCGCAGAACCAGCAGATCGGTGTCCAGTCGGGCCTCCCGCATTTCGCCGGAGACGAAGGTGTGCTGCGGCGCCGGGCGATTTCGATGGCGATCAACCGAGAACAGATCGCCGAGAACATCTTCCAGGGCACACGTGTCCCCGCCCGCGACTTCACCGCGAGTACCCTTCCTGGCTTCGATCCGGATCTGCCAGGCGCCGAGGTCTTGGAGTACAACCCCGATGAGGCCAAGAAGGTATGGGCACAGGCCGACGCGATCTCACCATGGTCGGGCCGCTACGAGATCGCCTACAACGCCGATGGCGGACACCAGGCATGGATCGAGGCTGTCGCGAACAGTGTGAAGAACACGCTCGGCATCGATGCCATCGGCGTGCCCTATCCGACCTTCGGCAACTTCCGCGAAGAGGTGACCTCGGACACCATCGGCAAGGCATTCCGGTTCGGCTGGCAGGGTGATTACCCGACGATGCTGCAGTTCCTCATCCCGAACTACCGCAGTTACTCCGAGACCAACGATGTCGACTACAACAACCCCCAGTTCGACCGGCTTCTCGACGCGGCGCTGGCGGCTCCGAACGAGGCGGAAAGCTATGAACTCATCGCCGAGGCGCAGACCCTGCTGATCCGGGATATGGCCAGCATCCCGGTGTTCAACTATGTGGCAACCGCGGGTCATTCCGAACAGGTCAGCAAGGTCGAACTCTCCTGGAACGGGCAGTTCGACTACGAGAACATCGAGAAGTAGCCGCCGGTCATCCCGCGCCACCTCGCTGGGTGGCGCGGGATGACGCCGACCCCAGGAGACGATATGGCCTGGTATATCTTGCGGCGTCTGCTTCAAATGATCCCCGTTTTCCTCGGGGCGACGTTGCTCATCTATGCCCTGGTGTTCCTCATCCCAGGAGATCCGATCCAAGCGCTGGCCGGTGACAAGCCGATGACGCCTGCGGTGGAGAAACAACTGCGGGAGCGCTATAACCTCGATGAGCCCTTCATCGTGCAGTACCTGCTCTACTTGAAGGGCATTGTCACATTGGACTTCGGTACCGCCTTCTCCGGTAGGCCGGTGCGCGATGAACTGGTGCGGGCATTCCCGATCACCTTCAAGCTCGCCTCTCTCGCTGTACTCATCGAGGCCGTGTTCGGCATTGTGTTCGGCCTGATCGCGGGGCTGCGCAAGGGGAAGCTTTTCGATTCGACGATGCTGGTGATCAGCTTGATCGTGATCGCGGTGCCGCTTTTCGTGATCGGTTTCCTCGCGCAGTTCCTGCTCGGGGTGAAATGGGGGATCGCGCCGGTGACCGTCTCCGGGCAGGCGACGATCGGCGAACTGCTCGTGCCCGCGTTCGTGCTCGGCTCGCTCTCGTTCGCCTACGTTTTGCGGTTGACCAGGAATTCGGTGGCGGAGAGCATGTCCGCCGATTACGTGCGTACCGCGACGGCGAAGGGGCTCAGCAGACCTCGGGTGGTGTCGGTGCACATCTTGCGTAATTCGATGATCCCGGTGATCACTTTCCTCGGTACCGATCTCGGTGCCTTGATGGGTGGCGCGATCATCACCGAGGGCATCTTCAACATCTCCGGTGTGGGTGGCACGCTCTACCAGGCAGTCATCCGGGGAGAGCCACCGACCGTGGTCTCGTTCGTCACCGTGCTCATCGTCATCTTCCTGCTCACCAATCTGATCGTCGATCTGCTCTACGCCGTACTCGACCCGAGGATTCGCTATGCCTGACCCGAGCGCCGTAGCCGGTCCGGAACGCCGTGGACAAGGACACTTCGTCTCACCGCCCGACGAGGTCGAGGTGCTTGCCACCGATGTGGTGGTGGATTCAGGTGCCCCGAGCAGCGTATGGCGCGATGCGTGGCGACAACTGCGACGCAACCCGATCTTCGTCATCGCGACGGTATTGATCGCGTTCGTGCTGCTCGTTGTGGCCTGGCCGGAGCTGTTCACCAGCCAGGATCCGCGTTACTGCAACGGAGATTTCAGCATGGACCCAGGCAGCGCGGGGCATCCATTCGGTTTCGACAAACAGGGATGCGATATCTACGCAAGGACGGTCTACGGTGCGCGAGCTTCCGTCCTGACCGGGATCGGCGCTACCGCGCTGTTCGTGCTGATCGGTGGGACACTCGGGGCGCTGGCCGGCTTCTACGGCGGGCTGCTGGACTCGGTCGTATCCAGGATTTCCGAGATCTTCTACGCGATCCCGTTGATGCTGGCCGCGATCGTGGTCATGCAGTTGCTGGATTCCCGCACCATCTGGACGGTTATCGTCATTCTCGCCGGCTTCACCTGGCCGCAAGCGGCTCGAATCGCCCGCAGCGCGGTCATCCAGGCGAAGAACAGCGACTACGTCATGGCGGCAACGGCATTGGGTCTGTCCCGGCTGAAGATACTGCTGCGACACGTGCTACCGAACGCGGCAGGCCCATTGATCGTGGTCACCACATTGTGGCTCGGTGTCTTCATCGTCACCGAGGCGACACTGTCCTATCTTGGTGTCGGCCTGCCGCGCACGGTGGTGTCCTGGGGTGGCGATATCGCTACCGGACAGAATGAGATCCGTACCTCGGGGATTCTGTTCTATCCCGCGACCGCGCTGGCGTTGACCGTACTGAGTTTCATCATGCTCGGCGATGCGGTGCGTGACGCCTTGGACCCGAAGGCGAGGAAGCGATGAACGAGGCCGCGCAGCAACAACCGCTGCTGGAAATCACTGATCTCAATGTGTGTTTCACCGCCGATGGGGCGCGGTTACCCGCGGTCAGAGGTGCGAGCCTGACGATATACCCGGGCCAGACCGTGGCGATCGTCGGCGAATCCGGCTCGGGCAAGTCGACGACGGCGCATGCCATCATCGATCTCCTGCCAGGAACAGGGCGGGTCACCTCAGGGTCGATCACGTTCGACGGCAAGGACCTCACCACGGCTTCGAAGCGCGATATCGTCGCCCTCAGGGGCAGCGGCATCGGTTTGGTGCCGCAGGACCCGATGTCGAATCTGAATCCGGTGTGGAAGATCGGGTTCCAGATCCGCGAGACCTTGGTGGCCAACGGTATCGCGCGGGGTAAGGCGGCCGAGGCGCGGGCAGTGGAGCTACTGGAGGAGGCCGGGATACCCGATGCGCGGCGGCGGGCAGACCAGTATCCCCACGAATTCTCCGGCGGTATGCGGCAGCGGGCACTGATCGCGATCGGCCTGGCCTGCCGCCCCGAGCTGCTCATCGCGGATGAGCCGACTTCGGCGCTGGATGTGACGGTGCAGCGGCAGATTCTCGATCACCTCGACGGACTCACCGCCGAGCTCGGTACCGCGGTGCTGCTCATCACCCATGACCTCGGCCTTGCCGCGGAGCGTGCGGATCACTTGGTGGTGATGTATCGCGGACAGGTTGTGGAATCCGGTCCTGCGCTGCGCATTCTGCGTGATCCGCGGCATCTGTACACCCAGCGCCTGGTGAGTTCGGCCCCTTCACTGGCTGCGCAACGGGTGTCCTCGGTACGGCAACGAGCCGAGATCCGCACCGAGGGCGATCAGGTGGCGGTACCGGAGGTGCTCTCGGATGCGGTGATCGTGGCCGATCGGCTGACCAAGAAGTTCCGTATGCGCGATCGGGTGCCGTGGAAGTCGACCGATTTCGTCGCGGCCGATGAGGTGTCGTTTCGGCTGCGGCGCGGTTCGACCATGGCGATTGTCGGCGAATCCGGCTCGGGTAAAACGACAGTGGCGCACATGGTTCTCGGCCTGCTCGCACCGACGTCCGGATCGGTGACTTTCGACGGGAAAACGGTGGCGACACTCGACCGTAAGGGCACCTTCGCCTTCCGGCGCCGGGTACAGCCGATTTTCCAGGATCCCTACGGCTCTCTCGATCCGATGTACACCATCTACCGCACCATCGAGGAGCCATTGCGCATCCACCGAATCGGTACCACCGCGGAGCGGGAGGCGACTGTCCGGGAACTGCTCGACAAGGTGGCGCTGCCGTCCAGCGTACTGCGCCGTTACCCCAACGAGTTGTCCGGTGGCCAGCGCCAGCGGGTGGCCATCGCACGGGCGCTCGCCCTCCGGCCGGAGGTGGTGGTGTGCGATGAGGCGGTATCGGCACTCGATGTGCTGGTGCAGGCGCAGATCCTGGGATTGCTCGATGAGCTGCAGGCCGAGCTGGGGCTGACGTACCTGTTCATCACTCATGATCTGGCTGTAGTCCGGCAGATCGCCGACGATGTGCTGGTCATGCAGCGCGGCAGAGTGGTCGAGGCGGCGACGGCGGATGAGGTGTTCGATACTCCCAGACAGGAGTACACCCGGAAGCTACTCGACGCGATACCGGGGCGTGGACTGCTGGCGGGGTAGCGGCGGGCGGACCTGCCGGGTGAGCGGATCGGCCTGCTCCGGCACAAGTAGCCTCGTATGCCGTGACCGATCCGCTACAGCCCCTCCTCGACCTGCCCGGTGTCCTGGACGCGGCCGACCGTGCTCGCATCGCGCTGGCCGAGGTACATCGGCACAAGGCGAACCGCCGTGGCTGGCCGACCACAGCGGCAGAGGCCGCGGTGCGCGCGGCCCGTTCCTCGGCCGCTATCGACGGCGGTAGCACGGAACTCCCCGCGGACGGCCGGGTAGCTGATCCGATTCTCGCCGGTTCGTTACGGGTCGGGCAGGCACTGGACGGCGAAGCGCTCCGGAACTCGGTGGCCACCTGGCAGCGGGCGCCGCTGCAGGCGCTGGCGCGGCTACATCTGCTCGCCGCCGCGGATGTGGTGCCGGAGCAGGAATCGCTCGGCAGGCCACGTAGTGCGCCCGGTATTGCGGAACGGCTGGATCTGCTGGCGCAGACGGTGCTCGGTACGCAGGTGCCCGCGCCGGTGATCGCCGCCGTAGTACATGGCGAGCTACTGGCGCTGCGGCCGTTCGGCACAGCCGACGGTATCGTCGCGCGGGCGGCTTCGCGCCTGGTCGCGGTGTCGAGCGGACTCGACCCGCACAGTCTCGGTGTACCGGAGGTGTTCTGGCGGAGCAGGCGCCAGGCCTATCTGGATGCGGCCACCGGATTCGGCACCGGGGATCCGGATGCTGTGGGCAGCTGGGTGATCTTCTGCTGCGGCGCATTCGAGGATGGGGCGCGGGAGGCCACCTCGATCGCGGACTCCGCGGTGGGATAACGGAGTCCACGCACATCAAAGCGGGCGGCGTTGTCTGTCGACATCACCGCCCGCTAGCACGGACCACCCGGTTACCAAGCGTGCTGGGTGGGTTGTGTTCTGCGGCCTCGGCGACAATCCGGACATCGAAAGCTCATCCCCGCAACCTGTGCGAGGCTATCGCTGCCGAATACCCGTATTTCGCAGGCCCACAACGCTTCTGCCCTTGTCGCGGCGCGCTCCGCGTGGGTGCCTGGCGTCCGTGCCGGGAAAGGTGGGCGGGAGACAGGCCCTTCTCTTCCGGCCCTGCCTTGGCCTTCCGCCTTCCCGTAATTACCTTTCTACACTCTGCTAGCACTCACAGCAAGGGGATCGGAAGCATAGTACTTCCAGCGGTTTTATCGGTGATTTGTCCGATTTCTCTGGTTTTTCGGGGTCTGCCGAAAGGTCGCTCACGCTCTGGGTGCGGTAGGCGGGTTCATGGTAAATATTCTCGTGGCGAACATCTTCGGGGCGCGCGTATTCATGCGGGATGTAGGCGGAGGCTCGCTCTGTGGCCGCTCGGTTGTCCGGCCCTCAATGTTTCCTGCGCAGGACCCGGTAGCTGACCGCGCCTGCGATCAGTGCGCTCGAGCAGGCCGCGACCGTCGCGGCCAGTGTGGTAGGGGACGGTGTCTGCAGGCGCGACCACAGTGACACGGGATTGGTGAATGTCAGCACGGGCCAGTCGTTGGCAGTGGCCGCGCGGCGTAGGTTGCGATCCGGATTGACCGCTGTCGGGTGCCCTACTGCCGTCAACAGGGGTAGGTCGGTGATCGAATCGGAGTAGGCGTAGCAGCGCGATAGGTCGTAACCCTCGGTAGTGGCGAGCTTTTCGACAGCATCGACCTTCCCGGTGCCGTAGCAATAGAACTCCACTTCACCGGTGTACTTACCATCGGCAACGACCATCCGGGTGGCGGCAATGTGTGCGGCGCCGAGCGCTCGGGCGATCGGGCCGACGATCTCCTCCCCGGATGCCGAGACGATCACCACATCGTGGCCCCGGATCTTGTGGTCGGCGATCAGATCGGTCGCCTCCGCGTAGATCAGCGGTTCGATCAGTTCGTGCAATGTCTCGGCGACAATGGCCTTCACCTGTTCGACCTCCCATCCGGCGCACATGGTGGTCAGATGGGCACGCATCCGCTCCATCTGCTCATGGTCGGCGCCGGACAACAGGAACAGGAAGTGGGCGTAGCTGCTTTCCAGGACGGCGCGCCGGTTCAACAGCCCCTGCGCGTAGAAGGGCTTACTGAAGACGAATGTGCTCGATTTGGCGATCACGGTCTTGTCGAGATCGAAGAAAGCGGCGACGCGTCCACCTGAGGTGGCTGGTTTGTCCACTCGACCAGGATAGGCATGTGGGGTCGAGGGAGGGTCGTGTCGGGCACCCGCATCAGGGCCGTCGGTTCGCTTCCGTCTGTCGGCGCGGTGAGCCGTGAAGTTCTCCGATGGCGGACTTGCGCTATAGCCCGGGCTTGGGTGTAGTATTGCTGACACCTGGACATGGTCCAGGCGCGTTCAGCCCGACCCCCCGGGGCTGAACCCCGACGGCCCCAGCCTCCTCCCCCCCCGGCTGGGGTCGTCCTCTATTTTCAGGACTGTTCGTCGAGCGTTGGGTGGAAATATCCCCAGTCGGCGAGTTATCCACATTCGGTACGGGACCGCTTCCGCGCCCACTCATTGTCGACAACGCTGACCGGTATGAATTTCGAAGCATCAGCGCTGGACGGAGTGCCACCCGCGCTTGTGCTCGTCCAAGACGACCGCCTGTGCGAGGAAGTCCGGCGCATCGCTGCTGCCGCGGAACGAAGTCTCGACGAACAGGGCGGGCTTGTCGGCAGGCATGCTTGGATGAGCGCTCCTCTGGTGATTCTGGATACCGCTGCGGCGCAGGGGGCGGCAGCGGGGCGTTATCCGCGCCGGACGGGTGTAGTGCTGGTCACCGGCGGTGAGCCGGACCTACCGGATTGGCAGGCCGCGGCATCGGCGGGCGCGGAGCGAGTTATCGCCTTACCTGGCGCCGCGGTGGAGCTTATCGAGATGTTCGCCGAGTACGGCGAACAGCGCGCGGGTGATGGTGCGGTGGTCGTCATCGCGGGTGCCTGCGGTGGGGCCGGGGCGTCCACATTGGCTGTCGCGCTCGCATTGCGGGGTGCTGCCGAGAGGTTCTGGCATGAGACCTTGCTGGTCGACGGCGCCCCTTTCGGCGGGGGACTCGATCTGCTGCTCGGTATCGAGACGGTGGCGGGTCTGCGTTGGCCGGATCTCGTCGTCGAGGATGGGCGGGTGTCCGCGGCCGCGCTGCACGGTGCGCTGCCTGCCGCGGCCCCCGGACTCGCGGTGCTGTCCTGCGGCCGGTGTGGTGTGGGTGGGGCGCCGAGCGAGCTCGGTCCCGCTGGTGTCCGTGCCGTGGTCGAAGCAGGCCGTGCCGCAGGTGATCTCGTCGTATGCGATATCTCCTGCGAGCGGGGTCCGCATGCCGACCAGATGCTCGACTCGGCGGATCTCGTTGTCCTGGTCGTTCCTGCCCTGCTGCGGGCGGTCGCCGCCGCCGAAGCGGTATCGGCGCATATCGCACGCCGAAATCCGAATCAGGGTTTGATCGTCCGTGGTCCCGCGCCAGGTGGACTACGTGGCGATGAAGTCGCCGGGGTGCTCGACCTCCCCCTGCTCGCTGCCGTTCGTGCCCAGTCGGGGTTGGCGCATCGCTTGGAGCGCGGCGGGGTCTCGGTGCGCCGCCGCGGCCCGCTGCGCGATGCCGCCGATGCGGTCCTCGGCGTGCTCAGCACATCGGCCGGGCAATGGCAGTGAGGAGGCGATATGAGTGCGTTGCTGACGCGTGAGTTGCTGGATCGGGTGCGGGAACGACTGGCCGCGAAAACAGGGGATCCGGATCCGGCGCAGGTTGCCGCCGCGATCCGGACCGAGGCGGGCGGGGTGCTGAGTGATACCGATCTGTTGCGGGCGTTACGGCTGTTGCAGACCGAGATGACCGGTGTCGGCGTGCTCGAACCTTTGTTACACGATCCGCATATCGCGGATGTCCTGGTTACCGGTCCGGACGCGGTGTGGATCGATCGCGGGCACGGATTGGAGAAAACCTCTCTCACCTTTCCCGACGAGAACGCGGTACGGCGGCTCGCGCAGCGTTTGGCCCTATCGGCAGGACGGCGGCTCGACGACGCACAGCCTTGGGTGGATGGTCGTCTGGCCGGAACCGATGCGGTGCTGGGGGATTCGTTCGGTGTCCGGCTACACGCGGTACTCGCGCCGATCGCGCACGGCGGTACCTGCCTTTCGCTACGGGTACTTCGCCCGGCCACCCAGGGGCTGGATACGCTGGCCGCGTTGGGTGCGATGCCCGCGGATGCGAAGCTCCTGCTGGAACGCATCATCCAGGCGCGTCTGGCGTTCCTCGTGGTCGGCGGTACGGGTGCTGGGAAGACGACGCTCCTATCCGGTTTGCTCGCCACAGTGAGTCCGGCCGAGCGGATCATCTGTATCGAGGACGCTGCTGAGCTGGCACCACCGCATCCGCATGTGGTCAGGTTGGTCGCCAGGACCGCGAATGTGGAGGGCGCCGGTGCGGTTACCGTGCGCGACCTGCTCCGTCAGGCACTGCGCATGCGGCCGGATCGGATCGTGGTCGGTGAGGTCAGGGGCGCCGAGGTTGTCGATTTGCTGACCGCGTTGAACACAGGTCATGAGGGTAGTGCGGGCACCGTGCACGCCAATTCGCCGCGGGAAGTCCCAGCACGCCTGGAAGCACTTGCCGCGCTTGGCGGAATGGACCGGATGGCGCTGCACAGTCAACTCGCCGCCGCGGTCCAGGTTGTCCTGCATGTGCACCGCCGAGCCGATGGTTCGCGCGGGTTGTGCGAGATCGGCCTTGTGGATCGCACCGGAAGCGGTCGGGTGCGGATCACGCCCGCGTGGCACGCGACGGCAGCGGCTCCTGCCGCAGCGGAGTTATCCGATCTGCTTGCCGAACGGATCGACCGATGAGTCTCGTTCTGGTGTGTATCGCGATGGCGTTGGTGGTGGCCCCGGCGCCGATAGCGCGGCGGCGGTTCGTACGGATATTCCGCACAGCAGGCAACCGTGGGAAGCCAGAAAAGGCTGTGGTGCTCCGGGTCGGTGCGAGCGCAGGTCTCGCGGCTGTGCTCGCTTTCCTCGGACCGGGCCCATTCCTCGCAGCGGTCATGATCACCGGAACGGCTGGTCTGCGACTCCATTCCGCGATACGGGACCGGCGCAGGAGTATCGAGCGCGGACACCTGCTCGACGCACTGGAAGCGATGATCGCCGAATTACGGGTTGGCGCGCATCCGGGAGCAGCCGCCGAGGTCGTGGCGCATGAGGTGCGTGGTGAACCGGCGCAAGCCTTCGCTGTCGGCGCGGCGCGCAGCAAGCTCGGTGGTTCCGTGGCGGAGGGTCTGTACCGGCCGGACTCCCTTATCGCGGCAGAGTTGTCTCGTATCGCAGGTGCCTGGCAGGTCGCCGAGCGGCATGGTCTGGCCCTCGGTGAGCTGCTGGCAGCATCCCGCGTCGATCTCGCTGGACGCATTCGATTCCAGGGCCGCACCACTGCGGCGCTGGCAGGTGCGCGTGCCACCGCGGTAGTTCTGGCCTGTCTGCCATGTCTTGGCATAGCGCTCGGTCATGTGATGGGGGCTTCGCCGCTACATGTTCTCTTCGGTTCGCCCGTTGGGGCGGTACTGCTGCCACTCGGTGCCGGGCTGGTCTGTACCGGCTTGCTGTGGACCGATGCCATCACCCGAAAGGTGCTGGTATGAGTCCGGTTTCCGGGAGCAGCCGAGTCCGATCCGTAGTCCCCCTCCGCGGGGATCGGTCGAGGTTCGCTAGAGCTGCTTCGGCACTGGGAAAGGGGGAGGATTGTGTCCACCGGGATGGTTGTTCCCTTACTGCTGTGCGCGGCCGCGTCGATGGTCCTGCCGGGACGGGTTGCGGTGACTCGCCGGCTGCGTTCGCTGCGCCATCAGGACGATCAGCAGGCCGAATCGTCACGAGGAGTGCGCCCGAGCACCGATCCCATGGCCTTGGCCTCGGTTTTCGATCTGCTGGCGGCGTGCTTGCGTGCCGGGCTCCCTGTGGCCGGCGCGGCACGGGCGGTGGCTCCAGAAGCTCCGGCGTCGTTCGGCGAAGCCCTGCGACGGGCGGGGGATCTGCTCGCGCTCGGCGCCGACGCGGCCACAGCGTGGGAACAAGTCGCACGGGATCGGACCGGCAGTTCGGGTGCCGAGGAGATCGAGTCATTGGCCCGGATCATCCGTCGTTCGGCACGGTCCGGTGCGTCACTGGCAGTCGCGGTAGGGGAGTTGGCCGAACACTGCAGAGCCACGGCCGAAGATGTGGCTGCCACGAAGGCAGAGCGCGCGGGCGTCTTGATCGGTGGGCCGCTCGGCTTGTGCTTTCTTCCCGCATTCGTCTGTCTGGGCATCGTGCCCGTGGTAGCAGGCCTGGCAGACCGGATCCTGGACGGCGGTCTGTGGTGACTTCGTCGCTCGCCGTCGCGCGGTCGCGGTGGTTGGTGGCGGTGCCGCACGCCTCGCCGATGAAAGCGTGCTCGTGCGGACCCGCCGCACGAGCCGGAATGAGAGGGGAATCGGGTGGTGCGTATCGATCATGCGTCGAGGTCGGGAGGTCGGAGACCAGGGAGCGTATGGATGGGCCTGCGTGCTCGTCTGGTGCAGGTGGTGGTCGCGGAGGACGGTATGAGCACAGCGGAGTACGCGATCGGAACGATCGCGGCCGCGGCGTTCGGCGCTGTGCTCTATGGGGTGGTAACAGGCGACAGCATTGTGAACGCGCTGACCAGCATCATCGATCGGGCGCTGAACACCGGGGTGTAGGCGCTGCTCTCGGTCGAGGAGAGCGTCGTGGCGTACTCGGGCTGCGTGATGACTCTGGTGCGGTGACAGTCGAGGCCGCTGTCGCGCTCACCGCGGTTGTCGTCGCCGTCGTGCTGTGCCTCGGCGCCTTGTTCGCGGCGTCGGCACAAGTCCGATGTGTCGACGCCGCGAGAGAGGCGGCCCGGCTGGCCGCGCGGGGCGATCAGGCCAACGCGGTCATCGCGGCAGAACAGATCGCCCCGCCGTCGGCCGATATCGCTCTCCGTGCGGAGGGCACTCGCGTCGTGGCTGTGGTCTCCGCACGGACTCCGCTTCTTCCTCTGCTCACGCTTCGGGCGGAAGCGGTCGCCACCATGGAGCCAGGAGTGTTTCCATGAGCGCGGGTACCCGGCTCCGGTGCGTCTCCGGACCGGGCAGGCGGACAGCCTGCCGGAGACGGGTGGTGCGGGCCTGGTCCGAGCGGCAGATAAGAGCTCGGGCCTGGTGCCGGACACAACATTCGAGATTCGCTGTAGCGATTCGTCGGGTATCCGGTGAGGCGGGAGTAGCCACCGTGTTCACGTGTCTCGGTTTAGTGGCGTTGCTCAGCGTGACAGTCGTAATCGCTCAGGTCGGTGTCGTAATTGTGGCACGGCATCGAGCACAAGCGGCAGCGGATATGGCGGCGTTGGCAGGCGCGGGCACATTGGTGGATGGAACGGAGATCGCGTGCGCGGAGGCAGAAGATGTCGCCAGGCGAATGGGAGCGCGGATCCAGAACTGTGAAGTCACAGAGTGGGACATGACAATCACTACCGAAAGAAATGTACCAATAGGTCTGTATGGAGATCGTATCGTCCGGGCGATCGCCCGTGCCGGACCTGTCGTTGAGTGAGAGAGTTCAATATGCACTACCTCATGACTCGTCGTGCCGCTGGGAATCGGCAATACTACTGGCCAGTTAAAAAGCCTTGGAGAATTCTCCACTCGGGGTGAGTATAGAAAAAAATTAAGGTATGTACGTGCTGCCGATAATGGGGCAATGGTCTGGTTATTGGAATGGCTATCGCTTTGTTTCGAGAGGTGAAAGGGCGCTGTTTCGTTGCGGTTGTCTTCTGCTCCCGGCGGGCGCACCGGTAACAGACCCCTGATGACCTGCGGTGTTCTGTGTCAGTCCTCATGAATCGCGGGTCTGGTTCACATCGGGGGACAGTTCGGTCAGTACGGCGCTGAGTAAGCGTGCCGCTCCCGCCTTGTCCAGTGGCTGGTTCCCGGTACCGCATCGGGGTGATTGGACGCAGGACGGACAGCCCGCCACACAACTGCACGATTCGATGGTTGCCGAGGTCGCCGAAAGCCACTGCTGTAGCCGAGCGAACCCGCGCTCGGCGAAACCGGTCCCACCTGCCTGGTTGTCGTAGACGAAGACGGTGGCCAGCCCGGTATCCGGATGTTCGGCGGTGGAGACGCTGCCGATGTCCCAGTGGTCGCACGCCGCTACCAGCGGCAACAGGCCGATTGCCGCGTGTTCGGCCGCATGGAGGGCGCCGGGGACGTGGTGGGGTTCGATGCCTGCCAGTGTCAACAACTCCGGCGTAACCGTGTACAACACGGCCTTGGTCGGCAGGGTCTGCGGCGGCAGGTCGAGTTCGACAAGGCCGGCTATCTCGCCGGTGACGAGTGTGCGCAGGTAGCCGATCACCTGACTGGTGACTCGCACCTGCGCCAGGCTGATCGTCACATGGCCGTGTTCGTGCTGTTCGAGCACCGTATCGATGACGATCGAGGTCACCTCCCTCGCGCTGGTGGTCCACCCGGGTTCGGCCGCGTGCACCAAGGCGATGCCCTCGTCGAGATCCAGTTCGTCGACCACGTAGGTCTCACCCTGGTGCAGGTAGACGGCATCCTGATGCAGCGTCGCCGGTGCGGGCCCGGCGTCGACGGTGCCGAGCAGCCTGCCGGTCTCGCCGTCGACGACAGCCACCGCGGTACCGATTCCGCCCCTGATATCGACTGTGTCGTGTGGCAATGTCTGCGCGGTGAGGTGCCATCGGCCGCGGTCCGGTGTCCCACGCCGCCGGATCAGCCCGTGCGCGATCAGATCGGGCAGGACCTCGTGCGCACCGAATTCGTCCATCTCGGTATCAGTGAGCGGCAGTTCCAGTGCGGCGCACAGCAGGTGCGGGCCGAGTACGTAGGGATTGCGCGGATCGGTGACAGTGGCCTCGACCGGCTTGTCCAGTAGCGCCTCCGGATGGCGCACCAGGTAGGTGTCCAGTGGATCGTCCCGCGCTATCAACAGGACCAGTGATCCCTGTGCGCGGCGTCCCGCACGCCCAGCTTGTTGCCAGAACGACGCGACCGTGCCGGGGAAACCTGAGACGATGACCGCGTCCAGCCCCGCGATATCGATACCGAGTTCCAATGCGTTGGTAGTCGCGACGCCGAGCAGTGACCCGTCCGACAGCGCCGCTTCCAGCCCGCGCCGGTCCTCGGCCAGGTATCCCGCACGGTAGGACGCTACCCGCCCTGCGAGGTCGGGATGGGTTTCGGCCAGCAGTTTCCCCGTCTCCATCGCGGTCAGCTCGGCGGCCCGGCGTGAGCGCACGAATGTCAAGGTCCGTGCCCCTTCGGCCACCAGATCCGCCATGATCCGCGCTGCCTCCATAGTGGTCGAGCGGCGGATCGGGGCTCCGTTTTCACCTGGCGCCGTGGTGTGCGGCGGTGGCTCCAAGAGCGCGACCGTGCGCGGTCCCCGTGGCGAGCCGTCCTGGGTGACCGCGGCGCAGGGTGCGCCGATCAGCCTGGACGCGGCGGCCGCGGGATCAGCGGTGGTCGCCGAGCACAACACGAACACCGGATCGGCGCCGTATCGTGCCGCGATCCGCCGTAGCCTGCGCAGAACCAGCGCGACGTGCGAACCGAAAACTCCCCGGTAGGCGTGGCATTCGTCGACCACCACATACCGCAATCCGCGCAGCACGCGGGCCCAGCGCTGGTGCGATCGCAAAATTCCCAGGTGGAGCAGGTCCGGATTGGTGAATATCCAGCGTGCGTTGGCGCGTACCCACCGTCGGATCTCGGCAGGGGTGTCGCCGTCGTAGCCGGCCGGATGGATATCGCGCAGCGGGTGCTCCTGGGTCAGCGCCCCGATCGCACGCAGCTGGTCGGCGCCGAGCGCCTTCGTCGGCGCCAGATACAACGCGGTGGCTTTCGGGTCCGCGTGTAACGCGGTGAGCACGGGCAGCTGATATCCGAGCGATTTGCCCGATGCGGTCCCGGTGCTCACCACCACATGCTCGCCTCGGAACGCCAGCTCCGCTGTCTCGGCTTGGTGACTCCACGGGCAGTCGATGCCCGTACCGCGTAAGGCCGCGAGTACTTCCGGCGCTGTCCAGGCAGGCCAGGCGGCATATGTGGCGGCAAGTGCGGGCAGCTCTACGACATGGGTCGCCTCGGGATCGTGTGACGTTTGTGTGTGGACACGATTCAGCAACGAAGCGCCATAGCCGAAAGCGGTTCGCGACTGCACTCCAGCCGCCGGGTCCGCCGGATTCATGCCTCGAGTTCCGCGACACGCTCGGATACTGCGAAACCTGTGTACTGGGAGCACGCCACTCGGGATTTCGATGCCGAATAGCGACCTTGGTCACAGCTCGATTGCCAAACGTTCACTCGGTTATCAGAAGGCAAACGAACCTGGAGTACAGATTCTTGCATTGTGTTCCTCACCTGTACATTCGCAAGATCAACTTTTTTGCAAATTGTCGGTAACTCGACTGTTGAATTGCTCGAAGACATGGTTCACTGGTTCCTGGTCGCAAGCTTCTGTGTTCGAGGGACGGATCCAAATCCAAACCGTCAGCAGGATCGATGTTGCGAACGGTGTGCTTGGTGCTTTCCTGCAGGGGGAAACCAACAGTACAGCGGTCGGAACGGACCCGGTGGACGAACCCAGTTGTCCGCCGTTCCGGTAAGAAAAGAGAAGGAACAGAATGGCACAGGGAACTGTGAAGTGGTTCAACGCGGAGAAGGGGTTCGGCTTCATCGCGCCCGAGGACGGCTCCGCTGACGTCTTCGTCCACTACTCCGAGATCCAAGGGTCGGGATTCCGCACCCTCGAGGAGAACCAGAAGGTCGAGTTCGAAGTCGGCCAGGGCACGAAGGGCCCGCAGGCCACTGGAGTGCGTGCGCTCAGCTGAGCGCACGTGTGTAACTACTACTGCTCGTCCCTCACCACCGGTTCCCGGGGTGAGGGACGAGCTATATCTGGGGTAGCTCGATATCTGGGGTGGCCGTGAGCCGTGTGACCTGGAAGAACCGTCCGCGCGGCACGCCGAGGCGGCGATGTGGTCCACGGACAAGGCATACTGATTCGAACCGACGCGCGTACGCTCAGTGGTTCGAGTCGTAACGCCCGACCACACGCAGCGTCACGGTATAAACGTGTCTGGCAGCGCGACGCCTAGCCGTCGTAGCCGCTTACCCCAGCCGCGCGCAGCGGGAACAACGTGGCGCGGGTCGATTGAGGAAAGGTGTATTCGCCGGTGGCAACACGAGACCGCGGTGTAGCCGACCAGGGGCGTCCCCTGCGTCGTCTCGTGATCGTCGAGTCCCCGACCAAAGCCCGTAAGATCGCGCCATACCTCGGCAGGAACTACACGGTCGAGGCGTCGGTCGGTCATATCCGGGACCTGCCACGTGGCGCCGCGGATGTCCCGGCCAAGTACAAGGGACAGTCCTGGGCGCGTCTCGGTGTGGATGTGGACAACGATTTCGAACCCATCTACATCGTGAACCCGGATAAGAAAGCCAAGGTCACCGAGCTCAAGAGCCTGTTGAAGGACGCGGACGAGCTCTATCTGGCGACCGACCCCGATCGCGAGGGCGAAGCCATCGCCTGGCACCTGCTGGAGACGCTCAAACCCAAGGTGCCGGTCCGGCGGATGGTGTTCCACGAGATCACCGAGCCCGCGATCCGGGCCGCCGCGGCGGACACCCGCGAACTCGACAGCGATCTGGTCGACGCCCAGGAGACCCGCCGCATCCTCGACCGGCTCTACGGCTACGAGGTCAGCCCGGTGCTGTGGAAGAAGGTCATGCCGCGCTTATCGGCGGGCCGCGTGCAATCGGTCGCGACTCGGGTGATCGTGCAGCGTGAGCGCGAGCGCATGGCGTTCCGCTCGGCCGAGTACTGGGATATCGCCGCCAAACTGGACGCGGGTACCGGCGAGGAGAGCGATGCCACCAACCCGAGGACCTTCGGTGCGCGGCTGATCACCGTCGATGGCGCCAGGGTCGCATCGGGGCGGGATTTCGGCTCGGACGGCAGGCTCAAAGCCGCCGATCAGAATACTGCCGACCAGCAAGCCCCTACGCCAGACCGGGCGCCCGGCGTCATCGTGCTGGACGAAGGCTATGCCCGGCGGCTCGCCGAGGCGTTGGACGGCACCGACCTGGTGGTCTCCTCGGCGGAGTCCAAGCCCTACAGCCGTAAGCCCTACGCGCCGTTCATGACCTCGACATTGCAGCAGGAGGCGGGGCGCAAGCTACGTTTCACCTCCGAGCGGACGATGCGGGTGGCGCAGCGGCTGTACGAGAACGGCTACATCACCTATATGCGTACCGACTCGACCACGCTGTCGGAGTCGGCGATCGCCGCGGCCCGTGCCCAGGCGACCCAGCTCTACGGCACCGAGTACGTGCACCCGACCGCGCGGCAATACAACCGCAAGGTGAAGAACGCGCAGGAGGCACACGAGGCGATCCGGCCCGCGGGCGATACCTTCGCCACTCCGGGGCAGTTGCACTCCCGATTGGATAACGATGAGTTCCGCCTCTACGAACTCATCTGGCAGCGCACCGTCGCCTCGCAGATGGCCGATGCCAAGGGCACTACGCTGACCCTGCGCATCACCGGCATCGCGGGCACCGGCGAGGAGTGCGTGTTCTCCGCCTCCGGCCGCACCATCACCTTCCCCGGTTTCCTGCGGGCCTATGTGGAGAGTGTCGACGAGGAAGTCGGCGGCCAATCCGACGATGCCGAATCCAGGCTGCCCGCACTGTCGGAAGGCCAGGCGGTCACCGCGGTCGAGCTGAATCCCGATGGGCACAGCACGAATCCGCCCGCGCGCTATACCGAGGCATCGTTGATCAAGATGCTCGAAGAGCTCGGTATCGGCCGCCCGTCGACGTATTCGTCGATTATCAAGACCATCCTCGATCGCGGCTATGTGTACAAGCGTGGCAACGCCCTGGTGCCGTCCTGGGTGGCGTTCGCAGTCATCGGCTTGCTGGAGGAGCATTTCGGCCGACTGGTCGATTTCGACTTCACCGCCGCCATGGAGGACGATCTCGATGCTATCGCGGGCGGACGCCAACAGCGCGGAAATTGGTTGTCCAGCTTCTATTTCGGCGGCGAGCACGGGGTAGAGGGATCGGTCGCGCGATCCGGTGGGCTGAAGAAGATGGTCGGTGAGCGGCTCGACGATATCGATGCCCGCGAGATCAACTCCATCAAACTGTTCAACGATTCCGATGGACGTGACGTCGTCGTCCGGGTCGGTAGATACGGGCCGTATCTGGAACGGATGGTCGCCGATCCCAATGCTCCGGACAGTGCTCCGGTATCCCAGCGGGCCAACCTACCGGATGATCTTCCACCGGATGAGCTGACCCGAGAGGTCGCCGAGAAGCTTTTCGCGACACCGCAGGAGGGGCGGGTACTCGGCGCCGATCCGGCGACCGGCCACCAGATCGTGGCCAAGGAGGGGCGTTTCGGTCCATACGTCACCGAGATTCTGCCCAGCCCGCAGGCCGATGAGGCAGCGGAGCCTGCCAAGAAGACCGCGAAGAAGGCCGCCGCGCCCAAACCGCGCACCGGTTCCCTCTTCCGGTCCATGGACCTGTCCACCATCACGCTCGACGACGCACTCCAGCTGCTGTCCCTACCGCGGGTGGTCGGTACCGATCCGGCCACCGGCGAGGAGATCACCGCGCAGAACGGACGCTATGGGCCATATCTGAAGAAGGGCACCGACTCACGGTCGCTGAACACCGAGGACCAGATCTTCACCGTGACGCTGGAGGAAGCGCTGAAGATCTACGCGGAGCCGAAGCGGCGTGGCAGACAGGCTTCGGCCGCAGCCCCGTTGCGTGAGCTCGGCACCGACTCGGCCACCGGTAAGCCGATGGTGATCAAGGACGGCCGTTTCGGGCCGTATGTCACCGATGGCGAGACCAATGCGACGCTGCGCAAAGGTGATGAGATCGAGTCGATCACCCCGGAGCGGGCCATGGAGTTGCTCGCCGATCGGCGGGCGCGCGGCCCGGTGAAGAAGGCGGCCAAGAAGACCGCGGCGAAGAAGGCTCCGGCCAAGAAGACCGCGGCGAAGAAGGCTCCGGCCAAGAAAGCCGCGGCGAAGAAGACCGCGGAGAAAGCCGCGGCTAAGAAGACAGCGGCGAAGAAGACCACCGCGGAGAAAGCTCCGGCCAAGAAGACCGCGGCGAAGAAGACGGCAACCACCGAAGTGCTGGCCGAATAGGTGGTGGCGGAGGAAACCGGCGCGGGGAAGTCGTAAGCTCTCGGCTCGCGGTGCCAGCGGTATCCTGATCGCCGCTCCACCCGCCCGCAGCGGTGGGCACTGCGCGCGGGAGCTGGTGGTGCGGGCGGCTAGGGTGTACAGCGTGGCGGGTGTCTTCGATCGGTTGGTCGGCCAGGAGGCGGTCGAATCCGAGCTGATGGCTGCGGCCATCGCGGCGCGCGGAGGTAAGGCCGAGGGGGCGATGACGCATTCGTGGTTGTTCACCGGTCCACCCGGATCGGGCAGATCCATCGCGGCATTGTGCTTCGCGGCCGCATTGCAGTGCACCGACCCGAATGCTCCTGGATGTGGTAGCTGCCATGCCTGCACTACCACCATGGCGGGTACACACGGCGATGTTCGCCGGGTGGTGCCCGAGGGGCTGAGTATCAGCACCAAGGAGATGCGCGGGATTGTGCCGATCGCCTCGCGGCGGCCGACCACAGGGCGTTGGCAGGTGGTGGTCGTCGAGGATGCCGACCGCTTGACCGAGGCAGCGGGCAATGTACTGCTCAAAGTGGTGGAGGAACCGCCGGACCGGACGGTATTCCTGCTGTGCGCACCCTCGGTGGACCCAGAGGACATCTCGGTCACCCTGCGTTCTCGCTGTAGGCACGTACCTCTGGTGACGCCATCGGTGCCCGCCATCGCGCGAGTACTTCAGGAACGTGACGAGCTCGACGAGAAAACCGCGATCTGGGCCGCATCGATCAGCGGCGGGCATATCGGTCGGGCTCGCAGGCTTGCCACCGACGACGAGGCACGTGCCCGGCGCAAACGCGCCCTGGCCTTGGCCGCCGCGATCAGCGATCCCGGAGCAGCCTATGCCGCCGCTGACGAGCTGGTACGAGCAGCCGACGACGAGGCCAAGCAGATGAACGCCACTCGCGATGAGCGAGAGCGCGCGGAACTCGCGACCGCGCTGGGCGCAGGTGGTACCGGCAAGGGCACGGCAAGTGCGACCCGAGGTTCCGCCGGCGTGCTGAAGGACCTGGAAAGACGGCAGAAATCCAGGACTACCCGCACCAGCCGCGACGCTCTCGACCGCTCGCTGATCGATATGGCCGGCGTCTACCGTGATGCGCTGGCCGTCCGTTTCGGCGCCGCCAGGCCCGAGTCCGGCATCGCGCTCACTCACCCGGACCTTGCCGAGCAGACCTATGACCTGGCCAGGCGAGTACGCCCCGAAGGCCTGCTCACTTCCCTCGAAGCGGTCCTCGCCTGCCGCGAAGCCCTCGACCGGAACGTCAAACCCCGCTTCGCCCTCGCCTCGATGGCGGCGACCCTGATCGCGGCCCGATCGCAGTAGCCGTGACCACCCGTTTTCGTGATCGGACCATGAGACGATAGACTCACCTGGCCGAAAGGCACGCCGCCTTAGCTCAGTCGGTAGAGCGCTTCACTCGTAATGAAAAGGTCGGGGGTTCGATTCCCCCAGGCGGCTCCACCCGGAAACCGGTTCTAACCAGCCGATTTACGCCCCCGTCGACGTTTCCGGCGAGATGCCGCAGCACCCGCCTTGTCACGGTTTGTCACAACGGCCTCCAGCGTGCCCGCTGCGGTGGCCAGTGCATCGTTCTGGGAATGCACGTAGGTGCGCATCGTGAACGCGCTGTCAGCGTGCCCCAGCCACTCCGATATCACCGCGATCGGCACCCCCTGAAGATGCATCAACGTCCCGCAGGTATGACGAGCATCGTGCAACCGAATCCGATGCACTCGCGCCGCCTTGGTGATCTTCTCCCAGTAATCGGTGAGGGTATCCGGATGGTACGAGCAGCCTGCCGCATCAACCACCACGTGTGTCCCAGGTCCGTATGCCTCACCGAGTGCCAGTTTCTCCGCAGCTTGCCGCTTCCGTGCTGCCTTCAACTCGGCCTTCAACGTCGGCGTCAATGGCAGTGTCCGGTCCGAGTCCTCCGACTTCGTTTCGTACTCCTCAGCCTTACCGTTCACCGATACCCGATTGTTGGCGATAGTCAGGGTTCCGGCCTCCAGGTTGATGTCCGACCACCGTAATCCGCCGATCTCGCCACGTCGAAGGCCGGACAATGCTAGGTGCCAGGCATGGCCATTACGATCTTTCGACGCCACCGCCAGCACCTTTCGTACTTCATCCTCGGAGAAGGTGTTGTGCCGCTTCTTCCGCTTGACCGGCACTCTGTCGACCAGCGAGGCGACGTTACGGACCAGCTTCCCCTCTGCTACAAGCGAATCCAGCACGGACTCGAACCGGTCCAAGGTGGCATTGACCGTTTCCGGCGCCCAAGGCCTCCTGTCCCGACCATTGGACTTCTTGGCTGTACCGGCGAGGAGATCGGTAACCAGGTCGTCCAAGTGCCGTTTCGACAGCTTCTGCACAGGTTCTTCGCCATAGCGATCCCTGACCGGCTGTAGCGCGTTTGCGTAGTTCATGGCAGTCGTTCCACGAACCCGCTTGCCTGCCAGCCAATCAGAGCATGCCTGATCCACCGTCAACGCCGAATTCGGGACGTAGGTCCCCCGACGAACAGCGGTCGAAGTCTCGGCCAGCGCGTCACGGGCCTCCTTCTCGGTGCGATACCGCTTCCGTGTTTGCCGCCGCTTGCCTGTCTCCGGATCAACGCCTGCTTCGGCGGTGACCTGGTAGCGGACAGCGCCGCTCTTGAGCGTGATCTTCTCGATCTGCGGCGGTAGCTGCCGTCTACTCACGCTGCCGCCTCCTGGTCGAGTCCGGCGATGTAGTCGGTCACGGCCTGTTCGGTGACGAAGCGGCGTCGGCCGATCTTGACCGACCGCAGTGCGCCCGAGCCGATGAGTTCGTAGTACTTGCTGTGCCCGATCGGGATCAGCTTGCGTACCTCGGCCTCGTTGAGCAGTCTCGACATGACGGGTCCCTCCCTATGCTGCTTGTGATTGCTGAATGAACGAATCCTGTTGCCCTGCCCGGTTGTCCAACGAGCCACCGCCGTCACCCGGTGGTCCTTCAGCCATCGCGAGACGAGCCATCGTGTACTGGGCACGCTGGGTGATCCGGGCCGAGACCAGCGCCATCACCAGATGCGAACGCGGAGGCGCGTCCCTATCGCCAGGGCGTACTGGGGTGATCCGCAGATGCGAGGTATCCGGTGGGATGATGCCGATGGCGGCGAGTTCGTTGCGGACGAATTCCAGTCGTTCGGCCTTGTGGTCGGGAATGGTCTTACCGCTCCACTTCGTGGAGGACACACAGCGTTTCCCGGGGACGCCGAGCAGGTCACGGCGATGGTTGCGGCCCCGGCAGCGACCCGGCTGGGTTTTCTCGCTGGCGCCCTTGGGCACGATGCCGTAGCGCAGCCATACCGCGCAGGTCGGTGAACACGGGGTGCGCTGGAGTTCGGCGTGTAAACGCTCGTAGTGGCGGTTGACGCGGGGACTGTCGGAGTCCAGCACTTCGGCGACGGACTTGGTGAGGTATTTGGTCAGATAGCCGATTTTGCGATCCATCTCCGGAGTGCCCGCGATGATCTGAATCGGTTTGGACTGGCCACCGAACCGCAGCGTGTGCGCAGGCTCG
Organism: Nocardia spongicola; assembly: GCF_047200775.1. Taxonomy (NCBI): domain Bacteria; kingdom Bacillati; phylum Actinomycetota; class Actinomycetes; order Mycobacteriales; family Nocardiaceae; genus Nocardia; species Nocardia spongicola. Next base: position 53,155 of record NZ_JBJZOO010000008.1, on the reverse strand, counting down.
ATGTCGTCGACGGAATCGATGATCTCCAGCGCGTCATCCCAATAGGTCAACGCCTGCCTGGTCGTCGGATCCACGAACGTCCCGGCGGTCTCGTCCCAGACCGGCATGTGCTCGTCGGTGTAGACCTCTTGGTCGAAGTGCGGCCACCAGATGCTGCGGTAGGTCGCTGCGGTCACCTGATAGAGCAGCTTGGTGGGGATCGAGCCCCGGATGGCCAGATGGATGTGCGGGGCGCCGCGTTTCTGTGGTTCGACCGAGCCCCAGTACTGCACGTTCCAGCCCACCGCGCGCCGCAGGTTCTGTATCCACCGGTCGAACAGGGCTTTGACGTGCATGATGTCACGGGCAGCCCGCGCGTAGTCGTAGGAGTCCGGATCGCGTGGGGAACCATCCGACACCATTTCCCCGGTCTCCTCGTCACGGACCCGGTTGATTCCCCCGTAGGAATCCACGGTCAGGGTGTGGAACGTCGAGGGCCGATACCTACCGTTGGCGTAGGCGGTGCCGACCGTGGTGCGCGCGATCTTCTTTCGAGGCAGGTCCGGCAGGTCGTCACGCCGCCGGGTCGATTTGGCTTTACGGCGTGGTTTTTCCTCGAGGGCTGGGAGACGGCCACGCACACCGAGTTCCCGAAGCTCGGTATCGAGATCCGCGACCAGCGTCTTCACCGCGTCGGCGAGTTCGTCATCCCCGTCGCGGCGGGCCTCGTGATACTGGGTGAACAGCTCGGCCCGCGCAGCCAACACCTGTTCCTGTGTTTCGGTCACCACCGGTTCCGGTTGCACCGGTTCGTGGTCGGCGCACCAACCCTCCCGCAACTGGGTCACCCGCACGTACTTGTTGGCCTTCGCGCATGCCGGGCACGTCGAGGCCACGGTGGACTTACACGGGGCACCGACGTAGGAGACACGGCCGGTGTTGGTGTCGATGGCCCGCATCGGCACCACGCGGGCACATACGTCGTGTTGTTCGGCGGCAGCTTCGGCGATATCGCGTAGGTCGGGCATCGCGCGGCGTTCGGCGGCGGTCTGATGTTTCGGCGCGACGGCACCGACCGGAGCGGACACGGCGGTCATGGTCAGGCGGCTTCCTTCTCGTCCCAGAGCCATTCGACGGTGGCTGTCGGCAGCGGGGTCGGTTCGGCGAGGGCATCCCGGCGCCGGAAGGCCAGTTCGATCGTGGACGGCGCGACAACACCCGCGCGGCATTCGGAGACACCGAAGGCATGCGCCAGGGCGATGGCGGCACCGGTGTAGGTGTCCGGGGACTGGCCGGGCAACATCCGCACCCGCAGCCGGTCCACGGACTCGCCGATGGTCACCGACAACAAGCGTGGGTGGTGGGTTACCTCCTCGGTGCGGATGCCCAGCCTGCACGCGATCGAGAGCCGAGCCCAGCGACGGCGGTACCACCACCAGGCTTGTGCCCGGGTGCGGGCGCGGTGGGTGAGCCAGCGTCGGAACGAGTGCGGTCCCAGGACCCGCCAGCCGATCAGCGCGGCACCCGATGCGACAGCGAGGAGGAGCCCGGCAGGCCATCCCGCCCACAGCCAGGCCGCGACCGTAGCAGCGGCCGGAACACTGACCATCGGGAACAGCACCGCCCACTTCACCACGACAGCGACACCAGTGACAGCGGCGATGAGGACGTGCCCGAGACCGGTCAGGATCAGTTCAGTGGGATCGGTGGTGGTGGTCGCGGTAGTGGTGACGGTCTTCACGGCTGGCTCTCCTGCTGGTCATGCGGGTCGAACAGCGATAGCTGTCCGGGGACGGAGTCATAGAGGCGGGTGGGAACAGCAGCGGTGCGGGTGCGGCGTGCGCGGACCCTGGTGGCGGCTTCGGCCACGGTCGGGTTGACCGGTGCGGCAACCGGTTTCGGTGCGGTCATGCCGCCCACCCGCCGTCGTCGGTATCGGTGTCCTCGGCGATGTCCCAGTCCGGGAGGAGGCCGGTGTCGGCGACGAGGCCGAGGGCGACCGTGACCGGATCGGCGCCACGACGCTCCAGCAGGCCGCGACGGCGGGCGGCGAGGTCGATCACGTTCTCGCGGTAGCCGGTGGTGGGGATGGTGTTGCGGGCCATGGTGTTTCTCCGTTCAGAGGTCGATGTACTCAGGCGTGTGGTCGGTGGCGCGGCAGGCGTGGCACAGGACGCGGTCGCCGTCGTAGACCCAGCCCACCGCCGTGGAGCGGGCGTTGATGTAGTGCACGGCTTGGGCGATGGAGTCGAAGCAGGTTTCTTCGGCGTCGGCGTAACCACCCGGGGTGGACTCGGTGTAGGGCTCCCCGCAGCCGTCGCAGTAGACGAGGACATGGGTTTCGGTCACGAATCCCCGTTTCACGCCGCCACCGGCCCGTCTTCGTCGCCGAGGTCGTCGGGATCGAACCCGCAGTAGTCACCCTGCGGGGCCAGGTCGACCTCACGCGCCGGGGAGAAGGTGGCCACGATGTGATCGATGGCGGTATCGGAGACGCAGAACGCCCGCACCCGCGTGAACGCTGTCGAGCCGTCTTCGCCGACGTAGCCGACACCGGGTGTGTGTTCGCTGATCTCGTCACAGCGGGCACCACGATCCCGCGCGCCGTGTCCGTGCACCATCGCGGTTTGCGTCGGTTCGTCCAGGCGCAGGCCGATGCGGACGGGGAACAGTTGCCGGTTGGGCATCGTCTCCTTCGACGGGTCCTGCAACGCCGCCACCACACTGACCGCCGCCGCGCGACCCTGCGACAGGATCAGACCGGTCAACCGCCGGAACTCTTGCTGTTCCTCGCGTTCGGCATACGAGGACAACGCTGCCGCCTCATCGATGATGATCAGGATCAACGGCTGCTCGACGGTCGGCACATGCTTACGCGAACCCGTGGCCCGCATATGCGCCAGCCGGTCTTGCAGCACGGTGACGGCCTTGCGCAGCATCGCCAGGATGGTGTCGGTATCGGTAGCGAACTCCACGAACAACCGGCCCTCGCCCTTGCCGAACTCCGCCCCACCCTTCGGGTCGGCCATGAACACATCCACCAGGCCGTCACGGATCACCGGCCCCAGTGCGGCCAGGATCGACCACAACACCGACCCTTTCCCCGAACCGGTAGCACCGGCGAGCAAGATGTGGCCGTAAAGGACCCGCAGCCGCCACAGTTCGTGGTCCTCGGTGACCCCGACCGGGACCGCTTCCAGATCCACCGCCGCCGCCGATGCCGGGATCGGCGCCACTGCCGCCAGGGTGTCGAAGGCCCGCAGATCCAGGCGCACCACACCGGGATCGGGGAAGCTCACCGTGATCTCGGGCACCGCCAGAATTTGGGCCAGGGCATCACGGGTCTCCTCCGCCGACCAGTCACGGGAGGACTGCCCTGCCAGCATGAGCAGATCCACCCGAAGACCGTGCTCGGTGTACACCCAGTCCTCGACCGGCGGGAACCCGTGCTCCAACGAGCCCAGACCACACGCGATCCACATATGCGCCCGCTGCCGATCATCAGCCAACACGAACACCGCCGTGCGCAGCTGCACCGGCGCGCTGGCAGCTACCCGGACCGGGTCGGAGGGTTTCACCGCCGCACCGAGGGACCGCCACCACCACATCGCTCCCGACGCGACAGCAGCACCGCCACCGAGGAGCACGACATCCGAGATCATCATCAACCTCCGACAGGGACAGCGATCGGCAACATGGTCTGCGCCGGTCGCGAAGAACGAACAGAATCGGAATGAATCGACGCAGCAGGCGCCGAACGAACCTCCGCCACCCGCACCGGCTCCGGCGCAGGTGAGGCAGCAGGATCGGAAACAGGCTCAGGCGTGGTAGTCGGCTGTGGCGTCACAGGCTCGACCACCGCCACCGGATCGGCTACCGCACTGCGGTGTGCCGCACGGATCAACAACGCCAACCCGTGTGTGTCGGCCAGCAGGGAAATCGGGGCGATCGCCGCTACCAACGCCGACGCCCACCACGGCAACTCCCGACCCGCAGCCACCGCATGCAGTGAGTTACCCGCCACCGACACAATCGAGCCGATAACCAACACCGCGACGAAGAACCGGCGTTCAGGCGCATGCGCCAACACCAGCAACCCGAACGTCGCCAGCAGGATGGTGCCGTCCACGATCACCGGGAACAGCCACGCATCCCCGGCCGGGATATGCGCCAGGACAGCGAGATCCTTCAGCGTCGCGAACGACAACCGAAACGCCGCCGCCCCGACCGCGATAATGATGACCACGGCAGACCAGCGCGCCCAACGCATTCCCACCGTCCTCGTCTGGTCCGCCGTGCTCATCTAGATCACGCAGCCTTCGACGGCCGAGCCGCACCCGGATCAACCGGAGGTTGCTTGCTACCAGAGTTGTCGCCCTTGATGCCGGTAGCGCGGATATACCAGCCGATGCTCTTGAACTCCCCCGAACCGACCATCCTCGGCTTGATCTCCAAACCCTCCAGCTCGATCGGAGTCATCCCCGGAACGATCTCCGCCACCGCCGGAACCGGCTGCACATCAGACACGAACGTCACGTCATAACTGGCGTTCTTCGCATTCGCCGCCGCCGGATCGGTCACCGTGCCCTTCCACAACCGCTTACCGGTCCCATTGCCCTCACGGTCGTAGTCCAGCTTGTGGATCTTCGGTGCGTTGCGGTCCTTGTTGAACTCGGTCACCGGCTCGATATCCCCCAACAGGAACAAACCCTTGGGGAACGCCTCACGAAACTCCGGACGAAACCACACATCCTTCAGTGCCATTCTCGAAACTCCTTGCATCGGTTGGTATTACGAGAGCCCAGCGGCTCATGTAACTTCCTGCACAACAAGAATCCCGCGACACATAGGGACGAAATAACCCAAGATTTGGGACATTTGGGGACACTTTGCATGTAAAATAGGGACATGCCCAATGAACGGCTCCGGGGCGCAATGGCCGCCGCGAACTTCACGAAACATTCCCTGGCAGAACAACTTGAAGTCAGCACGAAGACCGTCGAGCGCTGGATCACACAGGACCGATGCCCACATCCCGGCTTGCGATTGAAGGCCGCCCGAGCACTGGACCGTGACGAGACCTATCTTTGGCCTGACCTGCTGGCCGACAGCAGGTCCACGACCGCTTCACTGTCAGAGCTGGTCCAGATATGGCCGACTCGGCCTGAAGTGCCACATGAGGTTTGGCGCTCGCTCATGAAGCAGTCCAGCGATCACATCGATGTTCTGGTCTACGCAGGAGGATTCCTGGTCGAATCTCTCGACTTCGTGAACGTCGTGCGCGCCAAGGCCCAAGCCGGTGTCCAGATCCGAATACTCCTGGGTGAAAGCGACTCACCGGAGGTCAAAGCGCGAAGCCACGAAGAAGGCTTGCCCTCATTGCCACAACGGTGCCAGTCGACTCTGGAATATCTCCGGGAAACGACAGATCTGCCGATGGTCGATATCCGAACCCACCGAACAACCCTCTACAACAGCATCTACCGGTTCGGGGACTCGATGCTGGTCAACACTCACAGCTACGGGGCCTATGCTGCAAAGTCTCCGGTTCAGCACCTTCAAAAAGTCCCCGGCGGCCGTCTCTTCTCCTACTACCTGGACTCATTCGAGGCTGCCTGGAAAACAGGACGAACCCCAGTAACCTGACCTCATGGGACGTCGAATCGACTATCACCAGGACCCTCAAGCACCGACCGCCAACAGCGTCCGGCCGAGTGCAGCAGCATTCGTCCAAAAGGACGGGAAGGTCTTGTTGATATGCAGGTCAGATAACGGGAACTGGTCCATGCCAGGAGGCGCGCATGATCCAGGTGAGTCGCTCAGCCGCACTGCCGTCCGCGAGACGCAAGAAGAGACCGGCGTTGATGTCCACGCAACCGGCGTTGTCGGCATCTTCACAGACCCGTCCCATGTCATCCACTACACGAGCAATGACGAGGTCCGCCAGGAGTTCACTGTGGTGTATCGCGGCGAGTTCATCGGCGGGCATCCCACGACAAGCAACGAAAGCACGCGCGTGGAGTGGGTTCCAGTTGAGCAGATCCCAGCCCTACCCATGGACCGCAGCCAGCGGAAGCGAATCGACTGGGCACTGAACGAGAGCGAACCCTACATAGATCCAGATGCCCGCTGAGCCGCCGCCCGAAGTCGTGGTTCAGCCTGCGTGATAGCGGTGTGAACAATACTCCCCGGCTCATATCGTCTCAGAATTTCCGCCAGTCGCTCATCCACCGTGAAATCCTGACCGTTCGGCCCCGTCGAGAGATCGGACCACCATAGGAAGTCATCAGCCTTATCGAGCTCGGCCACGCCCGTGAGTCGGAAATCATCGAAAACGGCCGCGTTCAAGCCTCGCACCCCGGCCTCGACCTCTGCTGCCGTATGAAACGCGACCATATGGCACACAACCCGCGAGTACCCGAGTGTTTGCAGCAATCGGGCACCATCGATCGGATGGAAACCGAGATCAGGGTGTCCGTATCCCACATCGTGTAGGTACGCGGCGATGACTGCATCGGCACGTAGTTCGGCTGGCAATAGCTCTGCGACGGTCTCCATCCGCCGTCCCACCGCGATCGAGTGAGCTCGACGTGATTCTGTCAGCGGCGCCAGCAGTTCAGCCATAGCCTGATTCACGGCCGCCATGTTACGCCCGGCGCATTCACAGAGTTGTTGCCGAATTTGGCTATATAGGATCAAGAGCGCCTGCGGCGCCGCGTACGCGGCGCCGCCGCGCTTCGACGCGCAACGCTAGCTGATGAAGCGCCGCCCGCGGCGCGTCGGCACGTCGGCCCCGCGTCCGCGGCGTGGCAGAACGTTCCTGATTCCTATCTGGCCACTTTCTCAACGTCCTGGCAGTGCTGGGCACGACGAAAGCCGTACCCGACTGGCCTCCCGCAGCCGAGCCCGAATCCGCCGGCATCCTGCCCGGTCCACCGGCTGTGGTCCCGCCATCCGAACTCAGACAGGACCGATCGTCACGTTGATACTGCCGGTGTTCGTTCTGCAGCGGACCGTCTGACCTGGACGGATGTATTGCTGAAAGATTCTGCGGCGATGGGTTGGTATTCCGCGACCTCCGGCCGCGTGGCCCTGCTGGATGGTGGCCTGCATTGTGTTCCCGTGCCCCTCCAGCGTCAAGAGCGCCTGTCGGCGTCACTACGCGATGGCTACGCCACTCTTGACCCCGGAGCCTCTACGCGAGAAGGGCAGGCCCTACGGGGCAGGCGGGTAGCCAGCCCCCGGTGTGTACAGCCCACCACCCAACATGGCCATTGGAAGGCCGCGTTCTCTAGCTTTCTCTCGGTGAGAAGATCCAGCGCACAAGAAGATTCATCCTAAGGTGCGTACGGTCAGCTATGTGATTACTGCCTTGATCGCTATCGCTGGCACGCTCCTTGGTGCGGCTGTTACCCACTACTTTCAGCGGGTCAACGCGGACAGGACCATGCGTCAGAACTTCGCCGAGAGGCTAAGACAGGACCGCCTCACCGCTTATCACGACTTCGCGAACGCGGTTGTCGAGTACCGTCACTACCAGATCAAGCGATGGCACCGGCTCAACCAGGATCCAGGAGCCGAAGCAAACACACGGTCCGAGGCGTACGACAAGAAGGCGGTCGCCCAATCGCAACTGCTGCGGATCAAGCTCCTCACTAGCGATGAGCGACTAACCCAGCTGGCAGACGAAGCGATCGAGTCATCGCGAGCTATTCAACGAGGCAGAGTCGCCCCAACGACGGCTGAGGAGCACAGAGCGCGCTACGAGCAGGCAACCGCCGCGATCGACGCATTCGTTCGACATGCCGGGAACGATGTGCAGAAGCCCTTCCAAGCGAGTCTGCCGACGCGACGACAAGCGAGGCTTTCTCGATGAGCTCAATTTCGAGTTCTATTTCGACATGGCACGCCGCCACCCAGAGGGCCCGTTGTCACCAAGTTGTCACAAGTCACCCGAACAACCCCGGACGCGGCAGGACCCCCACAGAGGCGTATTACCACCTCACGTAGGAGTACGGACACCGGCAAGACCAGCGTGGGCACCATGTATTCGACTCGTAATGAAAAGGTCGGGGGTTCGATTCCCCCAGGCGGCTCCAGTGTTTAGGCTGGTAGCACCCGATAAACCGGACTGTCGCCAGGCTCGTGTCCACACGGGCAGTGGTCCGCCGTGAATCTGAGGGGATTTCGGCGCCGACCCGAGAGGCCCCGCTGTGTCCACAGTGCCCCGTCCCCGCAAAGAGGGCATCATCGGTTATCGAGTCAGGTACCGCATAGACAGAGGCGCCGGTAAACCAGTCCAGTCGTCACATAGTTCGGCGCCGGCACCTCGGCGTCCATCATGCTCTTTGAATGGTTGCGCCGCTACATCGACCACCGCACTGGCGTAGAGGGGGCAACGAAAGACAAGTACCGACGTTTCGTCGATCTCGATATCGCACCGTCCTTCGGCTCGACCCTGCCGGTCGATGCCCTGACACAGGACCTGGATGCCGCTTGGGTCGTCCACCTAGAGCAGGAGGTGGGCAACGGGCCGAAGATCATCGCCAGCAAGCATGGTTTTCTGAGTGCAGCGGTGGCCTCGGCTGTCCGGTAGCGGCCGGAGCCGTTGGTGCCGTTCAATCCTGCGCGGACACCCGTAGGAGGTGTGTCGCGACGTTTACGTCGGAGTCCTTCTCCTCTTGTATACGTACGTCAGCCAGGAAAGCGTCTCCACCGTGGTTCCACACGGGGATTTCGGGAGGGAGCGTTTCAGTACCAGTCGGCTTGACGATGAGTGCCCGACCCGATGGCGATTCGGTTCTATGTGGACTGCTGTCGACCTCCTGGCGTCCATGCTTTCTGTCTCCACGAATGACCGCGAAGTCTGTTTCACCACAGGTATTCTCGAACAGTCGCACTCGGACGGGGGGTGCGACCGCAGGGGTCGCAGGAGGTTTCGGGGTGGCACGCAAGTGGTCGTACTGGACCAAGAACAAGCTTCAAATCTTGGGGGACTATGTACCCGCATTCAACAAAGCTTCGGCGAGAAGTTCTGAGCGGTTGTATCTGGACCTGATGGCAGGACAGCCTGAGAACGAAGAGCGCTACACAGGCAAAGTGATCGATGGATCACCGCGTCGGGTGCTCGCCGCGGATCCAGGGTTCACCCAGCACGTGTTCTTCGAGCTACCTGCCAATGCTGCTCGATTGAAGGCGGTGCTCGATATCGAGTTTCCTGGTAAGGAGTTCGAGGTTATCCCAGGTGACAGCAACCTGGAGATCGATGCGGCGCTAAAGGCTCTGGAGCCGATCAAATGGGCACCGGCATTCGCGTTCATCGACCAGCAAGCTGCCGAAGTCTGGTGGGAAACGCTGGTCAAGATCGCTCGGTTCAAAGGGGTGCGGGCGAGAACGAAGCCAGAGTTGTGGTTGCTGATGTCCCCCACGATGACCGTCAAAGGGGTGTCCCGCCGCGGGACGAACAGCGCTGCGTTTCGAGAACGGGTGACTCGGCTGTATGGCACCCGAAACTGGCTGAATATCCAGGAAGCTCGAGAGACGAGCGTTATCACGGCCGACCAGTACCGCGAAGAGATGACGAACTTCATGCGCTTCCGACTGGCCGAAGCGCTCGGTTATAAGTACACCAACCGCATACCCATGCGGATGGAAAACGGCACGACCATCTACGACATGGTGTTCGCGAGTGACCACTATGTCGGCGACAAGATTATGTCCCATCTCTATGCCAAGGCTGCCGAGCGAGAGCCGGCGATGCAGCGGGAGGCGCGGCGGCTGGCGAAGATGGATCGAGAACACAAGGCGGGCACCGAGGGCCTGTTCGAGATTCCGGCGTCAGCGGAGCCGGAGGTCAGCGGTGCTATTCTCTGGCGGCCGGAGCCGTACTGGAATCCCGCTGAGCGCGAGTGGTGGACCGAACGCGACTGACGGCCGAAACGAGTGCTGCCGATACGACCGGGATGCTGTGTCAGGCAGTCATTTCGGGCATGCCGTCCCAGAGTTGGCCATCCAGTTCGCGACCCAGCGCTTTCGGAGTACGTCCGCCCCACTGCTTGAAGAAGAAGGGAACTTCTGCCTGCTCGCAGGCATCGCGTATGCCACGGACCCATTCTGGATCCAGGGGGCGATGCCCTGGTCCGGACTCGCCGCCGGCGATTACCCAGTCGATATCGTCGAGCTGCAGATCATCGAGCGGCCCAAGGAGCGGTTCGCAGGACAGGAACCGTACTGCCGCGGGGATGGCTCGTAGGTGGTCAATCCGATCCACGTGGTCGGCGTTCTCGACTGATACGCCCATCCAAACGTTGGTGGGCCATTCCAGCTGATTCGCAAGGCGCTTCAGCCGCAGTGATCTCTTGGTCAGCACCTGGTAGGTATGTTGCGGCGTTCGCCGCATGACATCGAATACATCCTGGATGAAACCGACCGGCACTTTTGCGTGGAACAGGTCGGACATGCTGTTGACGAACACGACTCTCGGTTGTCGCCACTGCAGGGGAACGTCAAGCGTTGACGGGTGGATGGTTACACCGAAGCCCGGACCGGATGTGCGTGGATCACCGTCGTGCTGATACTTCTCCGCCCCCATGGCCTTCAATCTCTTGGCCAGGGTCATGGCGTAGCAGTGATCGCAGCCCGCCGAGACGCGATCGCAGCCAGTGACGGGATTCCATGTCGCCTCAGTCCATTCGATACGAGATCCGTCCGCCATAGCACCTCCAATCGGATTGTTCTGACAGTACCCGCACTACGACGCTCTGTAGGCGAGCGCCACGGATGACCACAACCGACGACGACCGGATACAACGCCACTCAGGAAAACCTCATGGAATCTCTGAGCATCCACCATATCCGAAAGTTTGTTCGATTTCTGTCACAACGGCTCCCAGTTGCCCGCTGCGGTAGTCAGTACACCGTTCAGTACTCCTCGGCTTTCCGCTTACCGATACCTGATCGTTGGCGCTGCTCAGGGGCTCGTCCCGCCTTCCATGTCGGTGTCCGGCCATTGCGGTTCGCCGATCTCGCCGCACCGAAGGCCGGATAACACCACTTCTCGGCGGGATCACCTGAACTATGCGATTGCCGGGTGTATTGAGCATTTGCGGGCTGAGGTTCACCTGGGCCGGATAGGTGAAGCATTCAGTGCAGGGATCTCACCAATAGCATTGTGCGGTAAAGGCATACGTCCGGATCGCCCCGGTGGGTAAGGTGGGTTCTCGGTTGGTGTATCGGATGAGGAGGGGCATATGCGTATCCACCACTTGGACGCTGGAGGAACCCGTCCCTTCGGAGGTCGCTTGTTCGACGGTCGGCCGGGAGTGTTACGTAAGGCCGACAGCGCGTGTCATTGCTTGTTGATCGAGCACTCCGCCGGGCTGGTTCTGATCGATACCGGTTACGGTGAGCAGGCGTTGGTTCAGCCGGATGTCTGGGTGGGCAGGCAACTCATTCGGCAATCGAATCCGCTTCTCGACCATCCGATTGCCCGTCAGGTGGAGGCACTCGGGTTCTCCCGTAACGATGTTCGCGACATCATCGTGACGCATCTGGATCTGGATCACGCTGGGGGACTGGCGGATTTTCCGGACGCCACTGTGCATGTTCATCAGGCTGAACTGGAAGCCTTTTCGGGTGTATCCGGCCGTCGTGAGCGATTCCGGTATCGGCCGGTGCAGGTTGCCCACGGCCCCAAGTGGTCCTCGTACGCGGAGTCCGATAGTCGTGATGACGATTGGTTCGGCTTTCGAGCGGTTCAGGAGTTGCGTGGTCTGCCGACGGAGATCCTGATGGTGCCGTTGGCGGGACACTCCCGCGGGCATATCGGGGTAGCGGTGAATGACGGCACCGGTTGGTTGTTGCATGCCGGAGACTCGTACACCTATCACGGTCAGCTGGCGGAGAAACCGTCGATGCCGCCGGGGGCCCGAGTATTCCAATGGATCATGGACACTCGGCGCGAGCTGCGGATCGAGAACCAGCGGCGATTGCGGGGGCTGGTGGGTGATTACGGCGATGCGGTAGCAGTGTTCTCGTCACACTGTGCAACGGAGTTCGAGCGTCATCGTCGGCAGCTGCGAGACGGAAACTGAGTCGCACCGTCAGCCGGTATGGCCGAACGGGGTGTGCGCTCCTCGCCGATCCAGGTCGCTTCGGTAGTGCGGGTGCGGATAGGTGGGTGATCCGATCCGGGCGAGTCGAGCTTCGCGTATGGCCACCCACCTCTTCGCGCAGTCTGTATATATGCCGGATTCGGTCGGGAGCAACAGCGGAAATCATCCATTGCTAAATAGTTGCTGATGGTTGATTTCTTGGTGTTGATCGGCATCCTGACCGGCTTGTCGTCCAGCGATGGCGCATGAGTGGGGAAGCTGAACCGGCGTGGCAGGTGGAGCGCTCGAATGGATTGAAGGCTTTTACCAGTATGAAGACATGCCGAAGAAGGGTGGGTGAATGGTGTGTCGAATCGGGTTCGCCGAGGTGGGGGGCTGCGCCTTGACCTTTTCGTCGCTATTGCTAAATTGTTGCGACGAAGTTGCTGCGCATCCATGATGCTTCGGTAAGAATGAGTCCGGTCCAACGAGTCTGTCCACTCAACCAATTGAAGGGAAGCTCACATGGCGCAAGATACGCTGACCGACTCGAAGCGCGGCGAGGTCCAGGACATCCGGGACATCGATATGCTGCGGTTCGCTGTCGACGAGGCGCGGCAGGAAGCTCAGAACGCTCGGCAGTACGCCCAGCAGGCGCAGAACCTTGCCCGGCAGGCGCAGCAGCAGACACGTCAGGTCCATCATCAGGCGCAGCTGGCGCAGCACGAAGCCAATCAGGCCAACCAGCAGGCGCAGCAGGCTCGCCAGCAGGCCCTCGTGGCGCAGAACCAGGCCCAGCAGGCGCAGAGCGAGGCCGACCGGGCGCAGAACCAGGCCCAGCAGGCGCAGAGCGAGGCCAGCCAGTCCAACCAGCGGGCGCAGTCCGCGCAGGACCAGGCCGATCAGGCTACGCAGCTGGCCCAGCAGGCCGAGGATCAGGCCTCACGCAGCCAGGACCGGGCCATTCAGTGGGAAATGCAGCTGCATCAGCTGCGCCAGCAGGCCCGCCAGATGCAGTCGCGGTAACGGCTGGTTTTTCCGTCACTGAACAACGTCGGCGAAAGGGGCCACCGCGTACGCGGGTGTTCCCTTTCGCCGACCGGTGAAAGGGCGTCGCTCATGAGTGAACCGGCCCTGCCTCCGCCCGATGTCGAGGTGATCGTGCCGGAGGCATTGAGTGCTGGCACTTATGCCAATGGGTTCACCTGCTGGTACAACCGCACCGATTTCACCATCGATTTCTTGGTGTATTTGCCGACCGAACAGGGGACGGACGAGGCGGGCCGGTTAGTGGTACGGCAACCAACGCAGGTGGTCTCCCGGGTGAAATTTCCACCAGCGCTGATCTTCCGGTTGATGCAGATCTTGAACGACAGCATGAGCAACTATGAGCACCAGTTCGGCTCGATCGTCCACCTCGGGGATTAGCTCTCGGGGGAATGACCTCTCGGGGAATAATTCGGACAGGAGAAGCGCATTGTTCGTATCCAGCCCCGTAACCATCCTGGCAAGCCGGCACGATCGAACCGTCATGATGGACCCTGCGGTCCATTACCGGCCCGACCGGATCGGCGGCAGACGATACCGCCCGACTGTCACCTTCGCGCAGCCGACCGAGGCACCCGCCGCCGAGTGATCGCCGCCGTGGAGCGCTCCCGCCGGTGGAATCGTGAATATCGCGGGGCCGGTCGCGAGTGCGCTAACGGCTGGAGCCCAGTTTGTGGAGGGCCGTGAACGCACTCGCCGACTCTGAGCTGGACATCATCGGCCAGCTCTTACTTACTTCCGGGTTGGGCGCCATTGCCTGGCTCGGAAGCAGGTTCGGTGGGTCAGCCGACGGCGGCGGAGCGTGAGTGAGCACGTCCGGCTATATCGGCCAATTCCGCGTTGAAATGATCCTCGGCTTCGATATTGCCCAAGTGGCCGGTGGGCCACACACGGTATGCGGTCAGGTATCCGGTGCTTGCGAGCGCTTCGGCGATGTTGCGCGACATGCGCTCGGGCAGCAAGCGATCGTGCTTGCCCGCGATCACCGTGGTCGGCACGGTGAGAGACGCGGCGGTTTCGGTGAGATCCATATCCGCCAGCGCCGCGGCATGCCTGCCCCGGGTGAGGGGACGGCAGGACCGCAGGATGCCCAGTGCGAAGTCCACCTGATCGGCGGTCGCCCGCCTTGACATCACGCGCGCCTTGAGTAGCGCGCCGACCGGCCACCCGCCTGGTAGCGGTACCGGAGCGGTGAGCAGTGTCTCGGAGACGATCATCGGCATCCGTACGGTGTTACCGAGTACGGTGATCGGCCGATCCGCTAAGGTCAGCGGCTTGTTCAGCAAGGGAATCAGATCGCTGCCGTATCGGATATCGCCCGAACTGGTATTCGCGAGGACAGCCGCGGCGGCCCGCTGCCGAACCTGCTCCGGATATTGCCCTGCCCACGCCTGGATGGTTATCCCGCCCATGCTGTGCCCGACCAGCACCGCGCGCTGACCTGGGCGCAGTGTGGCATCGAGGACGGCCGACAGATCTTGGGCCAGTGTTTCCCTGCCCGGCGTCGTTCTACCGAGTTCGCTGGTGCCGTGGCCCCGCTGGTCGTAGCAGACCACCCGATACTGGTCGGCGAAGGCATTGATCTGCGGGTTCCAGTATTCGATACTGCAGCTCCACCCGTGGATCAGCACGATCACATCGCCATCGGCCGGGCCGTAGGCATGCACTCGGAGACGTGCTCCGTCCGCGGAGGTGACCGGGATGACGGCGTAGGGATGCGTGGGGGCGTTCAGCGACGCGGTCCGGAAGGTGCGAGAACGCAGTCCCGCACGGTAAGGGGCGGTGAGCGCGCCATTACGCGCGTCCGCCAGAGTCTTCATCGACTTCACCAGCATCGCGCACTCCTTTGTGTCTAACACCACAGTACTCTGCAAGCACAGTGCTTGCTAGTGCAAGCACTGTGGCAGGCATTCCTGGCCTGTACCGTTGAGTACCCATAATGCGCGTCGGACCGAGAACATGTTCGCAAAACCGGAAATAAATATTTTCGAGTACACCTTGCGTGCGGATCGGATCTGTATCAGGGTCTGCGCGAATCTGTTCGGCCCGCTGGCGACCCTGGGCGCCGCGCGGTTACGGTTGACCTCGTGGACACCGCGCACACTGCCCCCGGACCCCGATCAGGATCCGTTGGGGAAAGCGAGTCGAGGGCCGGATGGCGGGGTATGATATCCCCTTTGCTGGTGGCAGGCGTAGGCGTCGGCGTCGGGGTGCTGCTGCACCTGCGTGACCCGCATATCGAAGGTTCCTACGGCAGCTGCCCGTCGTATGTGCTGACCGGCTGGTATTGCCCGGGCTGTGGCGGTATGCGCGCGGTGCACGATCTCACTGATGGGCGGGTCATCGATGCCCTGCACAGCAACCTGCTCGCGATTCCGCTGGTGCTCGCCTTCGTGGTGTGGGTAGTGGACTGGACGATACGGGCTCGACGTGGTCAGCAGATGCGGCTGCCATCGATCGGCCCGGTGGTCATGTGGGTCTTCTTCGCGTTGCTGGCGGTGTACACCGTCTTGCGCAATACACAGTGGGGGACCATGCTCACCCCGGTTTGATGTCCTCCCGGCGTAGTCGCTGTGTGTGCAGGCAAGCTGGATGTATGAGTGATTCACTGAAGAATCGGATACGGATGAAGTTGCTACGCCAACTCGCCGAGGACGGGCCGCGTGATGCCGAGCATGACGACCCACGTCAGATCGCGCTGGAAACCGATCTCGACGCGCTCGACACCCTCACGGAAGACGATCCGCTGATCGAAGAACTGGCCGCGCGTTATCTGGTGTTCTGATCAGGATGGCGCGTTGCCGCCACTGGGTGGCAGCTGGGGTAGGGGCATGGCGAGCAGCCAGCTATCCCAGAGCGACTGTAGCGGTACCGCACTGTAGCGGCCCGACAGATCGATGAATTCTCCGGTGTCCACCGAGGCGTGACGATAGCGGATCGTCCATTCGCGCAGCAGATCGAAGAACGCCGCATCGCCGAGTTCCAGGCGCAGTGCGTGCAGAGTCAATGCGCCGCGTTTGTAGACACGATCATCGAACATGCGCAGCGGCCCAGGGTCGCCGATCACGATGTCCTGCGGCTCTCGGGACAGACTGTGCCGCGCGGCCCTGGCCAACTGGTCGGTGGTCGGCCCGCCCGCCGCTTCTGACCAAATCCATTCCGCGTAGCAGGCGAATCCCTCGTGTAGCCAGATATCCCGCCACTGCCGGATGGTCAGGCTGTTGCCGAACCACTGGTGCGCCAGTTCATGGGCGACCAGTCGTTCGGCACCGCGGCGACCGTCGCAGTGGTTGGCCCCGAAGATGGACAGCCCCTGTGCTTCGATCGGGATTTCCAGTTCGTCGTCGGTGACGACCACGGTGTATCCCTCGAACGGATAAGGACCGAACGCCTCGGTGAAGACTTCGAGCATCTTCGGTTGTCTGGCGAAGTCGTAGTCGAAGGCGGTACGCAACCGAGGTGGCAGGACAGCCTGCATCGGCACCTGGGCGTGCGCGGAGCCGATGTGCTGTTTGTGATAAGGGCCGATCTGAATGGTGGCCAGATAGCTCGACATCGGCTCGGACTGCTCGTACACCCATGTGGTCTGACTGGCTTTCGTCTGCTTGCGCAGTAAAGTGCCATTGGCCACCGCGTAGTACGGCGAATCGGTGGTGATCGAAATCCGGTAGCTGGCTTTGGAACTCGGGTGGTCGTCACACGGAAACCAGGATGCCGCGCCATTGGGCTGGCCGGCTACCATCGCACCCTCGGCAAGTTCTTCCCAGCCGACTTCACCCCATGGTCCGCGCACCGGTTTCGGGGTGCCGCTGTAGTGCACCACCAGCGACAAGACGCCGCCGACCGGAATCCGTTGCTGCGGCGTGATCACCAATTTGCCTTGCTGGTGGCGGTATTTCGCGGCTTTTGTTGCATTGACGAACACTTTCGAGACGCTCAGCGTCTGGGCGAGGTCGAGCGCGAACCGCGTGCGTGTCTCGGTGGTCACCGCGGTGATCGTGGCGCGCCCGGTAAGCCGGTTGCTCGGCACTCGGTAAGCCAGTTCGAGTTCGTACCGGGAAACCCGATAGCCCCGATTACCGTTCTGCGGTAGGTACTCGTCGATGGGGGCGTCGGAGAACTTGTCCGGCATCAGCGCGCTCCAGGATCGCCCGTGAACCAGGGCGCGATCGGATTGCCCCACCAGCGTGTCGAGTCGGGTACGGTATCGCCGCGCATGACCAGCGAGGCCGGGCCGATGGTCGCACCGTCTCCGAGCGCCGAGGCAGGCAGAGCGACGCAGTGCGGGCCGAGAGTGGCGCCGGTACCGAGGGTGACCGTGTCCATGGCCATGATCCGGTCGTGGAACAGGTGGGTCTGCACCACGCAGCCGCGTTCCACTGTCGCGCCGTCACTGAGAGTCACCAGGTCTGCCTCCGGGAGCCAATAGGACTCGCACCATACCCCGCGGCCGATATTCGCGCCGAGTGCGCGAAGCCACAGGTTCAGTACGGGTGTCCCGGTCGCCGCGCGCGCGAACCACGGTGCGGCGACCGTTTCCACGAAGGTGTCGGATACCTCGTTACGCCATACGAACCAACTCCATAGCGGATGCTCTTCCTGTCGGATTCGACCTACCAGCAGCCATTTCGCGGCCACCGTCACTACCCCTGCGATAGCGCCTGCGGCAAGCAACACCATGCCGCTGAGCAGCCCGGCGGCCAGGTGGCCGAAGATCCGCGCGAGCCACGCGAGGGTGAACAGCACGCCGAGCCCGATGGCGAAGGTCACCAGAACCGGGAACAATCGGCAGGTTTCGACGAAACCACGCGCGATACGCAGCCGGGTCGGCGGGTCGAAGGTGCGCGTGGTGTCGGCGTTTCCCGCGGCCCGGCGCAGCCGGACCGGGGGGCTGCCGAGCCAGGAGGAGCCTGCCTTCGCTTTGGACGGTGCCGCGGAAAGGACGGCGACCAGGCCGTTTTTCGGAACCCGTCGGCCGGGTGCGGTCATCCCGGAGTTACCGAGAAACGCGCGCTTACCGACCTTGGCCGCACCGATGTGCAGCCAGCCACCGCCGAGTTCGTAACCGGCGATCATGGTGTCGTCGGCGAGGAACGCGCCGTCGGCCACCGTGGTGAACTTCGGCAACAGCAGCACGGTGGATGCCTCGACGCTTTTGCCGATCTTCGCGCCGAGTAACCGCAGCCATACCGGCGTGAGCAAGCTCGCGTACAGCGGGAACAGGAAGGTGCGTGCGGAATCGAGGAGCCGCTCGGTGGCCCAGGCCTGCCAGCCGATACGGCTGCGCACCGGGTGATAGCCCTCGGTCAGGCCGATACTCAACAGCCGGACCGCGGCGATGATCGCCACGGCGTACACCCCGAGGCTGAGCAGGACGGCCACGGGAAGGATCGCGAAGGCACGGCCGACGGCTTGTGCCTGTGCGGTGGTATCGCGGACGAACCAGGCGATGAACGCGCCGCCGACGCCGAGGGCGAGGACCGGCAAGGCGGCCGATGCCATCGATGTAACGCCGAAAACGGCGACCCAGCGTCTGGCCCGGTCGGGCGTATGCGCGGGCCAGCGGTGCTGGGCCTTGCCGACTTTCACCGCGGGCGAGCCCGCCCACGCCTGTTCGGCTTTCACCATGCCCGATACCGCGGAACCGGGCGCTATCTCGGCATTCTTGCCGATCTTCGTGCCGGGCAGCAGGATCGAACGTGAGCCGACCACCGCGCCTGAACCGATACTGATCGGGCCGAGATGCACCACATCGCCGTCGATCCAGTAACCGGACAGGTCTACTTCCGGCTCTACGCTGCACCCGTCACCCAGTTCGAGCATGCCGGTCACCGGAGGCAAGGAGTGCAGGTCGACGCCTTTGCCGATCCGCGCACCGAGGGCTCGGGCGAACGGCACCATCCATGGGGCGCCGGAGAGGTTCTCGGCTCCGCTGGCCTCGGACAGTCGGACGGCCGCCCAGAGCCGCAGGTGCACGGAGCCGCCGCGTGGATACTGCCCCGGCCGGACGCCACGCAACAGTAATCGCGCACCGGCCACACAGAGTGCCATACGACCCGGTGGCGAGATGAACAGTACGAACGCGACTATCGTCCACCACAAGGACAGCTGCGGCAGCCATGGCAGTGCGCCGAACCAGGCTGCGATATGGCCCGCGATCGCCAGCCAGGTGAACCACTGCAGGCCGGTGAGCGTTGTCAGCGGTACGGTGGCCAGCACTTGTACCGCTTGCGCGCGTAGTGGTGTCGGACGCACGACCCGTTCGGTGGCGGCGACCGCGGGTGTGGTGCGCTCCAGCAGATCCACCAAGGCGCCGAGCCTGGGGTGGTCGTAGAGATCGGCGACGGTGATCTGGGGATAGCGTTCGCGGAGGGCGGCGACCAGCAGGGCCGCTGCGAGTGAGCCGCCGCCGAGATCGAAGAAGTCGGCCGTGAGATCGCCGACCTTCGCTCCAAGGATCGAATCCCACAGTCCGGCAACCCATTGTGCCGTGCCGGTCAGGTCGTTGTCGTCGTCCTCCGAGGTATCGGGCAGTGGCCATGGCAGGGCGTCGCGGTCGACCTTGCCCGAGGTCCGGGTGGGGAGTTCGGGGACAACCGCGAGCCGGGGGACCAGCGGAGCCGGTAGGTGTTCGAGGAGAACGGCGCGCGCCGCTTCGGCATCGAAACCGAGCTCGGGCCCGGTCAGGTAGCCGACCAGGATTTTATTGCCTGCTTTGGTGGTCCGGATCGCGGCAGCGGCACCGGTGACGTCGGGCAGCTGCCGTAGCGCGTTATCGATTTCGCCGAGCTCGATGCGCCGGCCGCCGAGTTTGATCTGGTCGTCGGCGCGACCGAGGAAGACCAGGCCCGCACTGTCGTTACGAACGAGATCGCCGCTGCGATAGGCGCGGTCCCAGCCCACGGAGGGTAGTGGCGCATACTGCTGCGCGTCCTTCGCCGGGTCGAGATAGCGAGCCAGGCCGACGCCGCCGATCACCAATTCGCCGGATTCGCCCTCGGCCACCGGGTTGCCCGACTGGTCGACCACGACGAGATCCCAACCGTTGAGTGGAAGGCCGATCCGGATCGGCTCCTGGCCGTCCAGTTGTGCGGCGCAGGCGACGACCGTCGCTTCGGTGGGGCCGTAGGTGTTCCATACCTCGCGTCCTGCTCCGGCAAGGCGTTCGGCGAGTTCCGGTGGTACCGCCTCACCGCCGAAGATCAGCAGGCGTACCGCTTCCAACGCCTCGACCGGCCAGGTCGCCGCCAGGGTCGGTACGGTCGAGACGATGCTGATCTCACGGCGTACCAGCCAGGGGCCGAGGTCGGCACCGGTACGTACCAGCTCCCGAGGGGCAGGCACCAGACAGGCGCCATGGCGCCATGCCAGCCACATTTCCTCGCAGGAGGCGTCGAAGGCGACCGAGAGACCGGCCAGGACCCGGTCGCCGGGGCCGATCGGCGCATCGCGGAGGAACAGGTCGGCTTCGGCATCGACGAAGGCGGCGGCGTTGCGGTGCGTGACGGCAACCCCTTTCGGGGTTCCGGTCGAGCCGGAGGTGAAGATGATCCAGGCGTCGTCGCCGGGAGTGGGCAGCTTCGAGTGGGTATTCGCATGCCGGTGTTTTTCCATGGCGCGGATACCGGCTGCTGTGGTCTCGATGCCCGCGGCGGTCACGATCGCGGTGACCTGCGCCTCACCGAAGACCAAAAGGGCGCGTTCTTCCGGGTCATCGGCATCGACCGGTACATAGGCGGCGCCTGCGTGGAGAACAGCCAGGATTGTGACGTAGAGCTCGTGACTACCCGATGGCATCCGTACGCCGACCCGATCGCCGCGGCGTACACCCGCCGCCGCGAGACGGTCCGCGACCTTCTCGATCTCGCCTGCCAGTTCGAGGTAGGACAGTGTTACGCGACCGTCATCGATAGCGGGGGCGTCGGGGTGGGTGGCCACCGTCGCGGTCAGGATGTCGACGAGTGTCCTTGCCTCGGCTGCGCGTTCGCCACGCAATAAGGGGCCTGCTTGTGCCTCCAGCGCGGTCTGCAGCAGGGTGCTCTGCGCACCTCCCATCGACTTGCCTCACACTTTCTATATCGCGTTGTCAGGGGGCCGCCATGATAGGAAAAGCTACGATGGCCGACTGATAACGGTACCCGGCGCCGTTTTCGTCAATCCCCGAGCGCGCTGGGGCGGTAATAGCGTCCGTTGTAGTAGAGCAGTGGGGCCGCGGCAGGTTTTTCGTCGGTGTCGTCGTGCACACGGGTGACCAGACCGGCGACCACGGTGTGATCGCCGATGGGGATGAGCCGGTGCACGGTGGTGCGCAGCCAGATGGGGGTGCCGTGCAGCACCGGCTCGCCGGTGTCGAGGGTGGTCCACAGGGACGGGTCGGTGAATCGCTCCGCCGCGGTCCGGGAAAACCGGTGCGCCAAATGCTGTTGGTGCTCACCGAGGAAGTGGATGACCACGGATTCGGCGTCCAATAGGGCGGACAGGCTGGAGGAGGTATGTGCGATATTGAACGAGACCAGGGGTGGGTCCAGTGACAGCGAGGCGAAAGAGGTCGCGGTGAAGCCGACCGGTCCGCGCGGTGAGCTCAGTGTGACGATGGTGACGCCGGCAGGGTAGTGGCGCATGGAGGCGCGGTACTGCTCAGCGGTGATACCGCTGAGATCATCGGGGACCATAAAATCTGTCTCGGGCCGGGGTGTTTCGGTCACATGACGAAACTACGCCCGGATTCCCGCTGCGGCACACTCGAGTCGTGCTACCACTGCGGACGGGACCTGATGGGGCGGTATAGCGCAAGCTTCCGCTGTCTCGATACGCTGTATAAATGACAGATTGGCAGGCTTTCACGGTCGAAACGAAGGACAACGTCGCCCAGGTGACGCTGACCGGTCCCGGTAAAGGTAACGCGATGGGGCCGGATTTCTGGCGCGAGTTGCCGGAGATCTTCCAGGCGCTGGACGCCGACCCCGAGGTGCGGGCGATCGTGCTGACCGGCTCGGGAAAGCATTTCTCCTACGGACTCGATCTGCCCGCGATGAGCAGTACGTTCGGCCCGCTGCTCGCTGACCGTGCCCTGGCCGCGCCGCGCACCGAATTCCTGAACGAGGTGCGCCGATTGCAGGCCGCGATCACGGCGGTGGCGGACTGTCGCAAGCCGGTGATCGCAGCGGTATCCGGTTGGTGCATCGGCGGTGGGCTGGATCTGATCGCAGCCGCCGACCTGCGCTACGCCAGCGCGGAGGCCAAGTTCAGCCTGCGTGAGGCCAAAGTCGCGATTGTCGCCGACGTCGGGTCGCTGCACCGGCTGCCCGACATCATCAGTGAGGGGCATCTGCGGGAGCTCGCTTACACCGGCAAGGACATCGATGCCGCGCGGGCGGAGAAGATCGGTTTGGTCAACGATGTCTTCGCGGATCAGGAGGCGGTACTCGACGCGGCACACGCCACCGCGAGGGAGATCGCCGCGAACCCGCCGTTGGTGGTGCAGGGCGTGAAGGATGTGCTGGATCAGCGCCGTAAGGATGAGATCGCCGCTGGTCTGCGCTATGTCTCCGCGTGGAATGCCGCGTTCTTGCCTTCGGAGGATCTCACCGAGGCGATTCAGGCTGTCTTCGAAAAGCGCGCGCCCGAGTTCCGCGGTAAGTAAGCCCACCGTGACCGAATCCTTTCCGGTGTTGCCGGAAAGGTAGTGCACCGGATAGCCGGGGGTCCGGATTTACCGGACGCCCGGCTGCTCCACGGATTTCAGTGTCCGCCCTGGTCCTTCAGGCGCTGGATGGATGCTTCGATCTCGGCTTCGGCCTCGGCGCGTCCGACCCACTCGGAGCCTTTGACGAACTTGCCCGGCTCGAGATCCTTGTAGCGCTCGAAGAAATGCTTGATCGAGGAAAGCTCGAACTCCGGGACATCCTTCAGATCCTGGATGTGGTCCCACCGCGGGTCACCGGCGGGTACACACAGGATCTTGTCGTCGCCGCCTGCTTCATCGGTCATTTTGTACATCGCGACCGGGCGGGCCTCGACGATGACACCGGGGAATACCGAGTCCGGCAACAGGACCAGCGCGTCCAGCGGGTCGCCGTCCTCGCCGAGAGTGTCCTCGATGTAGCCGTAGTCGGCGGGATAGACCATGGAGGTGTACAGGAACCGATCGAGCCGGACCCGGCCGGTCTTATGGTCGACTTCGTACTTGTTTCGGGACCCCTTGGGGATCTCGATGGTGACGTCGAACTCCACGACATCTCCTTCACTGCGTCGGTGCCGAGCCGGGACCCGGCTACTTATGGGTGACTGCCGATTCGGCCGTGGTGGAACCGCCGACTCGCCAGGTTGTGCATAGGAACAGTTGCGCAACGAGGATAGTGTGGTCGGCGAGGGCACGGATGCGGCAGGCGGCTGCTGCGGGAATCGGTCAGGAGCGCGGCGGCGACGTGTTTGGTAGCAACGGAAACATGGGTGTGTTGGCTGCCAGGCGGCGCCGCAACAGGTTGGTCTGGGGATCGGCCGTCCTGGTGGTATTGCTCGTGCTCGCTGTGGTGGCCGCGGCCATGGTGCGGCCGTGGACCGAGGAATTCCGGCACGGTGGGCTGATCGTTGCTGCCCCACCCGCACTGGTCGATCCCACCTCGCGGCTCGGTCCGGCCTTGTCGAACGCGCCCGCACCGACCCCTGCTGGGATCACCGCCGCACTCGCCCCGGTGATCGGAAACCCGGGGCTCGGGGTATTCGCGGGCCGGATAACCGATGTCGGCAGCGGCACGGTGCTGTGGAGCAGCGCGGCGGACGAACCGATGGTCCCCTCGTCCACCGCCAAGATTCTCACCGCGGCGGCTGCTCTGCTCACACTGCCTGCCGAGCACCGGGTGAGCACCAGGGTCGTCACCGGTGCCGTGCCGAATGAACTGGTTCTGGTCGGCGGCGGTGATCCGACGCTCACCGCACAGCCGGATGGCAAGGGCTACTACCCGAATGGGCCACGTCTGGCCGATCTGGTGGCACAGATCAGGACGGTGGACCGCCCAGTGGACACGATCATCGTCGATACCTCCGCCTACGCTGGACCGACCATGGCACGGGGCTGGGACCCGATCGACATCCCCGAGGGTTCGATCGCCCCGATCGAACCGGTGATGCTCGACGGCGGCCGCCTGCAACCGCTCGTCGAGTACTCGCCGCGTACCAAGACCCCCGCGCTGGACGCGGGGCGGCGTCTGGCGACCGAGTTGGGGCTGGACCCGGCTCTGGTCCGGATGGGTACCGCGCCCGCCGATGCGATCGAGGTCGCCGCCGTATGGTCGGCACCGTTGCGGGATCGGCTGCGCGATATGCTCGTCCACTCCGATAACGTGCTGGCCGAGGCGGTCGGGCGGGAAATCGCGATGGCGAACGGCGGCGAGGCATCGTTCAATGGCGCCGTTACCGCGGTGCATGGGGCGTTGAACGCGGCCGGTTTCGATCTCACCGGTTCGGATATGCACGATAGCAGCGGTCTTTCGGTGGACGATCGGATTCCGGCACGGCTTCTCGACCAAGTGATGGCGACCGCGGCCAAGCCGACCGGCGCCAACCTGATACAGCCGGCGGGCACCAAGGCAAGGCCGGAACAGGACCGGATCGCTGCTACCTTGGCGCCGATGCTCGATGATCTGCCGGTCGCGGGCGCTACTGGCTCGCTGAGCAGCCGTTATGTCGTCCAGGATCGGCAGGCGGCGGGCTGGGCACGGGCTAAGACCGGAACTTTATCGATATCGAGTGCGTTGGTCGGGTATGTGCTGGACGCAGATGGTCGGGTACTGACCTTCGCGCTGATGTCGAACGATCGGCCACCGGAGGTGAGTAGACCGGCGTTGGACGCGATCGTAGGCACGCTGCGAAACTGTGGATGCTCATGACGGGTGGTTGACCATGACCCAGCAAGGTTCTGACACAGCCGAATTCGGTCCCGCGTCTGCGGTCGAACGGCACAAGGGTCGCTCCGGCCTTTCCGGGCTGGTCGATTGGCGTCTGGCCGCACGAACCGGTTCGGTTCTGGTGCCGGCGGGCCCGCGTACTTCGCGCTATTCGGCCGAGCAGGTTGTCGCGGAACTCGCTACCGCCTCCGAACGCGCCGAAGGGCCGGTCCGCGAGGTGAGCGGACTGCTGGACGACAGGCAGGTACCCGAGGCGAGGATCGTCGACCGGCCGGGTTGGATCACGGCCGCCGCCGATTCCATGGCTCAGCTCACCGGCACAGATGTAGCGCATGGGGAGTGGAAGCTGTTCGCGGGCAAGCCCGCAGGCGTGCAGGCGGGCGCGATGCTCGCCTTCCTATCCACCGCGATCCTCGGTCAGTACGACCCGTTCACCGGACCGGACGGAACTCTGCTGCTGGTCGCGCCCAATATTGTGGCGGTAGAACGTGCGCTCGGGGTGTCGCCGAGTGATTTCCGGTTCTGGGTTTGCTTGCACGAAGTGACGCATCGGGTGCAGTTCTCTTCCGCTCCGTGGCTCGCGGAGTACATGCGCGCCAATGTCGGTGTACTCGGTGAAGCCGGTGATGAGCCGTTGGCCGAGATGCTCTCCCGATTGGTCGAGGAGATTCGGGACCGTCGCCGCGGCGCCGTTCCCGACGATCCCGCGGCCCGCGGTGTGGTCGGACTGTTGCGCGCCACCCAGGCGCCGCCGCAGCGGGAGGCGCTCGACCGGCTGCTTATGCTCGGTACCTTGCTGGAGGGGCACGCCGATCACGTCATGGACGCGGTCGGTCCCGCGGTTGTCCCGACGGTCCAGCAGATCCGCACCGCCTTCGATCAGCGGCGCAAGCGTCCGGCGAATCCGGTGCAACGCCTGCTGCGCGCCCTGCTCGGCGTTGACGCGAAGGTGGCCCAGTATGTGCGCGGTAAGCAGTTCGTCGACGAGGTGGTCGACCGGGTCGGCATGACGCGGTTCAACACCGTGTGGACGGAGGCGAACACCCTGCCGCGCGCCGACGAGATCGAGAATCCGCAGCGCTGGATCGAGCGAGTACTCGGCTGACCACCGCGGCGGTGCCTGTCGGGCCTGCTACTGCGGTATCACCCGGTGGGTACGGTCGGTAGGCTGCGGCGCATGGGGCGCGCGCCGGAAACGACATCGAAAGGTCTCGGATCGGCAGCCGGGATACCAGGGGGTGGGCGTTTGCCCGAAACCGCTGCTGTGCTCGCTGTCCGCAGGGCGGTGCGGGATTGGCTGACCCGCTATGGCCGCTCCGGAAGCGAGCGGCGGGCGGTGGCGGTGGGATTGTCCGGTGGCGCGGATTCGCTGGCGCTCACCGCGGCGGCGGTGGCCGAAGCGCCCGCGGTCGACGCGCTGGTGATCGATCACCGGCTGCAGCCTGGGTCGGATGTGGTCGCTGCCGAGGCGACGACAAGGGCGCTCGCGCTCGGTTGCCGGTCGGCACGGGTGCTCGAGGTCGAGGTCGGCGCCGCGGGTGGTCTCGAGGCGGCTGCGCGCCGGGCCAGGTACAGCGCATTGGACGCGGCGCGTGACGGCCTTCCGGTGCTGCTCGGGCATACCCTCGATGATCAGGCGGAAACGGTGTTGCTCGGACTCGCGCGCGGGTCGGGAGGCCGTTCGATCCAGGGGATGGCCGCGTATACCGAGCCATGGGGTAGGCCGCTGCTCGGCGTGCGCCGGGAAACGACTCGGCAGCTGTGCGCCGACCTGGGCATGTCGCCGCATGACGACCCGCACAATGTGACGCCGGATTTCACCAGGGTTCGGCTGCGGCTGGAGGCACTGCCGTTGCTGGAGCAGATTCTCGGCGGTGGCGTTGCCCCGGCATTGGCGCGCACGGCCGAGCAGTTGCGGGAAGACGGCGCGGTACTCGACGCGCTTGCCGCCGAATTACTACACAGCGCGAGTGATGGGCGAACGCTTGTGATCGAGACGCTCGCCACCGCTCCCGCGGCCCTGCGTAAACGGGCAATTAGGGCATGGCTGCTGGCCAATGGCGGGAAAGCTCTGACCGCCAAGCATTTACGGGCCGTCGATGATCTGGTGATCGCATGGCGCGGTCAGGGTGGCGTCGCGATCGGTGGCGGAAGTCAGGGGACCAGGTTGGTTGCCGGGCGGGAACATGGCAGGCTGACACTGCGGCTGGAATAGGAATGGTCATCGGAGGCGATGAGGCAGACCGACCGGTCCAACGGGCTCACTCACCACGGAAGGGAATTCAGCTGACGTGTACGGGGACGACATCGCGTCGGTACTGATCACCGAGGAACAGATCGCCGCCAAGACCGAGGAGTTGGCCGGACTCATCGCTGAGCGGTTCCCCGCTGGTGCCGCTGAGGGTGATCTGCTACTGGTCGGCGTGCTCAAGGGCGCGATCTTCTTCATGACCGACCTGGCCAAGGCATTGCCGATCCCGACCCAGATGGAGTTCATGGCCGTCTCGTCCTACGGATCGTCCACCTCGTCCTCCGGCGTGGTGCGCATCATGAAGGACTTGGACAAGGACATCGCGGGTCGTAATGTCCTGATCGTCGAGGACATCATCGATTCGGGGCTCACTCTGTCGTGGCTCAAGCGCAACCTGTCCACCCGTAATCCGGCTTCGCTCGAGGTGGTCACGCTGCTGCGTAAGCCCGATGCGCTGCGCACACCCGTTGATGTCGCGCATGTGGGCTTCGACATCCCGAACGAGTTCGTCGTCGGCTATGGTCTCGACTACGCGGAACGCTACCGTGACCTGCCCTATATCGGCACCTTGGACCCGAAAGTCTACGGCGGCTGATCCGTATCGGGCAGGATACCGAAAACTGTCGCGGGGGAGCCGGATCCGCGACGATAGATCGGACCGCCAACCAGTATCCACGCCCCTGAGGCGGGCAATGCGGCGAGGTTGGCCAGGCATTCCAAGCTGATCCGATGCTCGCCGTAGATCAGCTTGGACACCGCGTAGGTCGTGTCGGTGCCTACATCAGGGCCGAAGGTGTCGATCCCGAGTGCGCCACGACGGCCGAGCCTGCCTGTGCGTAACAGCCATGCCACGGTCGCTACTGCGAAACCGGGCTGATGGCCCGCCGCCGCGCCGGTACCGATGAACTCCGGGGTACCCCATTCGGCGTCCCATCCGGTCCAGGCGATCAGTGCGGCACCATCCGGAATCCGGCCGTGTTCGGCTTCCCAGTGCTGTAGATCCTCGACCGTGATCGCGTAGTCGCGATCCCGCGCGCAGTGCTGCCGCACGTCGATCTTTACCGCGGGTAGCAGCAGATCGTCCAGGTCCAGCTCGTCCGCGGCAAGGCCGTCGGTATCGAAATGGATCGGCGCACCCCAGTGGGTTCCGGTGTGTTCGCCGTGCTGGAGGTAGCGCAGATAGTAGCCGTCCTCGGCGATCGTAGCCACGGTGTCGGTGCGGAATTCCGGATCGCCGGGGTACAGCGGCGTGGTAGCTGGATCGTGTATGTGCGATAAGTTCACCAGCCGACCGAACGGGCGCGGCGCGCTCACCGTGTCCGCTGTGGAATCGCCCTGGTCAGGGCCAGCAGATCGGCCTCTAAGACGCGGAAGAGCCGGTAGGTGAGCACGAATGCCAGGATGCCACTCACACTGAGGATGCGCACCGGAACGATCACATAGGGCAGGTCGTCGGCGGCGACGAAGGTCGCGCTCGCCACTCCGAGCAGGGGAACCGATGCCGCGACGCCGAGGTAGAAATTGCCTCGCCCGGCCAGTGCGCGCAGCTGGTTTCGGTCATCGGGGCCGATCTCGCCGCGCGCCAGAAGCTGTGGATAGATCGAGTGCAGTGCGTACACCGTGATCGGGAAGAACGGATAGGCCAGCGCGATGGCCGCGCACACCACTTGCGCGGTGAAGAAATGCACGAATGTCCGTGGCGGCAGATCGACACCGGACAGCGCCAGCCCCAAGGGCCAGATGATGCCAGCGAGCACCCAGAATCCGAATGGCACCCATACCGCCCAATCACCCATCAGCAGGGTGTCCCGGCGCGCTTTCGCGAGCGTGCGAGTGGAGTACTGGCGTCCGCGGGCAAGTAGATGTGTGAGGGTGAGCGGGCGCCAGGTCAGAAACACCAGGAGCACCGCGGCCAGCGGAAAGGCGATCAGATTGTTGATCAGACCGACCGTCTCGAATTTATCCTGATCGGCTGCCGACATGCGCTCGATGATCAAATTCTGGTTCAGCCGGATGTTGTAGACACTCGCCAGCACATTGGGCACGCCGACGCACAGCGCTGCCAGCGGAAGCAGCCAGCCCCTCGCCCGGTAGGCGAGGCTTTCCGGTGGGGGATCGACGAGATCGCGGGCGTGCGTGTCGAGGCATAACTGGAGTTGCGCGGCGAGTTCGGCGCCGCTGCGCCAGCGGCGCGCGGGGTCGGCATGCAAACAATCCAGCAGCACCCGGCGCAGCGCGGCGGGGGTCTCCTCTGGCAGGCGTGCCAGTGCTGCCGCACCGACACCTGCGCAGCGTACCGCCAGCATCCCCGCGTACATATCGCCTGCGGTGTCGTACTGTTCGGGCGGCGGGTCATCGAACGGGCTCGCACCCGTCAGTAATTCCCAGAGCAATACACCGAGGGAGTAGATATCGCTGCGGTTGTCCGGTGCCTGCGCGTCGTGATCGAGATAGCGGGCCAGCTGCTCCGGGGAACGGTAGGCCAGTGCGTCCGCCGTGGTGGTCTGGTGTGTTGTGGTTGTGCGCCCGCCTGATTCGTCGAGCGCGAAATCCGCGAGTTTCGGGATGCCTTCGGCAGTGAACAGGATGTTGGCCGGTTTGATGTCGTGGTGCAGCACGCCGTGGTGTTCGGCGTAATCCAGGGCATCGGCGAGTCGTCCGCCTATCCACGCGATAGTTTCCGGCCAGCTGAGCTGCGCGATCTCGGCACGAACGCTCGAGTCCGATGGCCGGATCTCGCCCTTGGCCTCCATAGCGGTATCCACCGCGCGCAGTAGCAGCCTGCCACCGTCGGAGATCGGGCCGTGACGACGTTGCTCCAGCAGCACATCCGCGGTGCCACCAGGGAGGTACTGCATATAGACCAGGTACGAGAAAACGGTAGTCGGCGCCGTGGTGTCCGAAACAGCCGAGGTGAGTCCTGGCAGGCCCTGACCATAACTGGTGTGGGTTCTGTCCGCTACCGTGGTGTCGTCGGCACCGAGCTGCTCGCGGCTTGCCGAGCTGCTCATAAGGGGGACTCGGGTGCCGGTTGACCTACCGGGGTGCGGCGGCCCGGCGACAGTCGGATTCCTGGTGGCGTCGATGCCGAGCATCCGCTGGTCGAAGATCCGCACGATATGCGGATGATCGAGCTGGGCCATGGTCAGCGGGGTATCCGCTCGTCCTGCTGAAAAGCGTACGGCGACGAGCCGTTGCATGGATCGTTGTCTAGCGAGGAAGACCCGGCCGAGTGGACCGGTGCCGAGATCGGTGAGCAGATCGAAGTCATCGATGCGCCGACCGGGCGTGAGCTCGGCCAGTGCGGCAGTGACTTCGCTCGTTTCGGCAGCACTGATGGTCTCGACGTCGTCGGTTGAGCCGGTGAGGCGTTCGCCGATCCGGTCGGCCAGGTCCGGGTATTCGGCGAGGAAATCCGTCACCGGCAGTGGTGTGCGCTCGCGGCGTGTCAGGAACTCCGCGCACACCAGATCGACGAGCTGGGGGCTGTCGTTCAGCTCGGGGAACTCTTCGCGGTACTCGGCTATACGTTTTCCGCGGCCTTTCCGCTCCCAGCGTCGCCGCATATCGATGCGCACCAGTTCGGTGAGCACGCGTACGCGGATCTGCCTGCCATCAGGTACATAGTCGTCGATCTGTGGTGGTAACCGCTCGCCGTAGTGGCTGTGCTGCCAATCGGTGTCGAACCTGGCGACGGCATCGATAGCCGAGTAGATCACGTGTTGTTCTCCGCGGCTCCCACCGTATGTTGTTCGATTCGCGGCTGCTTGCCCGCGATATCCGGTACAGCGGACTCGGGGTCGACCACTCGTTCCAGCGCCTGTAGATCTGCTTCCAGCGCTCTGAACAGGAGGTAGGTGCCGACGAATGCGATGATGCCGCCGAGGCACAGCAACCGCACCGCGGAGAGCACCGAAGGGATGTCGTCGGGACGCAAGAAGGTGACTCCAGCGACCGCGAGCAGCGGCACGGAGGCGGCGACCGCGAGATACCAGTTGCACCGTCGATCCAGGCCACGCAGCCATACCCCGTCTTCCGGACTGATGTCTCCGTGCCGGAGGAACAGTGGATAGATGCACCGGACCATGTAGAACGTCAACAGGAAGAACGGATAGGCGACCGCGACCGCACCACAGACCACCAGTGAGACCAGGAAGTGCACCACGGCCCGCGCCGGCATGGCCCCGGTGGCCAGTTCCAGCGCGATCGGGAAGATGATGCCTGCCAGTACCCACAGAGAGAATGCCACGGCGACGGCGCGGTCACCGAGCAGCAGCGCATCCCGTCTGGCTCGCCGCAGAGTGCCCGGGTCGTATCGGTATCCCTTGCGCAGCCCTGACGGCACTTTCAGCACATATCTGGACATATAGAGCACGAGCGCGATGCCGACAGGGAAGAAGACCGTATTCACCGTGCCGGTGATGATGAGGAAAGTTTGCTGGGCTTCACGGTCCATCCGATCGATGATCAGATTCTGGTTGTGTTGGATGTTGTACAGCGATGCGAGCACATTCGGTAGCGCCACCGAGAGCAAGGCCACTGGCAAGAAATAGTGGCGCAGGCGCCGCCGCCAGCTGTGCGGTGCCGGGTCGACCAGCTCCCGCGCGCGGTGGTCGAGGCACATCTCCAACTGCCTGGCCAGGGTGGCGCCGCTGGACCAGCGTTTTGTCCGTTCCGGTGCGAGGCAGGTCAGCAGTATCCGGCGCAGTGCGGCCGGGCAATCCGGCGGAACCCGATCCAGTGCGGCGGGCTCCACGCCGACGCTGCGTCGCTCCAGCATGGTCTCCAAGGTGGTGTTGTCGCCCTGGTCGGCCGCGTCCGCCGTGCTGTCGTCGAATGGTTTGGCACCGGTGAGCAGCTCCCACAGCACCACACCGAGCGAGTAGATATCGGCGCGGGTATCCAAGTCGGTGGCGCCGCGGTCGTAGCCGGGGTGACAGGCCTCCAGTTGCTCCGGTGACATATAGGCCAGCGATCCACCGAAGTAGGCCACCGGACTGGCGCCGGCCACATTACGACTGAAGCTGATATTGAAGTCGGCTAATTTCGGTACTCCCTCGGTAGTGAGTAGGACATTGGCCGGTTTGACATCGCGGTGGAGTACGCCGTGCGTCGATGCGTACTCTAAGGCTTCGGCCAGCCGCTTGCCCAGCCATGCCACAGTTTCCGGCCAGCTGAGTTGCGCGATCTCGGCACGAACGCTGGAGTCGGTCGGCCGGATCTCCCCCTTCTCCTCCATCGCCGCGTCGACGGCGTCGAGCAGCAGCCTGCCGTTGCGCTCATGCGGCGGGGTCGCCCGCACCCAGCGCAGCACTCCGAGCAGTGTGCCTCCGGGTAAGAACTGCATGTACAGCAGGCGCAAACGATGCATGGTGCCTGCCGTGGTGTCCTCGAGGAGCCGCTGATCGAAGACCCGCACGATGTAGTCGTGGTCGAGCTGGGCGAGCGTCTGTGGCTCGGTGCCGTGATCGGTGGAGATCTTGACCGCGACCAGTCGCTGTAATGAGCGCTGCCTGGCGAGGAAGACTCGGGCGAATGCGCCGCTGCCCAAAGCGGTCAGCAGATCGAAATCATCGATCCGCTGGCCGATATCGATGCGATCGAGCGCGATATCGCTTTCCGGTACCGGCCCGATCGTGGGGGGAGTGGCGGTGGCCGTGCCTGCCAGTCGGGTGGCGGTCGAGTTGTTCATCTCCGAATCACTCACCTCCGAACCACGAGTCGATCGGAGGGTTCGGTTCGAACCGGTATCGGCGAGGGCAGTGCGGGTGCGGTCGAAAGTAGTTTGCGTGGAATTCGCTCGCGTCGTGCGGCGGGTGCTCTGATCTATCTCATCGGTATTCAGCAGCGCGCGCAGTTCCTTCGCCTGGTGTGGGTATTCGCGCAGGCATTCGCGTGGATCGACCCGTTCTCCGCTGTGGCGGCGGATGACGAACTCTTCATATACCAGACCGGCTGGGATCTCTTCTGGGGTGAGTTCGGGAAATTCGGCACAGTAATCGGCCAAGCGTTTACGCGCGGCCGGTTTCGGTGTGGCGCCTGTAGTCGTCGATGCGCGATGCAGCCAGCGATTGCGCAGGTCGACACGGATCAGCTCGAGCAGTGCCTCACGTCGTAAGGTGCTCGCGTCGGGCAGATAAGCGGCAATCCGCGGTGGCTGCCATGCCGATTCCCAGGCCGCGGTGAACGCGGTGACCGCGTCGAATTCCGCGTGGGGCAAGTCGCTGTACTCAGCGCCAGTGCGCGCACCCGTGCCGGAATCGAATCTTTTCTCAGAGTTCGCACTCATGCTCGGACCTATCGGCTCGGCGGACGCCGCGGAATCCACGGTGGCTGCTCATTGGGTGTGCCGGAAAATCGCGCGACACCCAACACCATCATCCCCCGCGCCGTATTTGAAATGATAACTTGCGGCTCGACAGCGGATCACCCGATTTCGATAACGATGCGACGGGGGACGACCAGCACATGTCTGACGAGATCGCGGCGGTGGCGGATGGTTCGATCTCGACCGGCTCGATCCAGACAGCCGTACCGCGAACAATCCGGGATGTTTCCGCCGCAGATCTACCGGACCAGCCCTCCGCGACTGGCGGCTCCCATCGCCCTCGCGGCCGCGCCTGCGAATCCGGCATCGAATGCGGTCCGGCATCCACGATCGCGGCAGGCGTGCGCGATGGTTGCTTGCTTCCCAGCCGGGTGGTAGCGGATGCTCTGACGCGGATCTCGATAGCGCGCCGGGAATCGAATGCGTTCGCCGCCGACCGCATTGCCGAGCGGGCTATGGCCGAAGCTGCCGCAGTTGAACAGCGCGATGACCTCGACGTGCTGCCGTTGGCCGGCGTACCGGTGGTCGTCGAGCCACCGTTGTCGGGCTCGACGACCACCGCGGATCATCCGATACCGGCCAGGTTGCGTGCCGCTGGTGCGGTGATCGTCGGTATCGTCCCCACAGCCGAGCAGGGGCGCCGGGGTGGAAACGATGCCGCGGAGCAGGTTATCGGCAACCCCTGGAACACCACCCGCATCGCGGGTGGCTCGGCAGGTGCACTGGTCGCGGCAGGGCTGGTTCCCTTGGGGTACGGCGATAACGGTCTCGGTTCGGTATGCGTGGCCGCGGCCTGCTGTGGGGTCTTCGCTATCACTCCGGGACGCTATCCCCTCGCCGATGCGCGCTTCTGTTCGAGCCCGGTCGAACAGGGTGTACTCGCGACGACGGTCGATGATGCGGCACTAGCGCTGGCAGTCCTCGCGGCCCGCCCTGATCTGGCAGAGGTCGATCCGCCGGGCAGACTCCGGATCGGGCTGGTCGTCGATCCGCCATCGCGGCTGGTCCGCCTCGACTGGCATTGGATCGCCGCGGCAAGGAGAGCGGCCTCGATCGCCGCAGCAGCAGGTCATCTTGTCGAACCGGCTGTGTTGCCCTATGGCAACGCCATAACCGCGGTTCTGCTCCGCAGGCTGGCCGTTGGCGGTGGTGCCACCCCGGCGCCACCCTGTTCGGCTCACTTGTCCTATCGCGCCGGAAGCCGGTCGGCTTTCGGCTGGTCGGCACGCGGAGTGTTGCGCGAGCGTCCAGATCGGATCGAGCGGGTAGAGGCACGGTTACTGGAGTTCTTCGACTGCTACGACGTGGTGATCACTCCTACACTCGCCGTCCCGCCACCGAAGAAACGCGGCAGCCGCCTACTACGCCGGTCGGTTCCGGCACTCGCGGATCTTCGGTTCGCACCTTTCCCACCCGTATGGGATCTGGTCGGCATGCCCACCGTTTCGTTACCGATGGGCATGCACCCCGAATCGAGAACGCCGGTGGCTGCTCAGCTCGCGGGTCCGCCAGGCAGTGAATCGACCCTGTTGCGGTTGTCCGCGCAGCTGGAGACGAACTACCCCTGGCAGCGCACCGCATCCTGAGCGTGGCAGCGCCGTATCAGACGCTGACCGGGGACCGCTGTGCGGCGAATCCGCCTTCGATGGCGCGGCCGGCGAATTCCAGGATGGTCGGTCGATGGTCGTCGGCTCGCCACGCCACCGCGAGCTCACATGGCGCGAGCCCGGAGACCGGGCGTGCGGCCACTCCGGGCCAGCGATACATCGGCACGTTGTTTTCGGCGAGTAAACAGACGCCGAGGCCGAGGCTTACGGCTTCCAGCCGGTCTTCGGGGGTCGCGGCCTCCGCGCCGATCTTCGGGGGACGGCCGCCGCGTCCATCGTTACCGAGCCAGAAGTCGCGGACCGCACCGGCTTCGGTGGGCAGCGCGATGAACGGTTCATCGAGCAGATCGGTGAACTCGACGGTCGAGGAGATCGCCAGCGGATGGTTCTCCGGGAGCAGCACCCAGCGTGGCTCGGTACGCAGCACCTGCCAGCGGTAGCGGTTCAGCTCCGGTAACGGCAGCCAGACCAGAGCGAGATCGGCCTGGCGGCCTGCGAGTCCACTGGATGGGTCGGTCCATGCCGCCGAGTGCAGTGCGAGGCGGTGTCCGCTTGCGCTCTCCAGGTCGTTGAGCAGACCGCGGCCGAGTGTGGCCTGGATGCCGACGCGCAGCACTTCGCCCGCTTCTTTCAGCGAGATATTGGTGGTCTCCCACAATTCCAGGATTTTGCGGGCGCCTTCGAGCAGTTCTTTGCCCGCGACAGTCAACGCGACACTGCGCTGGTTGCGGTCGAACAGGACCACGTCGAGCTGGCGTTCCAGCTGCCGGATCTGACGCGACAGGGTGGGTTGAGCGATGTGCAGCCGCTGAGCGGCGTTGGTGAAATGCAGTTCCTCAGCGACGGCGACAAAATACCGCAGGTCGCGCAAGTGCGGGTCCATAGCCTCTTGCTATCAGAATCGGTCTTGATTTTCCAGCCTTATCAGGCTGAGAAGTTCTTATGAGGCGGATAAACAGCCATCAGGTTTGTTAAAGACAGCATATTGCTTGCCGTGATCTCGTGCACCATGCGGTCGGCTGATATGCCCGCATCTGTCGGTTCACTCCAGTCCTTCATGGTATGAACGGGCGCCTGACCAGCATTGACAGAGCTATGGTTCGAGTGCCCTCGGGGAATCGCTGTCTTTGTGTTCACCGGGAGGGGTGGGCCGGAAACGCCTCGTGGAGCGCCCGGCGCGCATATCGGGGAAGAGATGTTAGATTAATCACACTACGGTCGATGTCGTCGGCCGGTCCGCCGTGCAGTGTGCTGAACCGCACGGCGCCGCCGCCGGGATCCCGGCGGCGGCGCCTGATCA
Source organism: Nocardia spongicola (assembly GCF_047200775.1). Classification (NCBI taxonomy): domain Bacteria; kingdom Bacillati; phylum Actinomycetota; class Actinomycetes; order Mycobacteriales; family Nocardiaceae; genus Nocardia; species Nocardia spongicola. The sequence goes on along the minus strand of NZ_JBJZOO010000008.1, from coordinate 16,645 downwards.
TTGCGACCATCACGCGTTGCGAGCGCGTTCCTCGTATGTTCTACGTTTCTCGTCTTCGGCAGCATCGAGGAACAGATGATCCGCACCGAGGGCCCGGCCGATACGGTCCGCGAGCCCCTGTGGCAGCAGGCCCATGGTCTGGGTGATGAAACCGGCCAGAGCGGTCACCCTGACCTTCGCCTTCGGCTTGGCTATCAGCTTGGCGATGGCATCGGCGATTTCCTCCGGTTCGGCCGCACGCACCGGAGTGGTGAGACCGGAGCCGAGTTCGGTATTGGTCAGCGTTGGCAGCACCGAGGAGAAGTGCAGGCCGGTGCCCCGATATTCCTCGCGCAGGGTATCGGTGAACCCGAGCACCGCGTGTTTGCTGGCGTTATAGGTGGCCAAGCCGGAGACGTGTGATTCGCCCGCGAGTGAGGCGATATTGATGATGTGCCCGCGGCCGCGCGGCAGCATCCGGTGCAGGCCGAGCTTGGAGCCGAGAATCACCCCGTAGACATTGATATCGAGGATGCGACGGGTAACCCGGTCCGGCTCGTCGGCCAGCTTGCCGATCGGCATGATGCCCGCGTTGTTGATCAGTACATCGATCGGTCCGAGGGTGCGCTCTACCTCGTCGAGGAAATTCTCGAAAGAGGACTGGTCGGTCACGTCGAGCTTGCCGTAGAACTCGAAATCGCGTGTCGAACCGGAGTCCTTGGCGGCGGCCTCGTCGATATCACCGATGGCGATCCGTGCGCCGAGGGCCTGCAGCGCGGTGGCGGTGGCCAATCCGATACCGCGGGCGCCGCCGGTTATAACGACTATCTTGCCTCTGATCTGCACGGCGCTGCTCACTTGTTTCCTCCCCTGAGTTTCAGGACGGCTGGAAGGTCCAGACGGCGAATTCCACGCGCACCGGCCGCGCGCATGGCGGCGACTGCGAGAAGAATCTTCGGCACCGAATAGGGCTGCCAGAACAGTTCTTTCTGGGCAGGCGGCAGGATCGGTGTGGTGATGGCCTGCTGACGGCAGTACTTGCGCACGCCCTCGGCCCCGCCCCAGCGAGCGCCGACCCCGGATAGCCTCCAGCCGCCCATCGGCAGCGCGTAGCTGAACAGATTGGCGAATACATCGTTGATATTGACCGCACCAACGTCCAACTGCCGGGCGATTCGCGCACCACGTTCTTTATCGCCCGTCCAGACCGATGCCGACAGACCATAGATCGAGTCATTGGCCAGCCGGATAGCCTCCGCCTCGTCGGCCACCTTTATCACCGGCAGGGTCGGGCCGAAAGTCTCCTCGGTGATACAGGACATGGTGTGGTCGACGTCGACGAGTACGGTCGGTTCGAACGCGGTGCCGAACCCGGCGCGCTTGCCGCCGGTCAGCGCCTTCGCGCCGGCCGCGATGGCCTCATCGACATGGCGTTGCACAATAGCCGTCTGATTCTCATTGGCCAGCGCGCCGACGTCGTACTTCGGAACGCGGCCGTCCAAGCCTTGGCGTAGGGCCTTGACATTGGCGGTCAGCTTGGCGACGAACTCGTCGTACACCGGCGCTTCGACATAGACCCGCTCCACCGAGAGACACACTTGCCCGGAGTTGAACATGCCACCGAAGGTGATGCCGTGCGCTGCGCGGTCGATATCGGCGTCTGCCAGCACGATGGCCGGGTCCTTACCGCCCAGTTCGAGGCTGTAGGGGATCATGCGCTCCGCGCAGGCGACGGCGATCTTGCGTCCGGTCGCGGTAGAGCCGGTGAACTGGACGTAGTCGACATTGTCGATGACCGCCGCTCCGGTCGCACCAGCCCCGGTGGCTACGGAGAAGACCGGTGGGGCGCCGATTTCCGCCCAGCCCGCGGCCAACTCCAGCGCCGAGAGCGGGGTCACTTCCGAAGGTTTGAGCAGCACGGCCGCACCCGCGGCAAGCGCGGGGAAGGCGTCCATTACCGGCATGGCCATCGGGAAGTTCCACGGTGTGATCACGCCGACCACCGGATAAGGCCGGTAGACCGTGCTCAGCCGCTTGACCTTGGCCAGCGGGCTATGTGGTGTCGGGTGTTCGTCGGCGAGGAATTCGCCTGCGCGGCGCGCGTAGTAGCCGATCACATCCGCCGAGAAGCTCGGGTCGATCAGGGCATCAACCCGTGCCTTCCCTGTCTCCGATTGCAGGATGGTGGCCAGCCGGTCGGTGTTGTCGAACAACCAATCCTGGAACTTCAGCAGCAAGACCTTACGGCCCTCGGGACCGATTTCTTCCCATTCCGGCTGGTAGAGCCGTAATTCGCGGACTTTTGCCGCGACCGAGTCCGCGGTTTCGTCCGGTACCGTGCCGACGATTTCCCCGGTGCCAGGGTTGCGCACTTGAATGCTGGAGGGGTCTGCGGCCTTCGTGGTCGCCGTGCGGGCTGAGGACTTCCTGGTCGGACCGGGCGCTGATTCGGTATTGGTCACTGCTGTTCTCCCACTGACATTGTGTTGAACCGCGGTTTGCTGACTTCAGTGAGTCAGACCACTGAACTATGATCGTGACACAATAAGAGCAGACATTCTTGGCTTATTTTGTCAATTGGATCGAGAATATTTGTACTCAGAGTACAAATTCTGGCCTGGGTAATTCGCTCGAGCCAAAGGAGAGGGCAATGGCTGTTCCGGCTTCGGATATCCCGGCTTCGATTGCGGCGGTTCCGCTGGACGGTGTGCCGAGGCCGAGCCCGGCACCCGATGAAGTGCGTGATTGGCTGACCGATTACGTCTACGAGACGATGCGGGTCGAGACGCTCGAACAGATCGTCACCCGGCTCGACGGCGTCATCCTCGAGCACATCCCCGAACTGACCGATCGCGATATGCGCCGTGACCTCGCGGCGAGCACCAGGGCCCATGCGCGGATCGTGCTCAGCCGCTTGGCCAGCGACACCTTCGAGTTCTCGCTTCCGGAAGAGGCGCACGCGTTCGCGCGTAGCGTGGCGCGGCGCGGGTTCGAGTTGCGGCTGCTGTTGCGGGTTTATCACATCGGTTTGGAGGCGGTGCTCGGCTATCTGACCGAAATGATCGAGCAGCAGCGGGTGCCGCCCGAGCTGGAGCGGATGGTGCTGCTGCGGCTGTTCGAGCGGGCTACCAAATGGATGAGCGCCTCGGTCGAATTGCTCACCGGCACGTATATGGAAGAACGTGAGCAGGTTCTGCGTGCTGCGCTCAACCGGCGCACCGAGACCGTCCGGGCCCTGCTCGCCGGTGATGAAGTGGATGCGGGGCAGGCCTCGGTGCGGCTGGGTTACCGGTTGTTGCAGCAGCACCTGGCTTTTGTGCTGTGGACCGATGAGCAGACCGGGGAGCCGGGATCCGCTGACGCGGAAGCGACCGGGCTGCTCGACCAGGTCGCGGCGCGGCTGGCCGCGATCGTGGGCAGCAGCAGAGTGCTCACCATTCCGTCCGGTGCCAATGCGGTGTGGGCGTGGGCCGGATGGGATGATGCCGGGCACAGTGCCGGGCTTGCGGTGCCGGGACAGGTGGAACGGTTGCTGGCGGCTCGGGTCGAGGCCCCGGTCCGGGTCGCGTTCGGAGTTCCTTCTGGTGGGGTCGCGGGTTTTCGGCAGAGTCATCGTGAGGCTGTCGCCGCGCGACATGTCGCTGAGCGCATGTCGGTGAGTGACCGACGGGTTACCGGGTATCGCACGGTGGAGATCGCCTATGTGGCTGGTGCGGACGATGCGGCTATGCGTGGGTTGGTGCGGCGGGAACTGGGCGCGCTGACGGGCCGAGATGCGAACACTGTGCGCTTACGTGAGACATTGCACGCTTATCTGCGTAGCCATCGCAGCCCGGAGACGACGGCGAAACTGCTCCGTGTGCACAAGAACACGATCCGCTACCGCATACAGCGGATCGAACACCTGCTGGGATTTCCGATCGAGGAGCGCAGTCTGCCGCTGGAGATCGCATTGGACTGTGTTGCTGTCTACGGCGCCGACGCCCTGTCCTGAGCCGGATCGGCTATTCCCCCGCCGCGGCTTCGCGCGCGGCTATCCGGCGCAGCGGCGGTTCTGTGGTCGGTGCGACTCTGCGGGCGGGCAGTTCGGCGAGCAATGTGGTGGTCGCCTCCGCGATGGCCGCGACGGCCTTGTCCACCGCGGGCTTGGTAGTCGAACTCAGACCGGAAATGCCACCGACCTTACGCACATATTGCAGTGCGGCGGCATAGATCTCCTGCTCGGTCGCGGCAGGTTCCAGGCCACGCAGGACGGTGATATTTCTACACATGCCAGCACACTAGCTCCGGATCGCCACGAGTGTCAGTACAAGTGGGAGACACTGGAGAAATCGCTCATACGATGGTCGTGCCACCCGCGGGCCCGGGTCGGTGAGCAGGTGGCATCCTCCGAATACCCGGTGCCCAGCGCCTGCGATAGGGAACAATTGGGACATGGCTTCGCGCGGTGTACCCACCTTGACGACGTTCCCGTATCCGGAGTTGGACGAGCGGGAGGAAGACCATTGGTCCGGCGCCGCGGTGTCCGGTGACGAGCTGCGGGCGCTGGCACTCGGTGCTTTCTACTCGGCGCGTTGGGATGCCTTTCATGATGCGTTGTTACTCGGGCCGGAACGTGAGCATCCGCTCGGTGATCGGCGTGAGCTGGCCATCGATACATTGACCGGCGCGTGGGGCATTACCGACGGAACCGAGGCGCAGGCGTCGATGGAACAGTTGCTCGACGGTATGCACGCTCCGCTCTACGCGCTGGTGCATCCGCTCGTCACGGCCTCGATCAATGCCGGCGAACGTGATCGCTTCGGTGAACGGGCCGATCGGCACCGGGCGTTCCTGCGACAGGTCGGCGCGTTCCGCGGTATGGACAATCCCGAGGCGCTGGTTCGCGACTACGATATCTGGGCACAGGCGATCAAGATCGGTTTCACCGATCATCTGGTCCGGCCGTTACCGAGCGATATCCATGCCTGGGATCTGGCCAGAGTGGTCGCAGTGGCGCGAATGGCCTACACCGCAGGCTATCTCGATGCCGAGGTGGCTTGGGGTTATCTCCGGCGCGCGCTGCCGCTGGCGCAGCGTAAATACCGCAACTGGCGCCAGTTCGGGGACGCCTATCTCACCGGTTGGACCTACTGGCAGGCTTGTGAGGATCTGGCCGAACTGCAGGACGGCGGCGTCGACCGGCGCAAGGAACTGCTGCGACTATGGCTACGTCCGACCAGCCCGTGGCGGCGTATCGCGCTGCACTCAGCTTCCGTCGGGGAGTGAGCGCAGAATGCCACGACCGTAGCGCTGGAACTGCGCATCGTCGACCATGCCGAGGGAGTGCCGCTCCACCAGCAGTTCCCATTCCGAATACAGCTGGGCGACCCCTGGATCAGCGGGACTGATGGCGCCGTCGGCGGATTCGCGGCGTACTGCGAAGTTCGCCGCGCGGGTGATCCGTTCGGTATCGGTGCGGTCGGCGCCGACGAAGCACAGTGTCCGGTTGCCGTCGTGCACTTCGATGCTTGTCGTGCTGCGTCCGGTGCCGATCTCGCCGGAGCCTGTGGCAGGGGTATCAGTGGTATGTGTCCACATGATCATCGGAATGGGCAACTCGTAGGCACAGTGGGGTGTGCCGATCGAGATGAACAGCAATCGCACGGTGGTAGCGGCCAGGAGGCCGAGGCCGGGGCCCGCCGGTGGCAGTGCGTGCACGACGGCGGTCTCCAGCACGTACTCTTCCGGTGTCACAGAGCGGTGCAGGGTCGCTATCGCCTGTTTCGCCTCGCGTCGCGGTGTCATCCTGCGTACGGCCCGTTCCACGTCCGCGCGGGTAGGGCCGTCTTTGTCCCAGCTGGGAGCCGGTGGGCGCAGATCGGGGGCGGCCACATCGATGCGCTGGGTCGCCAGAATGTGCGTGTTGATCCGGTCTACCATCTCGGTGGCCGCGAGGACGTCGTGCTCGGCGATCAGGACCGGCAACGGCGTGCGATCAGCGGGTACCCCGGTGAGCACCGGTGTCGGGTATCGCAGGTAGATCTCGATGACGACCGCGTCGTCCGCCCGTCGGTTCAACCGGACCTCGAGCAGGTCCGAGACCGGAACATCGAGCACACGCTCGCCATCGGACTCGGGTCGCAGCACGATCAGCCTGCCGTGGCCGTGCCGCAGTATCGCTGTGGGTGTCCGTAGCTCGACTATGTCGATACCCCCTTGCGCTCGTATCCGATCAGCGGTGCTCCCTGGCGCTTTCGTGGTCAGTGAGCTACCGCTTCCGTGCCTGCCGTTCGCGGCGCGATATTGTGTCGTCGCTCACGATAGGCGGAACATGTCATGATTGTTGCCACTTGGAGATTGTTACCACGTGGAGGAAGCCGGGCAGGAGACCCCGGGAACCACCTTCGGTCCCCGCCCGTTTACCTCTTTGACTGCACCTGCAGCTGAACTACGCGATGTATCGAATAGACCGTACGCGGTAACGTGGCATGTCCGCATCCGAATCCGCATGGAACCGGATGCGCCAGACGCATCGCTAGGCAAGAACCGGAGACACCGGAAAGGACTGGCCGCCCCGGCCGACGCTCTATGAACCGCAAGAATGTGTTTCGCACCCTGGCCATAGTCTCGGGCATCTTGCTCGTGATCTATGTGTTCAGCTACTTCGGCAACGACACGCGGGGCTGGAAGAGCGTCGATACGTCGGTTGCCCTGAGCCAGCTCGAGAACAAGAGCAACGTTCAGAAAGTTCAGATAGACGATCGTGAGCAGCAGCTACGCATCGAGCTGAAGTCGGGCAACGACGCCACCGAGGGTGAAAGCAAGATCATCACCAAGTATCCGGGTGGCAGCGAGACTTCCGCGCAGATCTTCGATGCCGTGAAGAACTCCGGTGCCGACTACAACACCGTGGTCAAGCAGGAGAGCTGGTTCACCCAGATCCTGCTGTTCGTGTTGCCGATGGTGATCCTGCTCGGCCTGTTCATCTTCGTGATGGCCCGTATGCAGGGTGGTGGCCGCGGCGGCATGATGGGGTTCGGGAAATCGAAAGCCAAACAGCTGTCCAAGGATATGCCCAAGACCACCTTCGCCGATGTGGCCGGTGCCGATGAGGCGGTCGAGGAGCTCTACGAGATCAAGGACTTCTTGCAGAGCCCGGTACGGTACCAAGCACTCGGGGCCAAGATTCCCAAGGGTGTTCTGCTCTACGGTCCACCGGGCACCGGTAAGACCTTGCTGGCGCGTGCCGTCGCAGGTGAGGCGGGCGTGCCGTTCTTCACCATCTCCGGCTCGGATTTCGTCGAGATGTTCGTCGGCGTCGGAGCTTCCCGGGTGCGTGATCTGTTCGAGCAGGCCAAGCAGAACAGCCCCTGCATTATTTTCGTCGACGAGATCGACGCGGTCGGCCGTCAGCGCGGCGCGGGCCTCGGTGGCGGTCACGACGAACGTGAGCAAACCCTCAACCAGCTATTGGTGGAGATGGACGGCTTCGGCGATCGCACCGGCATCATCTTGATCGCCGCGACCAACCGTCCCGATATCCTCGACCCCGCGCTGTTGCGTCCGGGTCGATTCGATCGGCAGATCCCGGTCAGCAATCCAGACCTCGCCGGACGTCGCGCCATTCTCCGGGTGCACTCGCAAGGTAAGCCGATTTCACCGGAAGCCGATCTGGACGGGCTGGCCAAGCGCACTGTCGGTATGTCGGGTGCGGACCTGGCCAATGTGATCAATGAGGCCGCGCTGCTCACCGCCAGGGAGAACGGTGCGGTGATCACCGGTGAATCGCTGGAGGAATCGGTCGATCGGGTGATCGGCGGACCACGCCGTAAGAGCCGGATCATCAGCGAGCACGAGAAGAAGATCACCGCTTACCACGAGGGCGGCCATACCTTGGCCGCGTGGGCCATGCCGGATATCGAGCCGGTCTACAAGGTCACCATCTTGGCGCGTGGCCGCACCGGTGGTCACGCCATGACGGTGCCGGAGGACGATAAGGGCCTGATGACTCGTTCGGAGATGATCGCCCGCCTGGTCATGGCGATGGGTGGGCGTGCGGCCGAGGAACTGGTGTTCCATGAGCCGACCACCGGCGCGTCCTCCGATATCGACCAAGCCACCAAGATCGCGCGTGCGATGGTCACCGAATACGGTATGAGTGCTCGGCTCGGTGCGGTCAGGTACGGCCAGGAACAGGGTGATCCGTTCCTCGGGCGTTCGATGGGGATGGGTTCGGAGTATTCGCACGAGGTGGCAGGGGCGATCGACGAAGAGGTGCGTAACCTGATCGAGGCCGCGCACACCGAGGCGTGGGCCATTCTCAATGAGTACCGCGATGTGCTCGACGATCTGGCCACCGCGTTGCTGGAGCGGGAGACCCTGCATCGCAAAGACCTCGAGCAGATTCTCGCCGCGGTGCACAAGCGTCCGCGGATCACCGCGTTCAACGACTTCGGCGATCGTGTCCCCTCGGACAAGCCGCCGGTGAAGACTCCGGGTGAGCTCGCCGCCGAACGCGGCGAGACGTGGCCGCCGGAACCATTGGTCAAACCGGTAGCCGCGGCCGCGCAACGCGAACAGCAGGCCGCCAATGGCTATCCGCCACACGGGAGCGGTTACGGTGCGCCGCCACAATACGGTCGTTCGCCCGCACCCGGGTACCCGCTGCCGCAAGCGCCTGCCCCGGCCTATCCGCACCACCAGGGCACGCATGGTTCGCGGCCGGACTACGGTGCGCCCGCGGGGTGGTCTGCTCCCGGCTGGCCGCCACGGGACGAGCCGCAGGGGCAGCCAAGTGGCTGGGGTAACCCGCAGCAGCCACCGCCCGGCTATCCACAGTGGGGACCCCAGCAAGGGGGCCCGCAGCAGAGTGCGCCCGCGGAAGGCTACGGCCAGGGTGGGTATGGCGACCACGGCGGCAGTAACGACAGCAATGAGCCGCACCACACCGATCCGAACGGTGAGGGTAATAACGGCGAATGGGATGGACCGAACGGTCGACACTGACCCGTGCCGATTAGGCTCGACTCGGGAGTGCCTGGTAACGACAGGCACCCCGAGATTTTGGAGGTGTCCTCGATTGTCGGCCAACAATCACGACGGTGGTTATATCCTCGCCCAGGCGGATGACGCTCAGTTGGTTAATGCTGAATATCGCGGTATCGGTGCGGGTAGCGCCGAGCCTGGACTGGTCGCGCTGGAAACCGGCAGGTCATTCGATCAGCGTCGGGCCGAAGCCGCGGTACGGGAGTTGCTGATCGCCGTCGGTGAGGATCCGGATCGGCCCGGTCTGCGTGACACACCCGCTCGTGTCGCGCGCGCGTACCGCGAGACTTTCGCCGGTCTCTACCTAGAACCGGATTCGGTGCTCGACACCACCTTCGATGAGGGACATCAGGAGCTCGTGCTGGTTCGGGATATCCCGTTGTACTCCACCTGCGAGCACCACTTGGTGTCGTTCCACGGTGTCGCCCACGTCGGCTATATCCCAGGTCCACACGGCCGGGTCACCGGTTTATCCAAGCTGGCGAGGCTGGTTGATCTCTATGCCAAGCGGCCCCAAGTTCAGGAACGTCTGACCAGCCAGATCGCCGAAGCGGTTATGCGCAAGCTCGATCCGCGCGGCACGATCGTTGTGGTCGAGGCCGAACATCTCTGTATGGCGATGCGTGGCATCCGTAAACCGGGCGCGAGCACCACCACTTCCGCCGTGCGCGGACTACTCCAGTCCAACGCCGCCTCGCGCGCCGAGGCGCTCGATCTCATCCTGCGGAAGTGAGCGAGGCCGAGGCGAACGGGCTCGCGGGCGTGGTGCCACGCGGCGGTCGCTGTTGTGCGGTGCTCGGCGTAGTGAATGTCACCAGCGATTCGTTCTCCGATGGCGGTAGATACCTGGCTCTGGAAGCTGCTATCGCACACGGTGTGCGGCTTTATGAGGCGGGCGCGGACCTCATCGATGTAGGTGGGGAGTCGACAAGGCCGGGTGCGGTGCGCGTTGACGCGGCGACCGAAGCCGCGCGGGTGTTGCCGGTTATCCGCGGCCTGGCCGCTGCTGGTGTGCCGACCAGCGTGGATACTATGCGGGCCGTGGTGGCCGAGGCGGCGATCGAAGCCGGGGTATCGGTGGTGAACGACGTTTCCGGCGGCCGCGCCGATCCCGATATGGCTCGGGTGGTCGCCTCCGCCCGGGTTCCGTGGATTCTCATGCACTGGCGGGCAGGTGTCGACTACCGGCATACCGGCCCCGCCGACCACTATGACGACGTGGTCGCCGAGGTACTCGCCGAACTGACCGTTCAGGCCGATCTGGCCGTGGCCGCGGGGGTGGACCCGTCCCGGTTGATCCTCGATCCTGGGCTGGGTTTCGCGAAGAATGCCGAACACAACTGGGCACTACTCGGCGCGCTGCCCGAACTGGTCGCCACCGGACTGCCGATCCTGATCGGTGCTTCGCGCAAGCGTTTCCTCGGCACATTGCTCGCCGACGACACGGGGCCGCGTCCACCGGACGGCCGGGAGACAGCCACTGCGACCATTTCCGCGCTTGCCGCCCTGCACGGCGCATGGGGAGTGCGTGTACACGACGTACGCGCCTCGCTGGATGCGATCACCGTCACCACCGTATGGCAGAACGCCGCGGGGCAGCGCGTCGTACAGCATGGCACGACCCGATCGACAGCTGGAGGAGCTCACCGATGAACCGATCCTCGGTCCGTACCGAAGAGGATGCGCCGCCGCGGAATTCTCCGCTCCGGCGGGGCACTGATCGAATCGAGCTGCGCGGCCTGCGTGTCTACGGGCGACATGGGGTATTCGAGCATGAGCGTCGCGACGGTCAGGAATTCGTGATCGACCTGACGGTATGGGTGGATTGCACGGCTGCCGCGGCGTCCGACGATTTGGTGGCCACCGTCGACTACGGCGCATTGGCCGAGCGGGCGGTGCGTATCGTCCAGGGCAGCCCGCGCAACCTCATCGAGACGGTAGCCGCGGAGATCGCCGACGATGTGATGGCCGATTCGCGGATCGAGTCGGTCGAGGTGGTTGTGCACAAGCCCGCCGCGCCGATCCCGCATACCTTCGCCGATGTCCGGGTGGTCACCTCCCGTTACCGGCAGGAGCCCGTCGAATGAGCGAACGAAGTCCGGACACGGCCGCGCGCTCGAGTCGGCCGAGCCCTGCTGGAGCCCATCGATGACCCGTGCGGTGCTGTCCATCGGATCGAACCTGGGTGACCGACTTGCCCACCTGCGCAGTGTTCTGGACGGATTGGGGCATCGGGTACTGGCCGTTTCCGCGGTGTACACGACCGAGCCATGGGGCGGTGTCCCGCAGGACGACTACCTCAACGCGGCTGTGTTGGTATCGGACCAGGACTTCGACTGTATGGACTGGCTGCGTCGCGGCCGAGAGCTGGAGGATGCCGCGGGGCGTATCCGTGATACGCGATGGGGAGCGCGGACGCTCGACGTGGACGTGGTGTGGTGCGCGCGGCTGGGCGAGGGTGGTATGCCGGTCGCTTGCCGCAGCACCGATCCGGAGCTGATCCTGCCGCACCCACAGGCGCACCGCCGGGCTTTTGTCCTGGTGCCGTGGCTGGATGTGGTGCCGGACGCGATGTTGGAGATCAATGGTGTCACCCACCCTGTCGCGGATCTGCTGGCGCGGCTCGATCCGGCCGAGCGTGCCGGGGTGCGCCGAACCGAGTTCTCGCTGGCGGGTGCGGCATCGTGAAATTGAAGCCGACCCGCGTCCTCGACCTGGTAGCGAATGTGTTCGTCGCCGCGCTTGTCACCTGGATCGCCACCAGGATGGCCTACGACAGTTTTCCACCGATCTCGATTTTCGCGGGCGCCTCGCTCTATCCGGTGGCCGTTATCGAAGTGGTGCTCGCTTTTGTGATCCGAGCCAGAGTAAACGATCACCAGATCGGCGACGGTCGCCACCAGTTGCATCCGATCACCGCGGCCCGTGCCGTGGCGTTGGCCAAGGCATCAGCTCAGGTGGGGTCCATCGCGGGCGGTGTTTGGCTCGGCTTCCTGTGCTGGGTTCTCCCGCAGCGTGACACTATGCGCGCGGCGGCCGCCGATAGTCCCGGTGCGATTGTCGGGATGCTGGCTGGAGTGGTTCTGGTTGCCGCGGCTCTCTGGCTGGAGTACTGCTGCCGTGCTCCGGAGGACCCGACCGATGATGCGGCGCCTACCTAGATGGCCTGATTACCTGGGTGGCAACTGCGTAGCTAGTTTTCCGAGGCGACTTACGCGAGCGCATTCTGCGCATGGCTCATTGTTTTGGCTACTCTGGCTGGCATGGTTTCACCTTCCCGGAGCAGCGCCTCCAGTCGACAGCGAGACGACGCGGGAAGATTTTTCATCGGCGTCTTGATCGTCTTGGGTCTGGTTGCCAGCGTTTTCCTGATATTCAGTGACAACGTGCAGCTCGTTCGGACAGGCCTGGTCGTGGCGCTGTGGGCTGCGGCCATCGGCGCGCTGGCCGCGACAAGGTACCGCAAGGAAGCGACGATAGACAAGGCCAAGGTCCGCGATATGCAGACGGTCTACGAGTTGCAACTGGAGCGGGAGGTCACCGCGCGGCGCGAGTACGAACTCGGTATCGAGGCGAGGATCCGGGAGGAAGTGGGAGCCGACGTGGCCGAACTCGTGGCGCTGCGTGCGGAGCTCACTGTGCTCCGCAAGAGCCTGCAGCGGCTGTATGACGGAGAGCTGCCGATGGATCGCCCGGCATTGCGGGCCGATGCGACTAGAATCCACGAGCTGACCAGCTCGAACACGGAATCGGCCGATAACGGCTCAGCAGATGCCGAGGCTTGGCCCGCTTCCGCTGAGCAACAACGGGGTGGCAGTTTTACGCCGATCTTCCAGGCGGATCATCCCGAGCGGCCGATCTTCGCCAGCCCCTTCGACGAGCCGGTCACCGCCGAGACCACCATCGTCTCCTCTGATATCGACGACTCCGAACTCACCGATGCCGAGCAGGCCTGGTTCACCCAGTCGCGTGGCTGGATCGACGCATTCGCCGGGTCCATGGACGAATCGCCCGACGAACCCCGGTCGCAGCAGGCAAGGCGGCCGGAGTCCGAGCGGGTCGGACGGCCCGGTTCGAAGGATGCTGGGCGGCCCGAGTCGAAGGCCGAGCGCTCCGAGCCGAACCAAGCCGGGCAGCCCGAGCCGCGCCAGGAATCTACGCGACAGTCACTCCCCGCGACCCCGGTGGGCACATCGGGCAACGGCAGGAGGCACCGGCGTAGGGCCGACGACAACACCGAGGCATCGGAGCAGCGGCTCTCCGTCGCGGAGATCATGGCCAATTTGCAGTCCGAAGGGCGGCAACAGCGGTAAACGAACACTGACCCGTCATGTGTTCGAGAGCAGTGCGGCCTAAATCACGTGACCCCCGGTGGCATCGGCCTGCGGCGTGCCGATATTCTCGCACCGTACCGTCCGGTACCCGCATGGCGGGACTGGAACGTCATCGAGAGGACGCCGTTGACCTCGAGGAGCATCGATTCCGACGATGTGATGCCGGGCTGTGACCTGCCCCCCGCCCGGTTGACCGTCGGCGTCATTTCGGCAGGACGTGTCGGTTCGGCACTCGGTGCCGCGTTGGAGCGGACCGGCCATGTGGTGTTCGGGGTCTGCGCGGTCTCCGATGCCTCGGTGCGCCGTGCCGGAACCCGGCTACCGGATTCGAAGATTCTGCCTGCCGAAGAGGTGGCCGCGCACAGCGAGCTGCTGTTGCTCGCGGTACCCGACATCGAACTCGCCGGCCTGGTTCGGGGTCTGGCCTGCGCGGGCGTGGTCCGTCCTGGCACCATCGTTGCGCATACTTCCGGGGCGAACGGTATCGGAGTACTCGCCCCACTCACCGAAATCGGCGCACTCCCGCTGGCGATCCACCCCGCCATGACCTTCACCGGTCATGAGGAGGATCTGACCAGGCTGGGTAACGCTTGTTTCGGTATTACCGCGGCCGACGAGGTCGGCTACGCCATCGCGCAGTCGCTGGTGATCGAGATGGGCGGTGAACCGGTCCGGGTGCCGGAGGAGCACCGGCAGCTGTACCACGCCGCGCTCGTGCATGGCAGCGGTCATCTGTTGACAGTGGTTCTCGACGCACTGGACGCACTGCGAGCTGCATTGGCTGGGCCAGGATTGCTCGGGCAGCAGACGGTCGACGATCAGCCGGGTGGCCTGGCCGAACGGCTGCTCGCTCCCTTGGCTTCGGCCGCGCTGGACAACGCGTTACGCCGGGGCCAGGCCGGGTTGACCGGCCCGGTCGCTCGTGGTGACGCCGACGCGGTGGCCGCGCATCTGGCGGCGCTGACCCCGGTGGACCCCAGGTTGGCGGCGGGGTATCGGGGATTGTCGTTGCGCACCGCGGAACGGGCGGGCACCGCCCCCGCCGTTATCGAGCTATTGGAAGGACATTGATGTTCGATCCGACATTGCGCGGTGCTTACCGGCCTGGTGAGCTGACCGTGCACCATGACCCCGCGGTGCTCGGTGCCGTATCCGGCGCCCTGCGCGGTGTCGGTCGCACAGTAGCGCTGGTTCCGACGATGGGCGCGCTCCACGAGGGTCATCTGGAGATCGTGCGGCTGGCCAAGCGGACCAACCAGGTGGTTATCGTCTCGATCTTCGTCAACCCCTTGCAATTCAGCGCGAACGAGGACCTGGACAGCTATCCCCGCACCGTGGACTCCGATGTCGAGCTGCTGCGTGCGGAGGGAGTCGATCTGGTGTTCGCGCCGAGCGTATCCGATATGTATCCGGACGGCCCGCGTACTACGGTGCTCCCCGGTCCGCTCGGGGCCGAGCTGGAGGGAGCCAGTAGGCCGACTCATTTCACGGGCATGCTCACTGTGGTCGCCAAACTGCTGCAGATCGCCCGCCCGACCGAGGCGTTCTTCGGGGAGAAGGATTACCAGCAGCTCACGCTGATCCGGCAGCTGGTCCGTGACCTGAACTTCGATGTGAAGATCACTCCGGTGGTCACCGTGCGCGAACCCGATGGTCTGGCGATGTCCTCACGTAATCGCTATCTCGATGCGGCGCAGCGTGAATCGGCGCTTGCTCTATCGGCCGCACTGGTGGCGGGCAAGCACGCGGGCGGTGCGGGCGCTGATGCGGTGCTCGCCGCCGCCGAGCAGGTGCTCGCTGCCGCGAGTGGCATCGAACTCGATTATCTGGAGCTGCGCTCGGCCACTCTCGGGCCTGCCCCGATAACCGGGAATGCCAGGTTGCTGATCGCGGCGCGGATCGGCACCACCCGGCTCATCGACAATATCGCCGTTACGCTCGGTGCTCCGATCGATGGCCATCCCCATGCCAGCGGTTCGCGGTCCGGCGCGGACGCTGCCGAGCCTGCCCCGGCGGTGCCAGATCCCGCCCTGCTTCCTCCCACGAACTAGAAAGGGCGACACCATGCTGCGCACCATGATGAAGTCGAAAATCCACCGCGCCACCGTGACCCATGCCGATCTGCACTACGTGGGTTCGGTCACCGTGGACCAGGACTTGCTCGATGCGGCGGATCTGCTGGAAGGTGAGCAGGTCTGCATCGTCGACATCGATAACGGCGCCAGGTTGGAGACCTACGTCATCGCGGGTGAGCGGGGTTCCGGCGTGATCGGTATCAACGGCGCCGCAGCCCATCTGGTCCACCCCGGCGATCTGGTGATCTTGATCGCCTACGGTCAGCTGAACGAGCAGGAACTGGCGGAGTACGACCCCAAGGTTGTGTTCGTCGATAAGCGAAATCGTCTGGTCGAGCTGGGTGCGGATCCAGCACACGCACCAGAGGGTTCTGGTCTGACCTCGCCGCGCGGCCTGTCCGTCGTCTGAGGACCGGCGGACTCGGCATGTTACTGACCATCGATGTTCGCAGTACCAGTATCGAACTCGGGCTGTTCTCCGGCACTGGAGCACATGCGAAATTGGTTCGGTACTGGCGCATGCACACCAACCCGTTACTGACCGCCGATGAATTCGCCATGCAGGTGCGGGGATTGGTCGGGGCGCAGCTGGACGAGGTGATCGGTGTCTGTGCACTCTCCACTGTGCCGCCGGTGCTGCGCGAACTGCGCGGCATGCTCAGCCAGTACTGGGAGCATGTGCCGCACGTGTTGGTGGAACCGGGTATACGCACCGGTATTCCACTGCTGGTCGACAATCCGAAAGAAGTCGGCGCGGATCGTATCGTCAATTGTCTTGCCGCTTACCAGCGGTATTCCGCTCCGGTGATTGTCGTCGACTTCGGTACGGCGATCTGCGTGGATCTGGTGTCGAAGAAGGGGGAATTCCTTGGCGGGATCATCGCTCCTGGTGTAGAGATCGCCACCGATGCGCTGGTGGAACGCAGTGCGCTGCGGAGAGCCGAGTTGACCAAGCCACGTTCGGTGCTGGGGAAGAACAGTATGGAATGCATGCAATCCGGCGCGGTATTCGGTTTCGCCGGATTGGTGGACGGACTGATCGATCGGATTCGCGACGAGTTCGATACTTTCGCAGGTCCCGATGTCGTGGTGGTGGCGACCGGGGCGACCGCGCCGTTGATCGTCCCGGAATCGGAGACGATCGACCATCATGATCCGCATCTCACGCTGACCGGTTTGCGGCTGGTGTACGAGCGCAATCAGCGACGTAAGGGAAGTACGTGACCTAGG